>CAIMFH010000109.1 GCA_903840265.1 uncultured Schlesneria sp. | reverse complement strand
CGGCGTGGGGGTCAAACTCCACCGGGGGTTCGAATCCCCCCCTCTCCGCTTGACTGCCTGCCCACGAGCCATAACTTTATGGCTCGTGGGTATTTGCATTTCTGAGGGCTCCTCTGGATCTCCCATTTGTGGCGATATTTGTCGTGTTTTGTAGCGGGGGGGATTCTCTGACGGAGTCTCTCATGCCCTCATCTAAACAGCTCACTTCCACCAAGCCGGACCACAATTCGTCGCGAAATGCTGCCACACATCTCGCATTGGGAGAGTCCAAGGTTCGCGGAGTCGTAGAAAACCCGACGTTAGGTGAGGGAGAAGACGAAGAAGGCTCCAAGAAAAAACGGGCCAAGGATGTGGTGTTGGAATCCATCGGAGAGATCCAGGGGTTTTGTGCTTTCGACTTTGATAGCGGGAAGGTTCGATTCGACCGCGACGAGCCGGCTCGAACACCTGAGGGAGAAGTGTTTCGGTTTGGTGGCCAATTTGCAAGAACTCAAGACGCCCTTACTGAGCGGGGACGGGGTGCGTCTACGATTGTAATCTCAAGTCCTGGTGGTAAGGTGCCAGCCTGGCTGCACATGTTTGACGTGCGAGTCCTCGGCGGATGCTATGTGCTCGGGCTTGAGACGGCGAAGCTTCCGAAACTCGTAGAAAGCTTCGAAAAGGACGCGCCGAATGTATCCGAAATCATTAGCGCAGACGGGGAGACAGTGGTCAAGTGGCTATATGCCGACGAGGAGAAGAACCCCGTTCATAGGGCGACGATTTGTTTTCGTGAAGCTGAAGACTTCTGGCCAAAGCGTCTGGAAGTAACCAAAGTTGCTTCGACGATCTATAAACCAGATGGCAGCCTCCATTCTACTAATTGGGGCTCCGTTCAGCAGGCTGTGGACTTAGAGGTTGAGAGATTTCGCGATGAATGGGTTCCCAAAAAAGTAACAATCAGTTTCGCTGGACAGCCCCGTTGGCGACAGACGCTGAATTTCACTTGGGAAAAATTGAACGAGCCGATAGATGATAAATTATTTGGGTGGGAAGGATTCGACCAATCTGATGCCGATGCCGTGATCGACAATCGGCTTGGTCAATTAGTGACAGTCAAGAGGTTTAATGAATCGCAAAAAGCCGGCGCAAAAGGACGCGATAAGAATCCCTCCGATGGGGCCAAGGCTGAGATGAAACGGCGCTCCTCCCGCTGGATGTTGATAGTTGGCGGAAATCTGGCAGTTCTTGTGTTGTTGGCGGTTGTTGCAGTTCGCCAGCGATGGAAGTGATCCATGAATCGTCTGAGTGCCACTTGCCGCAGTATTTGGCTTTTGGCAATACTGTTAAGGCGCGCCATGGATTGATTGTTGCACTGGTACTAGTAATACATGGTTTGCTTCTCGGGTGGATCGCAGCGGCGAATTGCCCTGTCTCTGATGAGATTGGCCACCTTCCGGCAGGGCTGAGCCACTGGCAATTGGGAACCTTCGATCTATATCGCGTCAACCCGCCATTGATGCGGATGATCGCGGCAATCCCGCTCTTGATTGTGAACCCCAAGACAGATTGGTCGTCGATCTCTGAAGACCCTTGGGACCGTGCTGAATTTACGGTAGGCGAGCGGTTCGTCGAGATTAATGGGTCAGCGACGTTCTGGCTTTTTACCCTCGGTCGTTGGGCACAGATTCCGGTTTCAATATTCGGCGGCTGGATCTGCTATCGCTGGTCAAAAGATCTTTATGGTGACTGTGCCGGACTGATTGCACTCGTCCTCTGGTGCTTCTGTCCGAATATTCTCGCCTGGGGCGCCATGATCACCCCGGATCTTGGAGCGACCGTTTTCGGCGTCGCTGCTGGATACTCATTTTGGCGGTGGCTCAAGGCACCTACTTGGACGGCGGCCATTGTGTCTGGATTGGGATTGGGGCTGGCCGAACTGTCGAAGTCGACCTGGATTGTTCTGTTTTTCATATGGCCGGCGCTATGGATGGTCTGGAGATTTACCGCCTGGCGCGAACAGCCCAAGCCTCGTGCCACGCAACTCGTATGCATTTTGCTGTTGGGGATTTATCTACTCAATTTGGCTTACGGATTTGAAGGCAGCTTCCAGCCTCTGAACAGTTTCAATTTTATCAGTTCGTCTCTACGGGGGGCGACAACTGAGTTCGAAGCGGGCAATCGGTTTCGGGATCACTGGATCGGTGGAATACCTGTTCCGTTACCTGCAAATTATCTCAGAGGAATCGATATCCAGCGGGGTGATTTCGAACGAGGCAAATGGGCTTATCTGGGTGGAACCCACAAATTTCGCGGATGGTACCACTATTATCTGTATGCGTTCGCAGTCAAGATTCCCCTGGGGACGCTATGTTTGTTTGCGTATGCCGCGGTGGCCACGGCCATCAGGCGTCAAAGTTCGCCAGGATGGAAGGATCAGATCGTATTATTGGTTCCTCCATTGCTCGTTTTCCTACTGGTCAGTAGCCAGATCGGACTCAACAGGCACTTTCGCTATGTGTTGCCGGTCCTGCCATTCTTGTACGTCTTTATCAGCCAAGTAGCCTCGGTCGTTGAAATCAATCGAGTCATCCCACGGAGCATCTGCTTGGCGTGCATTGCGTCAACCATCATTGGCAGCCTATCGGTCTATCCCCACTCAATATCGTATTTCAACCTCGCGGCTGGCGGCCCGCGTGGCGGTCCCAATCATCTGCTGGACTCCAATATTGATTGGGGCCAAGACTTGCTGGAACTGAGGCGATTTGTCGCTTGCCATCCAGATGTCCGCCCCCTCCGATTGTCGTATTTCGGAGATCTGAATCCAAGGCTGGCGGGAATCGAATTCGAACAGATCCCCCGATTGCACGACCGAGGCGACTGGAGTCGCGCGCCAAAATTAAAAGCGGGATGGTACGCCATCAGCGTGAATCATCTGTTTGGCTATTACTATCACGGGCCGACTGGGCCGGATTACAGATGCTTTCTGCAATTCACCCCTGACCACATGGCAGGATATTCGATTTATATTTATCACATCACCCCCGAGAAACAGATCCGGCTAAATGACACAATCAGACGGCTTGCAGACTGATCATGGCTTCGTAATTCTGTTAGCTCCACCGCCCGCAGCATCATAAGGGGGACATTCCGCTCTCTACAGAAATCGACGGCTGTACTTCTCAGTAGGAACTACTCAATGACTCGACCGCAACGGACATCTGCATTTGGTGTTGCGATGGTCGTATTGCATACAGTTCTCGTCGTGCGTGCGTCGTTCATTCACAGCCCAAACGCGAATGAAGTTGCCCACCTAGCGTCTGGTATTAGCCACTGGCAATTGGGGGAGTTTGAGCTCTACCGAGTGAACCCGCCAATGGTCCGTCTGGTGGCAGCGGTTCCGGCTGTGCTTTTAGGGTGTAAGTCAGACTGGAGCAAGAACGCCAAGTATAGCGAACGACCGGGGAGTCGCCCGGAGTTTCGCGTGGTGCCACAATTTGTAGAACTGAACGGCCGATGGACTTACTGGTATGTTATCTTCGGTCGCCTGATATGCGTACCGTTTTCTTGGCTCGGTGCTTGGGCATGTTTCCGCTGGGCCGATGAACTGTACGGTCGCAACTCTGCCCTGTTGGCGACGGCTCTGTGGTGTTTCTCCCCGAATGAGCTTGCGCTGGCATCCGCCTGGCTGATATCCCATTTTGTCGGTGCCGCGAATTCGGTTTCAAGATCTGGTCTATTCGCGTACCAAAGTTCCGATGGGCCATCCAGGCGTATGAATATCAATTCCAGGCCATTTGGAGATAGCGTTGGATCCAGTTCGCCTGCTGGCCCAGCAGCGGATTGAATACAGGCTGGAGCACCGAACCGTTCGCTGGCGCCCGTCCGGGTCGCAAGATAGAGATCAAAGCCTGTCGGAGTGCTGCGATTCATCGTAAATACGATCTGCTTGAGATCTGCCGTCAGCGTCGGTGACATGCAATCAACAAGGTCCTCCAATCCCGGAATAGGGACTGCTCTGATTTTCGGAGTGCTTGATATGGAAGGAGCGTCCGGCGGCAAGGCACGCATCGTATTGACGGGTGCGGTCGACAGCCCCATCGGGATGGGAAATCGCGACGGTGAATTCCACCACCATGCTGTCGAAACGGCACTACCGATTAGGATTGCTAATCCAAGAATTGGTATAGGTCTAGTCATCTCTTGAGAACAACCTTTCAATTCGAAAACAAAACAATTCAAGTCGACAACACAACGCTCTTAGTGATCACCTTGAGCACCCGGGTCATCTGCCAATGCTCCCCGAATATCTGATCCACGTGATGTCACCATTGCATAATAGACAATCGACGCGACGCGCTCTGAGAGGAACCGGACGCTGCCATCTGCAAGGCAGACGTTGACCCCACCCTGATGCTTGGATGATGGCCAGGGGGCCTCGCCTTCAGCGCGGGCCAATCCCGTGTTGATCCCCCCACTTAGTCCGTTTGCTACGGCTTCTGATGTGTTGGCTGCCGAGCAACTTCCTCCGCGACAGATATCACTCGTCAGAAAGAAGCCAGTGCGCAATGGGTCTGGCGTCGCCCAGGAACTGAGAGGGTTTAGCGGGTCTGCACCGGCCCGTATATTCTCGGACAAAAGTACAGTGTTACTCAATCCGTCGGTAATTGTGTCTAGCGTGTGATGCCGCGAGACCCCTGGAACACCTGTGCTTTCCAAGAAGAAAACGCCCGTCATTGCGAGCAGATCCTGATCCGAAGGAAAACCGTCGGTTCCGGAACTTGTCGGACATCGAATACCATTGCCATTCAGATCAAGCGGATTCAGAAGTGGAAAACCGATTGGACAATCGTTAGCTCCATTGAACGCGATCGTCCATCCCAAGCCTGCATTCGCAACGTAACTCAAATCACCCTTGCCAGTTGTCGAAGTGTCGGATGGGCAAACAAAAACTGGCAACGTTGTCAGTGCAATCGTTTGATTATTGGGGTCACTGAGCGGCTTAGACAAATTCCACTTCTGGTAGCGGTTTCCTTGCTCCAAATGCGGAAGTATCACTACCGTCCACCCGAAATACGGTGCCACAGAACCGCTCGAATCCAACCCCATGTAACCTAATGCAGGTAACCGCCCGAATTGAGTTCCATGCGCGTGCAACGCCAGCCCGAGTTGGCGAAGATTATTCACACATTGAATCCGCCGCGCCGATTCCCGCGATTGCTGGACGGCAGGCAACAGTAACGCAGCCAAAAGTGCGATGACCGCCAGAACGACAATCAACTCAATCATGGTAAAGGCACCACGTACGGCAGTGGTTGCCGACGTCCGATTATTTGTTCGTTTCTCCATGGTCGGGCCGATCCGCTATCGGATGAAAAGCTGATCCAACTTAGGGCTGCTGAATTCCCAGAGCGCGTCCTACCTCATCCAAGCTCACTGTAAGATGTTGCTCCGCCGACGATTGATGCGATAAATCTGTCTTCATCATCGCAGGCAGAAAGTCGCGCGACGCAAATAGGAGGTTCTGCTTGATGACGTCATTGCGGCTTGCCCCTTCTCTGCTAATCTGCTCGGGGTAGTCGCGAATGATCGCTTCGATCTTAAAACGCGTGACGCGAAAATCGGAGGGGGACTGGCGTCGTTGCTGGCGAATCTCATTTAGAATCTCACTGAGCGCGAGGTATCGTTGATTGTCTGCTGAACGATGATTCACAGAAAACGACCAACCACCCAGCAGGGTGACTGTCCCGAAAACGGCTACGAGAAATTTCCGGTTGGCCAATACCGAGAAGAACCAACTCCGGCGAACGAATGTTTTGCTTGTAGAAACTGTGGATGCGACAATCGCTTCCCAAGGAGTGATGGTTGGATATTTGGAACTGGCCGCTACACCGATATTTGCTCCCAAGTCAATTCGTCTGGACAGGCCGTCAGATGGTATTCGATTTGAATCCGCCGGTGCCACCCATTCTTCGGCCAACTCGATCAGGTCAATTAAATCGTCACCACCACCTTCGACCGCAAGTTCTTGAACAACCTCTGTACGAACTGCTGGAGGTCGCGCAACCGGAATTCGCGAGGCCATGTAGTAGAGACCGACAACAGAGTCTGTTGCCTGCCAGTCCTTGGAATATTCCGGCCGGACAAGATCATCTTCATTTAAGAGATGCTCTCGAACCATGGTCGTCAGTTCCAAAAACGAAACTGGTCCCATCTCCAATTCACTCACACGCCAATACCAGCGAGTCGCCATATTCCTGCGCACAAATTGTCAGTGAATTATATAAACACTAGACACAGCCCCTCGGGGCATACACATTCAGTTGTTAAATCGGCTGCAATCGACGATACGAAAATCGAATACTGGGGCTGTTCGCTGCCTCATTCAGATTACGGAGCAAATTGCATCAAGCAGGCAAAATGGTGGTCTGACAGAACTGGCCGGTGCAGACAAAATCAGAACCCCAGGGTTGTTCTCAACTTGCGATGAATCCGGTCGCAGTATGAAACGGTTCAAAAACAAACACTAGAATAACGGTGCGGCAGATGAAGTCAACGCACTCCACGCTTGGTATGCACATTACCTCAGAGTGTCATGGATAGGGTTTTAACTCGCCTGGCATGGGGAGCGACATCAGACAGCAGCAACTGTGCGTCTTCTCGCATCGAATTCAGGTAGCCAACCAAATTTCCCATTCGGCACATGCCCCGTCACGGCGATGCACTGGCAATAGATTTGGAATGATCAGGTTGCCATATTGTTTTGTGATCAGAGTATGAATAGGTCTCACTTGTCGGAGCCTTTCTTGTCTCAACGGCACTCCCTCTGCCAATTCCGTGTTCCCAACAATTCCTTCATCCGCAGGCAGTTCTGGTCGAGGATCGCAGCTGCGGTTGCGATTTGTATGACGTCGCTGCTTGTAGCCACGGCGCAGGAACCTGGCCGTGCGAACTCTGGAAAGCAGCGGCAGACCAGTGATCGAGATAAACTCCTCGGTGAGCATCAGCGGTTGTTTGATGAAGAAATACAACTCGCCAGCGAGCAAGAATACGCCGAGGTGATCATGGTCTCAAAGCAACGCGAGTTGGTGGTGCTCGAATTAGCGAGGTTTCCCGACCAAAAGGCCGACGTGAATGCGACACGACTCAGCCTTCTTGGATCTCGGGCAAGCTGGCAGTCAGCGAAAGGCCTGATTGCGGACGCCATTCAGACATCTGAACTGCGGTTAAAATACGCCGAGAAAGAATTCGGGGCCAAGCAGTCGATGACGGCTTTTGTGTTGTGTACCATCTGAAGAAGGTTTGGGTGGCACGAAAGTGCTCTAAGCGGGGGCATGCTGCAGAGGTTTGATGCTGCGGAATGGCGCGGGCGAACTACAAAGGTATCTCTGGCAGAAACTCGCGGCTGAAAAAGCGAATCAGCGTTTCTTCGGGGTAGAGTCCCCACGAAAACTCGCGGTCTCGCAGTACCGAATTCGCCTTAAGTTGGTAGCGAACCTGATCTCGTTCAGACTGCAATTCTGTGACCACATTCGTCAGCTCTGCACTCATCAATTCATTCAAGTCGGTCAGTTGCCGATGTTCAGACTTTGTCGGCCGACGCGATTTCAACTCATTGATGATTCGATTTTTATCAGCGATCAAGCTGCCAACACGACTTTCTTTGGCGGCGTCCAGCAGTCGATCTGGGTTGTAACGCGTATCCCGCAGGCGTTGCTGGATACCACGGAGATCGTAGTCGGCGTGCGGGAACTCTGTCCCGAGAGGCAAGAACGCAGTCGCAGTGACTGTCGCGAATGGGGGAGCTTGGATTCCGAAAAAACGCTGACAGATCTGGTCGGTCATCGCATCGTACTTGGCTCCACCGATGCCGTGGATGAACAGGTCTGCCAGGAACAACCGCGCGAACATGGTCGTCGTGAGAGCTCGCGTTCGGAACCGGATCCCCTGTGATCCAAGCCCTGAAATGATGTCGGCGGCTGAGTTGCCTGTTAGTGGGAGTCGCGCAAAGACTCCCGTGCTATCCCGCAAGTGGATTTCGGAGCCGACTTGCCGAGCGACCGGACGTTCACGTCGCTTGCCCCCTGCTCGCCAGACCCAGAACGGTGCTTCCAACCAGCCGCCGTCGGCGATCAATTCCGGGACGGGATGCGTTGTGCTCCGCAGATGATGAAGTTGCCGATAGTCGCGAACAGCTTCATTGTAGATCGCGTGAAATCGCGGCAAATGCCTGAGCACCGATGCCGCGAACACGCCAAACGGTCGCGTCGAGCAAACGCGCGACATCGGCAGTTCCAGGTTTTGTAGTCCATGCGCACGCTCAACCGCCACGCGAGCTGCGACCAGACAATCGCTCAGGCGACTGGTCGTGCGCGATTGTCGAATCGCGGCCGGCCAACCCGATGCAATGAGTGGTTCATAGTTCCAGTTCTGCCGGATACTGGATCGGACCTGTTCGCCAAATGCCTCAAAATAAGCCCGATCTGCAATCGCCGCTTCTTCCCAAGGTTGCTCGAGCTGCGCTGCGTCGAACGGGATCGATTCGAGAGATGGCATAGCCCCCTTAGAAACCGGGACTCGAATCCGAGTACTGCCGAGCGTGTCGTTGTCGACGATCAGATTGAGTGCCAGGCCGCGAGTCTGTCGCGACAACCCTGCGGCCGCGAAGTTCTTCGCCCACACACCAATGTGGAAGAGTTCGGGTTGATGTCCGGTAACGACCAGTGGTGACTGTCGATCGACTGTGATGTCGTCATTAATTAAGGACGACGTATAGCCCACTGCTTCCGCGATGACGGCCTCGCGGGCTTCATCACGGAGTTGCTGGAACGAGGTTCCGTCGACAGTACTGTCGGTTGAAGAAAGTCTTTGTGAATTGGCCAGGATGAGGTCAGGCAAGTCGTCGGCGCACGGCACGACCAGCACGGACTCGTGCTGTCGTGGAACGACGAGCGAAGGGGGACTCGCAGACGAGCGCATCTCAGGGCACAAAGGGGGATTCATCAACTGGCATGCCATCTTACGGATTCGACGATCCGCAGGTTGCGGGGCGACAATCGGCCGCTTCGCTCTTGCAGTCGTTCCCTTCAGCCTGAGGTTGATTTGGCAGATGGAGTGAAGCAACCTCACGGTCGATCACTTCGTGATAGTAGGCCAGTCGCCGGGCAGCTTGATCAAGCGCTCCACCGAATGATCTCTCTTCTTCGAGATAGATGAGTGGGACAGGGAATTCGACAATCTTCATGTCGAGTGCCGCGGCTTGTACCCACAGTTGCAACGGCATCGCATAGCCGAGTTCCGTAATTCGGAATTGTGCCAGCGAGTCGACTCGATAAGCTTTGAAGCCACAGAATGAATCAGTCAGTTGCAGGCCGAATCGATTCTTCAAGAGCTCCGTCACCTGCATGTTAATGCGGCGACGATCGACAGGGGGCAGGCTGTCACCCGGGAACTGCGTTAGGTAGCGGCTGCCCGAGACAATATCGATCGGACATTCTTCCGTCGCATAGATCGCCGCTGCCAGTTCCGGAATTAAGCGGGGTTCATGTTGTCCATCGCAATCGATTGTCACCAGGACGTCGTATTGTCCGTCCAGTGCGTATTGGAATGCAGTCCGCAGAGCAGCACCATAACCTTGATTGTGTTCATGGCGGACCATGAACACTTTGCGTTCGGCAGCCATTAATTCGGGCGTGCGATCCGACGACCCGTCGTCGACGACCAAAATGTCCTGCGAATATTTCTTGACCTCGGCCAAGACATCGTGCAGATGTCGCTCTTCGTTATAAACGGGAAGCGCCGTCAAAATTCGAGGGGTCATACTGTCGCTCCTGCGGTTCAAATTTGGGGAATCCAACCCGCATCCGTGCGACTTGGGCAGCATTCTAGGCCTGCGACCGGCCAAGTCAAAGGCGGGGGATGCCTCTTACAGTGCTGGCGAGGGTGCGGATTTCGGAATCTCGCACTCTGCCTCAGGATCGGCGGAACCCCCAAATTCCAGAAATCTTGTCAGAACTTCAGGTTCCCCCCAGCTTGACCAAACCGTTTTCGTAGGCCTAGGATAGAAATCGGCAGGAAGTGCCGATTATGCGGGCAAGGACGGTCGCCGCGATTTTGCGTGATTTTCGCCGAGGGGGTAAAAATGAACGTCAAACGATTGGTGAGCTGGAGCGTTCCGGCACTTTGCTTAATCGCGTTGGGTCTGGCGAGTAAAGAAGCCAGCGCCAGCCCGCTGCAGCAGCCCGGATTAGTGCAAGCGTTAGCACCGACTGCGGTTGGTTTCCACCGTTGGGGCGGTGGGTGGGGGTACCGCGGTGGTGGATGGGGCGGTGGCTATTACTATGGCCGACCTTGGATCTATCGTCCGTACTACCGCACGGCCTTCTACGGCGGTGGTCTGGGCTATGGCGGATACGGTTATGGCGGCTATCGTGGCTACGGGTACGCGACTCCGTACTATACCAGTTACAGCAACTACGGTTATGGTGTGGGATGGCCGTATTCGACCGGCTACTACTCGGCCTATCGTCCCGTGGTCTATTCGAACCCCGTTTACACGACCAGCTACTACCAGCCTGCCGTGTACAGCAACTACGCCAATTATGGGTACTCGGGGTACTCAGCCTACAACACCGGATATTACGGCGGCGGATATCCGTCGTACGGGTATGCGAGTTACTCAACTCCCTACTACTCGTCCTACGGCTACAACTCGTACTCGCCGTATGGGGCATGCTGCGGCACTTGGTAGCGACCAGCCGTTAGTCGCTTTCTATGCTTGAAAACGTCCAAGCCCGACCAGTTTTATTGCTGGGCGGGTTTGTTTTTTGCAGGCGGCGAGATTGTTGTTGGGTGGTTCTCAACCCGCTCAGAAAATCTTAGCTTTTCGCTCCACTTCCGCATACCATGATTGCCTCGTTCAATTCTTGGGGATCCGAAGATGCGGTCGCTTGCGCTGACATGCTTGTTGCTGAACGCGGCTTCGCTACAGGCTCAAATCACTGTTCAGCAACCAGTTGTTCGAACGACCAGCGTTGGGACGACAGTCTCTGTTCCTGATCGTGGCCGCGTGTTCCTCGGCGGAGTCAATTCAGCCGAGTCGTTCCGACAGAACTACGGGCCTTTTCCGTCGGGAACCACTCGCGGTTACGGTTTATCCGGCGGTTCCATTTCGGCAAGTGTCTATATCATCGATCTGCAGGCGATGGACGAAGCCATTTTGAACTCGGTCCCTGACTCGCCCCTTCAGCCGGGAATGGGTGTTCGTCGCACATCCTCCGAGCAGGAAGGTGCTCCACGTGAGACCGCGACCGCAATCGATAAGGCGGCCAATTTCGAACGCCTGGCGCGACAAGCCGAGAAGGCGGGCAAGATCGGAGTTGCCAAACTCCACTGGCAGATGGCCGCCAAGTACGGCTCAACGGTCGCCCGGGATCAGCTCAGCAGCAAACCAGTCGATGTCGCCAAAGCCGCCGCCAGCAAGTGATTGCTTCGCACTCCACGGCGAAATCATCCGCTCAATCGCGTCGAGTCAGGAGTCGTAAGTCGTGATTCGTGGAGATTTGCCTGATTCGTGGTCAATTCATTCGCCCCTCATACGGACTCAAAATGGCGGTCAGCAATAGTGGCAACGGCGCGTAACTATTTGTGACGAGAGACCTTTGAGAAACTTGACGGTCGCGTGAATCACTTCTATACTCGCGTTTTCCGCATGCTGAGCGGCTTTCATGCGGGGACCGGTCCATATCACGGATGTTTGCCAGCATGAAGAGCGAAGAACGTCACACCCTTGAAACCAACCAACTTGGCGAAGCCGTTCCGGCCGCCGGTAAGCGATTGGAAGACAACACGACCACGATTGTGGCTGTCGTTTGTGCCGTCCTGTTAATCGCTGCGGCGGTGACATGGTGGATGCGGCAATCGAGTTCTTCGGCGGTCGCCGCCTGGACCTTGCTCGAAAATGCCGAGACTGTCGCTCAGTACAGCGATATCCGCGAAAAGTATTCAGGAACGATTCCTGGTCGCTGGGCTCAGTTGCTGGAATCAGAACTGTATTTGAAGACCGGTCTGGAGCAGATGTTCAGCGATCGCGAATTGGGGTCCGGCGACCTGAAGAAGGCGATCAACGGTTTTCAGGAACTCAACAGCACCAAAGCTGATCAGGCAATTCACGAGCGAGCCCTGTGGGGTTTGGCGTTGGCTCTGGAAGCGACCAGCGATGGCGATACCACCAAGGCGAGTGAAGCCTACCAGCGTCTGTTGAACGATGTTCCCGATACGACCTATCGGCCGATTGCGGAGCAGCGAATTGCGGCTTTGAAGACAGGTGGCGTCAAGGATTTCTATGCCTGGTTCAGCAAGCAGAATCCCAAGCCCGCAGACGTTCGACCAAAGGACGGCGGATTTAAGGACGACTTCGATTCAATGCTTCCGCCTGCCAAGAGCGAATTCAACCTGAAGCCGAATTCAGAGAAACCGGCTGAAGGTCAGGACGACAAGGCAAAGACCGAAGAAGCCAAGCCAGCCGCCGAAGGCGAAAAATCAGCGGCCAAGCCTGACGCTCCTGCCGCCAAGGAAGAACAGCCCAAGGTGGAAGAGAAGCCGAAGGCTGAAGAAAAGCCAGCTACTGAAAAAGAAGTCGAGCCGAAGACTGACAAACCGGCTGATAAGAAAGAATAGCATCGGCCTGGTGCCGATGACGTTGGTTCCACAGCCCGGCATCCGACATGCCGGGCTTCCGTTTTTGATACTGCTCCTGCAATGACCGATGAAGTTCCTGAGATTGAACCTGACGAACCCGCCGAAACGCCTGAAGTCTCGGACGGACCGCTGAAAGTCGTCGTCGAGGCGCGGGCTCATGGTTGGCGAATCGATCACTATCTGACGCGCCTGCACCCCAACTTCAGTCGCGCTGCATTTCAGCGCGTGATTGATGCGAAAGGGGTCATCGTGAATGGACTGCCGGTCAAGATCGCGCGTCGATTGCGAGTGAATGACTGTGTCGAATTCCGTCTTCCCGAAATCCCTGACCGGACGCTGCCCCCCGAAGATATTCCGCTGAATATCCTGTATGACGACGATTCGCTGATCGTCATCAATAAAGCGGCGAACATGATTGTTCACCCAGGCCGTGGAAACTACCTGGGGACGCTGGCTGGGGCCCTGCAGTTTCACTTCGACAAGCTGAGCGATGTCGCTGGAAAGCACCGTGCCGGGATCGTGCATCGGCTCGACCGCGACACCAGTGGTGTTCTGGTCGTGGCGAAGGATAACACTGTCCATGCTCACCTGAGCAGCCAGTTTGAACAACGGACAGTCGACAAGGAGTATCGGGCGATCGTCTGGGGCGAAGTCTCGTTCGATCGAGACTTTATCGAGACGCATGTTCGAGTCAGCCAGCGAAACCGCGAACGAATGATGGTCTGCCCGGAAAGCGGCAACTCTCGATTTGCGGCGACCTTCTATGAAACGTTGGAGCGACACAACGGCTTTTCGTTCATGCGACTCTGTCCACAGACCGGCCGCACGCATCAGCTACGTGTGCATCTGCACCACCTTGGGCATCCGGTCGTTGCAGACCGACTGTATGAAGGCCATGCGGCATTGTGGATGTCGGATTTGATCGAGAACTTGCCGGACGAAGAGGACGAGATCCTGATTCAACGTCAGGCTCTCCATGCATTCCGGCTTTGCTTCGATCACCCGGTGACGGGGAAGCGTCTGGAATTCGAAGCACCGTTGCCGGAGGACTTCATGAAGGCTCTGACAGCGATCCGAACGCACCGAGCGAAGCCGGCACCCAAGCGGAAATAGTGCGGCAGATGGCTTCGATTGCTCGTCTCGTCATTCCCGCGCAGGCGGGAATCCAGCGAGTTGTGAAACGGTATCGATGCGAGACTATGTATCCTGCCCCATGACGAACGCTGGTAATATTTCGTTGCGGACTGACTGGATTCCCGCCTGCGCGGGAATGACGGAATGCGGGTTCTACTTCGGGATTCGATTCAGCGTGTAGAACGCTTCTTTATGGAGCAGCGGCAATCCCTCGGTTGACTTCACGCCGTTTGAAACCAGCTCGTGAATATTGCCCGCTTTCAGGCCCTCGACGGTTAGACGCACGCTCAGTTTGTCGGCAGCTACCGTCGCTGCGGTGATCTTGGGAGAGCCTTGATCGACTTCAGGGCTGCCATAGGCCGACTGGAAGATGTATGTGTAGCTGGTCATCGCGTAGCTCTTTAAATCGCCCGCCGTGGCTGGGTCAACTGGCTGAGTGAACGTCAGTTCGAAGCCGTCAGGTTTCGCACGCATCTCATGGATTTCAAACGGCACTTTGCCGGTCCAGACCATGCGTTCCAGGGCTCCCGGCTTCGGTCCGCGCGATCCCCAACCGCGATTGGTGCCGCCGACAAACATCGAACCATCCGGCGTCATTTCCATTGCCAGGGTTCCGGAGCCGAAGTTTTCTCGGAAGCGGAAGCAGGCACCTTGGAAGTGGCCATCGACTTTTTCGAGGAAGCAGCGCATCACGGTGCTGTCGCTCTGATCGCCGACGAACATCTGCTTCTCGAACGGGCCGAACTTACCACCGGTTGTATCGCAGGCGACACCGCTGGCTGATTTCCCCATTTTCGAATAGGGGAACATGATGATCGGTGGCTCATACTCGGGAATCTTTTCGGCTTCGGTCATGAACCGGCTGCCGCTTTCGGGTTCTTTCGGCTTCGGCCCGATTGCCGCTTTGACTTCGGGCAGGTCGTACCACTTGAAACCTCCGGGGTGTCCCATGAACTTGCCGGGGATGAGTTGCTTCAGTTCGCACGTGCCATTCCACGGACCTTGATTATCTGTGTAGAACATATCGCCATCGGTATTCATGCCGATCCCCCCCGGCGAGCGAATGCCGCTGCAGGTTGGGATCGCTTTGCCATCGGGAGTAATCCGCAGGCACCAGCCGCGATACTTGTGGTCGCTGCTGAATGATCCGGTCAGGCACAGGACGACCCAGATGTTTCCATCACGATCGAACTTCGATCCGAAGGCGTACTCGTGATAGTCACCACCGATGTGCCAGTCATCGTTGACGGTCTCGTACAAGTCCGCTTTGCCATCGCCATTGGTATCCTTGAGTCGCGACACTTCTCCGCGCTGAGTAGCGTAGATCCAGCCGTCTCGTTGTGCGATTCCAAGAACTTCGTGCAGTCCATGCGCGAACCGAGTCCACTTTTCGTCCTTCGGGGGATCCGCAAATGGCTTGTCGACCAGCCAGATCTCGCCACGACGAGTCGAAATCGCCAGCTTGCCGTCCGGCAGCAGTTCAATGCCTCCCGCCTCCAACATGATGTCTTTGGGGATTTCGAACGGAATCAGTCGGTAGAAGTCGTTTTCAACAGGAGCTTTATCAGCCGCGTGAACGGCAGGCGACAGTGTCAATGTCGCGACAAGTGCCAACGCCAAAGTCAGGCAACGCATCTGGAGTCCTCTGCAAATAACTTAGCGATGAATGTTTGACCGATTGTGGAATGCGACGGTTATCACCAGACGTACGATTGTTTGATCGTCGCTGATCCATTCGTCAGTTTCACTGGCACAAGTAGTTCCGACTGTCCCCCTACCTGACGCAGGATCGGTGGTTCACCTCCGGACAGCTTCATCGTCCAGAAGCCGTCAATGCGGTACTCGTCGTTGGCGAGTTTCTCAATCTTGCCGGCGGCAGCAGCGCGATAGTACAGCGAATCGACGGTGGCTCCAGTCAGCTTGATGGTCCGATCGAGTCCGGCGAAGGGCTCGCCCGCCTTCGGCAGTGGCACTGATTCATCTTCGACCGTCAGCCCGGCGTACGAATAGCGGAACAAAGGTCGCTGTTTGGCATCCAGCTTATAGCCCAGAAACCGGTAGCCGTTTTCGCGGGCCATCCCCGTCGGCCAGGCATCATTCGGCGAAGCCAGCTTGGCCAGCGGAGCATTCGATGGGAGAGCAATCAGGTGATCTCCCAGCGGAGCTTCAAAGCCGACACCACGGCCCGTCCAGTGACGCGACGCATCAATGAATGCACCGTGCCAGATGAGGGCCAGTCGCATGTCGTTCGCATCCCAGGCAAGATTCACTTTGTCAGGGAAGCCCACACCGATCGCTCGGGATCCGCCCCCTTCGATGAAATTGCGATACAGGATCGGTTCGTCGAGCGGCTTCAATTCCATCGGCTCACGGACCAGTCCAACCGGGACCGCAGCTTTGTCACCGTCGGAGAGATACAGGCGGACTGCGGCGATCTGCTGATCGACGTTCGCATTCAGCACATCGCGAATCGTCGCCATTCCAAACGGCCAGGGGGCGGGCATGCGTGTCCCGGGTCGAAAGAGTTGTGGATCCCGCAGATAGCGATCCATCCATTCGGGGCGCAGACGTTTGTTCATCGTTGTCAGATTGATCGCTCGGACGCCGGTCGATGGATGGGGGCCGAAATCGTGACACTTGATACATGACAGGGCCTGACCACCGACCAAGTGACGACCGGCCGCCTTAACGCGATACTCGGGCTCCGGAAATTCGACAGTCGGCAATGGTTCCAGCTTCAAGTCGACTGCGGCAAACGCTTCGACCATCGGGCCGACATTATTACCGCCGAATTTCGGCATCTTGACGACCATATAATTCTTGCGGTCGTCGGCCCCGTTCAATAACACATGCTTCAACCATTCCGGGCGCAACTTGTCGCCCACGCCGGTGATGATCGGTGGCAAGCGGCCTTCGTCGCCCATTTCCTTCTGCAGTGATTCAAAATAGGGATCGCGAGCTTTCTCGACACCGCCCAGTTGGCCGCGTTTGTGGCAGGCGTAACAGTTGAGTGAAGCCAGTGTCCGATGGATTTTCTCGGCAGCGGTTTCTTCGGTATTTGATTTCAGCACCGCGACCAGGGCGGCACGTTGTTTGGCGCTGAGACCAAAGCGCGGTGCCTTGCCAGTTGCTGTCTCGGCAAGGCATCCGCTGGCACCGTTCAATTCGGCAAACGGCTTCGCCTTCAGTTCAGAAACAAGTTGCTTGTCCCCCTGCATCATCTGATGGCAGGCAGCACAGCCGAGTGAACTGAAGAGAACCTTCCCCTGATCGGCGAGCAATTGATTCACCGAGAATCCAGACATCTTGGTGGTTGGTTCGGGATCTTTCGGCTCGATAGAAATGAAGCTGGCCACAGTCTGCTGCTTCAGTCCGCCGCCCGAGATCTCGACATCCAGTGTCCATTCGCCACCCCCCTGGAAATAGTCGACAATCATTTCATGAAAGCCCACATCCAGAATCTTCTTGCCGGACTTCGACGAATGCGGATGCACGCCGCCGTTGTCCACGACGACTTCGCCATTCATCGTCAGGCGGCTGCCATCGTCGGAGGCCAGATGGAACTGGTACTGTCCAGGCTTCGTGATCTTCACAAACGTCGTGAAGCGAATACCGAAATTGTTCTCGCGGCCAGCCACTGTCAAATCGAAACCCGCGCACTGGCCCGTTGATTTCGGCGTGAGGGTTCCGAAATCGGGAACGTCGCTCCAGGTTCCCTCGAACACGGCATACTTGACGCTCGGTATCAGTTCGACATCCTTCACGAAGTATTGTGCGATGTCGCGATATTCTTCATCCTTCAGGCCCAAGGCCGGCATCCGGCCTGAGGGACGTGACTTGAGCGGATCCTTAAGAAATGCCATCAAGCTGGGGACCGAGTACTTCTTGCCGACGTCGGGCAAGGCGACTGATGTCATCAGATCTGCCAGCTTGCCGTCCAGCGATTGATGGCAGGCAACACACCCGGATTTCTGAAAGGCAGCTTCCCCTTTTTTTGCCGAATTCTTATCGGGGTGAGCATCGGTCACGGCTCCTGTCGATGCCAGGAAATGAACCAAGGCCTCAACTGCGGCGGCACGGTCTGCCTCCGGCAATGTGGCAATCACATCGGGCATCGTCGTGCCGGGTTTGGTTGAGTGCGGTTTGCCGATGAACTCGCGTAGCCATTCGACCCGGACTCGGGTGCCAATATCGTCCAGAATGGGAGCTCGTTTGTTGCTGACAACAGTCTTTAGTTCGGCCGACGCCGCATGGCAGGACGTGCAGTTCAGTTCACCGAGCAGCAGTCGGCCCCCTGTCACTGGATCGAGTTTTGGGGCGTCTTCGTCATCGGGGTCAGGTTCTGCTGCATAAAACCGTTCAAAGCCGGGAACTCGCGGATGGGCTGCAGTGGGAAGCGGCGAGGAAGTCTGGGAATAAGCCGGCTCAGAACTGATCAGGCAAAAAGAAACCAGGGCTCCTGCGGCCCAAATTCGAAACACCATCCGCCCGCTCCCGTCGCTAGAACTCCAATTGCCAACGCATCGAGAAATAATGATAGCAGTGTGGAGTAGGGAGTTGAACGGAGAGCGGATGGGAAAAACAGACCTTCACTGTCCGAGCTGCGACTCCCTGCAAATCATGCCCAACAGAACCTCAATTCTAAGAGGAATTGACCACGAATCTCACGACTTCTCACAAATGCAAAATGTCGTCACCGTTGTTTGACGCGCTTTCTTGGATTGCGTTAGGCGCTATCAATGATCGAGTGACATGGTCGCGCGTTCTCATCACTGGCCAGTCTCAACAATATTGGCTTGATAAAGGATTCACTTCATCTCGCGAACTGACTATGGCATTTTATGACTGACTGGTCATTCTTAGAGGTGCAGTCTCTTTTCGCGACTTCCACACGGATTGCGTCCGAAATTAGGTTGTTTAGCGGCGTTTTAGACTTCAAAAGTCTCACGGACATGACACAATAGCCCAAACCCATCTTAAGGCGGCTGACTGAGCGATTCTTTTTTGATCAGGACGCCGGCATTTCTTTTGTCATTTATTCTGAGCGTTTGCGAAAAGGGAGAGCGGTTATGGGACTTCATTTCGAGACCTTATCAGGTCGGCGTCGTTGGCGGAGTCGAGGGTTTACCCTGATTGAATTGCTGGTTGTCATCGCGATCATTGCCGTGCTGATTGCGTTGTTGTTACCCGCTGTTCAACAAGCGCGCGAGGCCGCCCGCCGGTCGCAATGCAAGAACAATCTCAAGCAAATGGGACTGGCGATGTACAACAACCACGACACGTATCGTGTCTTTCCGCGGGCATGCTTTGAATCGACGGGTTCCGGGACCGGATACCAGGGATTCAGCCCTCAGGCGATGATGTTGCCTTATCTCGATCAAGCGCCTCTGTTTAACCAAATCAACTTCAACCAGTCGTTTGTTTCGGGCGTGAATGCGACTGTGAAAAACACGCGTCTGACGGTGTTTCGCTGTCCGTCCGATTCGTCGACGAATTTAATCCCTGGCAATAACTATTCATTCTGTGGCGGCGCGTCGCTGATCATGATGTCGCCGATTCCTGGTGCCGGGGTGGGCGGTCCGCCAGGAACCCAGATCGCCACGGGGGATCAGATTGGAATGTTCAACATGCGGAATAACCTGAATGTCAGCGCTGTGACCGATGGGCTATCGAACACAATTGCGGCTTCAGAGGGGATCCTGGGAACCGGCAATGGGACTTATGCCATGGGAAATCTGGTGCGGGGCACAGACTTTCCCGGTGGAATGCCCAACACGTTTGCGTCTGTGGCGCTGCTCAATGCATACGGAGTCAGTTGTTTGGCGAACAAAGGCAACAACTTGAATTCAACCCATCAGGAATGGATCAATGGAATGCCGGGGCAGACACTGTTCAACACGTTGAACGGTCCGAATTCGGTGAATCCCGAGTGTCACGAATGTACGGCGTGTTCGTGGTATGACAGTCGCGGAGTGTGGACTGCTCGCAGTCGCCACACCGGCGGCGTTCATGCGCTGATGGGAGATGGCGCGGTGCGGTTTATTGCCGACTCAGTCGACAACACGACTTGGCAACGGATCGGGTCCATCAACGATGGGGCCGTCACTGGTGATTTCTAGCACTGGGCCTGCTTGTTCGGGCGACTTTTCGGTGCCTCGGTTCGCGATTGGCGATTTGAGGTACTATTAGTCCGTCGTTTAGTCTTAAAATCAGTAGCAATCATTCCAAGTGAGGAACTATGTTGACGTGGCAAAAACCGTTGGCGGTCGTCGTGGTCCTGACACTGGTAGGGTGTGGAAGCACACCCGTCAAACAGCCCGAACCAACCAATCTCAAGTCATTTGAAGAGCTCAAGACTCGTCTGAAGGAAGTCGTTCAATATGGCCAGGGGGGCAGCGCGCTGATGGGGATGCAGGAGAGCATCGAGTCCCTGAAAAAAGTGGACGCCGCCAAGGGCGATGCGCTGGCTATGGACTTCAAACGGCTCGATATGGCCGCCACGACGGAAGAACGCAAGCAAATTGCGCAGGGGATGATTGACAAGCTATAACGGCTCGCCGCGATGTCCGCGGAATAATCGCAGGTTCAGATTGAATTCAGTTTGGGACAGGCCTGACAGGGGCGAGCGGCGAAGCTATCCTGATTTGTTGTGCTCCGCCGTTGGCGGAGATTCCCTGGTCCTACCCACCGGCTGCATGTTATGCCTGAATACCGCTTTGTCGCTCGCGAGATGACGGGCAAGCAGGTTGATGGGGTGCTGACAGCCGCGAACGAGCGCGAAGCGTTGAGCACGCTGGGGGCTCGAGGTGTCTTCCCGCTGTCAGTGACGCTGGCCGACGCCGCTAAGGCACATCAAGCAAACAAACGACGACGAGTTCCAGCCAGGCTGCTCTGCCAGTTCTATTCACAGTTGGCTGACCTGCTGCGCGCGGGTGTCCCCTTGTTGCGATCACTGGAACTACTCGAGCGACAGACTCGTCACGTCACGTTGAAGATGGTGCTGCAAGAGGTTCGCGATCAGGTGGCCGACGGGACTCGACTGGCCGAAACACTGCGACAACATCCGACGGTGTTTACCGAGCTCACAATCAGTATGGTTCGGGCAGGTGAAGAAGGTAGCTTCCTGGAAGACACGCTGCAACGAATCGCCGACTTTACGGAACATCAGGAAGAACTGAAGGGGCGCGTCTTCGGGGCGATGGCTTACCCCGCGTTCCTGGTTGTTGTCGGGACTATTATCCTGGTTCTGATGTTGATCTTCTTCGTACCGAAGTTCGAACCGCTGTTCGATCGGATGCGAGAAGAAGGCACGCTGCCGTGGGCAACGACCGCGCTGCTGGCGGTCAGCTATCAGTTGCAACATCGGGGTTGGGTGCTGCTGATCGTAATTCCAGTTTTATACGGGTTCATTCAGAAACAGTTTTCAAATGACCAGGGTCGTCGCCGGTTCGATGCCTTTCGGCTGAAACTGTATGGAGTTGGTCAAGTTGTTCGCAGCTTGGCCATCGCGCGGTTTTGTCGCGTTTTGGGGACTCTATTACACAATGGTGTTCCGATTCTGAACTCACTGAAGATTGCCAAGGATGCCACCGGGAATCGGGTATTGAGTGAAGCGATCGCTGAGGCCGCCGAACACGTTTCTTCGGGGCGGTCGTTGGCCCAACCGTTGGCCGAGTGCAAGCAGTTCCCGATCGACGTGATCGAGATGATTTCGGTGGGTGAAGAAGCCAACAACTTGGAGCATGTGCTGGTTTCGGTCGCTGAAAAAATGGAGCGCCATACCAATCGGCAACTCGATCTGGTGGTGCGACTGCTAGAACCATTGATGCTGGTCATCATGGCTGGAGTGATCCTGTTCGTCCTGCTGGCCTTGATGTTGCCGATCTTCAACAGTTCGACGGCGGTGTCTTAGTTCGTAAGTACAGTCGATGCCGGAACCTGCGCAGTCTCCTGAAAATAACCTGAAACATTGGTGCGCTCGGAAGAGTATCTCGTATCATCGTGCTAAGAATAGCTGTTTCCTGATGGATCAGGCCCGATTACAATCAGCTGTCGTAAATTCGTCTGAAACTCGCTCTTGGAATGTCCACTCGGAAGGTACTGTTTGCCATGACTCGTTCAAACGTTCGGAACGCTCGTCGACCCGTTGCCCGCAGAGGCTTTACGCTGACAGAAGTTTTGCTGGTGCTGGCGATCCTCGGTGTGATTGCAGCGATGGTCGTTCCCAACCTGATTGGTCAGCAGAAAAATGCGTTGATCAAAACGACGCGAATGAGCGTGAAGTCACTGGAAGACGCTTGTTCGGCCTACGCGATAGATCATGACGGCGAGTATCCTCAAGGGGGCCGCGACGAAGTTCTGGGCCTACTGACCAATCCCGGCGTCGACGCGCATGGCAAGGCGGTCAGTCCTTACCTGAAGTCGCTACCAAAGGATGCGTGGGGTCAGCCGCTGTATTATCAATGGCCGAACAACAATGTTCAGAACGCCACGACGCCGGCACTGTGGTCGTCGGGACCTGATAAGAAGAGCGACGAAGGACAGAACGACGATATCAATAACTGGTCCGACAAGTAGCCGTCGTCTCACTTCAGTGAATTGAAAAGAGCGGTGCTTGATGCACCGCTCTTTTTGTTTCGATTGGGATGGCAAACGCTGGCAACCCGGTTGCGAACCATTCGCAATTTGAGATCTGACAACTTACTCCGCGAGCTTGATCTTCACGGCGATCGTGCCGCTGTTGTCGGCGATGGAGTTCCAGTTGTCCTGACATCGCAGATAGAGATTGCCGCTGCCGGTGGCGGTCCATTCGGAATTGGCACCCAGATCAAATGGATCTGACAGTTTGTAGTCTTCGAATAAGATCCCGACCAGTTTGCCTTTGCCATCATCGTCGCCGTCGGCAGTTAGTTTCTTGCCTGATTTCGTAACCAACCATTCGCCGGTTGCCGCAATGGACAACTTGTCTCCCTCCTTGACGACGACTCGCGCGGGCTGCCAGCCGCGCATGGCGTCGACCTTGACCTGAACGGAGGCCGTTCCCTTCAGCTTTTGGAACTTGGGCTTCCAATCCCAACTGCACAAGTCGGCTCGATATCCTTGATCCAGGTGTCGCAGGAAGAAGTCATATTCGAAGCTGATTTCCTTCGACATTGGTCCGTAGACCGATTCAAAGCTGGTCTGCTGATCGTTCAACAGCGCCAGGCCAAGCGGTTTGAACCTGGACGCGTAGTTGGGATTTGCGGCCAGAAGATGGCACAGAGCCCATCGCCAGGAATAGTTCTCCCAGCTATCTCCCGTTCGCTGGCCGGCTGCCACGATTTCGGACAGATCTTTTGGCTCTTGAGACTTCAAGTATCGCAACACCCCTTCGTGGATGTTGACCCCGTCTTCTTTCTCTTTCCAATACTGTCCGAGTTCGGCCATTCCTTCGGAGTACCACGTTGGACCAGTTCGACCAAAAGATTGATGACAGTAGGCATGCACCGCCTCGTGTTGAGGAGTGCCGTGGTCCGCGACGGCCCAGACAATTGATTTGGCCGCGACGGCCTGTTTTTGGCCTGATCCGCTGCGCAGAAACTGTGTCACACTCAGCGTGATCCCGCCCCCTGACTGGATGCTGGCGATGGCATCTGGATCGATCGAATTGGGTGGCCACTTCGACTGATCTTTGACGACGTTCATCTCTATGATTTGGGAGTTGGGTTTGCCGAAGTACTTCGCGACGAGCACCAGCATTGTTTCCAGACGGGTTAGCAGTTCACGCGCTTCGTCCGGAGGGATATCCGTCCGCAACGTGAAATTCTTTGAAGAGTAATCCTGAATCCCTTGGGCCGGTGCTTCTTTCGTGCGGGCCGATTTGGTCTTCCCCGTCGGCTTCTCTTTGGCGTTGTTTTGGGCCTGCACAGACGACGAGATTGCCGCCACTGAAATCACCATTCCCAGCAAACTGGCAATGACGATTTGAGATTTACGATCTGTATGCATCACGGTTCTCGCCATCGGCAAATCAGAGAGATTTCAGACCTTATCAGGATAACCGAATTCCACTCGATGGAAACGGGTGGTTGATCGGAATATTCACGCGTCGACTAACTACTCGCTCCGGCTTAAGTTGGAAATGCGTACTCCGCCCGGAATTGGTGCGAGATGAAGAGTTCATCAGCTGCCGCGCAATGCGTTGAACTCGTTGCTGGAGCCGGAATCATCTCGCAGGCGTGCAATCCGTCAGCTCGAAATTCGGATCACCTGAATCGGGTGAGCAAATCATCCGCTGGTGGAGCAGATGAATGCTGAGAACCTGGCCGAGGGCCGTGTCGATCCGGCGCCACATCGTCGTTCGCTGGGGTAGCAACTTCCATAGCAGCTTGGCTGCTATCACGAAGCTTTGGCGGAAGATCCCGACTTCTCGCACCAGGGCGGGACTCAGCAGATCCGGAAATAGTTCGCGTCCCGTGGGTGTCCGGGAAAGACGATGCCAGTTGGGAGCCATGAAGGGATGCTTGAATTCCGTTTCCATAAATGCAGGCAGCAATTTTCGGAAGCCGACGCGGAGCAGGTTCTTTTCTTTGAGCTCGCGGATGTTCATGAAATGCTTGGAGGGAATTTGATTGACGAACTCGACCAACTCAGGATCGAGGAACGGCACCCGGCATTCGATCGAGTTGGCCATGTCGACACGATCGCCGACACACGGGAACACGTATTGGCTGAGGAATTGATACGTCATCAGTTTCGTCGCGTTAAAACTCTCCAGCGGCCGCAACGCTTCGGTATCGAATGTCTTTTCGAAATATTCGAGAGGCGATTTAACTGTGGTCTGCTTGAGGAACTTCGGGCGGAACAGCCTCTTGATGAAGCCTTTGCAGGTCACCATCCGCGAGTAGTAGTAGTTGGCGTGCTTCAAATAGGACGGGACCGATCCCTTCCCTTTGATGTCGCGACTCCAGTGAATTCCTTCCGAGCGTTTTTCGATCTCATAGAACTTCTTGAGTAGTGATTCAGCCAGTTCGGCGTCACCGGGTTGTCCCGATTTCGCCATCTCCCACAAGAGTTCCTGCTTGAAGTAGGGGTACCCCCCAAACATCTCATCGGCCCCCTCACCGGTCAGGCAGACCTTGTATCCTCGATCACGGACCAGCTTCGACAGGATTAGTTTTGCAATCGAGTTCGGATTCATCAGCGGCAGCTCGACGTGCAGCACCGTCTTCTCGAAGTTATCGGCGAGTTTTTCGCTCGTGCAATCGACAGTCTCAAATTCCGCACCATAGTGTCCGGCGATCTTTCGAGCCAGTGCCGATTCGTCGTAGTTGGTGTTCCCGAACCCGATGTTGAAACAGCGAAGCTTGCTTGTCATTTGCGACATCACGCCGCAAACCAGCGTCGAATCGATCCCCCCGCTTAGATAGCTGCCCACGGGAACGTCCGCGATCATGCGTCGCGAGACCGCGCGTGTGAATCGTTCGCGCACTCCCTCCGCGGCTTCTTCCAAGGTCATCGAAGTCTGAGTTTCGAACTTCGGCGTCCAGTACGGTATCGGTTCAGTCCAACGCCCCTGTTCGATGCAGACATAATGCCCAGGAGCCAGTGAATGAACATCCTGGTAGAAATGAGTGTCGGGTGTCAGCGTTCCAAAAAATGCGCTCATAAAGAAGTCGGGGTTGAACGCACGCTTCACACGCGACAGAGCAAACAGTGACTTGACCTCCGAAACAAAAAACAGCTCGTCCTGCGTCTGGTGAACGAATAGCGGTTTGACCCCGAACCGATCTCGCACGGCAACCAATCGCTGCAGCCGCGCGTCCCAAATCACAAACGCAAATTCCCCGTTCAGCTTCGAGAAGCTTTCGAGTCCATATTCGATATAAAGATTCAGCAGGACTTCGGTATCGGATGTCGTCCGAAACTGATGCCCGCGCCGTTCCAATGCTTCGCGATGCTGTTGATAGTCGTAGAGTTCACCGTTGAAGACGATGGTGACTTGTCCGTCGGCCGAACTCAGCGGTTGAGTTCCGGTGGCGAGGTCGATAACGCTTAATCGTACGTGAGCGAGACCAAGCGTCCCCTGGTCGAGTATCGCATACCCGCCCCCATCCGGTCCGCGATGCGACATCACCGAACACATCCTGCGAAGATCGGTGGTCGACACCCGCTCTCCTCGAAGATTCTTGATCACACTAATTCCGCACATCGCTGTATCCGGTGGTCAATCGAGGGGAGGCAACTGTAGTTTATCGGCAGGCTGATGCGAGTTCGCAATACGGATGCGGGGGGGCGCATGACCGCCAATTCCGTCGCGGTCATCGTAAGGTCGCACCAGCCCTGTGGCTCGATCCAAATCTAACGTTTCAGACATTTTCCCCCAAGGCGCGACTCCCCTGAACGAGTTTGACTTCGCGGCGGCTTCCGGCTCGCCAAGTCGGCTCAGTTTTAGCCACTATACGTCGCCGGGACTTCTTAAGCTGCTAACAAGCAGAAGCGTTCTGCGGTTAGCTGAAGTGTCTTCAAGCCGACGGTTGTTGCGTCACTCGATTGACGTCCGATAGCCCCTTAACGGCCGAGGCAATCTGTTTCACGAGTTCGTGAGCACGTGAGGCGGGGGCACCCGTGTATTTGGCGAGATGAATCATCGTCACCAGTTCGCGGACCCAGGCGACGGTCGCCATCAGATCGTCGAACATGGAACGGCGAAGCTGTTTCAGGCGGGTGATATTTTCGGCTCGAATCTTTTCATGCTCGGCCGACCTGGAGTGGGTCGCTTGCTCTTTAGGGACGGCTGCGGCTGGCTGCTCTATCGCGGCGGATGTGATTGAGCGAGAAGGCGTCTCGATGGGTTGCATGATGGCGGAGGCTCGGGTCGCGATCGCTGTTGGTTCAATCAAGGTCTGGGCGAGAAGCTTGTCCAGTTCTCGAATGTGGTTGGCCTGCTGTCGCCAGGCAGTTTTGAGGTCAGTGATGCGGTGCTGTTCTTCTGACAAGATATTTTCAGCCCAGCCATCCAGGCTTTGAAGGGCGGTGTCCAGTTCACGTTCGACTTGAGTGATCGCCAAGGCCATCGAGTCGTTGACGCGGGGCGATCCGAACACACGTAGTGGACCGGTCGAAGAAGTGAACGAATCAGTTCGTCTGGCCAGCAGAATCGGAAGATAGATTGGCCAGAATAAGGGTGCGCTAAGAATCTGAAAGAGGTCGGTCGCTTTGCTGCTTGAGTTACTGCGCAGCCAGAGGGCGGTCGCGACTCCGATGCCGATCAGCAGGTAAAAGCAGAATGTTATCTCGGGGTTCATGATGGTGGCCCGTCGCAATGTGCGATTGTGAGTGGTGACTTAGGCCTGCAGTCGCTGCCAGAGTGTGAAGATCAGGACGGGCGAGACCGCCGAATAGACGCCACACCACGAGATCACCAGTCGTTGCAGGAAACACTGCCGGTGAAGCTTCTGTTCAGGCTTCATGGTGTCTGTGAGCATCGAGAGGCCTCGATAGAGGGAATAGGTTCCCGACAGACCGGCGATGAATGGGAGGAGTAATCCAAGCAGTAGCACTGCATCTCGCGACAGAACTGGCAATGAGAAGATCGCAATGGCCAGGCCGAGCGCGGCATAGATCGGGATGATTCCGATCAACGTGATCGCGGCGACCGCTTTCGATTTGACGGCATGCGTGACCACATCGAGCATTGTCATGCGAACTCCGGCCAGTAAGCCGTAGAAGTACAGACTCGGCAGGCAGATTCCTGTCGCGGCGATTAGGCCGATGGCATACGCGGCGATCAGGCGAAAGGCGTCGCCATTCAGCCACGGCGTCCAGAAGGTGGCGGTGTCGTGGCGTTCAAACTGGATTAGCCACGGGTGTGACGTTGCCAGCGACTGCTCGATGGGTGTCAGGTGTGGCCAGACTCCCGCGGCGCTCAGCACCAGCGTCATGGCGATGCCGAAAATTGTGAAGGCGACCAGTGATGTTGCCAGCAACCGGGGCAGCATTTGTACCTGCTGGTCCGATTCGCGAATCATTCGATCGAGTCGTACCGGGTCTTTCAGGATCAATTCCGTCAGTGGAAATGGTCCGAGATCCACGGTAGTTGCAGCAGTTTCGTTCTCGGCGCTGAATGCGTCATCGGTGACATCGAGTCCCTCGACATCTTCAGGTTCGTCAAACTTCCGTCTCAACGATTCTAGAACGCGATAGTCCATCTGATGCCCTATCATGCAAATTGAAACAGGCCGAAAAAGTAGAACAGTTCGGATCCGATCGTGCCGACGATCACCAGCCACCACAGTGGTGTGACATCGCGTTGTGGTTCCAGGCGACGCATGACTCGATGAAAGACATCCGTCATTGCGACACCCACACCCGCGAAGACCGTCAGGTTCACCAGGAGAATGAAGCCAGGCGATGGTATGGCAACGGTGAAGAACCAGTTGATCGGAATGGAGGCCAGCATGGCCAGGCCACCCCAACTGGTCGTGACCAATGCGGCCAACAGTGTGCTGCTGGCCCGCAATTTCGATCCTGACTGGCTGTTCAGAATGTAGAGAGCGGGGAGAGGAATTCCCCACGCCAACCCCGCCCCCAGCGTGCAGGCCAGTCCCTTCTTGATGACATCGTTAACATCACCACTCAACCCCATCGTCATGCCGTACGTCATGGTTCCGAGGATCGCGGTCGCCATCAGTGATCCCCAGACCCACCAGGGATACTGCACCTGCTTCGCATCCCAGCGAGCAGCGAATTCCTCGGGCTCTCGCAACGCCAGTCCGACATGAGCGACGCCTGATTGTAGTTGTTCACGAAACATGAGGGATCCCTGAGCGGGTCGAGCGAAGACAGATGAGATGGCTGACGAGAGTACGACCGTACACTGCCGCAATGATTAACTGCGGGCGATGAGATTTCTGGCGATGCGAGAATGGATCGCGCGACAGAAGGGAACGACGGCTGGATGCCAATCGTCGAATGAATGGTCCGCGTCGGAACCGGCACTTTGACCGGTGCGAAGTCTTGTTAAGGTTGCTACGGCCTAGCAAGTTCGCCTTGGGCTCATCAATCTCACTGTCAACTGGATCAATGTTGAAGCCGAGTCTGCGTACGCTGCCATTGCGGGGTTTTTCGCCCATCGATACAACAGGCCAATGTTTAAGCCGCCGAAGGATGTCGTGGAAAAAGATCATTCTACTGACCGGTGGGTCAACGCAATCCGTAAGATTCACCCTTGTTTCTTGATCCCCAAGAAGGAGATTCACGGAGCTGACACTAGATATTGTCCCTGCGAACCTTGCCAGGTTTGCGTGGTGACTTCAAACAACGGCGGCATGCTGTAGTTACGACAGGAAGAACGATCGATGGGTCCGTTTCTTTTACTCAATGCTTCGTTGGTTGGCTTCTTTGGCTTCGCTGCCGTTTACCATCTGATCCTGTGGACGACATCCAGGCGCGAAACCCTGCTGGCTGTCTTCAGTGTCGATTGCGCCTTGCGAGCCGTGTCCTGCGGGATCGCGATGGGGCTGGCCACATCCACGAATATTGCCGAAGCTAAAGGAAACCTCTACGGACGAATTGCTTTTGGCCTGCTGATCATGCTCACGTGGCTGTGGAGCGTATCGCTGATCGCTGACGTTCCGGCTCGCTGGTTCGTATGGCCAGTGTCGATTGCGTTTCTGCTGGCGTTCTTGATTCACGTTCTTGTCGTGCCGCTGAATTCCACCGTCTTATCGTTAGGTGAGTTCCGGCTGTTTTGGGGTGAGATTATCGCGAATCCCAAACTCGGTTCGTCGGGATGGGGCATCGCCGTTCTTTCTGCGGTTGCGATGTCGATCGAAGTCTATGCCCTGTACTGCGGAAGCCACCTGTGGAAGAAGGATCGTCTGGGCGCATCGTTGATTATCCTGGCCGCTCTTGCGCTCGTCCTGTTGCATATCACTGACATGTTGAGGGCGCGAGGCATCCTTGAACTTCCCTTCATCGGAGTCATTGGGCAAGTGATCTGGGCCGGAATGATCGGGATGGTGATCGGACGCAGGAACAATCGACTGCATCAAGCGATTGTCTCCAGTGAGCAGCGATTTCGTGGCATCTTCGATCAGACCCTGCAGCTCATCGGGTTAATTAGTACGGACGGACGCGTCATCGAAGCCAATCGTCCGGCCTTGGAGTTTGCTGGGGTCCGAGCAGAGGACGTGATTGGCAAACTCTTCTGGGAAACTCCCTGGTGGACGCATTCGCCTGCGCTTCAAGAGCGGTTGCGCCATGCGATTCAGGACGCGGCGAAGGGAAATGTGGTTCTCTTTGAAACATCGCACCCGCGTCAAGATGGAAGCCTCGCATACGTCGACTTTTCCTTGAAACCGTTACGAAACGCGCGAGGCGAAGTGACGATGCTGATCCCGGAAGGGACCGATGTCACCGAACGCAAACTGTCACAGGATGCCCTCCATCGTCGGGTGACAGAATTAACGATCCTGAGTCAGATCGGCGTGATCTGTTCAGAGGCGAGCAGTGCCGATGCCGTCCTGGAGCGAGTCACTCCGGTCATCGCCGGAATCGGATTTTCACACAACTGCGGATTTGTGATGCTGGATCCGATCCGCCAGGTCCTTGTCACACATCCTTCGTTCATCATGTCCAATCCAATGGAAAGCAGGCCCGACAAGCCGTTGGGGGCGGCCATCACGGGGGAGGTTGCGCTGACAGGGAAGCCTCGTCGAGTGCGCGATGTGACCAAAGAGCCTGGATATGTTGCAGTCGATTCGCGGACGCGATCAAAACTGTGCTTGCCGATGCGCATCGGATCCAACGTGGTCGGCGTGTTGAATGTCGAGAGCGAAGATCTGGATGCCTTTACGGCTGCCGACGAACAACTGTTGAGTACCGTCGTAGACATTGTCGGGAATGCAGTGGAGCGGTTACGAGCCCAGGACAAAATTACAGAAAACCAACAGTTCCTAAGCTCAATATCCCAGGCGGTCCCCAACTGGATCTACATTTTCGACTTTGATGCCATGAGCGTCCTCTACTCTAATCGCTCAATTTTCAGGGACTTGGGCTATCCTTCGTCTGCACCTACGGATCATGATCCATTAGAAACTTTTGCCGCACATATGCCACCAGAAGAGCGGCCCCACGTCACGCGGCGACTTGAAGAATGGCAGCAACTTCCAGACGGCGAACTCCGCGAAGACAAATACCATTTCACGCATGCCGATGGCACGATGCGCTCGTTTGAAGGACGCGAAATCGTCTTTGCACGTCGTGCAGACGGCTCTGTGCGCCAGATCTTGGGAGTCCTTTCCGACATCACAATGCGCGATCGGGCAGAGCAATCGCTAAGGCAAAGTGAGCAGCGATTCGCTCAGTTCATGTTTCATTTGCCGGGACTTGCCTGGATCAAGGACCACCAGGGTCGATACGTCTACGCAAACGATGCCGCGGTGAAAGTCTTCCGAATGCCGCGGGAACAATTCTATGGCAAAGCGGACGAGGAAATCTTTCCTGCTGAGACGGCGGCCCAGTTCAAGGAAAGCGATCGACAGGCGCTGCTCAGCGAGTCTGGTGTGCAGACCCTTGAGATCTTGGAATATGACGACGGAGTCTTGCACCACGTCATCTCCAGCAAGTTCTCGCTCGCATTCTCAAATGATAAGCCAACACTCGTCGGCGGTATTGCGATCGATATCACTGAGCGGACACGTGCTGAAGAAACACTGCGAGAGAGCGAGGAACGGTTCCGAGCGCTTGTGGAGCATGGCTTCGAAGGGATCAATATCGTCGATCGTGACGGGATGCTGGTGTATGCCGGCCCCGGAAATAAATCGGTGCTCGGGTACTCGGCGGAAGAAGTGAAGGGCCGCAGCACCTTCGAGACGATCCATCCTGAAGATCTACCGAAGGCCCAAGCGGCCTGGCATCAAATACTGCAAAATCCGGCGCAAATCTTTCAACCCGCCGTGCGGTTACGTCACAAAGATGGATCATGGCATTGGATGGAGGTGAGTGCCTGCAATCTATTGCATCTTCCCGCCGTCAAAGGGATCGTCGTTAATTGGCGCGACATCACACAACGCAAGCTCGCTGAAGACAAGCTGCACGAAAGCGAAGAACGCAAGGCGGCCATTTTCGAGAGTGCGCTCGATGCCCTGATCACAATTGACCAGGAAGGTAAGGTCGTTGAGTGGAACCCCGCCGCCGAAAGAATTTTTGGATATACGCCGCAGCAAGCCATCGGTCGAGAGATGGCCGACCTCATCATCCCGTCTCAATCACGAGAGGCACACAGAGCAGGCATGGAGGAGTTTCGCGGAACGGGAGAAGGATCTGTTCTTCGCAAGCTGGTCGAGTTGACAGCTCTTCGTGCAGACGGGACAGAATTCCCCGCGGAAATCTATATCACGCCAATCCTAACCCAATCGCCGTCGTTCAGCGGCTTTATCCGCGATATTACCGATCGCAAATTAGCCGAAGATGAACGCCGGAAGTTAGAGGCTCAAATCCTGCATGGCCAGAAGCTGGAAAGCCTGGGAGTTCTAGCTGGCGGTGTCGCCCACGACTTCAACAATCTACTGACAGTGATGCTGGGGAATGCCAGTTTGGCGCTGATGCACATTTCTGAGGAATCCCCCGCATGCTCGATGCTTCGCGAGATCGAGCACGCAGCCGAACGTGCCGCCGATTTGACCAAGCAGATGCTCGCCTATTCTGGGAAAGGGAAGTTTGAGATTCAGGCATTGCGGCTGGACGGGTTGGTTCAAGAGATGGCCACGCTATTGAAGACCGTCGTTTCCAAAAAGACCGCGGTTGATCTCGGTCTCGAGGCGGCCACAATCGAAGGAGATCCCACACAGATCCGCCAGGTTGTTATGAATCTGATCATCAATGCGTCAGATTCACTTGAAGGCCAAATCGGTGCAATTCAGGTTCGCACTGGCATGCTTCAAGCGAACGCAGACGACCTCCTCTCGCCCTATTTGCCTGAAATCCTCCCCGCGGGCAACTACGCCTACCTGGAAGTCGAAGACGCTGGCCAGGGGATGACAGAAGAGACCCAGGCCCGAATCTTCGACCCGTTCTTCACCACGAAATTCACGGGGCGCGGACTCGGACTGGCGGCAGTTCTGGGGATCGTCCGCGCGCATCGAGGTACGATCAAAGTGATCAGCGAGCCCGGGCGGGGAACACTCTTCAAATTGCTTTTCCCTTGTACTGATAAAGCTCCGGAGGCTCGATCCGATGTCAAAAATGGCACCGTTCCGAAATCGGGAAGCGGGACCATTCTGGTCATCGACGATGAGCGGATTATCAACACGTTCGTCCAGCGCACACTTACCAGCGCAGGCTATCATGTTCTGGCAGCCGAGGACGGTCTAGAAGGGCTGAAGATCCTACGAGAACACTTTCAGGAGATCGCCGCAATTCTCCTGGATCTGACGATGCCGCGCATGGATGGGTTGGAAGTCATGCGTGAACTACGCCACTTGGCACCAGACATTCCGGTGCTGGTGATGAGTGGCTATAGCGAGCAGGAGGTCTCGCTACGTTGCGAAGGGACAGGTGTGCGCGGATTTATCAAGAAGCCCTTCACGACGCATGCTCTCATCGCCTCCATTTCGGGGATTGTGACACCTTCGAGTCCGACCCCGGATACGGACTAGCCCGCCTCAGCATCGTCAGAACATCAGGCTTTGAAGTCCAGTCCGGGATCCTCTTCGGGGGTTCCAAACAGTTTGAAATTGAAGCCCGTCCCTTCGATTGTGACCAGTCCAGGCATCGTTGCCTTGTCTTCGCGTTCCAAGACCAGAACGGCACCATCGACCGTATAGGTTCCGCCGAAGCTTTGCTTTTTGCCCGCTCGTTCAAAGCTCCACGTGAATTTGTTGTCGGCCGTCAGGTCGAGCGTAAACGTCGTGCCATCGGATCGCTTCGCTGTGCGGCGACCGAGGATCTTCGCGGGATCAATGTCTGGTGGCGGTGGCTGGTCGTCACCGGCCAGTTGAGGATCCGCGGCAGGAGGTGGCATTGGCGTTGGTTGCTGAGACGCACCTGGCTGCGTGGGGACTTCGCCCCCCAGTCCTTTGATCAACTGAATAGTCAATTGATCGGACGGCTGCAGGCGTGCGACCTCCTGCAGTTGCTTGATGGCTGCTTCTTTATGGGTTCCTGTGATGTAGTGATAGGCCAGTACAAAGTGTGCGTCCGCGGCATCAGGCTTTTGTCGGGCAAACTGTTCGAGGGCCCGTAGCTGCGTCGTGTACGTCTCGACACTCGGATACAAGCTGCTCATGGTCGTCCAATCCCAACCGGGGCCGGCTGACAGGACCGCGTAGAGTGACGCCGCGGCCTTCTGATAGTCGGCAACAGCGAAGTAAATGAGCGCGCGGAATTCGTGCAGTGCGGCATCGGTGGGCTGATCCTTGATTGCCAGATCAACCTCTGTACCCGCTTTGACGTAGTCGCCCGCCAAGAAGGCGTCACGAGCAGCGTCGGTGTGCGTCAGGCTGGCTTGCACCTGAGGCGGTGGTTGAGGTTGCGGTTGAGCCTGATCCGTCAATGTGGATGGATCTTGCGCCACAACGACTTGTTCTGGCTGCGCGACAACCTGGATCGGCTGAGAATAGTTGTAGTAACCCGCGTTACTCACGTAGTAAGGGTTGCTGTAGCTGGCATATCCCGAATCGTAATAGACCGAACCGAGTGCCCAGGCACTCAAGCCCCACACAGCCGCGTTTCCATACCAGGGGCGATACCACGACCGATTCGTGTAGCCATTCCAGTATCCGTTTCGGTATCCGGCCCGATAGCCCCAAGCGGCCCCTCCACCCCAATTGCCACCGCCCCAATAGCCGTGGTGCCAGTTGTTATTCCAGTTGTGGCCATTTCCCACAGCATAATTGTGGTTATTGTTGATGTTCACATTGTTGAAGTTGTTGTGACCGAAGTTGTTGTTCCCAATATGCGTGTTATTTCCGATTCGGTTCCCAATGTTGTTGCCGTTGTTGTTGCCAATGTTGGGACGAATTCCGGACCCGGGCCGATTGTTGATGAACGGATTCCGTTCTCCGGCGCCGCCCTGCCCTGGACGCATCCCCGGCAAGTTTCCAATCGGATTCCGTTCCCCACTGCCACCGGCTCCCGGTCGCATGCCGGGCAGGTTTGCGATCGGATTACGTTCGCCGCTGCCGCCCGCTCCCGGCCGATTGCCGTCCCCAAAGCCGGGTCTGTTTCCTTCGCCGGGCCGATTTCCATTTCCAATGCCCGGGCGATTGCCGTCACCGAAACCGGGACGATTACCGCCACCCAATCCGGGCAAGGTTCCCGGGCGATTTCCGGTTCCGGTCCCTGGACGATTGCCACCACCTATTTCCGGTCGGTTGCCGCCACCAATGTTGGGACGATTCCCACCAGCAATTGGATTCCCGCCGCCAATATTCGGTCGATTTCCACTACCGATGTTCGGTCGGTTCCCGGCACCGCCTGCACCACCGATATTTGGTCGACTGCCCCCACCAACACTCGGATGCCCCCCACCGCCCATATTGGGTCGGCTGGCTCCCATGCTGGGTCGGGCACCTCCACCGCCGCCACTTGGGCGGCTAACAGAAGGACGAGCCCCCCCACCACCTCCACGGCTAACCCCGCCTCCACCGCCCCCACGACCTCCTCCGCCGCCAAACCCTCGCCCCAGAGCGTCTTCATGCGAGGTGACAACAAACACGCAGAGCAACAGAGCGATCGTTAGTTTGATTTTCATGGCAGATGCTCGTTAACAGATGAGCTAATAGATACGAAAGTCGACACGGGAAGCGGCATGTTCAAAGTCAACCTGCCGGAGCAGGTGCGTGTCGCTTGATGACGTTCTCTGGAATGTCTTCTGCTGGTTCACCGCCGATCACTCGATCGTAAGCGCGCCAGGTCATGGTGTCGTTGTCGATGAAGCGGAAGACGCTGATTCCCGACGTGACCTTGCCTGCAGCATTCACTCCGTGCGATCTCACGATCCACTCGTCGTCGATCCGAATCCACAGTCCCTCGGCGTATCCGCTGTCGGCGTCAAATGACCACGATTTGAGCTGTCCGCTTAGTGGATCCCAGCCGATTCGCATCGATCCACTTGCCGAGACGCTGCCGGCAATCTGCAGGGAGAAGTCCATTAGTAGATAGTTCTCGCTCTCATCCCAGTGACAAGAAGACTTCACGGTCGAATCGGCGCTTTCATCAAGCCAGTCACCAACCATCCAGGCGAGTGGCTGCAGATGGTCGTTCGGGGTCAACTCTTCGGAATCCGCTTCGAAATCACTCACCGATGCGATCAGCCAATGTCCGTCGACCTTCACATGGATGACGACGTAGCTGCTGACATTGGTTGCCTCGTCGGGAACCGGCTGGCCACGGACGATCCCTTCCTCCAGTGCAATGTTTGGCGTGAGGACACGGATCGAAGTGATCTCGACCTCGATCTTGCTGTCGGGAAACTTCTTAAACATCTCTGCGAAGTTTTGCTGGATCGCTTCTCGACCCTTAATCAACTCGCCGTCTTCATCGGTGAATTCGGCCTTCAGCGCGAACAATTCAGCGACCGCCTTCGCATCGTGTGCCTTATAGGCCGTAGCAAAAGCCGCCGCACTGCGCCGGATGGCTTCTTCGTCGGGATCTTTCACTTCTGCCGGCTTCTTCGTCGGTGCGGGCTTTTCTTTCGGTTTCTCTTGAACCTGTGCGAAGCCAATCCATCCAGCCGATAAAATGGCGGTCGCGATCAACGGTGTGACAACTGTTTTCATGGAGTAGTGCATAAGTTCCCTGTCATATCAGTGGCTCAACTCAGCCTGCCACGCTCGCAAGTCCGTGAAACACTGGGTATGGCGATGTCGCAAGATGTCAGCTCAACAGCGGCCGCCCCTCTTGTCGAAAGGCAGTCGAGTTTGTGAATTGGGAAGAACTGCAGACCAGTATTACGCGGAGTATGAACTGTGCCCGCGCCGTTTCCAAGAGGCGACTCGAAATGCCAACATTTTTTCACAGATTCAAATCTGCATCTTCTTAATGCTGGTCCTGTCGTCAATCGCACAACCAGACTAACTTATTCAGAGATGGTGCCTCAGCTGAACAAGTGATCGCTCGCAAATGGCATCAGGACCAAGCGAAGAGGTTTTTTACTGAATGCGATCAACCTTGCGTAAGCTCCTGATCGCCGCAGTCCAGACTGATACAGTGGCTAAACTGGTCGATGGAACGTGGCGAACGCGATGCCTCCATTGCCGATCGGCGCTCTATATTTCCGACGAAGGGGTGACCAGCAACGGTGCGACGCTCGAACACATCATTCCGCAAAGCTGGTTTGAGAAACGTGCCGCGGCTGATTTGATCGGGGATCTCACCGGACCAGATGATGTCCGCAATCTGGCTCTCGCCTGCCCTCGTTGCAACCAGGGGAAAGGCCTGAATCATGACAAAGCGGGGCCATCCAATCAGCGGGCCCGTGAAGTTGTTCAGTCCCTCTTCGCGAAACGACAGGCACGGTACAACACACCGGATGCTGTCTAGCATCGCTTCATGCGTGGACTACGGCCTTCAAGTCGCTATCGGTCACAACGCGGCCATTCCCAGGCCCGTTCGCTGGCATCCGTTGCCGATTTCGATTACGGAACCGTGCAGGTCTCGAGCCGCGGGTAGCAATGACATGACAATCGCATTGGCGACATTTTCCGGTGTCTGAAACTGTCCGTCGGGGAAGCGGTTGCGGATTGCAGCCTCCCGGACTGCATCCATGATCGCCTTATTCTGAGCGGCCAGGACGAAGCCGGGTTCCCATCCCAGAACCCGCATAGCGGGCCATCGCTTCGACGCTTCAAGGACCATGAACTCGATCCACTCTCGCAACGCGGCCTTCGACGAGCGATAGGCGAAGACGCGACTCAGGTCCATCGTGTAGGACATCGAGCAGATCGCGCCGATGCGCGGCAGAGGCGACTGATCCATCACACCGGACTTCAGTAGCTTGCGTGCAAACTCAACGGGACCCATGAAGTTCAGTCTGACGGTTCTTTCGAAGACCTCGTCCGGAAAGTCCTGGAACAGTTCCTGCGGACCAACTCCCTTGACCACGCCGCCGCCGACCAAGGTGAGGATGTCCAGTGGCCGATCACCGAGCTGTCTTACGATTTGTCCGATGGCCGGATCAAACGTTGAGGAATCGGTAAAGTCGCACGTCGCGCCGCCGGACCAGTTCCCCCAGCGAGACGCCAATTGCGTGCTGGTCGCATCGATGGCATTGTCCGAGATTGATGTCCCCATGACCGAACAGCCATGGTCTGCCAAGCGCTTACAGATCTCTGTCCCAATCTGCCCGTCGCAGCCCACGACCAGCGCGGTGCAGCCTTCCAGGCTATAGCCCAACTGAGCGAGGACGTGTGCCCGCGCCTCGATCAGATCGAGCGGCTGTTGCCCGTGCCCAAGTGTCGCTCGTGATGCAGTGGCAATCGACGAGTCATTCGTTACTGAGTCGAGACGACGAGCGTAATAGGGTGCTGGCATGGGTTGATCTCCGAAACGTCGGACAACTCGACTGAACGCATTGGTCGATACTCTCAGATCTACGAGTAGGGAGCGAGATGTACCTGATTGTCCCGAATTTGCCCATTCCTGTTTCCCGTACAGATCAACGACGTCTGATCAAATGAAACTGCAATACTTGCAGGAATGATTCAGGTCTTCGTGCCGTACGCGAGGATCGAGTATTAAGAAATCCTGAATGTTTTCGGCGGTAATTCTGTGTTTTCGGTGACCAAGTTAGGGAGCGGGGCAAATCCTTCACGCCGAATACGTATCTGTGAGTAGTGGACTTTTTGTGAACTGTTAACTCACTGCCGGACATGGCCAAATCAAGGAAGACACAACACCATGTCACCCCCATCGCCAGACTTAGTGCTGACGGGCGAAGCGATGATCAACCTGCAACAAACAATGGTTCCCGATCATGGATCTTCGCCGCCGAAGCCGAGCGCGTACAAACCCGCGTCCTCCTCACCTCGCATTTCGGTTGGCAAGCCAGAATCTCGAGTGCCGGGTGAAGCGATCCGGGCTCTCAGGCAAAGTCGGTTGCGAGCCGCCGCGAGTTACCTGTCACTGTGGTGGAGCTTCATCTCCATTCAAAGTCTGCTGATTGGACTCCCCTCCGTGCTGCCGTTCATGACGGTCTTTGGACTCGCCGGAGCCTACACGCATCTTTCCCTCCGCCCCAAGATCGCCCCTTTCGGGCTGAAGGTGATTGAAGCCGGAATCTTCGGCCTGATGGCAGGCGCGTTCATTGTCTTTCAGTATTTCATCATGGTGACTGCCGCCATCCACAGCGATTACCACGCCATTGAGATCTCGGCGAAGAATGGCTTGATTAACTCTCTCACCCTGCTGCTGGCTTACACCCTGCTGATCCCCAACACACTTCGTTCCTCTGCGGCGATGGTTGTCTGTCTCGCTTTTTATCCTCTAGCGACAGAAGCGGTCATCTTGGTATGGCATCCCGACGTACAGTCATTGATCGCACAGCACCGCTACCTTGAGCCGCTGGGGCTGAATCTGACGATGACTGTTGTCGCAGGAACCCTGTCACTTTATGGAGTCCATATTCTCGATACATTGCGCCAGGACGCGTTTGAGGCCCGGCGGCTGAATCAGTATCAGATCGGCGATCGTTTAGGCGCCGGTGGCATGGGCGAGGTTTACCATGCCGAACACCGGCTGCTGCGGCGAAGCTGCGCCGTGAAGATGGTGCGGCCGGAAAAGTCACTGGATCGCCGAGCCCTTGCCATGCTGGAACGTGAAGTTCGAGCGACCGCTCAGCTTTCACATCCAAACATTGTCGAAGTCTATGACTACGGTCGCACCGACGACGGTAGTTTCTACTACGTGATGGAAAAATTGCAGGGGCTGAATCTGGCCGAACTGGTCCAGCAGCACGGACCGTTGCCTGTCTCTCGGATCATCTATCTGTTGCGACAGGCGTGCGATGGACTTGGCGAAGCCCATGCTGCCGGGCTGATTCATCGGGATCTCAAGCCCGACAACATTTTTGCGGCACAAGTCGGACGCCGTAACGATGTTGCCAAGCTACTGGATTTTGGCTTGGTGAAAGAATCTTCGCTTCCAGAAGATGCGGAGTTCGGCGAGCGACTCGACAGCAACGACAATCCGACTCTGACGATCAATGGCATTCTGATGGGAACCCCGCTGTTTATGGCTCCCGAGCAGGGCTTCGGAGATTCATCACTGCAAGACCATCGAGCCGATATTTACGCGTTGGGAGCCATCGCCTATTTCCTCGCAACGGGTCAGCCCCCATTCGATGGACAGAGCGCTCTCAAGATCTTGAAAGCTCACGCTTACGACAATGTCTTGCCGCCGTCTCACTTGCTGCCCGTTCCCCAGGATTTTGAACAAGTCGTCCTCCGCTGCCTCGAAAAACATCCCACCGACCGCTATCCGACCGCCGACGAACTGGGACAGGCACTGTCAGAGTGCGAAGACGCTACGTCGTGGGACGGCACCGACGCGAGAGTCTGGTGGGCTGAGCACACACGCCCATCGGATTGAAGAGCTGTCTTGAATCTGCAGGTGATCGTCTATCAACGGTCAACTTTTCTAATACGAGTATGACCTTTGGAAACTTACTCTTTCGGAGTGATCAGCGATTCTTTCGTGATAGTCTTTCGATAACGCACCCAATCGAAGGGCTCGATCGTCAAGCCTTCCAAAAACAACCAATCAGGAAGAGCCGTCGTCACCTTCTCTCCAGAGATCCAAAGCGGTTCGTCTATCCTGATTTTCTTGCCAGCGGCCCATCCTTTGGTTGGATAGCTCTTTAAGTAGAAGATTTGATTCGTAGTTCGAGGCAAGCGGTGTTGCCTGGCAGCTTCGTTTTGACGCTCCAGCACAGCAGTCGAATCATCAACGACCATCCGAACTATGAAAGAATCATACGCAATCCCGATGTCTCCCGAATCCCAAAGATACAGACTCTTATATTTGGCAATACCACTGATGTGTTCGTTCAGTAGGATACCGATGAACGGAGGGTCGTTCCTTTCTTCCAATGAATCGATTGACTTTTTCATCTCACCCTGCTTCTGGACCGCTTTTTCCAACTCCGGTCCTGCAAGAGCGTCGTTTCCCTGCTGAGCCTCGGCCAGATCTCTCTTTCGGCGAGTGACCTCACGAACGTATGAGTCGATCAGTAGTGGACGATGCCAATGGGGAAAGTTTTCATAGACGATTGCACCTCTTGGTAACTTTGGAGGCGCCAAGAAATCAGCTTCGGCTTCAACTTGACATCCGAAGGCAATCAACAGCGGCAACAGAGTAAGCGACATGCTCCGACCTCCTAAGTGACAACCGCTCTCAATCTACATTCAATGCAAAGGACGGAACACTTCAATCAAACGAAGCAACAATCGCATTCGACAGCCGCTGGAACGGTGCCCCGTTGGGGTCCAGCGGTTGAGTCGACAAGATGAGAACGAACGATTGGCGTTCGGGATCGATCCACAACACCGTCCCTGTTGCGCCCCAGTGCCCGTAGGTGCTGGAACTGACCAAGTCGCCGAACGTATTCGCATGATTGGCCCACTGCATCCGCCACCCGAAGCCCCAAGGGCGGAATCGACGATCCTCCTCGGGGACATCCTTCATCGTAGCGAGCTGATTGGTGACTGATGCACCGACGGTGGCAGTGGATAGTAGTTGGCGGTCGCCGACACGGCCGCCATTCAGCATTAATTGTGCGAACTGGCCTAGATCGGCCGGGGTCGTCAATAGTCCGCCCCAGGGGGCTCCGAGCTGTCGCCAGTAGCGACTGTTCCAGTTCCAATCGGTGGCCTCCATCTGATCGACGGGGACTCGAATCTCGGCAATGCGATCGGCAACGGGCGGCGTTCCTTCGAACCAATCATCGGGAGCCCCCAGGCGAGTCTCTTTCATCCCCAGCGGCAGAAAGAACTCTTGCCTTAGGAATTCAGCGCAACTCTGGCCAGAGATCTGTTCGATGATGGCCGCCAGTACGGCAAAACCCATGCTCTGATATTGGACGGAACGGCCCGGAGGAAAGTCAGGAGCAATCGCGCACGTCTGATTCACGAAGTCTGCTAGAGAAGCATGCGCCTGCCGCAATTCGACATTGTTGGTCAGCATGTCGGGCAGGCCGGATGTGTGAGTCAGCAGGTTGCGAATCGTGGTGCCATATTTTCCCTGCTTCCCAAACTCGGGCAGGTAATCGGCGACGCGATCATTAAGTGCCAATTGGCCTCGCTCGACCAGCAGCATCGCACCCATGGCGACAATCGGCTTCGTAATCGACGCGATCAGAAAGATGGCATCATGATGCAGTCGCGGTGAATTCGCGCCGACACGTTGTCGACCGAAGAACTGCGTGCCGGGTGTCATCCCATTCCTACCAACGAGCAACGCAACGCCGGGAACTCGGTCGGTTCGGTCCGTCCAATCGCGGACGACAGCCAACGCCGTATTCCAGCGCTGGGGATCAAGACCACATTGTTCTGGTGTTGCCGTTGTTAACAAGTTCATGGGGAATCACTGACTTTGTAGGAGCGTGTCGACCGTCCCGGATCATTCAGCGAACCAATTCAAAATGAAAAAGCCCGCAAGCAATCACGTAGGCTACTCGCGGGCATCATCGGATCACAAGTTCGAGCAAATCGGTCGATCAAGGCGCTTTCGCGGGGGCGGGAGAGGCCTGTCCCGGCATCCCTGCTGATTGCGGATGGAGTACAAACAGCATTCGCAAGGCACGACTGTTGTTGGCATCATTCGCGGCAACTTTTTTCGAATCGCTCACGGAGACTTGAGAGCGAGGTTCCGCGCGAAGTGGATTCAATTGAGACGTAACGGATTGATTCGAGATCGTTCCGTTATTCACCGCCAGCGAGTTGTTCAAGCGGATGTAGTCGTATCCGAATTCATTGCGTGTCAACTGATTTGACTGCCCCTGATTCTCAATGGCATTTCCGGCTCGCTGAGCGAAGTCGGCTTTGCTTGTTTCCCGTCGGGAATTCGCCATCTGCTGACGTTTCTGGTTCTCGGATCCGTCGCGATTTCCCCCAAACAGTCCGTTGGAATTTGCGATTGGATTCGACATGGGCGAATTCGCGAAACCGTTTCTTTGTGCGTAAGCCTCCAGCACCACCTGAGCTTCCGGCATGTCCGAATCGGATTCTGAAAGACCTCCTGATTGCTCAGGCTTCTTTTCTTTGTCGGCAGGCGCACCACGAACGGCAAGATTCTTCTGCTGAACTTGGGGTGCGGCTACCTCGCCGCCAGCAGCGAGTTGCAATGGTGCCAGAGCCGTCCAATTGGAAATCAAATCTCGATGCTGATCAACGTCTTTCAGTGTCTTTGCCAGCTTGTCGCCATCTGCACGGATATAAATCATGACCAAATCATCTTGCATTGGCTGAGCATCATTATTGACGGACCTCGCCTCGATGGAGTTCTTCTTGAGCAGGACTTGCACGGTCGCCGCACCACGATCGATATCGACGACTTCAAAATAGACAACAGCGACGTTGCTATCGGGATCTGCTGGCTGTGGCGTCACGACGTAGACCTTGCCTTCCCTCAGCCCACGCACGAACTCTTCGTTCGACTGGCCAAGTTCATTGAATCCGAAGGCCTGAGCATCAGGCCGTGCTGCTTGATTCGTATCCACCGTCGCGGCGGAATCCGACATCGCCGCAGACATTGCAGGTGGCTCCAAAGCCTCTCCTTCTGATAAGGCACGTCCGCGTGATATGGACTTCGGAACGGGGACTGTTGAGGCCTGTTTGGCAGACGCGTCAACGTCCTGACCTAAGTCTAGTTCCGTTCCGAATGAGTCACCTGCGCCGGACTTTCGCGACAGCATCTCACGATCGTCCATAGCGACTATCGGTTCCGCAGGCGTTGCGGCATGGGGTCGCACGGGAGCGGAGGGCATTTCAACATGGAGCCCCGTCAAAACTGCCGACCTTGCTTCCTCGTGACTGTGGTTGGTATTCAAGACAATAATCAAACACATCGCTGCGGCCGTGATTGCGGCACCGGCAAACCCGGCTTTCCAATCCCGCCAGACATTCTGCGCCGAAGTTTTTGTTGCCGAGGCGGGCGACGGCAGCGGAGGCAAAGGAATCAGGTTTGTCTGGCGCAAGACATTGGCGGCCAATTCGACCGGCGCGGCTTCCCGAGGAAACGAATGAAGCAAAGCGGACAACTGCGCTGTTTCGTTAAGCGCACGCCGCGCATCGTCGTTGCCGGTCAGCAGGCGCTCAACCTCGGCCCGTTCAACAGGCGATACTTCGCCGTCAAAATAGGCCGAGATCAATTCATCGGGAACCTGCGGATTCATGGTACTCGTTTCTTCCTGCCGAACGATCCGGCCACCCTAACGCGTCACAATAGTAGACTTCAGAAAATCGAGCGAGACTTGTCCTGGAGATTTCAATTTCATAACAGTTCGGGTTTCAGCAGAAGTGCCAGCTTCGATCGAAGCTCAACCCGAGCTCGGTGAATGCGGCTGCGCACCGTTCCAGGCGGCACTTCGATGACTTCGGCAATCTCTTCGTAACTCATCCCATCCACTTCCTTTAGCACCAGTGCCGTTCGGAATTCGTCCGAAAGTTCGGCTAAGGCCTGATACACCAGACGGCGCCGGTCCGAAACATCCAGAGCACCCGAAGGTTCCGTCGTCGGATTTTCGTCCGACGGATCCAATCCGCTGTCTTCGCGTCGCGATTCCACCGAAGCAGACATTCGTCGCGTCTTTCTTCTCGCACTGGTCGCCGCGTTTAGAACAATTCGGAATAGCCACGAGTAAACGCCGCCTGCCCCTTGAAGCGCGCCGGCTTCTCAAAGGCATTGACGAACGCCTCTTGCGCGATGTCCTGAGCATCTTCAGCCAACCCCAATGCCTGCCACAATCGATGCTGATACCGCTCGACAAGCTATCCAAAGCCGTCTCGCCGACCAGCCCGGTGCTATTCAATCAGCGTTTGGCCGGACGGCGCGTTCACGATCACCGACTCTTTCGACGACCAGAATCGGTCGAAAGTTCCCGGGAATTCGAGCCGATTGGACCCGGTTTCGAAAGTTCGCGGAGTCCGACTTTGACGGTTCTTCTGCCTGCGACGGTGCTTCGGTGGCATCGAATTCAAGAAGTCATCGCACGGGCTGAGCTCGAACGACTCCCGAGCCGGCACTGTCCGACTTTGGATCAGGCAGCGAACAAATTGGCTCGCGAACCGCCGGTCGACGGCTGAGCCAAGTCATATATCCGAGGGCGATTGCGAACATGCCTATGCTGATCCACTGAGCAATCGTCAGCTTCGGCCCCAACAACCCGGGCTCGTCGTTGCGGATGAACTCGATCAGGAATCGCGTGATCGGATAGATAAACAGTCCGATCGCGAACACTTCTCCATTGCGCCGGCGCCGGCTGAAATACCAAGCCGTCAGCGCTGCGATCACAAAGCCATCGATCGCGCTATAAAGTTGTGTCGGATGCAGCGGTGGAGTGCAGGCCGCAGCGGGAGAGAGCAGCTTTTTTTCGACAAGTGCCCCAAACGTGGCGCTGTCTCGTGGAAAACTGACTGCCCAAGGGAGGTCCGAGGGGCCGCCATAGCAGCAGCCGTTCAGGAAGCAACCGATTCGCCCGAATCCGATTCCCAGGAAAATGGAGGGGGTGATAATGTCCAGCATCGCGAGCGGACGGATGCGGTTCACACCGCAATACACGAAGAACGCAACCGCAGCCGCAATCAAGCCGCCATAAAGGACGATGCCGCCGCTGGAAAGATTGAGCACTGTGACCACAAACTGCGGAACCGTCGTGACATCCTGAAAGACGCGATCTCGGTATTCGATCAGATAGAACAGACGTGCCCCCGCGATCCCGGAGATGAACAGGCAGAAGGCCAGATCCCAGATTCGATCGCTGGAAAGATGCTCGCGTTGTGCTCGTAAAGCAGCCCACCAGCCTCCGACAGCGACTGCAACAAACAACATAAATCCATAACCAAAAATCGGCAGCCCCTCTTTGAATGGCTCCGAGCCGTTAACTCGCAACCATGCCCCCAACTGAGGCGCGGCGAGAATCAAGACGGCACCTACGATCCAGCGACCGACGCTCCAGACATCCTCGATATTGAACGCGGTCTTCTGCCGAATGCGAGAGACAAGCAGCCAGATACCCAGGGCAGACCACAGCAACAGCAGCAGGCCGACGCCAAACAGGTAGACTTTCCCCAGCGATCCGAGATCGAGCGGTTGGTCGAGTGGAATCTGGAACAGTATCTGACGCATGAGCGCATCCTGCTAAGTAATGGTTCCACTGGGAAGCCGTAGAATCATATTATCAATTAACCGGGTCGATCCGACACGAGCGGCGACCAGAGCAACCATCCTGGGCTCTGCGGCAGTCAACTCTCTCATGGATTCGTGATTGACGATCACAGCATATTCCAGCGTAACGCCGGGGGTATTTTCCAGTTCATTCCGCATTGCCGACTCCAGCGTCGGAATGTCCAGTTCACCTTCACCAGCCAGACGCTCAGCAAGCCTTAAAGCTCGCGATAATGCCAGTCCCGACTTTCGTTCCGACTCGCTCAGATAAGCATTGCGACTGCTCAGGGCCAAACCGTCAGGATCGCGAATGGTTTCGCAGGTGACAACATCCGTCGGCATGTCGAGCTCGCGTGCCATGACGCGAATGACCGATTGCTGCTGATAATCTTTCTGTCCGAAGTAGGCTCGATCCGCTTGGACGATATTGAACAGCTTCGTCACCACGGTCGTGACTCCACGGAAATGGCCAGGTCGGATGGCTCCTTCCAGGATCTCCGACAAACCAGCCACTTCCACAAAAGTTCGATGGCCCACAGGATACATTGTTTCAACGGTAGGGTAGAAAACAAGATCCGCCCCTGCGTCGCGACACATCGCCAAATCGGCATCGCGCGGACGGGGATAACGATTGAAATCTTCGTTGGGACCAAACTGCGTTGGATTGACGAAGATACTGACTGCAACGTACCCACATTCCCTACGAGCGCGCTCGATCAGACTGACGTGTCCAACATGCAAGGCCCCCATCGTCGGGACAAATCCAACTCGATGGCCGGACCACTTAGCGCGGCTGACCGCATCGCGAACCGACTGAACCGATTCGGCAACCTGGATTTCGGCGCGGTCAGGGAAAGGCATAACCGGGATTCTTTTTGTCAAAATCACGGTCGCTTAGCGAGACGTTGATCTTGAGCTTGCTGTAGGTGTATTCCTCAACGATGGGCGGCGTCTTGTCGTTTCGTTGAGGGAACCCCAACTGCTCCACGCGAATCGCCAGATTGCTCTTTTTCTCAATCCACAGACGAGTGATATGGTAGGGGAACTCTTCGCGTGGTGTCGGATGCAGTGATTCGTACGCGACGCATTCTTCACCGCTCGGCAATTTAGCGTCGGGGTATTTCTGCGTCTTCACTTCCCCAAGCTTCCCCTCGGTTTCCCATTGTTTGATGACCTTATCCAGCATCGTCTTCAAGCCGATCATGGTAACCGGATACTTGTTGTCAGACATGGCATCCGGGCCAGTCGGTGGTAGCTCGAGTGTGCCAACAATCGACTTGATCCCGACTTCGTGAACGATCAAATTGTTCTTGTTTCGTCCTTGGACATAGATCACTTCGCGGCCTGCGTTCGGATTCACGAACTTCAAGTAAACGCTGAACGGTTCTTGACGAAGTTTCAAGTTCATGTTGGTCGTCAGCAACCGGCGACCCATTAACTCTTTCTTCGTGAAGTCGGCTTGATAGTCCTTCACGTTTTTGAGTGATATTCGGGACTTATAGGCCTCTTGAAGCGGTAGAAAGAGGGGATGCTGCTTGTCGATCGGTGGAGTCGGGACATCCTGCTCGGATCCAACACTGCTCGATCCAGCTTCGGCGCGGGCAGTCAACGGAATCTTGTCGTCGCCGCCACGACTGGATCCGCAGATCAGCAAAACTGTTGCTGGCAGGACGAAAGAGACAAGACGCATCCGTAACGATCCAAACATATTGACACAGCAGGCCATTGCAAACTCCCTCCGACCATCGCGACGCACACCGCGTTGACTCCTGCCAACCATCCCTTGGCGGCCGAACGCGCTAACAGTAGCTGAGACACAAGAATCTGGCAAACCCAATTGTGCAAGTCATAGGCCAATGACTGGTCATTAATCACTCAATTGGTGGTTTTGACAAAGTGGTCACTTCAGATGATCGATCACTGCTTGCTCGAAGTTCGGAATCCGGCGGCGCAGATGCTGACTGAGCGGCATCGGTGCTTTGCCCGATTGGACTTCCTCAAAGTACTTGGCCAAGGCCTCGCGAGCCTCAGGCGGCCCGTGCAGTACGAAATGCATCACGCCCCAGGCATCGCGGTAATCATTCTTTCCCATCTCAGCTTGAGTTCGCTTGCCTTCCAGCTTTTCGAGCGATGGTCGCCAACCAAGTTTGATAGCCCATTGCAACTCGCCGCGATGAGCGTTTCCTTTCTCACGCAGACCTGGCGACGGCTCAAAATACTCGGCCAATCCTTCGTCCAGCCAGATCGGCACATAGGGAAGGGCCGTGTGTAGCAAAGCGTGAGTTGTCTCGTGCCGGACATCGGTATCCAACCCCGAGTGTCGATACGCGTAAACCCTTCCTGCGTCAGTCCCTTGCACGAATAACGCCTGTCGTTTCGTACCTTCCGGAACTCGCTTACTCAAGTAGCTGTTGTAGCTCCACTTGCTCTTGAACAGATGGATTTGAATCTCGCCGGGCTCACATTTCAGCCCCAGTTGTCGCTCGATGTCGGATTGCAGATCGCCCAAGTCGTCCACTAAGCCTTGAACGTCCCGTAGAGCGAACTCGGATCGAATCAAATACGACCCCAGTTGGCGTTCCTCGGTCCATCCCCATACGGCGCGCAAAGGTGCCAGGATGAGAGCTAATCCACAAAAGATCGCGAATAGGCTACGCATGAAGGGGGATGTATCCCACCTCTAATGCGACCGTCAAGATGAACACGACGTCCGCCGGCGCTCCGCCAATCGCCCAGACCGCCTCTTTGCTTATTCCGCCCCATTTTGACTGCTCTGGACGGTCCTTCGGATTTGTTCTGTAATACGCCCGGCTGGAAGTCTCGTCAGGCACCCAGCAGCGACAATCGGTGTGCGGAGCGCACTACATACAGCAGGGATGCGAAGCGTCGTGCAGACTTGGGGTCGGCTTTTATCATTTGTCTATCCGTACTGGCGCCGCTTGGCGTGGTCGCTGCTGTTCGGTGTATTGGCGGCCGCGCTCTGGAGTGCTGAACTCGCGCTCTCGTTTCCATTGACCGTGATGTTTGGCGAGCACAAATCTCTCGGAAACTATGTTCGACACGAGATCGAAGATGCATCGACTCGAATCAGCCAGCATGCTGCGAACTTAAAGACTCTCGACGACAACCTGAATGCGTTGCCAGAAGACGGTTCCCGGTCGCGGATGAAAGAGCGGTTGCAGATCTGGAACGAGATTCGTCGTGAACAGAACTGGCAGAAGTCGCAATCTTTTCGTGTCTGGCTGTACAGCAGTTTCGAAGCAAATGTCCTGTCCAAGTTGCCGACAGATCCGTTTCAACTCTTCACGGTGATGTTCGGATTGGTGCTGGCGGTGGCCCTTTTGAACGGACTGTGCAGCTTCTTTCAGGATTACCTGGCAGGAAGCGTGGCCGAACTGATCGTGATCGATCTTCGCCAGGCCATGTTTCGCAAGACCCTCAAACTAGACCCTCAAACGATCGCCTTGAATGGCACGCCAAAGTTGATGACGGACTTCACGTATACCTTGCAGGGTCTCTCATACGGTCTTGGCGAGTTGGGCGGACGAATCGTTCGCGAGCCCTTGAAGGCCATCGCCTGCCTGGCCGGGATGTTCTACATCAATTGGCAACTCACGATCTTGCTGCTGGTCTTCCTGCCCATCGCGGGTTGGATGATTCATTTGTTTGGCCAGCGTTTGCGTCGTGCGACTCGCCGGATGATTGATGGCGTGGGCCGATTGTTCAAATCGCTGGAAGAGACATTCATCAACATCCGGGCCGTCATCGTCTTCGGACAGAGCGGCTTCCATCGGCGAATGTTTCACCGCCGCAATCGCGAGTACTTCATGCAGGTGATGCGACTCCACAGAGTTGATGCGGCCAGCGGTGCTGCGGTTGAAATCCTGACCGTGTTTGCCGTCCTTGCGGTGCTAATGCCGGCGGCGTTTCTCGCACTGCGACAGGTCACCTCGATCTGGGGAATCAGGCTGGCCACTCTTCCTCCCAAGATGGAGGAATTGGCGACATTTTACGCCCTGCTGGCAGGGGTCATCGATCCAGTCCGCAAGTTTTCAAAGTTCTACAACATCATTCGCCAGTCAGGTACCCTGGCTGAGCAAGTTCTGAAACGCTTGGATCAAGAGTCATTGGTTGCGGTCAACGAATCGCCGCAGTGGTTGCCCCCCCTCGAACGTAGCGTCGAATTTCGCGATGTCCATTTCAGCTATGCGCGAGCCGACGGCGACAAAACGCTGGAACGCGGCCGCGTTCTAAACGGCTTGAGTCTGAAGATTGAGGTTGGTGAAACCGTCGCTGTCGTCGGCAGCAACGGCTCGGGGAAATCGACACTGGTGGGCTTGCTGCCCCGATTTCAAGATCCAGACGAAGGGACAGTTCTGTTCGACGACCTGGATATCAGACAAGCACGGCTGCACGACCTGCGAGATCAAATCGCCATCGTTCCCCAGGAAGTCCTCCTGTTTGACGACACCATCGCCGAAAATATCCGCTATGGGAATCCGTCTGCCACTGATCAAGAAGTCCGCGAAGCCGCGCGTCGAGCTCATGTCCTTGATTTTGCGGACCAGAAGCCGCTGGGACTGAAAACTCCCGTCGGCGAAGGAGGCCGCCAGCTTTCGGGCGGCCAGCGTCAACGCGTTGCTTTGGCACGCGCCATCTTAAGAGATCCTCGATTGCTGATCCTCGACGAACCGACATCGGCAATCGATGCGGAAAGTGAAGTCCTGATTCATTCTGCGTTGAAGGAATTTGTTCACAGCCGAACCGCTGTGATTATTACTCATACGCTCTCGCCTGCCCTGTTGGAATACGTGTCGCGGATTGTCGTGCTGGATCATGGAAGAGTTGTTGCGACCGGGACTCACAGCGAACTTCAAGCCGCCTGTCCTGTCTATCAGCAATTGTGGGACGCCCCCGCGGCGGCCGCCTGATCTCTTGCGGATTGACGATTTGCATCGAATACAGAATCCACTCAATGAATGACCCGATACCTCAGAGACTGAGCGCGCGATTAGACAGCAGGAGGCTGTCGTGATGATGAGTTTGTTGCGAAATTTTCGAGTTCTGGCGGCGATCGCGCTGTTGGGACTACTTCTGTTGGCGACACTCCGCAATACAGGCGTGCGCGAAGTCAATCGCGCGAAAGAGTCTGTGAATTTTGCGATGATGGACGCACATCCCGGGCCGGGCGATTGGCCCTGGTTTCGGGGAACCAGCCAATCCAATACCGCTCCGCTCGCCAACCCACCGGCGCAATGGTTGCCCGGTGAAAGTGACAATGGTTGGGTTGCGTCGATTTCCGGTCGCGGTCGCACCGCGCTTTGCGTCTGGGGCGAGAAATTGTTTCTGCCCGTCATCGATACGGCGCGAGAATCGATTTCATTGGCCTGCGTCGATCACGCATCAGGTCGTTTGCAGTGGCAATCCCAACTGCATCAGGGCGGAATATTATCTCTGCCAGCGCGAAGCTCACAGGTGTCAACGACACCTGCCTGCGACGGAACACACATCTATCTGGCGGCTGCAGTCAATGGAGGACTGTGGGTGACAGCGACCGATTTGAGTGGACGAATCGTCTGGAAGCGTGAAGCAGGGCCTTATTTTTCGAAGTGGGGATATAGTTCTTCTCCAGCAATCTACAAGTCCCTGGTGATCATCGCGGCCGACAATAAAGGCGCTCGAATCAATCGGCTTGTCGGTGCGAGTCATCTCACGGCGCTTCATCGTCAGACAGGAGAAATCGTCTGGAGAGTCCTTCGTCCCGAGGCTGACAGTTTTGGGACACCGATCGTCGCACACATCGCTGGCCGCGATCAGTTGCTGATGGCGGGCAAAGATCAGGTTGCTTCGTACGACCCGCTCACCGGAAACTCCCTCTGGACTTGCAAGTGGTCGGCGGACCGTGTCGCTAATTCGGTGGCGTTCGACGAACACTGCGTGTACGCCTCGGCGACATTCCCTCAACAAGAGTTACTCTGCATCCGCGCCGACGGTTCCGGTGATGTGACTAATACACATCTTGTTTGGCAAAGCAACAAGTCCGCCGGAGCCGAGCTATCCCCTCTCGTTCACGATGGACGCTTGTACACGATCACGGATGACGGTGTGCTCGCCTGTCTAGAAGCCGGTAGTGGCCAACTGCAATGGAAACGCCGTTTGGGAGGCACGATCTCATGCTCTCCGGTGATTGCTGGTCAATACCTGTACTGCTGTAACGAAGAAGGAAAAGTCTTCGTGATCCGCTTGGGAGGGCGAGGGGAACTGGTCGCAGAAATCCCCATCGGCGAGGGGATCTTCACCGCGCCGGTTGTCAGCCAGAACCGATTGTTCCTGAGAACCCTGGCAAGCCTGCACTGCGTGTCATCTTCGAACGAACTTCCGTTGGCGGTGCAACCCGAACCGCCACGTCGGCGCTTGTAGTCCACCGGCGGGTCGCCGCATCGCGTTGGCAAATTGGTGACATCGAAGTCCTGCCGTCGATGCGCCGCCAACACGAATCTCCGCGACGCCGAAGGTCATCTAGGCCGCAATTTCGGTGTATTGAGATGGGTCGAACAATGGTCTACGCGCCAGCGATCGGTCCCCACTTGAATCTGATCCCATTCTGCCCGAAACTAGATGGATCAATTTCGACCGTTTGGTCGCACCTTGGGGATCCGCATCAATGTCTTCCGCAGACTATTTGAAGAACATGTTTGGCTTGGATGGTTTGACTGCAGTCGTCATTGGAGGAACCGGAACCCTGGGCGGAGCGTTTTGTGATGCGCTGGCGGGAGCCGGGGCTCACGTCGTGGTCGTCGGTCGCAATGACGATAACGGGCACGAGCGGGTTCGCACCATTCAGCAGGCAGGTGGTTCGGCGGAGTACTTCTCGTGTGATGCGACATCAAAAAGCGGGCTGGATGGCTTGGTTGCCCATTTGCGATCGACCGGCCGCGAAGCCAACGTGCTGGTGAATGGTGCCGGCGTCAACTCGGCGACACCGTTCCTCGAGATCACAGAGGAGGAATGGGAACGTATCCTCAATGTGAATCTTCGCGGAGTTCGCCTGGCCTGTCAGGTTGTCGGCAAGTACATGTTGGAACGCGGGACTAAGGGTTCGATCGTCAACATCGCGTCCGTGAGTGCCGGACCGCCACTCTCACGCGTCTACACGTATTCACTTTCCAAGGCAGCAGTGCTCAGCCTGACTCAAAACCTGGCCCGTGAATGGGCCACCAAGGGGATTCGGGTCAATGCCTTGTCGCCCGGCTTTTTTCCCGCCGAGCAAAACAAAAAAGTGCTGACACCCGATCGTGTTGAAAACATCATGCGCCATACGCCCATGGCTCGATTCGGATCACCCGAAGAGCTTGCCGGGGGCCTCTTGTTGCTCGCATCTCCGACGGCTGGCAGCTTCTTGACCGGTCACAATCTCCTTGTCGATGGCGGCTTTACCGCGATGACCATCTGAACGATGGTCGCCACACTCAGGGCGCTCCACTCGCCTCCTTCGGTGATGCTTCTTCACTCGCGCTTGGTGAAACTGAGCCATCCGGCTTAGCCGGTTCGGAGATCGAGTTGCTCATGTTGTCGAGTTCCGGCATCGGTCCCGATTCCTGCCCCAAAACTTTTTCAAGCGCTTCCAGGCGCGTTCTTACTCTGGCGATGTGATCGCTTAACGAGCGATCCGATTCATAGAGATAAATGACACTGCTGAGAATCGATTTGGCTTGTATTGGATCAGTTCGTTCCAACGAAATCGCCCGGTCTAAAGCTTCCTGGATGAATGCTTGCGAGTACGTCGGACGCTGGTTGCGGATTGTAGAAAGCAATTTATCGACTGCCCGAACAGTCGGTTTATGGCTGTCATCGCCAGCCAGGATTGCCCGCAACGATTCCAACTGACGCTTGGCTCCGGCGGCGTCGCCTGTTTTCCATTTCCAGCGAGCGGCCTGCAGAATTCGCTCTGGTTCCGATCCAGGCCCGGGACCGGTCACGGCATTGTTCGTCGCATCATCAGCCTTGGACAAAAACCACCACAATCCGCCGATCACCAGTGTCAGCATCGTCAACAACACCCAGGTGTTGTTGAACATCCGCTCCAGAATTGTCGTCGGTTCTTCGCGATCGCTATGAGCTCGCATCAAGTCGCGAACGAATGTCGCGCCCATGTTGCCCCCCGCGGCAACGGGATGAGCCAATCCCGTTTCGGCATCGGAATGCAGGATGACTTCTGGTTCTGAATTCTTCAGTTCAACTTTTCTTACCACCTCTTGCAGTCGGCGTGACACGACGTAGGCATCTGGCAGCCGCTTGTCCGGGCTTTTTTCCAGCAGTTGGCAGACAATGTCATTCAGCCAGGAAGGAATCTCGGGCACATAATTACGTGGTGGATCGAAGGTGCCAAACCGTTGCTTTTGCATGATCTCGGCAGGAGAACCACTGGCAAACGGTGGCTGACCAACCAGCATGGTGTACAGGACGGCCCCCAGCGAATAGATGTCGCTGCGACGATCCGCGCGACGCCCCTCTACTTGCTCTGGAGACATGAACTCGGCAGTTCCAATGATCGCGCCTGTTATAGTCAGTTGTTCGGCTGCGAACACCTGCGCAACACCAAAGTCGGCGATCTTGATCGTGCCGTCGTTGGCAATCAGCAGATTCGACGGCTTCAAATCTCGATGAACGACTCCCACATCATGCGCGTGCTTCAATCCGGCGCAGATTTGGATCGTCATCGAAATCGCTTCTTGCCAGGGAATTCGCCGGTCGCGACGCAAGCGACCTGTCAGCGTGTCCCCCTCGATGTACTCCATCGAATAGTAGTAGGTCTCGTTGTCGTCCGTGCCACTCTCAAAAAACTTGACGATATTGGGATGGCTCAGACGACGAATCGCTTCGATTTCTCGATTGAATCGCATCACGAAGCCCTCTTCGCGAGCGAGCGATGCGGGCAGTACTTTGATCGCGGCCTGCTGCTTGGTCTCGTCATGGATGCCGACATAGACGGTCCCCATCGCGCCAGCGCCGATCTTGCGATCGATCAGGTAATGTCCAATCCGGACGGGATGCATGAAATGAAGCTCAGAAGGGAATTCCAGACAGTGATCACTACCAACTATGGTCAATTCAGCGACAAGCGTACAGACATCCAACCACATCGACTTGGCATCATGGGGTCTCTGCGGGGTGCCAATCCAACAGTTGAAACTCGACTTTTTCGCGTCCTTGAAAGCGATTGATCGTCGGTTGGAAACAGATCGAGATTGCCCCGGCAACTTGATTCATTTCGTCGGCCCATTCCCCTTTGCCGAATGCCACCCCGCGAATCGATTCACCGAACTGCCGAACTTGAAGCGAAAGATGTCGTTCGCCTTCCCCCATCTTCTTGGCCGCGACCAGCGTGACATTGCTGGCCACAAACACGGGACGAGAGTTATGGGCCCCAAATGGTCCCAATCGTTCCAAGTCCGAAATCGACTTAAGATTTAGATCGGCCAGCCGGATTTCCGCATCGATCGCCAACTCCGCCTGACCAGGCAGAACCTGATGGTTTTCGGCCACGAATTGACTGAACGCGACGCGAAAGGCATCGATCCCTGTCGGCTCGATTTTCAGTCCTGCTGCGGCGTGGTGGCCACCGAATCCAACCAGCAGATGACGGCAGGCGCTGAGTCCCGAGTGCAGATTGAATCCCGCGAACGATCGACCGCTTCCTTGAGCAAGTCCATTGACGCCGTGGATCGAGATCATGATCGCAGGTCGCTGGAAGTGTTCGGCCACCCGGCTGGCCACAATACCAATCACTCCGGGGTGCCATTCCTCGTGAGCCAATACCAAAGCTCGCTGATCCTGCCATTCGGGACGCTCGGCGACCAGTTCCTTCGCCTGCTTCAACATTCGCCGTTCAACCGTCTGCCGGTTGCGATTGAGTTCGTCGAGATATGTTGCCAGCGCCGTTGCCCGCTCTACATCACTGGTCGTTAATAGTTCCACAGCCAGTCGCGCTTGTCCCAAACGACCCGCAGCATTGATTCGAGGTGCGATGGCGAAGGCGATATCTTCCGCTTGCAGTGCGGGGCGTTCCGACAGCCCAGCCACCTTCATCAATGCTTTCAAGCCGGGACTTGATCGCTCGATCAGGCTGGCCAGACCGAAATGAACGAGGACGCGGTTCTCGTCAATCAAAGGAACAACGTCGGCAATCGTTCCAATCGCCGCAAGGCCGATCGCGCTGAGCAGAAACTCACGCATCTTTGGCGACGCTCTCTTGCCGTCACCCAAACGAGCACAGATGGCCCAGGCGAGTTTGAAGGCGACACCGACTCCACAAAGTTCACCGAACGGATATTCACCGGGCAGACGAGGATGAACCAGCACTGTATCGACCGGAAGGGAATCCGCAAACTGGTGGTGATCGGTAATGATCAGCTCCAACCCCAATTCGCGAGCCAGCGCCGCTTCCGCAACACTTGTGATGCCGCAATCGACCGTCACAACCAATCGCGCAGGATCTTCCGCATGAAGCTGCCGAATGGCGTCGCAGTTCAGTCCGTAGCCTTCTTCCAATCGACTGGGGATGTAGTAGTCGACATTGGCTCCGGTCAGTTGCAGGCAGTGCCACAGCAGACTGGTTGAAGTCACTCCATCGACATCGTAGTCGCCATACACCGTGATGCGACGACCCGCGTGGACTGCCGCGACAATGCAATCCGCAGCCTTACTCACCCCGGGCAACTTCTCGGGATCGTGCAAATCGACCAGCTTTTTCGCGAGATATTGCGTCGCCGCCTCAGCGGTCGCACAGCCTCGCGCGACAATCACCTGCGCCAGCAGCGGGGCAATCCGCAGTCGAGCACTTAATTCGCGGACTCGCGTTTCGTCGTGCGAAGCGATTCGCCACTGTCGATGCATCAAAGACTCCATTCGCAACTTTAAGTTCTTAAAAGGCTATTTCACCGATCCCCGGGGACAATGTCAAAGCGAAGACATTGCTTGCTGCCGACCCGCAATGACGTCCGCGATTGACAGTCCGAATTCGCCAGAGCGGGGATTCAATCATTGTGCGTTCATCTGTTCTTTCTCACCAGATGAAGGCAGAAGTGGAGGTGTGCAGGGATCGTCGCGCTGAGTTTCCTTACGATTTGGCAGAATTTGTCAGTCCATGGCAGGGTTTTGGGGGGGGTGACAGTTTTTTCACGGGGAAACGCAGTGTTGCGGACAGAAAAGTGACAGAGATCGCTGGCATTAGCGCTCGAGGCCAATCTGGCGATTGGGCCTTGATTGGTGGTGTGACAGTGGGTCGTCATGTGGTCACGTTCTTCTTTCCGGGTGCAGTCAGTTCCAAACAGGTAAGGGCCGACGCGGCCGTTGAGCTGTGCGGAGGTGCATTAATCAAGTTGTGTTGCGAACCTGCATTGAAAGCAGGGTTGTGTGTTGTTGGGCCAGGGGGCTTACGCCGCCCCGCTCAGGTAGAAGGTGGGCAGCTTGATCTTCGTTGTCATCAATTGAGGAACAGGGACCTCTGATCTTCCGCTAAGAGAGCGGCCCAGAGGCGTGTCCGTTGGTTACGGTACACCTGCGACTATTGTCGTCACCCTGATTGTCCGTTTTGTGGTGCGCTGATCAAGACGGTGTTTGGAAAACTTGGGAACTATTTCCGCAGATTTCACTGACAAATTTTGACACCCCAGGACAGTTTTTGACATTGGGGGACAAAACAGCCCTGTTTTTGGCGGTTTTCCTCAAAAAAGTGCATGTTTACTGACAGTTGAATTGGCACCGACAAAGGTAGGCCTGAAAAGTGCTGGTGAAGACTTTGAGGGCGGTGGACCAGGGCGTCCGCAGATGCAGAGTGCGGGCCACCAACAACCGCACCCGGCGAGGCAGAAGATCACTCATCCAGTCTGGCGCACCTACTTGCCGTGATCTGGCCGATTCACTGCGAGTCACTTAAGATCATTCACATTGCGTTCCTGCGACTTCAATGTTGCCATCAAACCGAACGCGCCACAGGAACCTGTCAGTTAAGGAGAACGACGATGGGACCGGAAATAACGCCCGACGCAATTATGCAATTGGGCTTTGGATATTGGGGTTCCAAGACTTTGTTGAGCGCGGTGGAACTGGGGTTGTTTACCGAGTTGGCCAAGGGGCCGCTGGCACTGGAAGCGGTGCAGACTCGACTTAATCTGCATGAACGCGGCACACGGGATTTCCTCGATGCATTGACCGCGCTGGGGATGCTCAAACGCGAACAAGGCGTCTACAGCAACACGCCCGCGACTGAACTTTATCTCGACCGTGCCAAGCCAACTTACGTTGGCGGCATGCTGGAGATGATGAGTGCTCGTCTGTATCGCTTCTGGGGCGATTTGACCGAAGGACTGAAAACCGGCCTGCCACAGAACGAAGCCAAGCATGGCGGCGACCTGTTTGATACGTTGTACAGTGACCCCAAACGCCTGGAGCAGTTTCTGTCTGCCATGACGGGCCTCAGCCTGGGAATTGCCCGCGCGATCGCTCAGAAGTTTCCGTGGTCGCAGTATCAAACATTCGTCGATGTCGGGGCGGCTCAAGGTGGGCTCCCCGTGGTCCTGGCCCAGACTCATCCGCACTTGAAGGGAACGGGAGCGGACCTGCCCATCGTCGGGCCGATCTTCGAAAAATACGTCGCAACTCACGGCTTGCAAGAGCGACTCCATTTCGCTTCCCTCGACTTCTTCAAAGAGCCGCTTCCGAAGGCGGATGTCATAGTCATGGGACATATTCTGCACGACTGGGACTTGGAAACAAAAAAGATGCTGATCGGCAAGGCATACGACGCGCTGCCGCCGGGCGGGGCATTGCTGCTCTTCGAAGCCATCATTGACGACGAGCGCAAGCAGAACGCCTTTGGCTTGCTGATGAGTCTGAACATGCTGATCGAAACTCGCGGTGGGTTCGACTACACGGGTGCCGATGGTCAGGCCTGGATGCGCGAGGCTGGCTTCAAGGAAACACGTGTCGAGCATTTGAGTGGGCCAGATTCGATGGTGATCGGTGTGAAATAAATCAGCCTCAATCAGTGGTTCGTTTTTGGGCTCACGGGCTGCTGTCGCAATTTGCGAGTGTTCAACGGTTGCGGTGCCCCTGCGGCAATCCAGTCGCGGACAAGCTGCTTCTGCGCCGCATCAAGCTTGCCAAAGGGCGAATCGGCAGGAGGCATCTCGCCATCTTGGATCAGCAACCACAGTTCAGATTCTGATGCCTTCGGCGGGATCACCAGTTCCGGGTTGGCAGCGACTTTTTGGAGATTCAGCACATAGCCGAAACGGCCTTCAGGCTTCCCGATCTCGGCGTTGTGACAGCCAGCACACTTGGTCGCGAATAGGTTTCGCACGTCGTTTCCAAGATCTCGAACTCGAGGATTTGGAGACGATTGTGCGAGTTCGGTGTGGAATCCCACACACATGGCAAAACACATGGCCGCCAGGAATAATAAGAACTTCATCAAAGGTCGCCCTTTTCAAGGGTGGTGAATTTGCAGAGACCGGCGACGATCACAATCGCCGCCCTTCAATATGCTTGTCCGCTCAGTTTTCAGTCGCCGCCAACGCGAAAAGAGCGAGCGTGATTCTGCTTGCGAGAATCATGATTTCGGGTGCCACTGGGGACGGCTTTGCGTTGCCAGTGTCTTGCCGATGTGTCGACGAGTAAACAACGCGTGGTGACGCTGCATGTTGCATACGCTCGTCACCGATCAAAGCGATTGCAGCGACGCGAAGACACTGGTGGCCCAGAGCTGCCACCAGTGGCACCCCACCTGAAATCCAGAACGGGCATTATCGCGCACGGTCATTCAGCCAATCGTGGAATCGACGATGGCCAGCGAGCCTCGATTTTCGGTGTACGAAACTACCGAGATCCCGAGAGCCGATTTCAGCTTCCCTGCCGGTAGGTTTCGCATTGGTCCCGGACTTCCTTGACCAGGTTCCGATTGAGGGAACGCGGTGGAGCGAGCCGTGTGAAAGACGACGTTGCCTTCCACCTTCTGCATCACCTGATGAATGTGACCATTTAGAACGGTGAGCGAACCAAACCGGCTCAGCAGCTTCAACGCTTGCTCAGCATCACTCGTACCCCAACCCCATTTCTCATAGACCGACCACAGCGGGACGTGTGCGAAGACGACGATCGGCGTGCTATCGCTTAAGGCCGCCACGTCCTTCTTCAGCCAGGCCAGTTGTTCCGCTCCAATCACACCCAAGCCGCCATCGCCGCTACCTGATTTGGCATTCGCGACGTTGACCAGTCCGATGAAGTGGACCCCGTGATGATCGAAGCTGTACCAGCCGAGCCCCTTCTTTCCCTTGCCGAATCGCTGCAGGTACTCTTTGTTCCCCTCCCCATCGAAGTCGTGCTCGCCAGGAACATACAACACCATCGACTTGCGGACCCCTTTCAGAATCTCCGCACAGGCATCAAATTCCTCCGGCTTCGCCAGATGAGTGATATCGCCGGTATGCAGCACAAATGCGGGCGGAGTCGCGAGCGAATTCAGCTTGGTTACAGTTTCCTGCAGTGTCGCTGCGACGTCCTTGTTCGGTTCGCGCGAAAAGCCGATGTGACTGTCGCTGATCTGAGCAAACGTGAATGACGACTTGTCGGAACTGGTCCCGGCGAATGTCGTAGACGACGCCACTCCTCCCGCAATGTTCCAGATCAGCCCGGTCCCGACCCAAGCCATGCATTTCAGCATCCCCCGGCGATCAATTCCATCACTTGGCGAGACCTGTTGAAACTCTTCGGGCGTCATTTCAATTCGATTTTGCATGATGCGACTTTCCGATAATGGCGTTCGATTGAATTGCGGTTGCCGCTGCAACTCGCTCGCAATGCCATACCGGTCATCCCGCCAAAATATTCCTCAAAAAAAAGAGAGCCGCATCGGGAATAAAACCGCGGGTTCGGCGGTAAGATAGTGATGAGTCGACAAATCGTCAGGTGACGATCGAGATCGGGAAAAATGACAGACTTGCCCAAAGAGGTCCCCAGAATTGGAAGCTGACGAGCGGAGGCAGTTTGAGCTGACCACGCTGCCTCATCTGGATGCCGCCTACAACCTGGCTCGCTGGTTGACCAGGGACGAGCACGCTGCCGAGGACACTGTTCAGGAAGCGTATTGTCGCGCTGCGCGGTATTTCAAAAGCTTCCGAGGTGGTGACGGTCGAGTCTGGTTCTTGAGTATCGTCAGACGCGTCACTTTCGATTGGCTGGAAAAACGGCGCAGCCAGGAAGCCTTGCCATTTAACGAAGACCTGCATGATCAGAGCGACGAGTCCGCCAATCCCGAATTCGTGGCCATTCGCAAGTGTGACGAAGCCACAGTTCGACAAGCGCTCGAAGAGTTGTCGCCGCTATTGCGCGAAGTGATTGCACTCCGCGAGATTGAAGGATTGAGCTATCAGGAGATTGCCACGGTGACGCAGGTTCCGATGGGAACAGTGATGTCGCGACTTTCACGCGGCCGCTCTCAACTTCAGCAGCGACTTGCGGCGTCTCAGGAAGGAGGGTCGGCATGAATTGCGAGGAAGCCGTATCGCTGCTGCAACCCTATACCGACGGTGAACTGGATCTGGTTCGACACCTCCAGATCGAGCAACACCTGCAGAGATGTGCCGCCTGTGCTGAACAGGAACAGCATCTGCGGTCACTGCGAGTCGCCATTGCATCTCCTTCATTGCGCTATCAGGCTCCGGAATCACTGCGTGCACGACTTCAGGCGGCGCTCCCCTCAGAGACTGCCACGCCCATCGTCGTTCGCAAGCGAAGCATGCCAGCCTTTCAACTGGCCACAATGGCCGCCGGCGTGCTACTGCTGGTCGGAATGTCTGCCACGATGGGCATGCTGCTGTCTCACCCAAGTTCATTGATGGATGAGCGACTCGCAGACGCCGTCTTCGCCGATCACGTCCGCTCGATCCAAGTCGATCACCTCACGGATGTGGTCTCTTCGGACCGACACACGGTAAAGCCCTGGTTCCAGGGAAAGCTCGATTTCGCACCCGACGTGCCGGATTTGTCTGAACACGGTTACACCATGTCTGGAGGCCGGCTGGATTACCTGGTCGATCGGCCTGTCGCTGCGCTGGTCTATCTCCGCCGACTGCACGCCATCAACGTCTTCATCCGCCCCGCCGCCAACGAAGAAACGAAAGCGGTACGCTCACTGACGCGACAAGGCTTCCACATCCGCCAGTGGCAGCAATCTGGAATGGCGTATTGGGCAATCTCGGACCTGAACGATGAAGAACTCGACGAGTTTGTGAGGTTGTTTCGAGCGGCGTTACCGCAGGCGACCCTCTAGGTAAAATTCGATCGCCATAATTTCCTGAGACCGGGGGGCCGCGGTACTTCCGTTGCTTGATGAATGGAGTGTGGCAGGCAATTTCCATCCACTCCGGTATGCGGCTTGGCGTAATAGCCTTCTCAATAGCTGCCGCGGCGCAGTAGACTCAGTCGCAAGCATATTCGGATTTGGTCTGGCGAGCAGCCTTTCAAGGAGCTCCTGCTTTGCCATGATCGCCTGTCATCTAAGGGCTAACATGGCGGCGACCGAAGAGCGCAATGAGGCGGCAGCGTTTGATCCGAAGATCCTCGGCCGAATGCGGGGTACGGCTCGGGTTGCAGGCGCGATCGTGTTGGCCGTCGCCGTATTGGTGCTGATCGGCTGGGCTCTGAATGTCGAAGTGCTGCGGAGCGTGATTCCGGGTTTGACGGCCATGAACCCAGGTGGATCGGCCTTGGCGTTCTTACTTGCGGGCGGGTCTCTTTGGTGTCTGACGACACCAGCACGAAGCAGTCGCATGACGAGAGTTGCCCGGGCCATGGCGGCTGCAGTTATTGCGATCACTTTGCTCCGATTGGTCCTGTACACATTCGGGCTCGAATGGGGCCCCGATCAATGGCTGTTTCGCGCAAAGCTCGACATGTATCTGCCGCCCAATCGAATGGCCCCAAACACGGCGCTGGGACTGCTGCTTGTCGGGATCGCACTACTTGTACTCGATATTGAAACTCGCCGTGGTATTCGCCCAGCACAATGGCTGGCATTGGGAATTGCGCTGCTCTCGCTATTTGCATTGATCGGTTACGTCTGCAATGTGGCCATTTTGATTGGAATTCAATCTTTTATCCCGATGGCTTTGAACTCAGCCGTGACGCTGGCACTGTTGGCGACAGGTCTGTTGCTGGCGAGGCCCGATTGCGGGCTGATGGCCGTCGTCTGCCATCGCGAGTCCGGAGGCGTGATGGCGCGGAAGCTACTCCCGGCGTCAATCCTCGCTCCCGCGGCACTGGCCTGGCTGGCATCTGCTGGTCAGCATGCTGAGTTTTTTGGGCCCTCATTTGGCGTATCACTGTTTGTCGTTTCGACGATTGTATTGTTCACAACTCTGATCTGGTGGAATGCGCGTTCGCTGAATCGCATCGATGCCGAAAAGACCCTCGCTCAAAAAGACCTGGGGCGCAAGAGTGCGATTCTTGAATCCGTGCTGAACAGCATGGGAGACGGCGTCGTCGTGGCGGACCGCGACGGCCGATTTCTGGTTTTCAATCCGGTGGCCGAGCGAATCCTCGGACTGGGAGCCCTCGATGTACCTCCCGAGGCGTGGACCAGCCAGTATGGATTGTTTTCCCCCGAATCGGGCGAGCCATTGAAACTGGATGAGATCCCGCTAGTCCGGGCGATTCGCGGGGAATCGACAGATCAGCGGGATCTTCTGATCAAGAATCCCCAACTTCCGGAAGGGGTCAATATCAGCGTGACCGGCAGGCCGCTGAAAGGGGACGAAGGGATCGAAGGGGGAGTGGTCGTTTTTCAGGACACGACGCAGCGGCGACGTGCGGACGAGGCGATCCGCCGGGCACGCGACGAAGCAGATGCGGCCAATCGTGCCAAAAGCGAGTTCCTGGCGAATATGAGCCATGAAATTCGAACCCCCATGAACGCCATTATCGGTATGACGGAACTGGTTCTTGACTGCCAGCTCGAAGACACTCACCGAGCATATCTCAACATCGTCAGGGACTCGGCCGAGTCCCTGCTGTCGCTGATCAATGACATCCTCGATTTCTCCAAGATCGAAGCCGGCAAGCTAGAACTCGATCGCACTGCTTTTCGACTTCGTGATATGCTCGGAGATACGATGAAGACCCTCGCCGTTCGCGCCCGCGGCAAGGATCTTGAACTTGCCTGTCACGTCGCATCCGACGTGCCCGAATTTCTAATGGGCGATCCCCATCGTCTGCGGCAAGTCGTCACGAACCTCGTTGGCAACGCACTGAAGTTCACGGAACACGGCGAAGTCGTGCTAGATGTTTCGCTGGAAGAGCGAAGTGTCGCTGACGTTCGAATTCACTTCGCAGTACGAGACACGGGGATCGGCATTCCCGCAGATAAGCTGCACCTCCTGTTCAGTGCATTCTCGCAGGTCGACGCTTCCACCACGCGACGGTACGGGGGAACCGGCCTCGGATTGGCAATTACAGCCCGACTGGTTCCGTTGATGAACGGCCGCACATGGGTTGAGAGCGTGCCAGGAAAAGGAAGCACGTTTCATTTCACTTCCCAATTTGAAAGAGACTATTCGCCTCATCCGTTGCCCGCCTCACTGGAGAGCCTCAAGGGCCTGCGCGTCCTCATTGTTGATGACAACGCCACCAACTGTCTGATCCTGCAAGAGACGTTGACGGCCTGGTTCATGCGACCGCAATGCGTGATGTCGGCTAAAGCTGCGCTGGCCGAACTTTGCCGTGCGGCAAATTCTCAGGATCCCTTCCGTGTCGTCCTGTCTGATGTACACATGCCCGAGGTCGACGGATTCGAACTGGCCTCGCGAATCCGCCGCGACGACCGGTTCGACAGTACGATGATCATGATGCTCAGTTCAGGGGCGGGCCCTGAAGACGTTGCTCGATGTCACGAGTTGGGAGCAATCAATCATCTGATCAAGCCGATCAAACCGTCAGAACTGCTTGGTTCCATCGCCGCGGTGATGGGTCAGGTGGAACATCGCGAGGTGCCAATAGCAGCAGTGCCCGAACCGTGCCGATCGCTTAGCATCCTCCTGGTGGAAGACAGCGAAGCCAACCAGCAATTGGCACTTGGAGTCCTGCGCAAGTGGGGTCATTCCTTAAAAGTTGCGAGCAACGGCCGGGAAGCCGTCGAAGAATTCCTTCAAGGAAAGTTCGACGTCGTACTGATGGACGTGCAGATGCCGGAAGTGGATGGCCTCCAGGCGACCGCTCGAATCCGCGATTATGAACAGCAGCGTGGCGGCCATGTTCCCATCATCGCGATGACAGCCCACGCCATGAAAGGCGATCGCGAAGTGTTTATCCGCGCTGGAATGGACGACTATGTCACGAAGCCGATTCGCTGGCCAGACCTCCGGCAAGCGTTGGACAGCGCCGTTCAGAGATTCCCGAATCTGATTGCTTCCATCGCAATCGCTCCGGAAACTCAACCTGTGGATGCGACTCCAGTCAGCAAGGACGCGATGGCTGAAGGTGCGACACCGCAGGCGGCAACTTCACCACCAATCTCTCTAGTCGAACCGCGCGAGTGGACACTGGAGTGGGAAGAAGCGCTGCTGGCCGTCGATGGCAATCAGGAGTTGCTTTGCGATGTCTTGGAAGAACTACTGAAAGAATGGCCCAAGCTGCTGGCCGAGCTAAACCGCGCCGCAACAGTCGCGGATATCGTTCCTCTGAAGCGCGCGGTTCATACAATCCGCGGCAGCCTGCAACTCTTCGGCAACTCTGATGCGGTCCAACTGGCAAAGCAGATCGAAATGCTTGCTCAGTCGGACAACGCTGCCGCGGTCGTCGAACGAATGGCACCATTCGATCAACAAGTCCACTGCATCCTTTCCGAAATCAAGCGCTGGTTGGATTGGAAACAGCCCGCTAATAAGTGCAGCGTGGTCAATCGAAAATAAAGCAGAAGGAAACCGCATGAGTCCAGAGTACGATTCGCTGGTTCGGACGTATCAGCGATCAAAGACACTTCCCTTCCGCGCTTATTCCGAGATACCCAATCATCTCGAATCCCTGGAAGATCTTCGCGGCCTGAACGTTCTCGATCTCGCGTGCGGTGAAGGATTTTATACCCGCCTGATCCGGCAGTCCGGTGCCGTCCGTGTTGTGGGGATCGATCTGTCTCCAGAGATGATTGCCCTCGCTCGACAGCAGGAGCAGGACGTGCCATTGGGTATCGAGTACCTCGCCGCCGCCGCGGAATCTATTCCCGATCTGGGAACCTTTGACATTGTCAGTGCTGCGTATTTGCTCAATTGCGCTCCTGATTGGCTGACCTTGACCGGTATGACCCGAGCCATCGCCCGCTCACTAGTTCCCGGAGGACGCCTCGTTGCCACAATCGGCGATTTGGGGCACTGTGGAGGTGTGGACTATTGCCCCTATGGTATGGCCACGAATGCGACAGCCGACCTAGCCGAAGGGGCACCTTACGAGATCAAATTTCTTCTCGACGAGGATACGTTTTCCATCACCGACTTCAATCACAGCCAGGCTGCATACGAAGCCGCCTGCGAAGCGGCGGGCCTGGAGGTGCTGGGATGGCGGTCTTGCACAGTCACCGATGAAGGCATTCGCATCTATGGACCGGATTTTTGGAACACATGGCTGTCACACCCCTGTATCTTGAGATTGGAAGCGCGAAAACGCGGATGAGAACTTGAGAGACCCATGTGAGGAGAGCCTGCCTCGCCAGCCCTGCGCTCGTTTCCCCTACGTTCTGAGCTTCGCTGACTTGTTCGAGCCCGCAAGCAAGCTGGTTTCGTCCTGATTCAATCACGTCGGCCGCGTGTCCGGCATCCAGCAATGATTGCAAACGCTGCTTGACACTTCCGAAATTGGGCGGGGAGCCGTCGTCATCCCCTGAATCCCCAACGTTCGCGCGGCCTTGCAGGTCCGCATACCGGGCGGATCGAAAGCTATTCTCTGTTCAATTCCTTGCCTCTACAGTAACATCGCGAGTCGTGATTTGGGGGGCGAAACGTCGTCCGCCGGCCATTCCCGCTATTGTGATTCACCGTTCAGTTCGGCAATTCTCCGCCTGCGAGTGTCAACCAGATTTGTCTGCGCGTCACGAAGTGTTCGATTTGATTTCATAGTTGCAGAGTTCCGAACCCATGCAGTCTGAATGGATCATTGGTCGAACCCCGGATTGCGATCTTGTCGTCGCAGACGTCAGTGTTTCGTCGAAGCACTGTCGATTGTCTCGGCGCGGTCAGCAATGGATCCTTGAGGATCTTGGTTCTTCAAACGGGACATTCGTCAACGGCGTTCGAATTTCTGGTCCCACCACAATTTCACGGGACGACTGGGTCGTGCTGGGAGTCACCGGCCAGATGGTTTGGCCCGAAGTCACGGATCAAGTCGCCCCCGGCCCCGGTCCCGGGGCAACTCTGATCAAGGGCCCTGCGGTACCATCGTCGCAAACGCTATCGTTTCCCACCCAGGAAATCATCGTTGGACGTGATCCGTCTTGCGATCATGTTTTCGACCACCCGATGGTCTCCAGGCAACACGCGAAACTGACGCGAACACGAGCTGGTGTCACTGTCGAAGATCTCGGCTCATCCAACGGAACGTTCGTTAACGGCCAAAGGATCTCGGCTCCCACGTCGCTCAATGTTGGCGACATCATCAGTCTGGGGAGTTTCGAACTTAAGCTGAACCTGCAAGGCCTGATCGAGCAATCCGACCTGCGCGGGAAGTTGTCGATCGAAACACGGTCGCTCACCGTCAAAGTGCCGGGCAAGACGTTGCTTGAAGATGTCTCCATCGTCATCCAGCCCGGTCAATTCGTCGGTCTGATGGGGCCCAGTGGCGCGGGGAAGACGACGTTGATGAGTGCCATGAACGGCTATGTCCGTCCATCGAGTGGCGACGTGCTCTTCAATGGCGAATCGCTGTACGGAAACTATGGTCGATTCGCCATTCGCATGGGATACGTTCCCCAGGACGATATCATCCATCGCGATTTGACTGTCAGCGAAGCCCTATACTACACAGCGAAATTGCGGCTCCCTGACGACTACACTAATGCGGATATCGAGGCCTGCGTTAAGAAGGTCCTCGAGCAAATGGGGCTGAACGGTGTCCGCGATGTTTTGATCGGATCGGCTGAGAAAAAAGGGATTAGTGGCGGGCAACGCAAGCGAGTTAACCTGGCGATGGAGTTGCTGACCGAGCCGCTGGTGCTGTTTCTGGACGAGCCTACCTCCGGCCTGTCATCCGAAGATGCGTTGATGGTCATGAAGGTGCTGCGCGGACTCGCCGATTCCGGCAAAACGATTTTGTTGACCATTCACCAGCCTAGCCTTGAGGTGTTTCGACTCCTCGACAACTTGACGGTTGTCTCTAAGGATGTCGGAACCTCCGACCCTGGCCGATTGGCTTATTATGGCCCGGCGTATCCTGGTGCCGTCAATTTCTTCAACCCTGATAAAAAGTGGCCGACAGGAACGGATCCGTCGCCCGATGAAGTCCTGCGCGGATTGGGCAAGAAGCCGACTCATGAATGGATTACGCGATTTCGCGAGTCAGGCTTGAGCAAGAAGAGCAGTGCGAACAATGCCTTGTCGCAGGCCAATCAGCTGGGTTCGAAGCAGGAAATGGAAACGAAGCCGCGATCGGGCGGCACGATTACTCAGTGGGCGACCCTCACGAGACGGTGTTTCTCGATCAAAGCTCGCGATACGTGGAACACGTTTATTCTTTTCGCCCAGGCACCGGTCGTTGCGATTCTGATCGTAATGACATTCGGAAAACGCGCGTCTCAGGATGCGGGCAAAGACTTGGAGACCTGGACTGAGGTCGCGAACACGCTGCCAATGTCACTATTCATTATGACGCTGGCCGGCCTCTGGTTCGGGTGCTCGAATTCCGTCCGTGAAATTGTCGGCGAATGGACGATCTATCGACGCGAACGCATGGTCAATCTGCGGATCCCTGCATACGTCGCGTCCAAGTTTTGCGTGCTGGGAATCCTCTCGGCCCTGCAGTGCATCGTCCTGCTGCTGATTGTGACGTACGGCTGCGGACTGAAAGGATCGTTCGGTGCTCACTATCTCAGTCTGCTGCTGGTGTCACTCGTGGGCGTCGGATTGGGGCTACTCGTTTCGGCGGCCACCAGTTCATCCGAGGCAGCGGTCGCATTGCTGCCGATCGCTCTATTGCCAATGGTGATGTTGGGTGGGGTGATGATCCCGATTCATGAAACACAGAAGTTCATCCAACCGATTGCGAACGCGATGCCGTCCCGCTGGGCCTTTTCAGGCTCGCTGGCAACAGAGAATGAAGAGCAGCCGCGTGCGCCGCGTCCCGAACTTCCCCCTGGGCAACCGGCACCGAAGGACCTCGCCCCGGACATCGCCGAGAGGTTCTTTCCCGAAAAGGATGAGCGCGACGGGACTAAAAAGGCTCAGCTCGTCCTGTTCTCAATGCTCGCTGGCTTGTATGCGGCAGTGCATCTCGTGCTCTGGAAACGCGATCTGCACTGACCTGCCGCATGGCACCAGTTCGAACGCCAAGTTACTCGGCGTGCTTACGTTTGATTCCAACCTGAGCCATCAGCGCGTGCAAAGTATCTTCCACATCGGACAGCTTTCGCTTCACTCGTCGTGACCCTTCGCCAGTCCCCTTGTCGTCGGACTTGAAGCTGTCTACGTGTTCTTCCAAGTGATGCATTTCTCCATCGATCTCCACCAGGAGTTCTTTGCATTCCGCACTGATCTCATTGTTCTTTGCGAGGTCCACGACCTTCTTCGAGATCTCGTAGACCGCGTAAGCTTCTCGGTAGGCTTCCGGAAAATCGGGATTCATTTTGAAGTTGTGATCCATCGCATTGCAGAACGATCCAATCTTGTCGTAGAGCACGCTCGTCTGCTGGCTGAATGGCAGGCCATTTGGCAAGGCTGCGACTTCAGCATGGTTGTGGGCGTCTTCCGCTTTGCGTCGCAAGCCCAGCTGACCCATCGCCCTCTCCAGCGTCGATCCGACGGCCGCAAAGTTAGCCGCCACGCTGTCTTGCCCAGCTTTGTTGTTTGCTCCCTGAGCCTTGGCAAAGTCAGAAAGATGCTCTTCGACGTGATGCATCTCGCTGTCGAATTCTGACAGTTGTCCGCTGACCGACTTCGCATCTGCGCCCGCCGAGACATCACTTTCGATCTTCTTCGCCAGCTGCAGAAGTTCAAAAGCTTCGCGGTACGCCTCATTAAATTCTGGCTGGCTGGAGTAGGTCTTGTGCATCTCGAGGCAGAACTCATTCGTCTTCTGAGTCAGTTCCTTGGTCGTGCCGACGAGTTCGCGTGGGTCAGACACCGCCGAGACAGTGACGACGGCAGGCTCAGCATTCTTGTTGACCAGCGGAGGTGGCGGCGGAGGTGCGATGGAACGATCGATTCCTGCTTTTTTCAGCATCCCATCGAGGGCCGATTCCACTGCATTTAGACTCTTTGAAACTCCCGCTTGCTCGGTCTTGTTATTCGGCCCCTGAATTGTCGCGAATTCCGCGATGTGGTTTTCGACATGGTGAATCTCACCATCGAACTCCATCAATTGATCGCTGATGCTTTGAGGAGTTCCCCCTGCGGCGATCGCGGCATCGATCTTCTTGGCCATCTGCAGCAGTTCGTAGGCTTCGCGATAAGCATCACCGAAGTTTTTCATCTTGCCGTACGTCTTGTGCATCGACACACAAAACTCGTTCATCTGCTGCGACAGTCCCTTGGCTGCAAGTTGTGGGGCTTTTACTGGTGCCGGCGCAGCGATTGGAGTGATGGCCAAATTCTGCGGCGGCAGCGGAGCTGCAGGCTGAACTGGAGTCACTGACTGCGTTGGGAACGTGCCCTGCTGGCCTGGAATCGTGCCTGGTTGAGTTGGGAACGTCCCTTGTTGTGGCGACATTCCCTGCGAATTTCTTCCCCCCAAGCCCGGAATCAAGCCGCTAGATCGCAGAGGCCCCTGTCGCTGGCCTAGACCACCTCCACCCCCGCCGCTTATGCCGCCGCCTCGTGGTCCATGAGCAGTCGCAAAGGTACTTAGCGAGAGCATCGCGCCGGTTGTCAGTACCACGAAAGGTCCGCGGAATTTTGAGGCCATGGGCCAGTCCTTCAAGAATTGATATCTGATTATTAAGGCTGCTCTGTTCTCACCACGCGGAAACCATTCTCCGAGTGTTGAGAATCAATCGCAAGTGGATCTCGTGCGGCCGACGCACAATGTCGCGCAGTGCGCTTCCAGTTGCCTCCGTGCAGATAGCCCTTAGAAAGTTGTAACGATCCGGGGCTCAAGAAGTTATCGCGACACCATTCGGCCATGTTGCCATGCATGTCGTACAAGTTGAATGGATTCGGTTTTAGCTTGCGGACCGGGTGCAATTCGCCGTCCGCGTTGTTTTCATACCAGCAATACTGAGCCAACTCAGCGTCAGCACAACTGAATTTGCTCACCGTGCCAGCTCGGCATGACCATTCCCATTCCGCTTCCGACGGCAATTGGTACCGCGCCTGTTTTCCCAACTGCCCCTTCTCTTGTTCGAGCTTCGTCAGTTGCGAACAGAATTGATTCGCTTCGGTCCAAGTGATCCACGCGGCAGGAAGATCATTGTCGTTCTTCATGCGGTGAGTCGACCAGGGCTGAGTCTGCATGACTCGAAACCATTGACCTTGCGTGACCTCTGTCGTGCCGAAGCTGAACGGCGATTTGATGACAGTCTTCTGAGGTGGAAGGGCATGAGGCGGACGAGTGACATCGGCCGGATCCATACCAATCGAGAACTCGCCAGGTGGAATCAGCGTCAATTCCATCCCGATGGAATTGGTCTCCACGACCGGTCGCCCCGCATACGTCGCCCAAGCTTGTTGCGCAGTCTTTGCGGCAACTTCGTTGAATGGTGACTTCAACGGCGCGGGAGGCTCCTTAGGAGTGACAACGGCTGGAGTCACTGCAGCGATCACTTTGGGGTCAGCTGATTCGCCCGGCTTTCGCACCGATCGAGGTTCTGGAGGCGGAGCTTCCTTTAACACGTTCGTGGGAGTCGGAGGGGTAGTTGCCTTCGGAGTTGGAGTGGCCGTCGCAGTTGATGCCGGTGGAGAAGTGGACTCAGGCGTCACGGTTGGAGTCGGCGTTGGTGGTGCCGGTGGAATGATCGGCGGTGTTGGCGTACCAGTCGCGGCAACGGCAGGAACCGATGGTGCTGGTACTGTCGGCTTTGTGGCATCGTCCTTCGATGGGGCCTGCGGCTCCTGGTTCGGATTGAGCAGTGCTGGTGCTTCTAACTTGGCGGTCTTTGGATTGGTGGTCACCTTCGGCGGATCCACCGGAGGCTTTTCAGCGACGGTGGCAGGGGTTCCCGCAGTGTCACTCGGCAATGCGGGAGCAACTGGGAGGGCAGGCGGCGTCTTATCATTGGTCGCGACTGATGCCGGGGCCGACTCCACAGCCTTCGCTACCTCAGTCGATTTCTTGGCGGCAGCCTCCGCGTCGGCAGTCGATTCCTTTTTATCGTCAGTCTTCTTCTCTTCGCCCTTCTTCTCGTCCGATTTCTTTTCGGCGAAGAGGTCCTTCAGGTAGTCGCGCGAAGATTCGTTCATCGCCACCGCGACGACCGCGCACACGGCCAATACACTGAAGACGGCAAAGCCGAGACCGCGTCGTTTTGCAGGTTGGCTTCTCACGATGTGAGAAGAAGCCGGAGGCATCGCGGTCGCCTGCGAACCTGCTGCGGGCTTGTAAGTTGCGCCACTGAGATTGGCCGCAGGAGCACCACTCTTCTTGGTCAGGCAGTTGCGCAATTCAGAAATGAGCGTCACACAGTTCGGCCATCGTTGCGTCGGCACTTTTGAAAGCGCACGACCGACGATCGAGCGTTCTTCCGGAGGCAACATCGACAGATCAGGGGTTTCTTTCAAATGGCCACGCATGACGTCCGCCAGGCTGCCAACAAAGGGAACGCGTCCCCCTCGCAGATGGCAGTAGGTGATCGCCAGCGAATATTGATCGGAATGTTGCGACGTATGGCCTTCGAAGAATTCGGGGGCTGCATAAATCGGCGTCATGCTGCCGGTGTGGCTGGTTTGCGCTTGCTCGAGCAATCGAACCAGTCCGAAGTCGGCCACTTTCGCACCGCCGCCGACCAGCAGAATATTTTCGGGCTTGATGTCACGATGCTGAAAACTGACCCGTTCCTGTCCGTCGTACGGATGTCGCGGGTCGTTCAGGAAATCAAGCCCTTTGGCGGCTTCGTGAAAGTACTCCAGCACTTCTTCTCGAGGGATCCCGATGTATCCCTGACGGACCGCCTCCTGAAAGCGATCTTTGAGCGTCCGGTCGGCCAGTTCCATGGCGATGACCAAGTACCGGTTCGTCTGCCAGGATCCGACCGTGGTCAGCAAGCACGGATGTCGAAGTGTCCTGATAATATCGAGTGCCCGCTGTTCCACTTGTAGGCCGTCGGTCGCCAAGGGAACGAACTTCAACGCGACCGCAAATCCACCTGGTGCGATCGCTTTCCAGACTTCGCCATACCCGCCGCGACCCAGGCGCAGGACCAGCTTGTACCCGGCGATCGGTTCGCTGCCGATGTGCAAGTCGTCGTTATCGTAGGAGCGTGCGGGAGGCTGACTGGTCGGACTGGTGTCTTCTCGAGGTTTCGTCAGTGGTTCGCCTTCCATTCGTGCGCGAAGAAGCATCACCAGTTCAGGACAGTCCCGGCACAACTCCTCGGCTGAAACCGGTTCACCGCGCGTCCGCATGTCTTCGCCACGTCGAAGCAGCTCTTCAAGGCGACTTTCAATGGATGGCATGGACGGAATCTCCGACGGGTAACTCATGCCCTACCTGGTGTGGCAACCGAATGTCCTGCAAACGAACTTCCGGATCGAGGCTCGCCGATTTTAACGAACCTGGAATAATTGTCGCTTCGGGATCTGGCCGCTTGTTTAGTTTTTCTAGAAATTCACCCTGAGCCTACGACTCAAAGCCCGGCCCTCGCCAAATTCGGTCGGAACGGCCCTCCGGGAAGGTGCGACAAAAATGCAGAATCGCCCCATGCTTCGGGTAACACTCTTCTTGAAGTACAGGCTTGGCCCAGGCGATACAAAAGCCCCGAGATTGCCGCCTGAAAATCGACAGCCGCCGTCTCTATTTGTTTGCACGAACTCATTGCCAAGTGTGAGCCGGTTTCGCTTCGAGCGTCAGTGCCAAAGTACTTATCAGTATCTTGCTTCCGCCGACGGGCCGATTCCTTTCGGATATCAGCATCGGCGACAACTGCTTGTAAGAGACGCCCCGGCCACCTGTATGTATGGGTGTCGGGTCACGAAAGCTTGAAAGCAGGATCAATCATGCCGAACACGACACTCAACCGCACGCGAAATGTTGTTCGAATCTCCGGGATATCTCAAATCAAATGGTCAAGTTCCCTGAACTTGGCCCATAAGCTTCTGCCGGCACTAGGGGCGACGAACGCCTGGTGGTGAATCCCGGCAATGATCTGACGAATGGGACACCGATTCGAGTCAACCAACGCGATGAAAAGATGGAAGTCGCGCATCGATGAGAAAGCGAGCTCTGCGAAGAATCACGAGTAAGGCCACCTGAACGTAATTCCAAACTGGCAAATGCGTTGCCAAGCAGCGAACCCAAATGCACATGATCGCCTCCCTGCAGAAACCGAACGTCACAAACGAGCAATACCGCATGAATCTTATCGCGGACTCTCGTCTGAACAGTGATTACGGCGTATCATGCGCAACAAAGCGGTTGGCGCTCAGCGCAACTACAGGATCGGCGACGGCCTATGGGACAGTCAGGTGTAACAATGCCCGTGGACGACTCTCCGCTCACACGAGCAAGTCTATTGGTGCAACTTCGCGACGGGACCAATCATGGGGCCTGGCAGGAGTTTATGAAGATGTACGGTCCAGTCGTGTATGGCTTCGCTCGCAAGCGTGGCCTGCAGGACGCGGACGCAGCCGACCTGATGCAGGACGTGCTGCGTTCGGTTTCTACGGCGATTGGGCGATTGAATTACGATCGCAGCCAAGGGACATTTCGCGGCTGGCTGTTCACGATCACCAGGAATCGCGTCTTCAATTTCCTGTCGGCCCGTCGACTGCGACCACAGGGGTCGGGCGACACATCGACAAATCGAATGCTCGATTCCCAGGCGGCAGTCAGCGATGGAGCGGATGTCTGGGAACTGGAATACCAGCGGCGTCTGGCATCGCTGGCGATGGATCGGGTGAAGAAAGAGTTTCAGGAAACGACGTGGCAAGCGTTCTGGTTGACAGCCGTCGAAGGGAATTCGGCGGCCGACGTTTCGAAACAAATTGGCATGTCGACGGGTGCTATCTACGTTGCCAAGAGCCGCGTTCTCGCACGACTGAAAGAGGAAGTCGAGTCCATGCAGCGGCAGGAGGAAAACTAAGATGAACATCACGACTTGCCCTCAACCCGAAGAACTACAGCAACTGATCGAAGGCTCTCTCTCTGGAGAGCGCCAGGTCGAATGCACGCAGCACATGGATTCCTGCCAATGTTGCCAGGAAAAGCTGGAAGTATTGGCAACCGGCGGCAGCAACTTTTCGCAGGTCGTCGTCCATGCCTATGAAGTCGAACCGGTCGCGTCTTCCGCGTACTGGCCCGCCCTGAAAGAACTCGATGCGGACCTGAGCGAGACGTATGTCCCGCGCAGCACGCCGCGATCTGCGGAAGTGTCGTTGCAGTTCCTGCAACCCCCGACTGATCCTGCCTACCTGGGCCGGCTTGCTCACTTTGATGTGATGCGAGTGTTGGGTCGCGGCGGGATGGGTGTGGTGCTGGAAGCGTTCGATTCGAAGCTGCAGCGTCACGTCGCGCTCAAAGTGCTGGACCCCGATCTCGCATACGACGAGTTGTCACGTCAGCGGTTCTGTCGTGAGGCTCGGTCGGCGGCTTCCATTACTCACGAAAACGTGGTGGCTGTCTATCAAGTCGAGAAGGCGGCTGGCGATCACAATCTGCCTTACCTGGTCATGCAGTTGATTTCGGGCGAGTCGCTGGAGCAGCGACTAACGCGCGAGAAGAAACTGCCGATGCGCGAAATCGTCCGCATCGCGATGGAAGCGTCTCATGGCCTGGTCGCGGCACATGCTCAAGGTCTGATTCACCGCGATATCAAGCCGGGCAACATTCTGCTGGAGGGGCCTGAGAATCGGGTTAAGCTGACCGATTTTGGACTGGCTCGGGTGGTGGACGATCCGCGGCTGACTCGGACAGGATTCGTGACCGGTACGCCACTTTACATGGCACCCGAACAGGCCAGAGGGGATCAGGAGGTCGACTATCGATCGGACTTGTTCAGCTTCGGAGCCATCCTTTACGAAATGTGTGCCGGCGAGCCGCCGTTTGCCGGTAATTCAGCACTGGCAATTCTTCGGCAGATCGCTGACGTAAAGCATCGGCCACTGCGAGAAGTGAATCCTGAAATACCCGAGTGGCTGGCTCACACGATCGACACATTGCTGGAGAAGAAGCCCGAAGATCGAATCCAATCGGCAAGTCACCTGGCGGAGTTGCTGGATTACGAATGGGCATTGATGCGGACAACGTCCGAAGATGTTCCCGTCGTGTGCCAGATCGCGATTCAGAAACGCGCCAAACGCAATCGTCGTATCGCCGCGGGAGTTGGTGCGGCGTTCCTGGCCGTTGGCCTGTTGGCTGGATCGTTCCTGGCAGGTGGTCGGCGCGATGGAAAAACAGAGGTTTCATCAGCGAAGCCAGTGGCTACGCTGAGTGCAAATTCCGGTGCTGTCTGGTCGGTGGCGTTTGCTGCCGATGGCAAATCGATTGCGATGGGCGTGGAAGATGGTTCAGTCCGAATCTGGGATATTGCCAGCCAAAGCGTGACCGCAACATTAAGTGCTCATCGAGCGAACATCTGGTCGATGCGGTACTCGCCCGATGGGACCATGCTGGCAACTGCAGGCGACGATGGGTTCATCAAGCTCTGGCAATTGCCTGAGACGGAGCCAATCGAATCTTTCGAGAGTACGAATTCCGTTCGCGGGGTGGCCTTTGCCAAAGATTCCCACACGTTGTTCACGTGTGGGAAAGAAGGTGGCGTGCGATGCTGGAAGATGGGCTTTAAGAAGGCCGCAATCGAGAAGACTCAGCACGGTGCTGTCCTGGCCATCGCTTTGTCACCGGACAACGAGACTGTTGCCACAGCGGGAAGTGATAAGATCGTTCGTTTGTGGAATGCGAATACCCTGTCGACGAAGCTGCTTCTGGAAGGTCACACCGGTCCGATTTATGGATTGGCGTACAGTCCCGATGGGACGCGATTGGCTTCTTCGGGATGGGACAAGAGTGTCCGGATCTGGAACACCGCCAGCGGCCAGCCTGTGCAAACATGGACGGCGCATTCTGGCGACGTGTGGTCAGTGGCCTATTCGCCCGATGGGACTAAGTTGGCGACTGGCGGAAGCGAAGGGGCCGTAAAGATCTGGGATGCGACGACAGGTAAGCTGATCTCAACGTTCCTGGGCCATGAAAACGCCGTCCACACAGTCGCGTTCAACCGCGATGGGACAGACGTGGCCTCGGGTGGACGAGATGGGGCGGTACGGATCTGGGCGATCAAGTAGAAGTAATAAGAGAAAAGTAACGAGTGACGAGGGAGACGCTGAAAGCATTGCTCTCGCCGCTTGATTGAAGAGTCTCATGGAGATTCGAGCATACCTTCCTGAAGACGAAGCCGCAGTGATTTCGATCTGGAATCGCTGCGGCTTGCTTCGTGCTTGGAACGACCCCAAGAAGGATATCGAACGCAAGCTATCCGTGCGTCCGGATCTGTTCCTGGTTGGGACGATCGATGGCGAGGTGGTAGCGACCGTGATGGTCGGCTACGAAGGCCATCGTGGCTGGATTAATTACCTGGGGGTCTGCCCTGATCATCAACGGCAGGGACTTGGCCGCGAAATGATGCAGGCCGCAGAGCAGCGACTGCGAGACTGTGGTGCTCCCAAGATCAATCTTCAAGTCCGCACCGGAAACCAGCAGGTGATCGACTTCTACAAGAGCGTTGGGTTTCAGGTGGACGATGTGGTCAGCCTGGGAAAGCGATTGGAAGGGGATGAATAGCGGTGACGAGATGAAAGTAACGAGTGACGAGAAAGAGGCTGTCGTTGTTTTCCTCGTCACTCGTTACTTTCATCTCGTCACTACCGAAAAAACAAACCGCAGCCAGATGACTGACTGCGGTTCGATTGATTCAAATTCGGCAGAGTAAAGGACTATTCGGCCTTCTTCTCTTCTGGCTTGGCTCCGGTGGCTTCTTCAGGCTTCGCGTCGGTTTTCACTTCCGGAGTCGCTTCAGGCTTCACTTCCGGAGCGGCTTCGGGCTTTACTTCCGGAGTGACTTCTGGAGTTCCGCCTGCTGGTGGAACTTCAACACCGCCACCGGTCGTGGAACCAACGCCTGAACCCTTCGACTTCTTTCCGGTCTTCTTCGCATCTGACTTAACGACTGGAGGAGCAGTTCCCTCCATCTTCGGCGTGTCGCCCATCTTCGGAGCTGGCTTGGGGCTATCGCAGCCCAAACCGAACATCGAGATGCAAAACGCCATCAACACTGAACAAACCAAGTACACCTTGCTCATTGAACTCGCTACCCTTACTTCAGCCCGCCCCGCTCGCAAATCGTTCGCGTCTGGACGTTGTAGATTCTTCTCGTCGCGATGGCACATCCAAGACCTTGGAGTACCGACCCTGGCGCGACGACTTCGGCACCCACCGGCCGAAGGATGACCCTATTACAGTCCTCGACCACCTGAAATTCAACCCTGGCGAGGCTTAGCGGGCCTGTTACGATGGTTTGGACGCCCCGCAAATCGATTGGTGAAACCCTGTCGATCGGATCATGAGAACTCACGATAACGGTCAAATGAGCATCGGGCTCTATCCTCTGTCGGCGATTCGATTTAGAATCACAGCATGACATCACAAGATTTGCCGATTACATCGATTCCTGCTTACGGTGCCCTGCTGGGCTTGGATTACGGGACCAAGCGGCTGGGCGTCGCCGTATCAAATTCTGAACAGACGATCGCCGCGCCGGTCGAAACGTGGACGGTCCGCACCCCCGAGCGGGATCTGAAATATGTGAAAGAACTGATCGATGATTACCGTGTCGTCGGGATTGTCATTGGGCTGCCAGTGAGGCTGAGTGGCGTGGAGGGCGACAAAGCGGCCGAAGTGCGGCGCTATGGAGATTGGCTGGCATCCGCGGTCAAACGTCCTGTCGCTTACTGGGATGAGCGGTATTCGTCGATGGAGGCCGAGGTCTTGCTGTGGACTCAGGGGCTATCCCCCACGAAGAACAAAGAGCGAGTCGATCGCCTGGCCGCTCAGGTCATCCTGCAGAGTTATCTGGATGCACCGGATCGAAACAGTCCTCCTGCACCGCTGTAGACTGATCATGCTTCTGGAAGTCCCAATCTCCTGGCGGGATTGGCAAAGGGTGGATCACGTTCTGAAGCAATTGGAAATCCATGCCACTACTCGATCGAGAAGAGTACATCGAACAGGCGTATTTCTTCCGCACCTTTCACGAGCGGTTGGATGAGAACCTGCCATCGCAGGAGATTCTGGCGAGTATCCGCGAAGAGATCTTGACGACAACAAAGCTGCCGCTGGCCTTGGATGTGCTGCGCGATGAACTGATGCACAAGGGACGCATCTGCGAAGGGATGGCTCATCTGTCTCATTACTTCGCGCCGTTCCAGGCATTCGTGATGAGCCAAGCCGAAGAGGACCGGTCCAAGTTCGACCAGCGGATTGCATTTCAGATCTTGGAGCGAGAGGCCCGTTACCGTGCGGAGACCGCATCGCCAGCGGGGCTGTTCGTGTTTCAGTTTGAATGCATTGCTCGCAACAGGCTGGGCTATCGAGAAGGGATGGATGCGATCGGAGCGGATCCGATGTATGACGCGGACTGGCGCGAATGGATTGCGAAAGCTCGCAGTCAGTTGGGTGTCGTCGAGTTCGCCGATCTGATCTTTTTCCGCTCCGAAGCCTATGTGGAAGAGCGTCGGCGAACCGCCGGTCCCGACTATGTGTCTTCTGCGCCAACTCTGTTTGGTCGCCAGGAAGGGCGGATTGCTCGAGCCAATCGCGGCAAAGATCCGCTCTATTTGTTTGCGGCATTGCAACGACAACTGGGCTACCCCGCCATTCCGCGCGCCAAGTCAGCGCGAGAACTGCAACTGCCACCATTGCTAGAACAACGATTTCAGCGACTTGAAAAGCGAATGCAACTGCTCGAGGGGGAATCGCAAGGGAAGCTCGACTTAAGCGAGTTCTATGTGAATCCACCGAAGTTCACGGATGAGGTGGAGTAGCGACCACTACTCTGGAGCATCAGGGAGTGGGATCGCGCCGGCTGCAGGTTTGCCATGGCCTGCTTTGATATAGGCGGCTCGCTGTCGAGCGTACTCGTCCGGAGTCAGTCCGTCCGCGAGTGTGGCGTCTTGCGATTCAGCGAAGAATCGCTTCAGGTAATTCACACACCACCCGCAACCCGTTCCCGCTCCGCCACATTCGGTGAGCTGGCTGGCGCGGCGTGGGTGATTCACGCGGATGAAGTTGACGATCTTCCGCTTGGAGATGTGGAAGCAGTAGCAAATAGTATCGTCGAGTTCCACAACCGCATTCCGTCAAAGAGATGTCATCGAATCAGCAAGCTCAGACTTCTACATCGACATTCCGGCGACTTGGCGGGGTCGAATGCGAAGGCCGTTATCTTCCACGATATACTCCCAGCCGGCAGAGTCCAGTAACACTTTCAAGACGCCACCGACGGTCGTGTTTTCCAGATCGATCGAGATCGACCGATCGAGGTTCTTTTCACCAAGATCGTCGGGAGCGTATCGGATTGGCGCGCCGAGTAATTCTTCGAGCAGCTCGATGATTTCGCGGCGACTCTTCGGCTGAGCGGGGGTCTCGAATGACCTCAGGCGTTGACCTAACATCGCCTCAAGATCGAGTTTCACCACGACCGGCGCCGGTTTTGGTTTGATCTCGGGGGTTACTTCTGGAGTAACAATCGGCGTGATCGGCTTTTCGACCAATGGATCAACTGTCACTGGTGGCTGTGTGGACAAAGTCGCTGCTTCGGCCGGCAATTCGGGAGGCCTCGCCTCTTGAACAGTTGGCGCTTTATCAGGGCTCTCGATTGGCGTTTCCACTTTCGGCTCGTCAGGCTTTTGAACTTCGGCGGGCACGGGAGCCTGTGCGATTAGATCCTTGGTTGGCTTCCGGAATCGTACATTGGGTCGCAGCATCATGATCGCGATGAAGGCGGTCATACCAATGCCCAATGCCCAAGCCAAAACCAGGGGCGACTGCATTACGGCAGCCAGTTTGTGACCGAGTGTCGGGCCGGTCTTCTTCGCGACTGGTTGATCAGTTGGCGGCTTCTTCTGGGTCTTCTCAACCTTGGGATACTCGGCGATCAGTTCACGTTCACCATCCAGCCGAATCACGAGCTTGGTCTGGCAGTCGGGGCACTCAATCTCTCGACCAATAAATGATCGATCGCGGATCCGCAGGATCGTACCGCAATCGGGACAGGAACATTGGCCGGGGGACATGGCGAGTCACTTAATCCAAGGGAAGACCGCAAAGTCTGCCCGCAATTTCTAACTGGAGAGGCACCCTACTTCTGGAAGACATCATAGATCGGTAGCTTCTGTTGATCTGCGAAAGCCTTCGTGGTGAACAGAATCGTTTTCTTTTCCTCGTTGACGCTGATCACCATTGTCTGACCTGGTTTTTGAGGATCTTGATACTTTTTAAGGATCTCGGCGATCGCTTCTTGAGCAGTCATCTTGTCACCCTTGAATGCCTGTGGCATGTTCTTGGTGAAGCCGCCTGCCTTCAGCGCATCGCCATCAATGTCGATCGTGGTTTTCATTTCGCCAGCAATGAAAGAGACGGCGTCTTGCAATGGCGTGCGGCGGAAGTCGATATCCATTTTCATTTTCATGCGGTCGGCAATCAGATCGGGCACCTTAACTTCATCCGTGGATGGTTTCTTAATTCGCTCCTTGGTGAAGTCGGTCCGAGTCGATTCATCCCAAGCGAGCAAAGTCCCCAACGCCAGATTTGGAGCACCGCGTTCAGGCAGCGCTGTGATGACCTGCACATGCCGCGGCCCATGTTTGAAGTTTGACGCCATCGCAAACGCTTCACTCATCTTTGGCAGTCGCCCGATGACTTTGCGTTTCCCCACTTCAGGTGGGTTCATCATCCGGACCGTGTCGAGCAATTCGTGCGGCAGCTTCTTCAGCTTGGCCTGCGCTTCCCGGTCCAGTGTGCTGGATGTGACCCCTGTCACGTTTCGCAGTGTCAGGTCCGAGTAGAAGACCTTTTCGCCAAGGTGAAAACTCCACGAGGCCGATTCCACTTCGTCACCCAGCCAATCGCAGGTCTGCAGAACCAGTGGCTTCATGTTTTCCGGGAACCACCAAGGGGAATGCAAGCGAATTGTTCGCGGTACGAAGACCAGCGTCAGATGTCGTTCGCGATCCGTCATGGACAGCAATTCGTCGATCCCGTCGGCTGCAGGATTTCGGCCAACCACCGCATCAACCATCTCGCGAGCTTGAGTGCTGGGACACATTGCCAACGTCTTTTGATCAGCAATCAGGTAGGCTCGTTCTCCAGAGACGTAGATCGGGTAATCGTAGTCATCCACGCGTTGTCCGACGAATTCGAGCAACTGGCTCTTCTTCGCTTCCGTCACGAGGTGAACCACGGCAGCTACATCGGGCAGAGACCCTTGGGAACCCGGGATCAGACAGATTTGCGCTTCTTCAATTTGGTCGGGCTTCAGCTTAAACCACTCTTCAAATTTCGCTTCCAGCAACTTCGCGAGTGGCGGCAGGCAATACCGCAGTTCTTCACCCAGACTTTCCTTTTCCCATAATTCGGCTGGGCGGATGTTCAGGACAACCTGAGTCCCAAACGGGATGTATTGCAGTTCGATCTTGGGTCCCTTGGTGGGATTGCCCCTAGCCAAGAATGGATTGTCAACAGGAATGTCTTTCGCCGTCGACATCGGCGCGACGGCGGCAGCAGGCTCCGCGGGACGCTCTGCAACTTGTCCAGCACCCGCTTCGGGCTTCTGAGGCATGCTGCTGAGGGCGACGTAGGCCACACCACCAATTGCCAACGCGATGGCGACCCCGACGGCCCTGCCCACCATTTGCCGCTGGGCATTTTTCTTCTTCATCTTCCTGAGTCGCGTGGCGGCCCCATCATCATCGGACCCGAGGTCCGGGATCAGTGGAGCGATCGCGATTGGCGCGGGCGCAACAGGCGCGGGTTGAGGACGTGCTGGAGCTGGTCTCGAAGCGGCAACGGTGCCATGGTTCTCGGGAATCCACTTGCCGACGCCGGCTGGTTCGGGCTCGGCCAATTCCAACTGCACTTCAGCGGGCTCTTCGAGTACGAACGAGTGGCTGCACTTGGGGCACTTCCCTCGGCGACCGAGTAATTTTCGATCGGGCAGCTTCAGTTCGCGGCCACACTGCGGACAGGGAATTCGAATTTCCATGATCGGACCTGATTTAAGGAACCGGGATCAGCCAAGCTACGACTGGTCCAACCCGGTGAGAGTTCCTGGATTCTGATCGCAATTCAGTGAGGATTAACCCGTCCCGGTGACGGCTCGATATCGCGGATGCTGGCTGCATCCATCACCATGGCAATCGAGTCCGCCCACAATCCTCATCCTGAATGGCTGACAATATGTTAGGGCGTCCTGATCGTGTTTGCCAACCCCCGGCCTTCGGCGAGCCGAGCCAGCGCGTAGCGGGCAGAATTTATGATCCAACTGCAGCAAGTAACCGTTCTCGACGATAATATAACGAATTCGTAAGTATTCGGGCGGCCCCCCCCCCCTGCGGAGTTCAAGGTGACAGATTCGAAATTGATCTCGGTTTCTACCCTTTCTCGCGATCTGACAGCTGGATTGGTCGTGTTTCTGGTCGCATTGCCCCTGTGCCTGGGAGTAGCGCTCGCATCGTCGGCCCCCCTATTTTCAGGACTTCTGGCGGGAATCGTGGGCGGAATACTGGTGGGCGTGTTCAGTCAGTCGCAGACGAGCGTCAGTGGCCCGAGCGCCAGTTCGACCGCCATCGTGGCTGCTCAAATTGTGGCCTTGGGCTCTTTTGAGGCGTTTCTTTTGGCGGTCGTGATTTCCGGTCTGATACAGCTTGGGTTCGGGCTGATCCGGGCGGGATTTGTTGCCGCATTCTTTCCTTCCGGCGTGATCAAAGGGTTACTGGCCGCGATCGGGATCATCCTGATCCTCAAGCAGATTCCGCACGTCCTGGGACGCGACACCGACCCGGAAGGGGACATGGCGTTCTTGCAGCCCGATCACGAGAATACATTCTCGGAACTCGGCCAACTCATCGCGGGATTTCATCCAGGTGCGGCGGTGATCGGACTCGTTTCGATCGCTGTGCTCGTGTTCTGGGATCGGTACAAGCCGCTCAAGAGATCGATCGTTCCTGCTCAACTGGTAGTCGTTGCGCTGGGTGTTGCGCTCAGCTTGCTCTTTCGTCAGTGGGGTGAACAGTGGGCGGTCGGAACTGGACACCTCGTTCAAGTTCCCGTGGCAGATAGTCTGAAAACCTTCCTCGGTTTCCTACAATTTCCCGATTTTACACAGTGGAACAATCCTGCCGTCTACACCGCCGGACTGACACTGGCTCTGATCGCCTCGTTGGAAACGTTGTTGAACCTGGAGGCCGTCGATCGAATCGATCCGCAACAGCGCACATCGCCGCCCAACCGCGAATTGCTGGCACAGGGGATCGGGAACGTGGTCGTCGGGTTGATTGGTGGCATCCCGATAACATCCGTCATCGTGCGCAGTTCGGTCAACATTGGCGCGGGAAGCCGCACGAAGTTCTCGGCGATCTTCCATGGCATATTGATGCTGGTGTGCGTCATGACCCTGCCTACATGGCTCAATTCGATCCCACTATCGTGTTTGGCCGCGATCCTGCTGGTGGCTGGTTTTAAACTCGCCAGTCCAGCGCTGATCAAGCAGATGTGGGCGGAAGGGCCCTATCAATTCCTGCCGTTTGCCTTCACCGTGGTGGCAATAGTGATGACGGACCCCTTGATCGGTTTACTCATCGGTCTGGCGATCAGCGTCAGTTTCATCCTGCACAGCAATCTGCGCAGTCCTTTGCGTCGAATCGTGGAAAAGCATCTCGGCGGCGATGTCATTCATCTGCAACTGGCAAACCAAGTCAGTTTCTTGAATCGCGCCATGTTGGACCAGGCGCTGAATGAAGTTCCGCGGGGCGGACAGGTCTTGCTGGACGCTCGCCAGACGGTCTATATCGATCCAGATGTTCTGAGTCTGATTCATGACTACAAGGACCACACTGCACCGGCCCGGTCAGTGCAGGTCAGCCTGCTCGGGTTTCGTGCGAAGTATCATCTGGATGACGAAATCCAGTACGTCGACTATTCCAATCGCGCCATTCAGGATCAATTGACGCCCGAGCAGGTGCTACAAATTCTGAAGGACGGCAATCTGCGGTTCCGGACCGGAAGACGACTGACTCGCGACGTCGGCCATCAGATCAACGCGACATCGGAAGGCCAGTTCCCCATGGCGTGTGTGCTGGCCTGTATCGATTCGCGAACGCCCGCGGAAGCGATTTTCGATCTGGGGCTGGGCGACATTTTCAGCATTCGCATTGCTGGCAACGTGACCAGCCAAAAAGTTCTGGGCAGCATGGAATACAGCTGTGCCGTCGCGGGAGCCAAGCTGATTCTCGTGATGGGGCATACTCGCTGCGGAGCCGTCGGGGCCGCCATCAAATTCGCTTGCTTACCTGAGACGGCTGGTCAAGCGACCGGCTGTCAGCATCTGGACAGTGTCGTGAACGACATTCAAAAATCGATCGATCTGGAGACATGCCAGCATGTCACTGAGATGACAGCCGATGACCGTCAGTCGTATGTCGACACGGTGGCGCGTCGCAACGTGTTGACTTCGATTCAATCGATCATTCAACAGAGCGACACGTTGAGCAAGCTGGTTCGTGAAGGAAGAGTCGCCGTCGTGGGAGGCATGTATGATGTCTCAACCGGCGAGATTCAGTTTCTGTAAAGGACTCAAGTCGCAGTGGGCAAGGGCGATTGCTCGACGACGCGATGGTTGGCATAGTGGTTTAGTGTGTGGAGAACTACTGAGCGCTGCTGACCTCAACCAGGCTGAAATCAACTGCGATGAACGACGTGTTGGCGATTTACAACGAAGTTCGAGTAGACGGAAGGCGGTATTTCGAACTTTATTCAGATCGGATCAGAGTCAAAGGGAAGGCCATACGCACGGACTTCGACGCTACGGTCTATCTTGCTGATCTTAGGCCGGACCCGAACAGAGTTTGGATTAGACACGGTTATTGCGTGCTTGGCATCATCATGCTGCTGCTTTCGCTGGTGTCGTTCGCACTTATGACGCGCAATCTTTCGGATCAAGATTATGTCATGACGTGCTCATCGACTGGGTTGGCTTTAGGCTTCGTTGGGTCTGTCATCGGATTTAAGACGTTCTCGAAGGTTGAATTCGCGCAATTTCAATCGCACGGCGGCAACGTGATCCTCAACGTGGCGAAGGCGGGGCCAGATCGACTGAAATTTGATGATTTCGTCGGACTCCTGGCCGCACAGATTCGAGTGGCACAGAAGCCGACGTAGATCTCTTCTCTTGTCGACCCAGTGCCTGGCAATTGCTCACCCGCGAGATCGTTGGCATAGTGGTCTGATGTCTCGAGAACCTTTGCTTCGTCTGACCACTGCCGGACTTTATTGCTCGCGCGGTGGTTTCCATATCGATCCGTGGAGTCCTGTCGCGCGGGCCGTGATTACGCATGCGCATGGTGATCACGCTGTGAAGTCTTCGCGGACCTATTTGACCGCCGCTCCCGGCAAGATGATTTTGCAGCATCGCATGGGGCCGCGGGCTCAGATTCAGGGATTGGCCTTTGGCCAGGAAGTCGATCTGGACGGCGTTCGCGTTTCGCTGCATCCGGCCGGGCATATCCTGGGGAGTGCTCAGGTTCGCGTCGAACATAAGGGCGAGGTCTGGGTGGTCTCCGGCGACTACAAGGTCGCGCCAGACGTGACGTGCGATGTCTTCGAGCCGGTGAAGTGCGACACGTTTATCACGGAATCCACTTTCGGCCACGAGCATTATCACTGGGATCACCAATCGGTGACGTTCGCGACCATTCATGACTGGTGGCAGCAGAATCAGTCACGCGGGCAAGCCAGCATTTTGTATGCATATTCGCTCGGCAAGGCTCAGCGATTGACCGCGGGACTCGATGCGTCGATCGGCCCGATCATGGTGCATCCATCTGTCGAGCAGATTAGCCAGCTCTATCGCGAAGCCGGGATTGCCTTGCCCCACACACGCGATCCGAATAGCGATGCCGCTCGGGCGGATTGGTCTCGATCACTGATCATCATGCCCCCGGCGGCGCGATGGGAGCAGGGACTGACATTCCATGGGCACTATGCGACCGCATTCGTGTCGGGTTGGATGGTCCTGCCCGATCAGGCGACCAAACGCGGCGTCGAACGAGGCTTTCCTCTTTCAGATCACGCCGACTACAGCGAGCTGCTGTCGGCCGTGGCCGCGACACAAGCCCAGCGCATCCTGGTCACGCACGGCTATATCAGCGAATTCGTCGCGACGCTGAAATCACGCGGCTATGACGCGACCCCGCATTCGACCCCGCGGTGCAAACGACCGCCGGCCGTGATTGTTTAGTGGGAATATTACTCCAAAATCAAACCATAGCGGTGTTTGGTTCGCGAGAGGCTTTGTTCGCGCAGCCAGAACCGAAGCTCTGTGCGTCCGTTCGCGGTGACAGGTGCATCGATCCAATTCAGGCCTGCCAGCGTGGCGGCAGTCAGAGCTGCGTCGCTGACTGGGGCCACAATCCGCAGGAATTCGGCGGAGGCCGCCAGCGACGGCAACCTCGCGATGAACTGCGAGTCTGTTTCCTCAGCAACGGAACTGACAATCAATGGCACTCCGGTGATTTTCGCCGCAAGCTCGGCGCGTTGGCGAGTCTGCACGTCGCTGGCACCCACGCGCAGCACCACACCCCGACAAGGTCGGTATCGAAAGACGTTTGCTTCACATCGCAATGCGGATGGGTCATGTTCGCAGGAAAACTCGTTCTTCCAGGCGTCGACGTAGCTGTTCTCGACACCTTGAATCTGGACCACGGAATCCGAGTCGCGAAGGGTCGTGAAGAGGTGAGGGTAGTTTGGTCCGCCCGCTTTCGCTCCCGGCCCGACACAGGATCGCTTCCAACCTCCAAACGGTTGCCGTCGCACGATGGCTCCGGTGATCGGACGATTGATGTAAAGGTTTCCGGCTTGAACGCGATCCTGCCACCATAGCTGCTCGTCGCGGCTGAGAGTGTGCAGTCCAGCGGTCAGTCCGAAGTCCGTGGCATTCTGCCAATCGAGTGCTTCCTGCAGGGAAGCCGCGCGCATCAAACCCAATATCGGACCAAAACACTCGGTCTTGTGGAACCAGGAGCCTGGTCGCACTCCCAGCTTCACACCAGGCGACCACAAACAAGGATCGTCGCCAATCTGGTGGGGTTGCAGCAACCATTCTTCGCCCGGTTCGAGCGTCGTCATTGCTCGATAGAGAGCACCACCAGGAGCTTGAACCAGCGGCGTGACGATGCTGCGCAGATCGCTCGCGGGGCCCACAAACAAGCTGGCGGCGGCGTCTCGAAGCTGCCGTCGAAATGCGGGGTCGTCGTAAACTTCGGCTTCGACGATTGCCAGGCTCGCCGCCGAGCACTTCTGGCCTGCGTGACCGAACGCCGATCGGACGAGGTCCTTAATTGCCAGTTCGCGATCGGCCTGAGCCGTAATAATCAACGAGTTCTTGCCGCTCGTCTCGGCAAACAACCGCAGCGACGGACGCCAACTTTGAAACAACTTGGCGGTCTCCCAGCCACCGGTCAGTACGACGCAGTCGACTCGATGATCAGTGATAAGCGACTTCCCTATTGCTCCATCATCACAGGGGAAGAACTGCAGAACGTCGCGAGGAACGCCAGCTTCCCAGAGTTGAGTTGCCAGCAGATAGGCCGTCGTCACCGTTTCGGGGGCCGGCTTTAGAATGACGCTGTTACCAGTCAGTAGCGCGGCGAGCACTCCACCTGCGGGGATTGCATACGGAAAGTTCCACGGCGGTGTCACGAGCACCACACCCAGCGCTTCGGCCTGAAGCCCGTTCGGAACGGCATATTCGGCAGCATAGTAACGAGCGAAGTCGATCGCCTCGGAGACTTCCCCGTCGGCATCGGCAACCGCCTTTTTTCCGTCTGCTTGCAGGCAGGCGATGGTCCGAAATCGCTGCTGACTCATCACGACGGCCACAGTGCGCAGGATGTTTTGTCGCTGCTTTATGCCTAGCGATTCCCAACCAGGTTGCGCCGATCGAGCAGTCTCCAGCACGTCATTCAAGTCGCCCAAAGGTGGAATCGCGGGGCTTTCCCAAGCGGAGATCTCTCGATGTAGAACGGTTCGCGTCTGTGACTGAGTCCAGTCGCTATCCGGTTCGTTTTCGAAGCTGGTGGCAGTACCCGCCACCGCGGCTGGTAGAGTTCGACGAGAACTCGCGTCCACCGACTCGCGATCCGCCCACCCGCGTTCGAATCGTTCGCGCTGCTCGTCCCACGATTTTGTCCCCGGCCGTAGAGAGAAGGCGGCTCGCAGGAAATTCTCTGGTGCGGTGTTCTCATCCAGTCGACGCACGAGATACGACATGGCTCCGAGGAAATCGTCATCCTTCACGACGGGTGAGTACAACAGCAGCGAGCCAGCGGCATCGCGTACGGCACGCGCCTGGTGATTCGCCATCCCTTCCAGCATCTCCAGTTCGACGCGATGCTCGGTCTGGTATCGTTCCCTCAGTTCCAAGGCGAGTGCGGCATCAAACAGGTTGTGCGTCGCCACCCCCAATCGGACGGCCGCCGCATTCTCTGGTCGACAGCCAAATTCAAGCATTCTGCGAAAGTTCGCGTCCGTTTCCGCTTTGCTGGCATACGGAGCCGGATACCAGCCGTGCAGTTCGGCTTCGACCGTCTCCATCGCCAGATTGGCCCCCTTGACGAGCCGGATCTTGATATCGGCACCACCGTCAGCGACCCGCTGCTGCGCCCAACGGACGAGCGACTGCTGGGCCGGCCACGAATCGGGCAGGTAGGCCTGTAGCACGATCCCGGCCGAAAGTGAACGAAACTCGGGCTCATCAAGAACCCGCTGAAAGGCACTGATCGTCAGATCCAGATCGCGAAACTCTTCCATATCAAGATTCACAAACTTACCGGCGGGCAGAGCCGCTCGATAGACTCGGCGCAATCGACTTTCGATCTCGGTGCGACTTTGCTCCCAGGCCAACACACTGACCTGACTGAAAATGGCAGTGATCTTCAGGGACACATAGTCGATGCGCGGATTCGCCAGAAAGTCGAGAGCGGCCTCAAGGCGTCGGTTCGCCTCTTCTTCACCCAACACGGCTTCGCCAAGATAGTTCAAGTTGCTGCGAAACCCATCCGTACGACGGCGTTCGAGATGCGCGTCCAGGCGTTGTGGCTGAGCGTCGAGGATGACGTTGGCGCTCTCACTTCGCAGACGCTTCGCCACCAGCGGCATCACGATTGTCGGAGCCAGGGCGCTGACGGCGCTGCCGACCGACAACAACGACCTATCGAACCAACCAAGGTAACGTGGAACGCCGTATTGTTGCGCGATTTCGCGCCAGCGACGCGCCTGAACTGTTGGGACGTGACTGCGGAATACTTCATCGGCCAACGCCAGCGTGAATGCCTTGCCGGCAGGGTCGTCAACCATTCCCCCAAGCCGCGCGGCGTCTCGCTGCTCCGTCGGCGTCTGCACCGTTAAGGCATGACGAAGCAGCCGTTCCGCTCGTTGGATCGTCGCCAACGGAATCGGCAGCGAGTTGGTTGCAGCAGGAACGGCGGGTGAAATCAATGTCGTATTCATGTCAGCATAATAGAACTTGGCCGCGAACCCGTCGTGTCGAAATTCTTCCATCGCGATGCGGAATTTGTACAATGCGATGTCACCACTTGCGGAAAACCCAATGCGTCAGCCTCAACCCGTCGGTATGCGATCTCGTGATAAGATCTTCAGGCTCGCGCCGGGACTCGCCGCGACCGAAGCACTCTTCGATTCCTTAAGCGATGTCCTCTTCTGCGTTAAAGACCCCGCGAAGCTTTATGTCGCGGCGAATAGTGCCTTTGTTCGAGCGGCAGGATTACGATCTCGCGGAGAGTTGCTCGGTCGCAGTGCCTCGGGACTTTTCCCTTCAGCGCTCGCGGCAGGTTATGAGCAACAAGATGAGGCAGTCCTGTCATCCGGCGAAGCGGTTCAGAACCGACTCGAAATGGTGACTCGGCCGGACGGAGCGATCGGCTGGTTCATGTCGCAGAAAGTTCCCGTCCGCGATGCCGGCGGACAGATCGTCGCGATTGCCGGAATCTCACGAGATCTCTCTACGTCTGCTGAGAAAGGCGCATCGCTTAATCCATTGGCCACAGCGCTCGCGGCATTGCAGAAGGATTTCGCAGGTCCGCTGCGAGTGATGGAATTGGCCGCAACTGCCGGCTTGTCTGTCAGCCAGTTCGAGCGTCGGATGCGAGAATACACGGGACTAACCCCGCGACAATTGCTGACCAAGGCCAGAATCGAAGCCGCGGCCAAATCGCTGAGAAGCACCGATCAAATGCTGGGAGCAATCGCGATCGACTGCGGATTTTACGACCAGGCCTCGTTCACGCGGCAATTCCGGGCAGCAACAGGAACCACACCAGGTGACTATCGCCAGGCGTTCCGCGAGGGGCCAAACGCATAAGTCCCATTTGTGCTCGTAGTCCGATCGGAATGGGACTGAGAGGACGTATGGGACTTATTGCGGGGAGTGCCAGCTGTGATTACCCGTTACTACCTCAACAGGCCGGCAGTTTCTTGCAGCATCTGGTTTGCGGCGCTGAAGGCTTGGGCGTTCACCTGGTAACCTCGTTGAGCGGCCACCAGTTGTGTGAATTCGGCACCGACGTCGACGTTCGAGCTCTCCAGCGAACCGCTCTGAATCGAACCGGCACTACCTGATTGTGGTGTCGTGATCACCGCGGGACCGGTGTTGGCGGTGGCTGCGAAGTAGTTGTTTGTCGATCGCATCAAGCCTTCAGGGTTTGTGAAGGTGGCAATAGCGATTTGGGCCAGTTGTTCCGTACGTCCGTTTGTGAACTGGCCAGTGACGATCCCGTCTTGACCGACTGTGGCGCTTTGGAGTGTTCCCTGAGCATAGCCGTCCTGGAAGCTGGCAGCGGCTGATGTTCCACCGCCGAGCTGAGTAATGCCGTCAAACGCGTTAGCAGTCCCGAACGACAGTTTGATGGATTGAGGATTGCCGAAGCCAGCCAGATTGTTGATCTGGAACGAGATATTGTCGTTGCCGTCGGTTCCTTTCACCGCTTCCATCGTCGCACTGAATTTGGTCTTGCCGCCCGTGTTGGTGGCAGTGTCCTGGATCTTCAGGGACATGCTGCTTTGACCGGTTGTGGCCGACCGAAGCTGGATATTGCCTGATGCATCCAGCGACGCCGTCGCGCCGGGGAAATTGGCGTTGATCGTCGAAATGAGATCACCAACGGTCGCTCCCGTCGTTGGCAGAGTGATCGGACCGACGGGGGCTCCATTTTGAGTCGTCCCGCTGATCTGAATCGAGTCACCTGCTGCATACGCTCCGCCGGTATGTTGATCCGTTGAGCCAAGCGGCGTGCTGAGGTCTGCAGGCATTCCGTTCAACGTGAACGGCGATTGGGTTGCCAGAAGTTCCGCCTTGCTGGTGCTGGCGACTCCCTGGAACGACCCGTTCTCATTGAAAGTCAGGCCCGAGACGATGTTGTCCAAACCGAACCCCGAAATCGTTCCGTCCTTGGGATCCATGGACGCAGCCACGTCCCATGTGTTAGGGGCGGTCTTCGTGTAAGTGAACGTAACGGTGTGTGGTGCGAACTGATCGTCATAGACCTGAATGGCTGTGGTCGCTGTGTCGCCTGCCTTGCCGGCAACCGTCTGAGTGAAGTTCGTGAACTTCGTTCCCCCATTTGGCGTCGCAGTGTTGTTCACGATGGACAATGTCATGTTGGAGAGACCGCCTTGATTGGCCTTCAAGACGATGTGTCCGCCGGAATCGAGCGAGGCAGTTGCACCTTCGCCTGGAGTGGACGAAAGGAACTGAGCATTAATCGTATTCAGCAAAGATCCCATTGTGTCCGAGGGTGTCCCCGTGATGGTGTACGAAGCTGTGATGGGCGAACCATCAAATCGAGATCCCGTGATTTGGATTTTATCTCCGGCAGCATACGGGATGGCCGTCTGATCGAGGCTGTTCAACGGTGTGGCGTTCGTCGCCGCACCACCACCGAATGTCAGCGGTTGACCCGATGTCAGCACCGCGGCGACTGGAGGGCTGGCACTTGAATTCAGGTTGCCATTGAAGTTGACATTCTGAGTGGCCGAACCAGGAATCGTCATTCCCAAGGGGATACGAACGTCACTGATCCCAGGAACTTGGAACGCAGGCGAAGTTGCAGTCGCTTCCCCGACGGTCCCCGTTCGTTGGACTCGATAACCGGTCGCAGGATCGACCAGATACCCTTGTGAGTCTGGAGAGAATGCACCGGCGCGAGTGTACATTGGGCCCGAACCATTGCCGACGACGAAGAACCCGCTCCCCTGGATGGCCAGATCGTAGGGGTTACCGGTGCTTTCGAAAGTCCCTTGCGTCAGGTTGGTCGACGTGGCACCGACTTGGACCCCGTTACCGATCTGGATCGGGTTCGTTCCACCTGATCCCGATGAGGGAGCGCTCGCGGCCTGCAGCGTCTGCGTGAACTGAGTCGCGAACTCGACGTGTTGAGCTTTGAAGCCCACAGTGTTCGAGTTTGCCAGGTTATTACCGACAACGTTCAACAGTGTCTGGCTGGCACTCAGAGCAGAGGCACTGGAAAACAAGGAACTGAGCATGGTCTGGTATTCTCGCTAATGCAGCATCAATTGATGTACGTTGGCGGGCATCCATGCCGTAACTCTCCAATCCGTGTTTATTTTCTCGTCCGTGGCTTTTTCTCGCTCCGCAAGAGCAAGCCGCGTCGTCTTCGTTCGATTACTTTAAGCGGCGACTTCAATCACCTTGTCCAAGGTGACAAGACTACCGTTAATCTGGAGTTGTGCAGTCCCATCCTTCACAACGACACTGTCCACCGTACCCGTCTGCGTTTTGCTGTCCGCATCGGTATAGCCGACTTTCTTGCCGATCAGGCTGGAACCTTGTGTGATCTCTTGCAGCGACAGCATGTTGCTGAAGTTCGAATTCAACGACTCAATACCGCTAAGCGTCGAGAACTGAGCCAGTTGACCCAGGAACTCCTGGTTCGACGTAGGCTCAAGTGGGTTCTGCGACTTCATCTGCGCCACGAGCAGTTGCAGGAACTGATTCTGTCCGATTTGGGAAGAAAACCCGGTTGAGGCTGAGGACACTGGACTTCACTCCCGGCTCGCCAATTCGATCACGCACACAACAGCGACTCAGTCATGTACAGTCGAACGGAAGCAGCGAATTGCCACAGTGATTTGCGATAGCCCCGTATAAACCTCCACAGTTTGAGTGGTGTATTCGTTGCCGTTATCCAGGTACGTTTTATCGGTGCGATTCCGTTACAAACGCTGTGGCTAATGAGTTTTCACTCATTAAGCGACATAGTCCAACTGAGCGAGGATCCCGCTGCGGATCTGAGGTGTGGAGACCGTCGTAGAAGCTCGCCGACCGCCAAAGGCCGAATATCCGGAATTGTCTGCCCAGTGTTTCGCGAAGCCTTGATGCGACGACTGCTGTTGCTGTGATCCACCGCCCGTTTGGACTTGGAAATCCTGGAAAGCGATTCCTTTGTCAGTCAGCGATTGCTGCAACTGGTTCAACTGCCGCTCGATCACCTGACGAGCCGCGTCGTCCGTTGTGACCATGCGAATGGAGACGACATCGTTCGTTACCGACATATGTACATTCACGCGGCCCAGTTCAGGGGGATCGAGCCGCAAGACGACGCTTGACTTGTCCGTAGACTCCGGCTGATCCAGTCGCTGCATCACCATCGACTCCAGATGATGAGCCAAACTATGAGCATCAACGGCTGCCCCTTGGGAAGCAGGATCCACGGCGGTCACGGCATCAGTAATGCCATTGGCGGTTTCGCCGGGCATCCCCTGATCAAGCGCGGTTGTCTCCGAAGTCTCTTTGGACTTCGCGTTGTCCGAGATTTCCTTCACGGGCTCAACTGCGTCAGATGAGGCCGCAACGACTGCATCGCTGATCAAATTCGTCAGATTCGAAAAGTCGACGTGACCTTCTTTCGCGGCGGAGGAAATCGCGGTCTGGACGGCTTCGTTCCGAGTATGACGAGCCACCGTTCCGCTGATCTTGTCAGGTGTGACTTCGGGAGCAGACTCTTTGGTCGCCTGGATGGGTGTACTCACGTCTGCCGCCTGAACGCGAACGTCTGCGGCCTTGGAATCGGCTGCTTTTACATCAACGACGGGGTTCGAATCGATCGTCGTTGAAACCGGTGTCGCTACCGTTTCCGAAGCTTTATTTGCTTGCACAGGTTCAGCGGTAACAGATGGCTGGTCAGCTTGAGGGCCTACAGGAACTACTGGTGGGCCGCTCGGATCGACGCTTCCCTTCGAATCTGCCGTCACAACGGCAGGTGTGGCAGGAGGCGTCGTTTGCATATCACTTGTCGGTGGAGGCGTGGGGTTCTTGATCGCGATCGGTTGCATTTTCCCATCAGGTGGTTGGGCCGCCGGTGATTTCGGGACGCTACCTGCCACGATCGCTTCTGGGCAGCCCACGGCCACAGTCGGAACGGCTCCCCCAGTTTGAGCGGCGACCGTCCCGACAGTATCAGTCGGCTTCGCTTCAATAGTTGGTGCTACAGGGTTCGCTGGTGTCGCTGGAACGTTGACGGGAACAGGTTGATTCGACTGACTGAGCAGCGCCATCAACGCCGTGGAAATCGATGTGGGATCGCTATCGGCGTCCTTCGCGGGTTTTGCGGGGGTAGCAACGGGCTCGTCAGCTGCCGCTGGCGAGGTCGATTGGGAAGCCTCCGCAGCGGCCTGCTGGATCTGCGCGAGCATTTGTTGGAATGACAACGGCTTTTGATTTGGCGCCGCTGAGGCGGTCGCAACCGTCGCTGGCGTCCCGGAATCAGTCCCCGCGGCCTGTGAAGGGGCCGCTACTCCGGCAGATGCTGCCAGAACAGAGGAAAGTTGAAGGATCGCAGCGGTTGTATCGATTTTCATAAAACTCGCACTCGGGTTTCCTCCGAAACCATCGAATACAGAGTGAGGTGATCATCAGATTAGTTCGGCAGTGGCTGCCGGATGTTTGCTGAAGCTGTCGAAGTAGCCTTCCATGATCGAAATCACAGTCCCGCTGAATATGCCGCTTCGCAGGGTCGTCCTTGTCGAACGGGATGGCGCACCCCCCGCCTGGCTGAATCAAGAATACGCGCGTCTCCCTTCACTGATGGCGTCTCGTCAAACATCAATCGAACAAGCCGCCGTTGCAACTCAGCAGCAACAGGAACTCGAACTCCTACGACAACAGCGAGCGGCTTGGGCGCGCGGTCTCACGGAACTGCAGCGAGTCACCGCTGAATCGCAGTCGCAAAACGCTGCGATCATCAGTGAGTTACGCGAAGCCGCTGTTGAGTTGGCTCATGTGATCGCTGCGAAGCTTGTCTTTCAGCAACTGGCTGCAGGAACGTTTCCCACAGATCGACTGGTCACAGAAGTCCTCAGCCGCTTGAACACACGGGAACCGACCACGGTCCAGCTGCACCCCGACGATCTGGCGGTGCTCAAGGCCAATCATCCCGAGTTTGGTGTTCATGATCAACACGTCCGATTGGTGGCCGACACCAAATTGTCTCGCGGCGACTGTAAAGCAGTCGCTGGTGAAATCACAGTTGTCTATGAACTGCACCGGCAACTCGAAGAAATTCGTCGAGAACTCCTTTCAACGGTAAATGGCCATGCTGAACCTGGACCTTGATCGACTGCGCAGCGACGTGGAAGCCTGCGATGGCTTTCAAACGCAAGGGCGTTTGCGCGTGATCGAAGAAGGTCTGGCCTGCGCACTTCCCTGCGCTCTCGGCGATCAATGCCGGATCCTGGAACCAAGCGGTCGAGCCATCCCCGCCGAGGTGATTGGCTTTCGGCGCGGTCTGGCGCAACTTGCCCCGTATGAACTTGCCGAAGAACTGCGATCTGGACTCACTGTCGTCCGCGATCCGGAACGACGTACAGTCCCCGTGGGCTCCGGTGTGTTGGGCCGCATTTTCGATGGCTTGGGTCGACCGATTGATGGTCGCGGACCAGTCATGCCCGGGGAACGTCGAGTCGTTCGCAATGCGCCTCCATCTCCCCTCCAACGCGGTCGCATCCAACAACCGTTCATTACCGGACAGAAGGTGATCGATGGGATGTTGCTGTGCGGCCGAGGCCAGCGTCTCGGGATTTTCGCCGGTAGTGGAGTCGGAAAAAGCACGTTGCTGGGTCAGATCGCCAAGACCGCCGAAGCTGATTTGAACGTGATCTGCCTGGTCGGTGAACGAGGCTGCGAACTCCGTCCGTTCGTCGAAGACTGTCTGGGCGCGGACGGATTGGCAAAGTCCGCGGTCATCATCTCCAGTTGTGAACAGTTGCCGATGATGCGTATTCGCGCGGTCGAGACTTCGATCGCGATTGCCGATTCCTTCCGAGCTCGCGGAAAGAACGTCCTGTTCTTCCTCGACAGCCTGACACGACTGGCAATGGCTCAACGCGAGCTTGGCTTAAGCCTGGGCGAACCTCCCAGTGCGCGAGGTTACACCCCTTCCGTCTTTCAACTGCTTGCTAACACCGTCGAACAATTGGGCAACGGAGCGATCGGTAGCGTGACAGGCTTCTTAACGGTCCTCGTCGAAGGGGACGATCTGCAGGAACCGATTGCCGACTCGGCGAGATCCCTGCTGGATGGTCACATCGTGCTGGATCGTAAACTGGCGGAAGCGGGCCACTTTCCCGCGATTAACGTCTCGCAAAGCGTCAGCCGCGCATTCCTGCAGGTGTCTGATCCACAGCAGCAAGTGGCCGCTCGAAAGATCCGGCAGATCATGGCGATGTACGCAGAAGTGCAAGACCTGATCCGAATCGGAGCCTACGTGAAAGGAACCAGCCCTCAGGTCGATAAGGTCGTGGAACTGATGCCACACGTGAATACTTTCGTCCAGCAAAACCTCAGCAACCGGCTGTCGTTTGCTGACACAAAGGCAGCAATGCAACGGCTCGCAGCAGCATGGCCCTACTGACTTCTATCTGGTGATACAATTTTAGGAATCTGTTCTCCGGCCCAAAGGGCCAGGCGTTCCTTTAGCCAGGGTCGAAGGCCCTGGAAACAGAATCCACAAAGAGTGTTTTAAGGCCTGAAGGGCCGACAGTTCAGTTTCAAAGAGTGGATGTGTCTTGCCATGCTACGCAATCTCGTTGAACGAGGGCGTGCCATGTGATCGAAACTACCGGCCCTTCAGGCCTTAAGAGTCGTTATTTGGCGGGTCTAACCCGGCCCGATGGGCCGGGCTAAGTGAACGGCCGGCCCCTTGGGCCTTAGGATTGGCAACGTGAAGAAGTTTGAATTCCGACTGCAACGCCTGTTGTGGTATCATCAGCAGAAAAAGAAGCAGGCGGAAGTCTTGCTACAGCAAGCGGTCTCGCAGCGCGAGGCGGCATTTGCGGAGGTGGATTCGATTCACAAGCAGATCGAACGAGCCTGCCAATTGCCCGAGAAAATCGGCGGTTTGATCGACGTGGCGGCCCGCAAGTCGATGGGTGCCCACCTGCAGGCGCTGGGTCGGACTTTAACGGCTGCGCAGGAAAAACTGCAGAAGACAGAGGTCCGTTTACGAGAAGCAAATCAAGTCTGCATGCAAATCGAGAAGGATGTGGAAGGCCTGTTGCATTTGCGCGCCCAGCAGTTTGAAGAGTATCAGGACGGAATCGCCTACCAACAACAAATCGCTCTTGACGAAGTGGTCATGCGGCAATGGTCGATGCGAGATGCAGACGCCACGGCATAACCGTGAGGATCGTCCGCAATGAAGACGCTGATTCAACTCGTTGTCGTCGCCCTCATCTTCGGAGGGATCTCGGCGGCAGCGACCATCTTCACCCAGAAGCAAGCGGCACCAACCATCGCCGCGGCTGACGGACAACCCCCAGTCGCCGCAGCAACTGCTCATGACGAAGCCGCTCCGTCAGACGCCAAGGCTGCCGACGCAAAAACAACTGAAGATCAGCCAAAACACGAAGCAGCTGACGACAAGAAACCAACCGCACCGGAAGAGAACCCCCTCGCCGCGGCGGAAGCACCACGAGGTCCGCAGGCTGCCTCGAAGCGTCCTCCGATAGCGGATGTCGAGCCGGGACACGGAGATGCTGGCAAGGACGCACCCGCGTCTCCTGAAGCACGAGTCGCGGTACGCCCCCCCTACACTCCTGAAGGAGATGAAGCCGGGGCTTTGATCAATCTGCTGCGAGATCGAGCCCGTCTGGCGACCGAGACCGAACGCCGACTGGCCGAACGGCAGGATGCAATGCAGTTGATCTTCGAAGACCTCCGTGCCGAGCAGGCGCAGACACTGAAGATTCGCCAGCGGCTGGCCAATGAATTGAAAGAGTCTCGAGAAGCGGTCGACGCCGAATTCCAGATTGTCGAAACTGAGCGAGCCTCGATCAAGAAGGATGTGGAAGAGGCTCGTCGCGCGGCAGACGCCGCTGTTCGCGCTGCGGTGGAAGAACGTGACAAGCTGCGCAAGCAGTTAGAAAAGTCCACCACTCCGACGCCGGAAGAAAGTCCGCGCACCAATAGCACCGCTGGTACCCCCGAAGACAATCTCAACATCAAGAAGATGGCGGCCGTCTTCGACGGCATGCCTGCGGACAGTGTCGCGAAGGTCTTCGAGCAACTGGTCAAGAATAAACGGACCGAAGCGGTCGTTGCATTGATGAATGCCATGAAGGAGCGGCAAGCCGCCAAAGTGCTGGCGATCATTTCGGACACCAACGCCGCACTCGCCGCGGATCTGACTGATCGATTGAAGCGACTGAAGGCGGCAGAAAAACCAGCCGCCGAATGACGCGCGCAGTCTTTCCGGGCGGCGCGGTGCAAGCCGCCGGCTCTTACTTGTGATGCGGCAATCTCGAAGACTCCATCACGAGACCCCAGGCAGTTGCGTCGAGCTTGGTGGCCAAGGAGCATCAGTACTTGAAGTGTTAAGAGAAAGAGCGTTATCATTTCGTCTGGTCATTGACGACGACACTTGCTCGCTTTCGCTGCATCGTAAATGATGCCCTTCGATCTCTTGCTCTTCGCTCTGAGCCTCCCTCGCCTTGTCGGGTCGCTTGAACGGCATCACCTCACTCGAATCGAAAACGCAAGACATTCCCGGTTTTCAGGACTCCGAGGTGTGAGTGATGCCCGACGATGAGAACCAACGCCGGACTTGGCTACGATTTATCGGTCGCCTGACGTGGGTTGGCTGCTGTGCGCTGATGCTGACTGTGATCACGTTGATCGGCAGTCAGTATTTGTCGAACCGGCGGCTGATGATCATGACGCAGCAGACCAATCTTCGCGAACAGAATCCCGTCATCACCTGGCAAAGGCGGTGGTTCATCAGCTTGGAGCGTTTGATTGGTGTCGACACCGAGATGGCGTTGTTCTTCCGTCCGACTGAGTTGCTTGTTCAAGAGCGCGATACCACCGATGCGAAGATCGTCGAAGTTCTTCAGGCGAGTTCCGGGCTGCAGAGTATTACCATTCACAACCGAGACCTCCCGCAGATAGCCCTCAAGGTGATCGCCGATCGGCATGACCCACAAACGCTCCAGTTTCGATTGCCAGTGATCAGCCATGAGGACGCCACCTGCCTATCGAGAATGAAGAGCCTCAAGTTCGTCAGTTTTGGACAATTCGAGCGGCAGTCGCGTGAGAACGATTGGTCGTGGCTGAAGGACCTGCCCGCCTTGGAAACGTTGAACGTCACGTTGTGGGGGGCAAGCCAGGCGGACGTGGTGGCGTTGTCGCAATCGCCCGCAGCCCACGAAATCAGTCTTACGGGCGATGGAGTGACCGATGAGAACCTCATCCAGTTCAGCCAGGCATCACAGTTGCAGAGCTTGGATGTTGAAGGTCCAGAGGTTCGCCTCCACTTTGCCGACGGACAACAGCTGCCTCAATCGCTGACCGAGTTGGAATTGCAATGGACGGGGATCGATGATCAGTCACAAGCTGCGATTGCGAAACTGCCGCAATTGCGCCGTGTGTCTATCTATGGTGGCAAGATCACGGATGTCGCATTTGTCGCTCAACTGCCGAATCTCCAACAGTTGTGGCTGAGCAGCCTGCCAGATCTGACAGATGAGGGGTTGAGGTCGCTCAGCCAAAGCACGTCGTTGACCGAAATCCACGTCGATCGTTGTGGCACGACTCCGAATGCCCTCATTCATTTGAATGCGATCCCAAACTGGACCGAGATTCGGTTCGAAGGTGTTAGTTTCCGACGGCCGGTCGGCGGCGCAAAACTAGCAATTACTCCCGAAAATGTCGCGGAGATCATTGCCAGACAGCGCGAATTCGAAAAGATGGAGAACAGCGTCTTTAATGGGCCATCCATTCTGCCACTACCAGAATAGATGATCCGATTTTGACAAGAGCCGTTTGATGGTGAAGATGCTGGATATCTGTTGTTCAACAACCGCTGATTGACCGCTATCGGACGGCGTCGCATAATTCGGTGGTCGGATTCTGGTGTGGCATTTCTCTTCCTCATGGTCGGCGCGAAACATGGCGAATTGGCTAAGTCGAGCGACCGAGGGGTTTCGGAAGCCGCCACCCCCGCCTCCCGAGCCCTACAACGTGCGCTGTGATTGTGGCGGCACGGTCGCTGGCGATCGAGTCGTGGCCGCACAGCGGCCGTCGTGTTCCCTTTGTGGTAGGCAAGTCTTTATTCTTCCAGCGAACGTCTACCCGGTGAGCGTTCGCCCGAAAAAGCCGAAACCACCGGCTGTAGAGAGCTCTGTTGAGGACGACGAATCAACCGCAACCGCCACCGCTACCAAGCGGGATCGTCGCCACGCCGAGCCCGCCAAGAAGTCGACGCCACCACCGGAACCCAAGGGGATCCTGCTGAAGTCCGAAACACGGCTGGTGACGCCGTTTCGGGCCATCGTCGTCGCCATTACCATCGTCGGATCGCTGACCTTGTGGGGATTGTGGCAACGCAGTCGTGTTGAGTCGGCCAAGGCGAACGTCCTGGCTGCGAATGAAGCAGGGATGCGAGCCTTGAACGAAGGTGATTTCGCGACAGCCGCTCGCGAACTGACACGGGCGCGCAAGGCAGTCGACTTGCTGCACCGGACGGATGCGGAAGCCAATACCATCCGTCGACGTTGCCGCGAAGCGGTCGCCGGGAATGAATTGTCGGATACCGGCTTGTTCGAGATCTTGGCAGAGTCTGGCACTGTGGCAGGCAAGTCGAAATTGGCGACCAGGCACCGCGATCGTTGGGTTCTACTCGACACGGTGATCATTGAGCCCGAACAAGCAAATGGCCCCTGCGTGCTCGATATGCCTCTGCTGTTTGACGATGGAAAATACAGAGTCGAAATCGATTCGGCACTGGTGCGTGAGGCCGCCTTGGAAGCGCAGGCGGCGGGGGACGCGCGTGTCCTCTTCGCCGCGCAACTCAGTGAGATCCGCCCGCCATCCGACAAGGATGGGATCGCAACGGTGGTCCTCAACGGAAAGACCGCGTTTCTCTGGACGACTTTGGAGACGTACACATCGCTTGGCTACGCCGAAACTCGCGAAGAGCAGCTGCAAGCGACTCGTGATCTGATCACGCGTCAACTGGAACTATCGGAGACCGCGAAATGAGCTGGCTCCGATCAATGCTTCTCGCGCTGACGTGCGTGGTGCTGCCGACACTCGTTGTCGATGCCGCTGACAATGCCTGGTCGACGGAAGCGTTCATGAATCGAAAGACCGACTGGGACCAGATGATCGGGGCGACGATTCGAATTGAAGGCCGTGTTTCCCTGAGCGGTGGTGGTCAATTGCGGTTGTCAAAGTGTGAAGTTCCCGTTCACGTGAGCGACGCCAGCATTCGTTCGCTGCAGGGAAAGAAAGCGGTCGAGATCACCGGTCGGTTGGTCAAAGAGAATGGCAAACTGTTCCTGGATGCCGATCGAATTCAGGTGATCCAGACCGACCTCGAACAATACGAATCTCGTTTCGCCAAGCTCCGGAATCCAAAGGCCGCGGAATGGTATGCACTAGGTGATTGGACATCGGAGCGAAGCCGGTTTTACGATGACGCGGAACTGCTTAAGAAAGCTCGTACGGCCTACGATCGTGGCATCACGGTGGAATGGCGCGCGATGGACGCCGATGATGCGACTGCCCGATTTCAACTGGCCGACAAAGTCACGCAGTATAAGTTGGCAGACGCTCGACGCTTGGAGTTGATTCACGAAGGGAATCGTATCCTGTGGGATCAGGCCGCGAAGTCCGATAATCAGCAGCTGTGGGTCAAGCTGGCATCGAAACTGGCGCAGGACTATCCCGCGTGTACTCAGCCAATGGCAGCGTTTCCGGGCGAGTTGAAAGAGCGTTACGAGAAGGAAGCGTTGCTGGTCTATCGCGACTCTCCACCAGAAGTTCGTCAGCAATTGCAGCGTCTGTTTTATATGTCGGTGTTGCTGAAGACGATCCTGCATGACGCTGCGAAAGATGGCTCCAATGCGGACGTGATCGTGAATCGCCTGGAGCAGCAGGTTCCGGAAGCGATCTCACTGGCGGGCCAGTATCGAGATCTGAGAATGAAGTGGCGGCTGGAGCAAGCGGCCACAGCAACCAGACCAGAGATCGAACTGCTGGCGGCCGATTTTCGTGCGCGACAACAGCCCGATCAGGCGAAGCTGGCAGTGACCCGCTGGCTGCAAGCTCGAGAGTCGGGTTCGCGACAGGAAGGTCCGGCGGGACTGCTGCAACTCGCTGAAGAATATCTGTCGCTGGCTCAGGATGAACGTAAGGCAGTGACGCTGCTGGCCGAAGCCAACAAGCTGGATCCGATGATTATTGAAGTGACGGACAAGTTGAGATCGCTGGGCTATGCGAATGCTGGTGGAACGTGGATCAAGTCGAAAGGTGATAGTCCTGGCTTGACGCCTTTGGCGAATTCGATCGAGTCCGGGTCGGTGGCAGTCGGAATGACTGCGGCGATGGCGCGAAAATTCGTCAACCCGAATTCGTTATCGAGGGTCTTCACCAAACTTGGGATTGCCGAGGTGTGGGCCTGCGGAGCGCCAGGAACATCCCGAGTGATCATTCGCTTGCAGGGAAGCGATGATGCCAATCTGCGTGTGACCGATATTAGAAACGAGGTTAACCCGCCTAGTGCGGGTCGCACTGACGTGTCGCGTTGAAACATGGGTTAGACCAATTGCATTTCTGCTCACGGGACGCCGCAGCTACTTGGGATGCACTCTAGACGGCCTTGCGAGTTTCAGGCTTGCTGGGAGGTGGGGTCCGAGGTGTGCGAGCTTGCTCGGCCAGTCCCTCCGCGGAGATCATGTCGACGAGATCTTGAGAGAGCCCGTCCATTTCGATCACCAGTGCATCCACGCGACCCGAGAAGTACATATACATCACCAGAGCCGGAATCGAGATCATCAACCCCGCTGCAGTCGTCAGCAGTGCCAAGCCGATCCCGGAAGCCAACTCTTCTGACTTTCCCATCGCGGCCTTGGTGGCAATCGTGTTGAACGATTCAATCATCCCGACGATTGTGCCAAGAAGTCCCAACAGCGGCGCCACGGTGGAAGCCCCGTTGAGGACTCGCAAGTGCTTACGCAACTGACTGACTTGGCGATCGCCACCGTCGATGATGGCCTGCTCGACTTCAACGCTACTCTTACCCCATTTGCGGATTCCGTGAGCAAAGACGGTCGCGATGGGACTGCCGTTCTCTTCGCACAACTTCAACGCCGATTTTTGATCGAGCTTTCCTTCTTCAAGATGTTCGAAGAAGCGGCGCACGAAAGGGCGTGGGATCACGCGGCCTCGTCGTAAGACAACGAGTCGCTCGATTGAGAACCAGACAACGATAAACGATGTCAACGCGAGCGGGTACAGGAATGGCCCCAAGGCGAAGATGACTTCAATCGGCTCGCGAGGGATTCCCTTTGGGACCGACTTTACCGGCTTCGCAGCAGGTGTCGCTATGGGGTCCGGCGAAGGAGTTGATTGCGCGGGAACACGATTCAGCATCACACTGAAGGCGATCACGACGGTGAGCGTTGTGACAATTTGAATGATCGCGCGTCGAGGAAAAGGGACGCTCGGATTGCCGTGGGATCTGCGAGTCATCGTCGCTCCATCTCTTCCAGAAAAGGCTCGTGGCATCAATGCCACAGGCGGTTCGCGCCCCATTGTAGCCGAATCTGGTAAATCCGTCAGGGCTGACCGACCTAAGGCGTCTCGACGAAGACAGAGAAGCCCAGTCGTGGTCCGAATCAGATGGCGCGAATGACGGCTGCGGCACTTTGGCCCATGCGAGTCCGGTTGACGGACAATGCGACTCCATTCGTCATCTTCAATGGCTCGCCACGAACGATGTTCAGCGGGCACATTGGGTCTGGTGTGCGATAGTTCAGCGTCATCGGCAGAAGACCGTGTCGCATGGCCAGCAAACTGCCTGCCAATTCCACAGCACCAGCCCCGGCATCGAAATGGCCGAAATAACTCTTCAGAGCCGTCACAGGAATCGACTCGGCAACCATCCCCAAAGCGGTCTGGTAGGCTCTCGCTTCGGCGATGTCGTCTCGTCGCGTTCCCTTACCATGGGCGTTGATATGGCCCAGGTCTCGCGGTGTCAAATTGGACTGACGCAGCGCACTTTGAATCGCACGAGCCAAGCCCAGGCCGCTGGATCGATTGTTTGGATCGCGACCGTCACAGCCAGCACCGACACCAAGGATCTCGCAATAGATCGTGGCACCACGACTGACGGCGTGCTCATAACGTTCGATCACGAATGCCGCCGCGCCTTCTCCGGCCACCGTTCCGTCACGATGCAGGTCGAATGGTCGGCAGGCTTCGGCCGGCGTTTCACCTCGGGAAAGGCTTTCGTACAGATTCAGGCGAGCGATTTCGAGCGGGTGGATGTACGAGCTGCAGGCACCAATGATCATCGCATCGGCCGCACCGCGTTCGATGGCTCGGACCCCTTCCGCCAATGCCAGCAGAGCCGAGGATTCACAACTGGTAATCGTATTATTCGGGCCGCGGGCATCGTGCTCGATAGCAACATGGCAGGCGGGCATGTTCGGAAGTTGCTTGAGCAGCCAGAGGGGGGCGATCTGTCCCAGCCCATCTTCGGCCCACTGAGCAACATTTGCCCCTTCGGCGATATCGTTCAGATGTTGAGCGGCGTCGGCGAGTTCTTCGGGGGTCGTCGAAATGTGACCCGCACCGAATTCAACGCCCAAACGCTCGGGGTCAACAGAACCTCGGGACAACCCCGCATCTTTCATCGCCATGGAGGCACCGGCAACACCCAGCTGGATGTCACGGGACATGACTTTCAGGAACTTCCGATGATAAATGTGCTCAAGCGGGTCGAAGTCGCGAACTTCGGCTGCCAGTTTGGAAGGAAGTCCGGCAGAAGAGAATGCGGAAAGGGTGTCTATGCCAGTGCTTCCGGCAATAAGACGTTTCCAGAACGAGTCCGTACCGATCCCGATGGGTGAGACAACGCCCACACCCGTCACGACGACACGAGGCAAACTGGAACAAGCCGTCATAGCCTGACCCTGACAGCCGAACTCGCGAATCTGACCTCGCCAAGTTCAGCGACCCACACAACGGCAGTCCCTGCCATTCCACTGCATAGCGACTTCGGTCCCACCCGAAGGCACTCCGCAACCAACCAAGAGCAGTGGCATATCAACATACGAGACCACCGGCCTCAGGACGATTTGATCGATCCCTCTAGCCTGTCTGTCCCAATTATCGGAAATACAACGTTGATTAGTGAAGATCCTGCGCTGCCATCTGCCGTTTGAGGTGTAGCCCCATGGAGACGCGCGTTACAGATTCACTCCGATCAGCCAGCCTTAAGCCGCCGATCCCAATACACCCAAACTTCGAGCCGCTTCCATCGATCGATAACAAACTGAATTCAACAAGTGTTCGAAGTGAAACACCTGCTCCCAGCGAATTCGGCAAGCTACGTACGAAGATCGACGGAGACGAACACGGGAATTACACCGAATTTGTGGGTTAATGTCAAGAACCTATTAAGTTTCAGGGCTGATAGCGGCGTCGTTGAGAGGTTGCTGTTTGATGTGGTCATAATGTCATAAGGTGTTTTGAAATAGATGATTATGGCACGGTTTGATAAGCGGTTGGCGTGCGGAAGTCGTGAATCTCGAATCTCTCAAGCTGTAGTGATTGTCAGCCATCGCACTTGCGTTGTTGAGAGCAGTGATTGCTTGCTGGCAGCGGCTGCTCTAGAATTCTGACCGAGCAGATGACTGTCAATTCGCAGGCCAGGATGGGGTAGGATCGCCATGTTCCGTGTGACGCAGGAAATCGAGTTTTGCTACGGCCACCGGCTGCTGAACTATGATGGCAAGTGCAAGCATCTGCATGGACACAACGGAAAAGCCGTGATTGTGCTGGAAGCAAGTGAGTTGGATCATCGAGGAATGCTGGTTGATTTCTCTGATATCAAGCGACATGTCTCGGGTTGGATCGATGCCAATCTGGATCATCGAATGATCCTGAACGAAGCCGATCCCATTGTGCCGTTGCTGCAAGAGCAAGGCGAGCCAATGTTTCTGGTCGATGCGAATCCGACGGCGGAAAACATCGCGAAGCTGATCTTCGACTTCGCCAAGTCGCATCGACTGCCCGTACGAGAAGTTGCCCTCTGGGAAACTTTCAAATCGTACGCAAGCTACTCAGATCGCTAATGCGCTGCCACATCGTCGTCAGATTTAAGTTTGAGGGTCTATAGTACCCGGCTCCAAGCGCAAGATGAGCAAAGCGCCCCCATCCGTGAGGGCGTAAGCATCCTGCACACTATCAGAAACACGAGGCACTGACTGGCGCTGTGGGAAACGCACATCCAGTGATCATGTCTCTCGCCACAGAGTGGCAATAAAGAATCCTCGACGGAAGTTGCCTCAGAGATTTGCGGTGGGTGTACTGGCGGTTGTAACCGAGGAGCAGAGTGGGTCTAGCTGCTACTTAGAAACCATTGTCAGTTCGCAAACGCAGTGAAGTACCTTCCGTCGAGGACTCGGGCTGGGTCGTGTCATTGAAGCGAAGGTGGGTCGATTCAGATCACTTTCGCTTCAAGATCGAGTGAATAGCATTGCTAAGATTGTGCCACTTTCGCTTCGGCGCTGATAAATATCGCGAGTTCTTCGGATTCAGCCTCTCTAAGTCCTTTTTTAATTGATTTTCTTCTCAGGTCTGGCAAGGATGAATATGTTCAAGATCCCGCTTCGGCGCTCGTCAGGTATCGAATGCAGCGCCGAAATGTGTCGAAATCGCGTTTCGGCGCTGTTTTCGGCGCTATTTGCTTCGCCAATCAAGAAAAGCAGTTATGGAAAACGACCATCGATTTATTCGTTGGATCCTCGCAACCCTCGGTGGACTCGCCGTTGGCTATTGTGTCCTGATTCTTGCCATTGTGGCCACAACTCCGGATCTGCGGCTACGGTTTTTGTTGGTGGATAGTTTGAGTGGCGCGATGGCATCGCAGCCGTCGAATCTCCCCGGAATTGAGATCCGGCAGACGCCTGGGATTAAGTGGAAGGGTCTACAGGCACCGCAACCGGGGGATCGATTGGTCGCGATGGACGGTAGGCCGGTGACGAATTTTCTGGATTTTGCGAAGGCCCAATTGGCGTTGCGAAACCGTGGTGGATCCCCGCTTTATGGTGAAAAGGACCCACTGGCAGCGGAAGCTCCGCTTGTTCAGGATGAAGAAGGTAATCGCTGGTTGAAGATCGAATACGTGCGACCCATTAGTGGCGAACGATTGACGAGCTCGATCAAGCTGCAGTCCGTTCCTTCGGACGAAGTCGGGGTCACACTACTGTGGTTCCTGCTGCAGTTGTTGATCTTTTCGGTCGGCGCGATCGCTTTCTGGAGTCGCCCTTTCGACGAGGCCGCCCGCCGGTTCTTCGCGATGTGTACGGCGACGTTGGGAGCGTTCGTCGGCGGTTTCCACTGGGCGATGATCGCCGGGAGCTTCTGGTTGACGCTGCCGTTTGCCGTCTCCGGAATCTTGCTACCGGCCGTCACATTGCATTTCTTTCTGGGATTCCCCCGTTCCAAGTTGCCACTGACATCATCCTGGCGATTGATAGTGAACTGGCTTGTGTTTACCGCGCCAGTTGCGGCAATCGTCTGTTTCTTGTGGGCCGATGGGCTGATCTGGACTCTCAGCGCGGAATCGGCTCGATTTCCCCCTGAGTTGATCCTGACGTGGCTGAATTACCTGCGTTATGGCGTGTATGTCTATCTGTGCGTCTCTGCCGTGTACTTCCTGGCAACCATTGCCTCATTGACGCATAGCCTGTTTACCACTCGCAATCCTGTCGAACTGAGCCAGGTACGCTGGATCTTGTGGGCCGGAGTCGGTGCCGCGCTGTGCATCGGCTATGCCCTGGTGCTGGCGGCCTTTTCCCGAACGGATTTCGCGCTCGGCGGGGCACGCTATCCGATGTTCCTGGCCAGCCTGGTATTCATGTTCGCCTATGCGATCGGCATCATCCGTTATAAGCTGATGCTGATTGACCAGATCATCAGTAAGGGGATGTGGTACTACGTTCTCAGCTACGGTGCCACGGGTACGGTCGCTCTCAGTATCGCTGTCGGAACTTTGGCCGTGGCGGTCGGCAAAATGCCGACAGTCGAGCAGCCGAGTTGGATTATTGCCGGCATCGTGATGCTGGGAGTCATCCTGTTGATCTGGGTGCGCGATTCGTGGCAGCATTTCGTCGATCGAAGATTCTTTCGAGAGAAATACCAACTGGACAAGGCCCTGCAGCGGATCCATCGCGATGCGGGTCGACTGACAGATGTTCAGTTTCTGTCGGAACGGCTTTCGGTCACGTGCCGCGACGTCCTGCAGTCCAGCCGGATTGGTCTGTACTTGAGCGATGGTCGTCCCAATGGATTCCGACTCACTGCAGCGGGTGGTCAGTCGGCGGGGATGCCGATGCAGTTGTCGTTGCCGGACGAATTCATTCAGGCGCTGGCAGATGATCCCACGTTGCAGCGTGTCACGCCGACGACGCGCGACGGGATCTCGCCCGTACAGAACCTGCTGCGACAATGGCACGCGGATCTCGTTCACGGCCTGGAAATCGACGGCAAGCTGGCAGGGCTGGTCGTGCTGGGGCCGAAAGAAAACGGGATGATGTATTCGGCTGAGGATCTCACGTTCCTGACAGCGCTCGCTCAGATTACAGGGATCGCACTGCATTGTGCGAAGGTTCATCAAGACATCACGCAGCTTAACGAAGATCTGCGCTTGAAGACCGATCTGATCGGTCGTCAGCGGCAGCAGATCTCGATTCTGCAGGCCGAATTGGCCACGGTTGCCAGCCCAGATCAGACGAATACGCCGTCAGATCAATTCCGCCGCGACGGCATCATCGGCCACAGTCCCGCGCTCGAGGGGATCATGGACACCGTTCGCAAAGTGGCCGCAAGCGAAACCAGCGTGTTGCTGCGTGGCGAAAGCGGGACCGGCAAAGAGCTGCTCGCCAAAGCCATTCACGACAACAGCGCACGACACGACGGACCATTGATCACTGTTCATTGCGCGGCATTGTCCGCAGGACTGCTGGAGAGCGAACTGTTCGGGCACGAAAAAGGAGCCTTCACCGGTGCTCAAAGCGATAAACAGGGGCGGTTCGAACTGGCGAACGGCGGATCGCTGTTCCTCGACGAAATCGGCGACATCTCGCCCGAGACTCAGGTCAAGTTGTTACGTGTCCTTCAACAACGCGAGTTTGAGCGAGTCGGCGGGACGCAGACGATTCAAGTGGATGTCCGCCTGATCGCTGCCACGCACCAGAACTTGGAACGGTTGATCGCAGATGGAAAGTTCCGCGAGGATCTTTACTATCGACTGAACGTGATCAGCGTCACGTTGCCGCCGCTACGGGAGCGATCTGAAGACGTACTGGAATTGGCAGTGTACTTCCTGCGTCGAGCCGCGTCTCGGGCCGGCAAGCGACTCGCCAAGTTTGAGGATGAGGCGATCGATATGCTGTCGCGTTACTCGTGGCCGGGCAATATCCGTGAACTGCAGAATGTGATTGAACGCGCCGTTGTGCTGGCCGAAGGGGAGACGATCACAGCGACCGATCTGCCGATGGATCTACAGAACGACACATTGCCCGAGCATCGTAAACCAATGTCAGACGCCTTCCTGCAGGCGAGTGACAGCGGCGATCCACTGGTCGAACGTCAGGCCTTGATCGATGCCCTGCAGAAATGCGGCGGCAATAAAGCTCGGGCCGCGCGGCTGCTGGGGTTGGCTCGCAGCACGTACTTCAGCAAGCTGAAGAAATTCGGACTGGCTGATGGTGATGGGCTTGTCAGTCCGGTTCGCCGAATACCACGGTGAAAGCATGTTGCCCAGCGACCGCGAGCCAATTCTTGTAGCATATCTCTTCACGCACAAGCTCAAGGCCGCCAGTACCGCCAAGGAAGTTATGCTTCAGCATAACCTACGACATCGCTACTGATCTTAAACAATCGAACAACCTCAATTCACCGAAAAAACAGAGGGATTCAATCTCACGTCGTCGGCACATTCGGATCCGTTTTGATTACCTCTTCGCCGTGTCGCAATTGAAATTCTGCCCAACCTCCGATCTTCCTCTCTTCATCGCGAGGAACAATCTGAATTAGCTCCAGTGCATTATTGGAATCCAGTGGGACTTGTCGACCCGGCTGAGCGAACACTCGGCGGGAATCGACTTCAGCGCGCTCGCGTAACCATCCTCGCATTGCGTTGGCAGGATGGATCAGGACCCAGCATCCACCGCTATGTGTCCGATCCGTATCGTCAGATTTTATCGCCTCAACATCAAAACATAACTTTTCAGCGTCTAAACGGCATCTAGAGTCAAATGGGATACACACAGAGCCTGGAGTCATCACGTATCCGGGAACTTCAACCGGTTGAGGGTCGACGTACAGCAACATGTGAGAGCCAGACTTCCCCATTCCGACCACGCGATAGACTTTGTCCTGAGTGGGGAATGCGTGTCCCACATCGACTCGTTGCGTGACAATGACGGGCGGAAGCTGTTGGTGATCTGTATCGAACACAAAATTAATCACCGCAATTGCGGCCATCGAACCGTCTGGACCGAAAAACAAGACACTTGCTTTACCAATGCCCCCCGGGCCGCCGCTCTGAAGGCTAATTGCACCATCGAATTGGGGCTGATACGCAAATCCGCACATCAGTGCAGCTAGAATTGCCACCAGAACGAGAAGACCAGCAATCAACGATACCTTAGGTTCAGGTTTCATTAATTACTCTTACGTAATCCCGCCTGGTGAATCAATGAAAAAATGCTTGGGTGTGAAGAAGTTATGCTGAAGCATAACCTACAAAGCTGTCACGCAGTTGTTCGGCCCGCATCCAATCAAGGCTTCTCTGCGAAGGCCCACAGGTGATTGGCGGTGCGAACGTAAATCGTGTCGCCGACGATCGCTGGCGTCGCGCTGGTCTTCTCGTCGAGCTTGGGATTTTCTGCGACGATTTCAGGGCTCGCTGTTCCGGCTTTCAGCACCGTGAATGTGCCATCGTCGAGTGAGACGACGTAGATGTTGCCATTGGCGGAAACTGGTGACGCATAGTAGCGACCATTCGCCACGGCCCGCTTCTGAACGTAGATTTCTTTGCCTGTCTTCGCATCGTATGCGGTGCAGAGGCCGCCATCTTTCACCATGAAATACTGGCCATCAATCAGGATGGCACTGGGAACATAGGGCATTCCTTTCGTCTTCTTCCAGGCAACGTGCGACTTCGTAATGTCGCCATGGCCGCCCGCCTTCACTGCAAAGACGGAATTCTTTCCGGCCGACATGTACTTGATGATGTCATCCCATTCTTGCCGAGTGAGTTGTCCATCCTTGTTGGTGTCGTTGCTGTCGAAGAAGCCCTTTAGAAATGTCTTCTCGCTTTCTTCACGAGAGACCTGACCGTCCTTGTTCACATCGCCTGACTCCAGAAGGTCATCGAATTTCGGGAACTTGAACTCGCTGTCCTCTGCATCACCGGGGGACCAACCGGAAAAGTAGAGCATTCCATCACCGACAACAGGCGTCGTGCAGGTGGCCGAGGGCATGCCGACGACGGTCCACTTCTCTTCCCCTGTTTGCAGGTCATAGCTCACCATGCGGCCGTAACCTCCGCAGACAATCTGCTTTCCTCCTTCGGTATCCCACACTGCTGGTGTGCAATAGCTGGTGGCGGGCGGTCGCTTCACTTCCCATTTTGGACGACCAGTCGCGATATCAAGGGCGATGATTTTGGGTTCATTCATTTCGTCGCGCTGAAGAACCACGATGCCGTCGACGAGTATTGGTGAGACGCCGGTACCAAAGTCCGCGGCCGTTTTGGCCATCGGCAAGTCATATTTCCAGAGCTCTTTTCCCGTGAGGTCGTAAGCAAAAAGGCCACATGATCCGAAATAAGCGACGACGGCCTTACCATTGGTTGCCACAGAAGATGCCGCCGGGCTTCCCTCAGTCTTGTGGTACGCTTCGATCGCCTTGGTAGGAGCTTCCGCTCGCCAGAGTTCCTGACCACTGACGATGGAATAGGCAATGGTGAAGAGTTTGCCTTCATCGAAGGCGGTGAGGAAGAGTTTATCGCCGACAATGACAGGAGATGACGCACCGGCGGGGACCGGCACCTTCCATTTCACATTCTTGTCCGGTCCAAACGTGATGGGGGGCTTTGACCCAGCGGCAATTCCCGATCCATTCGGACCACGAAACTGAGGCCATTCAGGAACCTCTGCAGCACCAACGGAACAAGCGAAGCTCAGGCAAGTCGTTATCACAATACGGCGAATCATTCACAGTCCTTCAGAAACAGAAGCGATGAGGTTCGAGCGCTCATCAATTCAGACAGATGCGAACGAGGACTCGTCTCGCACTCCGCCCATAGTAGATGCTGGCGTCGTTTTGACAACGCTTATTCACGGGTTCTTATTACTTCTGTCACGCCGGCGCAGGTTGGAGTGGCATAAGTCATCGGATGGGATTGATGCAGGAATAGATCTCGTCTGATTTCAAGCGCTGTGATGATTTTATCGCGTCAGGACGGGATACCCTTCTGCGCGAGAATGAAGAGCGACGTGAAGAAGTTAAGGCTGAGCTTCGTTCACGAGGCCCAGACGGCGGCTTTGTCGTTTGGGCGAGGTGGATGTCGTTGTCGACTTGGCGAGGTCGTTAACTTCGGCAGCGAATGGACGCAAACAGGCAGGTTTGTCGCTGCGACCGCCACGTTGGTAGTCTCGCCACAAAGTCGGTCCCACGATTGTGGCGGCCAGCCCTGCTGCTTGTGTCAAGTATTGAAACATCAACTCGACGAGTCGACTTAGCGAGATGCCATGCAACTGACCTTCGCTGCGGTACAGCCAGTTTGCGAGTTTGCGAAATTCTGCGAACGGCGAGAGGGGCGTGCCGTCTGAGGGAGCCCACAGCAGCTTTGTTGATTCAACAAAGTTGCCGCTGTTGGCAATCGTGTCCCAGTACTTGGCGAATCGCCGCAATTCCTGGACGGTATTGAAGTCCATTAGGCTGGTTCGCAGGATCTCATACGGCGGATGTGGGCTATAGACCATCTCCCAGGTTTGATCGTGGCGAATGATGGGCGTTCCGCGTAGTCGCTTCAGGATTCCGACCTGAATCTCATGCGGTGCCAATCGAACAAGTTGATCGAACCCGCGTGCGAAACTTTCCAGAGACTCACCGGGCAGGCCAACGATCAAGTCTGCGTGAACGTGGACCGCGGTGTTGTCTCGCAGCCAAGTCAGGTTCTGGTCAACGAGCGCGTTGTCCTGCTTGCGACTGATGAGATCCGAGACGTCGTCGTTGAACGTTTGAATGCCGACTTCAAACTGCAGCGAACCTGCCGGGAAGCGTGCGATGATTTCTTTCAGGGCGTCGGGCAGTCGATCCGGAATCAGCTCAAAATGCAGAAACAGTCCGGGTTGATAACGCTCCAGAAAGAACTCAAGGATCGCACGGCTGACACGAATGTTCAGGTTGAACGTTCGGTCAACGAATTTGAATTGCTTTACTCCGCGCACGAGCAGTCGGTTCATCGCATCGAGAAATGGCTCGAGCGCAAATTGCCGGACGGGAATGTCGAGAGCCGACAGACAGAACTCGCACGTGAATGGGCAACCGCGCGAAGCCTCGACATAGATCACCCGGTGTGCCGTGTCGCTGTCCGAATAGAGTTCGTACGGCAGTGCGAGTTTATTGAGGTCGGGGACCGGAGAATGAATAATTCGCGGCCCTAGGATCGTCCCTGCGTGAATCGTTTCGGTTGGTGCAAGTTGTTCACGGCAGAACTCCGCGAATGCGAGATCGGCTTCACCCGTGATGACGACGTCGGCCAATTGTGTGATGGACTGGTGGTCCGTCTCATAGCTGACTTCCGGGCCGCCGAGTACGACCGTGACCTCGGGAGCCACTCGCTTCAGATCGGCAACTAATCGCGTCGTCTCGTCGACATTCCAGATGTAAACGCCCAGTCCGACGATGCGGGGTGACTGAGAGAGGATCGCGTCGAGGATCTCCAGCGTCGGCTGGTTGATCGTGAATTCGAGCAACGCCGTTTCATCTCGCAACGCGCCCATGTTGGCCTGCAGATAGCGCAGTCCGAACGCGCAATGATGGTAGCGAGCGTTCAGGGTGGCGAGGACGATTAAGGGCATGACGAGTTCGATAATTGGCCGGAGGTTCTTTGTGACGGATGATAGCACCGCCACGCAGTGATCACATCAGCATGGCCTGACATTGTGCTGGCGACAGCCTTTTTCCACGTTGAGGCTATGTAAGAATTGGCACTGTCATTGCGATTGACCGAATCTGGGGATCGGCCTACGTTGATGGCCGGTTCACTCGCGAGCCCGGGATTCAGGGAAGAATTCAATGGCCTATCACATGACTCTGATTGCACTAACGGTATTACTCGGCGCTGTTTGCCAAGCCGACGAAGCGTTCGATGTTCCCGTCGCGGCTTGGGAAATTCCGGCCGATGCAACCCTACCGGAAAATAGTTCGAATCCTTACAGAGAGCTATCGACGCCAAATCTGGATCCGTTGAACGAGCCAGCATCTTTGCAGAAATATTTCGAGCAAGCACGAGACGCTAGTGCAGAAAGCAATTCGGCTCGCGGACGGCAGTCGGTGCCATTTTTCGATAGTCCAAGTCTTGCACCAGCTATCGCGAAACCCAAACTACTTCCATACCGAGACTACCAAGAAGACAGTGCGACAAGTGATCCAACGCCATGGGTCGATGATACAGAGGTGTACAACCGGCAAACGGCTGCCATCGTGAATCGAGTACCAATTCTAAAAGGAGAAATCCTTGATCGGTACGTCGCCCACCTACGAGAGGTTCGCGATTATCTGCGATCCAAAATGCGGCCACAGTCCGAATATCGGCAGCAGCGTGATGCATTGGTTGAACGTGATCTGCCGTACTACATTCAACATTGGGTGGTTGCCGACGCAATGGCAACCAGACTGTCCTCCCGGCAATTGATGCAGATGCGAACGCTGCTGGAAGTGAAGTTCGCAAAGGAGGAAGTACCCAAGTTGCTGCACACGTTCTGTGTCAAGACTCGCGACGAGTTGGAAACAGTCCTGCACGATCTGGGGACCACGCTGGGCACTGCTCAGAAAAACTTCATCATGTGCGGACTCGCACGTGAGTTCGTCTCCAGAGAACTGGCCCGTGACGATGTCGTTAGCGAGGATGAGATGAAGGCGTACTACAAGGCGCACCGTGCGAATTACGCAATCCCAGCGAAGATTGATTGGCAGCAAATTCAGATCACATTTTTTGATGAGTACTCGAAAGAAGCGGCTCACGAAAGAATGAGGCGTGCATTACACGATCTGCGAAGCGAAGTTTCCGTGAAGGAAGTCGCCAATAATTACTCGGATGGCGCTACCGCCAAACAAGGGGGAGCATGGAATTCGATGGTGGCCGGAACCTTAGCAGATAAGAAGCTTGAGCTATTGCTGTTTGAGATGCCTGTCGGTCAATGGAGCGGCGTCTACGAGCGGCCGACAGAGTTGCAATTGGTCCGCGTCGTCGACCGGAGTGCCACGGGAACATCTTCCTATGAGACCACAAAGGGAAAGGTTCGTCGCGAACTCAACAGGATTCGAATGAGCAACTCTTCATTGAAGATGCTCTCGGATGCTAAAATCGAGTCCGAATACGATCTTTCGAAGTTATACAATGTGGCAGAATAGATGTAACTCCGATGGACCTTCTCGCCACCACGTCTGCCAATTCGAGGCAGGCCCCTCTTCCATCCAGCGCCGATCATGCGATCGCCTGATGCTTGGAATGCGTTGGGGAACGGCGTACATTTCTCGGGCAGCCTGTCGGTTCGACGACAGGAGCTGAATACGAATCCTTCCCCGAGCGGTACTGTTGAATGGACTTCATGCAGAAATGGCCTAGCGGCCTTGGATACACGGAATTTCTGGACAAGTACGCCACGCCCGAACAGCGACGGCGGTGGGATGATTTTCACGCCAGTGTGACGCTGACTGCGACTCAGAAGGAACTGCTGGCCAGTTTCCGACGTGACATGCTGGTGCTGGTGGTGTCCGGAGCGTGGTGCGGCGATTGTATTCAGCAGGTCCCGATCCTGGACCATTTCGCTCGCGAGACGCCTCGGCTGCAGATCAAGTACTTCGATCGCGACGACAATCCCGATCTGGCTGACGAACTGTCAATCTGCGGTGGTCGGCGCGTTCCCTCGATCGTCTATCTGGCGGAAGACGGAGCGCAGTGCGGCCGAGGGGGTGATCGCACGATCTCGAAATATCGAGACTTGGCCAGCAGCCTGGATGGTGCCTTCTGTCCGACCGGGTTGGTTGCGCCTGGGCAATCGTTGCTCGCCAATGTGACGCAGGACTGGTTGAATGACATCGAGCGGATTCAGTTGATGCTGCGGACGTCGTCTCGCTTGCGTCAGAAACATGGCGATTGACGCCCGCTTGGTGTCATCGCTGTTCGAAGAACCTCAGCCTCGGGGTGTTTCATGTCTACAGAAAAGCTTTCGCGTCGAGAATTACTTCAAGCCACTGTCGCGGCGGGTGCCGCGGCCTCATTCACCACTTTGGGAACTAACACCATGTCTGCCGCTGAAGAAAAGACCATTGTGAACGGACGCATCAAGCAGTCGATCGTCTTCTGGTGCTTCAATGTCGCCGGCGAAAAATGGGACATGGAAAAGACCTGTCAGGTGGCCACGTCACTCGGTTGCAAGTCGATCGAGATCTGCGAGCCTGACACCTGGGCGACGCTGAAGAAACACGGTCTGACCTGCGCGATCGCCCCGAACGGGATGCCAGGAGCTCCATTCGTAAAGGGCTTCAACAATCCGAAGTATCACGATGAAGTGAGCACGCGGACGAGCAAGATGATCGAGGACTGCGCGGTCGCGGGTTTTCCAGCTGTGATCGGGTTCACCGGCTTTAAGTGGCGCGATGCGGAAGATCCCAAAAGCGGCGAAATCTCGCTGGAAGAAGGAGCCGACAACTGCGTCGCGGGCCTGAAGAAGATTGCAGCGCTGGCCGAGAAAAAGGGAGTGACGCTGTGCGTCGAGCATCTGAATACTCGCGACGGTTCGCACCCGATGAAGGGACATCCTGGCTATCAGGGGGACGACATCGACTACGTGGCAAACATCGTTCGTCGCGTCGGTTCACCACGAATCAAGGTTCTGTTTGATATCTATCACGTGCAGATCATGAACGGCGACGTGATCCGCCGTCTGGAACAATGCAAGGACGTGATCGGGCACATTCATACGGCGGGCAATCCTGGCCGTGGTGAGTTGGATGACAAGCAGGAGATCAACTACCCGCCGATCATGCGCAAGCTGTTGGAACTGGGCTACGACGGATTCGTGGGTCAGGAATTCATCCCGACTCGTGATCCGCTGGCGGGCCTGAAGCAGGCCGTGAAGCTTTGTGACGTGTGATCCTGATTGGATGAACTGACAAGATCTCGCGGCTCTCTCCGCAATGCTGGAGAGGGCCGCGATTTTTCTTAGGCGACGCCTGTCGTTCGCAACGACTGAAGCAGGGAGGTCGCGGCTTGCCCAGGGGCGGCGGACGCGCAGATGGCATTGCTGACGGCCACTCGTTTCGCTCCCGCTTTGATCACGGTGGCGATGTTTTCAGAAGTGATCCCGCCGATGGCGAACCAGGGAAGACTAATCTCTGCGGCCACTTGCTTCACGAATTCCAAGCCGGCGAATTCGTTGAACGATTTGGTGGTGCTGGGGAATGTGGGGCCGACTCCCAGATAGTCGGCCCCGTCGAGAACAGCCTGGCGGGCTTGCTCGAGAGAGTGGGTCGAAACTCCAACGAGGCGATCCGGGCCGAGGATTCGACGAGCGTCGCGGACGTTGAGTTCATCCTGACCGACGTGAACTCCGTCCGCATCGGCAAGAACGGCCAGATCCGGCCGATCGTTGATGATCAGCAAGGCACCGTATTCTTGGGTGATGCCACGAATGCGGCGAGCGTGTTCCAGCAGTTCACGGTCGGGCATCTGCTTTTCGCGGATTTGGATGATGCCGACTCCAGCCGCGAGGGCACCGCGAATGGTCTGTTCAAAGCCACCAGGGCACGACTGTGACGTAACGAGCAGATACAGAACTCGATCATGTAGGCGTTCGCGAACAATGGCTGTGTGCAGGACGGCTTTTTCGGCGGTGTACAGGCGATATCGAAGCTGTTCGACCCGCTGGGCGAGGGCCGAATCGATGAGCTTGCCGTATTCTTCCAGCGTTCTGAGGGCCTCTTGGACTCGCTTGAATGAGGCTCGGGCGACATCGGCGGGGGTCAGGCGAGCGTATTCCGAAGGGGTACCAATCGCTGTGCCGACGTCGCCGAGAGTATCGCGGGCCGCCAGGCGGTTCGAATCGGGAATGCTGGCCAATGCAGCGGTCAGGTCGTGGCGGCACTCTTTCAGCAGGCGAGAGAGGTGAGCGTCGTTGAGGGCGAATCGAGCGAATTCCTCGACCACACGCAGCCCTTCACCCGCCCGATTCGCCGCAGCGTCCAGAATTCTCCATATTTCCAGCGAGGGTGGCATTCGGTCCTTTCGCGATGAAACAGCCCAAGTCAGGACGACAGACTTGTGGTAAAACGGACGTCGTACGATGCCTTGGCTGGCGAATCAAGGTCGAACGCTGCCTTGGGTTAGGTGCGGTTGTGCTCGGCTCCTTGCCCTTCGTCAGACACGCAACTAGAATCGCCCCGGAACCGTAAATGATCAGACAAACGTTAGTTGCGATTAATGCTGTTGGAATGATAATGCCGGTGGTATCGAGGACCAAGTTCGTTTGATGGTGCTGGGATTCGATCTGCGAAATGGCCAAAGACGATTTGTGACGACGTCTCCTTGATCGCTGGCGTAGAATGTTGGGTACGCGAAGAGGCGACTGAAAATCCCTGGCACGGCCGGTGAAACGGTTCGTGGTGAAACGACGGTTATAAACAGTGGGTTGTCCCACACTTGGAAATCCGGAGGCTTCGTAATGTACGAGCGATTTACCGATCGCGCCCGCAAGGTGATGCAACTGGCCAATCAGGAAGCCCAACGATTCAATCATGAATACATTGGAACAGAGCACATCCTGCTGGGCCTCGTCAAAGAAGGTTCGGGCGTTGCTGCTAATGTGCTGAAGAACCTTGAAGTTGATCTGCGCAAGATCCGTCTGGAAGTCGAGAAGATTGTTCAGTCGGGACCAGACATGGTCACGATGGGCAAGCTGCCGCAGACACCACGGGCGAAGAAGGTCATCGAATATGCCATGGAAGAGGCTCGGAACCTTAACCATAACTATGTCGGTACCGAACATCTGCTGTTGGGTTTGATCCGCGAACAAGAAGGCGTGGCGGCTCAGGTTCTGATGAACCTTGGCCTGAAGCTGGAAGACGTCCGCGAAGAAGTTCTGAACCTGCTCGGCCATGGAATGGAAGGGGCCGAGGGGACAACAGAACGAGGTGGGGCAGGTCAAGCTGCTGCTGCCGCTGGGAAGACAGGCAAGAGCAAGACGCCTGCACTCGATAGCTTTGGCCGCGATCTGACGGAACTGGCTCGCCAGAACAAGCTCGATCCGGTTATTGGTCGCGCCAATGAAATCGAACGCGTGATTCAGATCCTTTGCCGCCGCCAGAAGAACAACCCTGTTCTGCTGGGCGAAGCGGGTGTCGGCAAGACCGCGATCGTCGAAGGCTTTGCCCAGATGGTCGTGAACGGCGAAGTGCCGGAACTGCTGCGCGACAAGCGAATCGTGGTGCTCGACCTGGCGATGATGGTCGCCGGGACGAAGTATCGCGGCCAGTTCGAAGAACGTATCAAGGCGGTGATGAACGAAGTGAAGCGTGCCAAGAACACGATTCTGTTCATCGACGAATTGCACACCCTGGTCGGTGCCGGTGGTGCAGAAGGGGCGATCGATGCCTCGAACGTGCTGAAGCCAGCTCTGAGCCGTGGTGAAATCCAATGTATCGGCGCGACGACGCTGGACGAGTACCGCAAGTACATCGAAAAGGATTCGGCTCTGGAGCGACGTTTCCAGATGGTCGTGGTCGAACCTCCATCACCGGTGCAGACGATCGAGATCCTGAAGGGTCTGCGCGATCGTTACGAACAGCATCACCGGGTACAGATCACAGACGACGCGCTGGCAAAGGCTGTCGAACTGTCGACTCGTTACATCACGGCTCGTTGCCTTCCCGATAAGGCGATCGATGTGATTGACGAAGCGGGCGCTCGCGTCCGTCTCAAATCCATGGTCCGACCACCAGACCTGAAAGAAATCGAAGAAGAGATCGAACGGCTGAATACTCAGAAGGAAGAAGCCGTCGCGAATCAGGACTTCGAGAAGGCGGCATCGCTGCGTGATCAGGCTGATAAGCTGAAGAAGAAGAAGGAAAACCTGAACAAGGACTGGCGAGAAAAGTCCAAGGAAAAAGATGGCGTCGTCGATGCCGAAGTGATTTCGGAAGTCGTTTCCAAGATCACCGGGATCCCGCTGACTCGTCTTTCCAGCGAAGACGCCGTCCGATTGCTGCGGATGGAAGAAGAACTGCATCGCCGCGTGGTCAGCCAGACCGAAGCGATCCGACAAGTTGCCAAAGCTGTTCGTCGTAGCCGCAGTGGATTGAAGGATCCAATGCGTCCGACCGGGGTCTTCCTGTTTGCCGGTCCGACCGGGGTTGGTAAGACGCTGACGGCCAAGACGCTGGCCGAGTTCATGTTTGGCGATCAGGATGCTTTGATCCAGATCGACATGAGCGAGTACATGGAGAAGCACAATGTCAGCCGCCTGATCGGTGCTCCTCCAGGATACGTTGGCTTTGAAGAAGGTGGACAGCTCACCGAGAAGATCCGACGCCGACCGTATGCGGTCGTGCTGCTGGATGAAATCGAGAAGGCTCACCCGGATGTCTTCAACATGCTGCTGCAGATCATGGAAGAAGGCCATTTGACCGACAGCTTCGGTCGCAAGGTCGACTTCAAGAATGCCATCGTGATCATGACCACTAATGCCGGTGCGAATGCGATTACCAGTGAATTCGGTTTCGCACCCAAGGATAACGACACCAGCTACGAACGCATGAAGGAACGACTGACGCACGAGATTGAACGCGAGTTCAAACCCGAATTCCTTGGTCGTCTCGATGAAGTAGTTGTCTTCCGCTCGTTGACCGAAGAGAACCTGAAGCAGATCGTCGTCATCGAACTGGCGAAGGTTCGCGAGCGTCTCAGCGAGAAGGGTCTGGCGCTGATTCTGACCGATGAAGCGAAGCAGTACATCATCGAGAAGGGGAATGCCACCGAATATGGAGCTCGTCCGCTACGCCGTGCGGTCGAAACCTATATTGAAGATCCTCTTTCCGAAAACCTGCTGCAAGGAATCTTCCAAGGCCACAACACCATCACGGTTCGCGTAAAGGAAGTCGGCGACCAGAAGCAACTGGACTTCGAACCATCGACAGTGGAACAGCCGAATGAAGAACTCGTGACGGCAGGAGACGGAACTAAATAAGTCCGTCGACGAACTGTTAGTTTGACGATTTGAAAACGAGCGGCTTGGTGGGGTTTGTCCTGCTAAGCCGCTTTTTTCTTGCGCGGTGCAAGATATTCTGTGGAAAACAGTTGCGACGACGCATCAACGCGCAAGGACGTAAAGCTGTTGAAAAAGTAATGAACTACAGATATGCTTTGCCATGTCGTCCTCACCCCTGATCATGACTTGTGCTCTGCTTGTGGCAGCGGTTCGAACCAGCCCTGAAGTCCCAACTGGGGAATTCGCCACAACGCTCGCTGCAGTCGGTTTGGCTGAAATCAGTGGCTCACTCGAGTCGACTATCGGGAACGATCTCCAACGCGGGATTTTAGCCGTCTCACGCAGACCATTTGCCGGTCGCTTCTGCGAACGAACGGCTCCTTCTTGGCGCCTTGCGGTCAATTTCAGTCGCCTGATAGCTGAACAGGGTTCCAATTTTTCGGCGGCAACTAACCGCGATGCGGTCATGCGGCTCTAGGTAGCCACCATCTGGCTAGATAGTAGCTGGCATACGCTTTGCTCCCATTTCTTGCGGGAAAGTAACCGTGGGAGTTGGAAGCGAATGTGAAAAATGACCGCTCAGTCAGTGTCAATTAGTTGGCCTGACGTGGCAACTTCCGTTTGCGTTAGATCTTCGGAAATCACTATTTGACCCGCCTTGGCATCGCAGTTTACGACATTGCCTTTCGATTTTAGTGGCGATTTGTTTCGGAACTGCTTATTGTGAAATAAGTTAGGAAGTTTTTTGTATGACCGCTGCTCATTCGTCCGTCCATGTGAAGCCGCTGCCAGAATCGTCGACCACCGCAGTTCTCAAAAGTGCAAGGTATTTGGGCATCCTTGCAGCACTTGTCGCCGTTGGTTGGTGCGGCCATCAGACGCACTGGACCTTCCGGCCGTCGACTCATGCCGGTGAAGGGACTCATTCTGATGCTGCTCATGCGTCCGCAGCGACTAACGTCACAGCGCAGAAAGTAGAGGCTGGGCCGACCGCCTCTGGAGACTGGAAAGTCACCTTTCCGTCCGAGCATTCGCTGGAGGTCTCCGGGATCACCACCGCTCCTCTTCAGCAAAGGCCGATTGCCGAGCGCGTCCAGACAACGGGAGTGATCACCTATGACGAACGAATCTCGGCCAGCCTCTCTGCTCGTACGACTGGTACGGTCTGGCGAGTCTGCAAGCATGTTGGCGAAGCGATCAAAAAGGGAGATGTGCTGGTTGTGGTCGACGCAGCTGAAGTGGGGCAGTCCAAGTCGGAATTTCTGAGTGCCTTGGTGGCCTTGGAATCCAAGACCGAGATCCTGACCAATCTGGAGAGTATCTCGAGCGGTGCCATTCCTCAGCGACAAGTTCGCGAAGCGAAAGTCGCGATGCGAGAAGCAAAAATTCGCTTGTTGAACGCCGAACAGACGCTGCTGAACCTGGGGTTCAACATCAAGTCTGAAGACTATCAGTCTTTGGACGATGCGGCTCGTGCAGAGCGAATTCGGTTTTTGGGACTTCCCGACACTGTCGTGGAAGGGTTGCAAAAGATGACCTCAAATCTACTGCCGATCAAGGCGACTTTTGACGGCATCGTCCTGCGTCAAGATGTCGCGCTGGGGGAAACTGCAGAAGTCGGCAAGCCGATTCTAGAGATCGCTGATATTCGTCGGATGTGGTTGAAGTTGGACGTCCCCAAAGAAGGGGCCTCTCAACTGGCGTTGGGACAGGAGGTCACGTTCAATCCCGATGGAGTCGAGAAGGACTTGCATGCGACGATTACCTGGATCAGCACGGAAATGAATCAGCAGACTCGAACTCTCCAGATCCGGGCGGAAGTCGACAATCCTGTTGTTTCGACAGATCCCAAAACGGGGAGTGAAGTGCGACTTCTGCGAGCCAACACGTTCGGGACTGGGACGATCATCCTCCGGAATAGCGAAACGGCACTTGTTGTCCCCGTCTCCGCAATCCTGCACGACGATCGGCAAGCCCTGGTGTTCGCCAAGACCGACAATTTGACGTTCGAACGCGTCAATGTGTCGCTGGGAGTCCGCGATGGTGGTGTCGTGGAACTTATATCAGGCGATCTAAAACAGGGTTCCGAGATCGTGGTGCGCGGTGGCCATGTCTTGAAGTCCGAATGGACGTTGAATCACGTCGCATCTGCGCCGTGATCGCTGTTTGACGCATCCGCCTTGATTAGCCCGCCTATTGACCGCTGAAATTACGTCCCGCCAACAGTAAAGCCTCGTTACGATTATGTTGGATTCGACGATTGCCTGGTCCCTGTCTCATCGATTGATGATCCTGATGGGGGCTGCACTGATTTCGTTTCTCGGCTACCTCAGCCTGAACTCACTGAACTTGGATGCCTTTCCAGACACAACGCCGGTTCAGGTGCAGATCAACACCGTGGCGCAGGCGCTGGTTCCCGAAGAAGTCGAACGCCAGGTGACATTTCCCGTCGAAATGGCACTGGGCGGACTTCCTGGATTGGAGCAATTGCGTTCGGTTTCTCAGTTCGGATTGTCGCAAGTCATCGTGACATTCCGCGACGGCACGAACATCTACTTTGCCAGGCAACTGATCAACGAGCGATTGACGGGTGTGGAAGTTCCGCCTGGGATCAGTCGTCCCGAAATGGGGCCGGTCTCAACCGGTTTGGGCGAGGTGTTCCACTACACACTGATTTCCGAAGACGGCGACCTCACCAAGGCAAAAACGCTGCACGACTGGGAAGTGAAACCGACGATGCGAACGGTTCCGGGCTCGGCAGAAATCAACTCCTGGGGCGGTTTGAAGAAGCAGTACCAGGTGCGACTGGACCCCGTTCGGCTGGTGAAGCATGGTTTGAAGTTTGACCAGGTGCTGGAAGCGGTTGCTTCGAATAACCTGAACGTCGGCGGGGGCAGCATTCGACAGTCCGGCGATACGGTGCTCGTCCATGGCGTGGGCCGAACGATCGATGTGCCACAGATTGAAGGGATGGTCATCACCGCTGTCGACGGCGTTCCAATTCGTGTCCGTGATGTGGCCGACGTCGTCGTCTCGCATGAAATGCGGCGCGGGATTGTGACCGCGAACGGCAAAGGCGAAGTCGTTCTGGGATTGGGCTTCATGCTGATGGGCGAAAACAGCTATGCCGTAACCAATCGACTACGGAACAAATTTCACGAGGTGCAGCAGACCCTTCCCGCCGGTGTGCATATGGACATCGTCTATGATCGTACCTCGCTGGTGAATCGCGTCATCGAGACGGTGAAGAACAACCTGTGCGAAGGGGCATACCTGGTCGTCATCCTGCTATTCCTGCTGTTGGGGAACCTGCGAGCTGGTTTGATTTGCGCCGCCGCCATTCCACTTTCGATGATGGTCGGTTTCATTGGCATGTGGTACATGGGGATCGCCGCCTCGCTATTGAGCCTGGGGGCCATCGACTTCGGGATCGTTGTCGACAGTTCGGTGGTGGTGATCGAAAACATCATCTGGCGATTGGCGCATCGCGGCTCTTGCGCCGGTGAAGAACGACTGCAAGTCATTCGGCAGGCCGCATCAGATGTGAAAATTCCCACCGTGATGGGTCAGCTGATCATCATGATCGTCTATCTGCCGATCCTGACCCTGGAAGGGGTCGAAGGGAAGATGTTCCGTCCGATGGCGCTGACGGTGATCTTCATTCTGATCGGATCGCTCGTCATTTCGCTGACGGTCACACCGGTCTTGGCAAGCCTCGTCCTGCCTCGCGTTTGCGAAGAGAAGGACGTGTTCCTCGTTCGGCTGGCTCAATGGATCTATCGCCCGCTGCTGAAAGGCGCGATCAAAGCACGATGGCTTGTGTTACCTGCCGCCGTCTGCGTTTTGGGATATGCCCTGACCGTGGCGGGGGGGCTGGGTTCCGAGTTCGTTCCTCGACTGTCAGAAGGTGATCTCGTCATCGGCGTGATGCGAGCCCCCGGGACAAGCTTGGATGTCTCTGCCGAAATGAATACACGATTGGAGCGAATGCTGCTTGAGAAGTTCCCTGACGAAGTCGAACGAGCCTGGAGTCGTGTTGGTTCGCCAGAAGTAGCGACCGACGCAGGCAACGTGGAAGTGACCGACTTGTTCGTCGCACTGAAACCACGCACCTCATGGAAGCAAGCGCGAACGCAATCGGCCCTGGTCGAGAAAATGGTCGTTGAAGTGAACGAAATGAAGGGACAGATTACCTGGTTCACTCAACCAATCGAATTGCGAATTAATGAAATGGTCTCGGGCGTGCGTGCAGACGTGGCCTTGAAACTGTTCGGTGATAACTTTGATACGTTGATCCCCAAGGCTCAGGAACTGCAAAAAGTTCTCGCTGGCATCCAAGGGTGTAACGACTTGACCGCCGAACAAGTGACTGGACAGCCGATCCTGAGAATCTCGCTGCAACAGGACGAGATCGCTCGTTACGGGATTTCGGCGAAAGCCGTCTTGGACGTCGTTGAATCGATCGGCAGCAAGGTCATTGGCGAAGTCGTCGAGGGTCAGCTTCGCTTCCCGCTCGTCGCTCGTCTACCTGATTCGATGCGTGAAGATCCTGAAGCGATCGGACAGATTTTATTGTCGGCACCAGGCGGGGAACGATTGCCGTTATCTCGCGTGGCCGATATCCGTCGGTTGACCGGACCGAAGATGATTACCCGCGAATGGGGCAAGCGACGCGTCACTGTTCAATGTAACGTCCGTGGTCGTGATGTCGGTAGCTTTGTCGGCGAAGCCCAGAAAAAGATCTCGGCTGAAGTGGATTTGCCCAAAGACAAGTTCCGGATCGAGTGGGGTGGTCAGTTCGAAAATATGCAGCGCGCTCAGAAACGATTGATGATCGTGGTTCCGGTCGCGTTGGGGTTGATTGTCGGCTTGCTGTACCTGACCTATCGAAGTGTGCCGGACACGATGATCGTGTTTGCGAGTGTTCCATTCGCCTGCGTCGGGGGAATTCTGGCGGTAGCGATGCGAGAGATGCCCTTGTCGATTTCGGCGGCAGTTGGATTTATCACACTGTCCGGTGTGTCGGTGCTAAGCAGCATGATTCTGGTCTCGGCCTGGCGAACGGCCGTTCAAGCGGTGACCTCGAAGGACATGGCGATGCCCGAGGTGACGAACGTGGCCGTCAGTTGCCTCAGAACGATCCTGATGACCGCATTAGTCGCGAGCGTCGGATTTATCCCCATGGCAACCAGCGAAGGTTCAGGAGCCGAAGTCCAGCGGCCTTTGGCGACCGTAGTGATCGGGGGCGTGATCAGCAGCATGGTCTTCACGCTGTTCGTATTGCCGATTCTGTTGGGGTTCCGCAAATCCGCGGCGGCACGACCCGCGGTGTAACAGGTATATTTCTTGCGCGTGTACTTTCTCTTAGTACCAACTATCCTTTGAGGGATGCCGAATAGTCTGTGCGAAACGTGTCGATGGGTGCGAGTGGTCGCGACGCCACGATCGCGTTTTTTGATGTGTACGCTCTCTAGCTCGGACTCGCGGTTTCCAAAATACCCTCGACAGCCGATTCTGCGATGTGGTGGCTTTTGCCAGTCGCCAGATTCTGTCAGACCGCCGTCAAAATCCGACGACAGTTCAACGGACGAAACCGAAGATTAACGCGGCTCGAAGCCGTCATTCGGGAAGATCTTGCTTCACGACAAGCCGCCATATGATTGGTAGAATGCTGTCTGTGGGCCGCGATATTGATCTGTCCGGATTTAAGGTGTTCTGTCGATGAGTAAACCCAGTCTCTTGCAAGCTGCACTCACGCGAGGTCTCGCCCCCGATGGAGATCTGTGCGAAGAGCTCAGTGAACTGGGCGAATACGAGATTGCCTCGGTGGCTGATGCGGAGGCGCTGACTCAGGCGATGGCCGAATTCGTCAATCGGGCCGTGGATAGCGACGAAGCGGTCTCTGCATTCCCGGAATTTGTGCGGATGTTTCAATCGGTCACATTGGCGGAGGCTTATCGACATCTGGCGGTTAAGGGAATTCCCCTGCTGATCGAAGCTTATGATGCCAGGCTAATCGACCCAAGCGAATGCGACAGCGACTTGTTGTTTGCTCTCAAGATTTTCACGCGATATGGCACAGACGAAGGCCTCGATCGCGTCGTCGACGCAGCCTATAGCGTCGCGTTGCAGGATGGTTATCTGTGGGCCGTCATCTTCGAGCAATTGGGTGACAGCGATCCCGTGATCCCCAGCTTTATTCGCCGGCTTTGCAATCCATTGCCAGACGGATTCGTTTGCGTGGCGCTTCTCGACTGGGTGAATCGACTGGCTCGCGATCATGTCATCTCTGTACACCCGTTCAATACACCTGACGGAATTGGAAAGTTGCGAGGCTGGTTGGCCAGCAGCGATGAGGACGAATTCAGTTATGCGCATGCAGCGGCAGCAGCGGTCCCCTTCGTCACCGATCCCCCGCGATCAGAACTGCTGGCATTGGCGATGGACCATTCCGATGTCGGAGTCCAGATGGAAGGGGCCTGGGCTTCGGCCGTGCTGGGGAGTGACGCCGGGATCAAGTTCCTGGCGAGGCTCACGTTGGATCGGAACCTGGCGATTACCGCTCGAACCTACCTGCAAGAGCTGAAGCGAGCGGACGCAATTCCAGACGAAGCGAATGAGCCGGAATTTATCGCGATGGCCGAAATGTGCGACTGGCTCTCGCATCCGCAGGAGTTTGGCCTGCCCCCTGACGAGATCGAACTTTACGACGCGAGGGAACTCTACTGGCCGCCAACCAACGACTGGCGGCCGCTGTGGTTGTTCAAGTATCACTATCGTGTCGCAGGTGATGATGAATCGGAAACCGACGGCGTCGGCATGACAGGCAGCATCACGTTTTCGCTGATTGATGAAACCAACGTCGAGATGTCTCCCGAGGATATCTACGCACTGCACTGCTGCTGGGAGTTGGAAGCGAACGACGACCCTCGCGCCCCAGTCGAGCGGTCAATTGAAGCGGGCCGCGCATTGATTGATGCGGCGCAGCGAGACGACATTGAAGACGACGAAAAGTTCTAAGGCTTTTTTCTGCAACGCTCCCTTCACAAACGAAGGGAGCGATCTCGTAAGGACTTGTGATGTTGGACATCACTTATCGCATTGGCAATGATCTGGATCCTGCCGCCTTTGTTGAGTTGTTGAAGGCAACCTCGTTGGGCGTACGTCGTCCCGTGGAGGATCTGCAAACGATTCGCGATATATTGCAGCACGGAAATCTGACGGTGTCCGCTTGGGATGGCCCGTTACTGGTGGGAGTCGCTCGAAGCCTGACCGACTTCAGTTTCGTGGCTTACCTGTCGGATCTGGCTGTGCGGGAAACGCACCAGAAATGTGGTATTGGCCGTGAACTGATTCGGCTCACCCGAACGAAATTGGGGCCAGCAACCAAGCTGGTTTTGCTGTCCGCCCCTGCGGCAGTCGAGTACTACCCTCAATTAGGGTTCACTCAGCATCCCTCCGCCTGGACGATCGACGCTCACGAGCCTTTGTTGTAATTCACAAAAGCAGAAGGGCTGTCACAACGTGTTGCGACAGCCCTTCGATTACTTAAGCGTGAACCGCGGGCTTAGCCAAGTTCGGCCATGCGCTTGCAGATCGCTTCGGCCATTTCGCGAGTCCCGACGGCTGTCGGATCATTGCGATCGGCCTTCATGTCGTAGGTGACATACTTGCCCTCTTCGATGATGCTCGCGACGGCCCGTTCCAGCTTGGCGGCGGCAGCGGCTTCGCCCAGGTGCTCCAGCATCAACTTGCCGGACAGAATGAGGGCTGTCGGGTTGACCTTGTTCTGGCCCTTGTACTTCGGAGCCGAACCGTGGGTCGCTTCGAAGATCGCCGAATTGGGGCCGATGTTGGCTCCGGGTGCGACGCCAAGACCACCTACCAGGCCTGCACACAAATCGCTGAGAATATCGCCGTACAGGTTGCCCATCGTCAGAACATCGTAGTTCTCTGGCTTCTGGACCAACTGCATACACATATTGTCGACGAGCCGTTCGATATAGGTAATGCCAGCGCCAGTCCCAGCTCGGTCAGCCAGCGTCGGGTCAGCAATCACACCGTTTGCCAACTTGCTCTCTTCGTACTTGGCACCGAAGGCAGTGGCGACGGCGCGAGTTTCGTCATACCACAGGCCATCCGTGAACTTCATGATGTTGGCCTTGGAGATGGACGTCACCGACTTGCGTCCATACTTCACCGCATAGTCAAAGGCGTACCGGCTGATGTTACGAGTCCCTTCGACAGAGATCGGCTTGATGCTGACGCCAGTTGTCGTCAAACCGCTCTTGATCTTCTTGCCCGTGGATGCAGCGTTGATAAAGCTGATCAGTTCACTCGTCTTGGCATCACCAGCCTGGAATTCCACGCCGGCGTAAAGGTCTTCGGTGTTTTCGCGCACGATGACCAGGTCGACGTTGGTCTTGTCGAAGTACGAGCGGACACCTTTATAAGTCTTGCACGGACGGACGCAGGCATACAGTCCGAGTTCTTGTCGCAATGCCACGTTGACGGACCGGAATCCCTTGCCGATCGGCGTCGTGATCGGAGCCTTCAGGGCGACCTTGTTGGCTCGCACTGAGGCGAACACGCCGTCGGGAATCTTGCCTTGGGCTTCGATGACTTCGATGCCGCACTCCTGCACGTCCCAATTGACCTTAACGCCTGTTGCATCGATACACTTGCGAGTGGCTTCGGCGAGTTCGGGACCAGTTCCATCTCCGGGGATCAGCGTAATATCGTAGGCCATGGTTTTGTTGGGTCTTTCTGCGGAGCGGGAATCGAATAGGGCAGTGAGCGACCGGGGGCGTCTCCCGTCAACATTCCGGGCACGTTAGCGAGGACGCTAACACGAGTTGACTCTGTGTTGCAAGCCAACCCAAGATGAGGACTCTGAAACCTTGGGGACAGAACACAGGTACACAAGAATAGTCCTGATATTCCATTCCTGTTCCCGAAGTTTCAAATTGGGTACGAGTGCGGCATCAATGCGGGTTCGTCGATCACCACAAGCCAGGATTGTCAGGCCGTGGTGAAATTGTCAGGATATTGAACGCCCCCCTTTAAGGGATGAATAAGATAGGCAAATGTCCGAAATCTTGACAGCGTGTGCTGCTGTCTCCTCTGTCATCTCAACCTCTGGTCGAACGAATTGGAATCCCTCATGAAGCAAGCGTGGCTGGCGACAACCCTGGTGATCTGCGGCTTGGCGCAGGCACTGATCGGCGGGCAGGTGGCGATCGCCGATGATGATCCTACCGGCGCGCAACTGCTTCCGAAGGATACGCTGCTGTTTTTCAGTATTCCCAGCGTTCCCGACTTCAATGAAGAATTCGATAAGTCGGTGACGGGCAGCATGCTGCGCGACCCGGAACTGAAGCCGTTTCTTGATGATGTCCGCAAGAAGATCGACGAACTGTCAGACAAACTGCAGGCTGAAGTCGGCGTGACGATCCCCGAGTTGCTCGCCATCCCCAAGGGCGAAGTGACCATCGCCGTAATGGAGCGGCCCGCTCGCAAGTTGGCCCCCGTGCTGATCATGGACTACGGCGACAAGGAAACGATCGAAAAGCTCCTGAAGAAGATGCATGACGGACTGGACGATGTCGCGGAGCACTCCACGCAGGATGTCGGCGATGTCAGCGTCCACGTTTATGCCTTCAAGAACGTGGAGCCGAACAATCCGTTCCAGACTCTGGCATATTTCAATGACGATTCGTGCCTTGTTTTCTCGACATCAGTCGACGCCTTGAAGGAAGTGCTTGACCGCTGGGACGGCGACAGCACCGATACCCTGGCGAACAACGACATCTACAAGTACGTGCAGGATCGTTGCAAAGAAGAATCCAGTGACCCGGCCCTGGTGTGGTTCGTTAATCCAATCGGATTGATTCAATCTAGCCTCGATATGGCTTCAGAATTCGCTCCGCAAGTCGGGATGGCGAAGTTGTTCCTGCCATCTCTGGGAATCGACAAGCTCAAGGGTTGGGGCGGCGCAAGCTACTATGGCAGCGACGATTTCGACGGAGTTTCGAAGACGTTCGTGCATGCCGAGCAACCAACAGGTGTGCTGAATGTCTTCCAGTTTCCAGCCACCGACCTAGCCCCGCCCAAGTGGGTTCCCGCCGATGTCACCGCCTATTTCAGTGCCAATTGGAATGTGCCTCAGGCTTATCAGGCGATCGAATCCCTGGTGGACAGTATTCAGGGTCGTGGAGCGACTGCGAAGCAATTGGATAAGTTCGCCAATTCAGAAGATGGTCCGGGACTTCATATCAAGAAAGATGTCTTGGACTTGCTGGACGGAAAGTTCCATGTGACTCAACGAGCGTCGGAGGACAGCGATGAGCCCGCGCCGAAATTCCTGATGGCATTCGATGTCAAAGACCCAGCCAAGATGAAGAAGACCCTGGCCAAGGCCGCGAAGTCCGAAGGAGCCAACCTCGAAACTCGCGATTTCAACGGCGAAACGATCTATGAAGTGAGTGCTGGCGATGATCAGACTATTTCGATGGCCGTGACGGGTGGCCAAGTCGTTTTCACAAATGACACCCCTTCGCTGGAGGCGATGTTGCGTACGGTCTCGACCGCGCCCCTCGCCGAATCGGCTGGCTATCGGAAGATTGCGAAGCGGTTCCCCCCGAAAGTCTCGATGATTGGTTACTCCCGAGCCGACGCACAAATGAAAGCCGCTTACGAGATGCTGAAGAACGCGGATAACGCGGAATTTCTGGAGGGGATCGACGTGAAGAAGCTACCACCGTTCGAAGCCCTGGAGAAGTATCTGCGCCCCAGTGGATCCTATGCCGTCCCAGACAAGAAGGGGTCGCTCTTCGTGACGTTCCAGTTGAAGGAAGGCGATAAGTAACTGTCTTGCTGCAAGGCGTTGCGGCAAAAATGTTTACGAAATCAGATGGCTCGTATCTCGCTTGAGGTGCGAGCTTTCTGCTTATGTAGATCTGAATCATGCGAAACCGCGATCGGCGGCTGGGGTTTGATATTTTGTAAGTGGCACTGACTTCAATGCGGGTGGCGTTCCAGCGTTCTTAAACAAGGTCCAAAGTCATGCAGCGAACTCATTGGGGCACGGCGGCGGTGGCAGCCGCGATTTTATGCAGTGGCGCCATGACGGCACGGGGACAAGACGCCGACGCGGGTGCGCTGTTTAAGCGATTGGACAAGAATCGTGACGGGCAGGTGGCCAGCGACGAAGTTCCGGAAGAGCAGCAGCGGCTGTTTCAGCGATTGGTTCGTCTGGGTGACAAGAACGGCGACGGAAAGCTGACGGCGGACGAGTTCGAACAGGCGAACAAGCCCGAGGAGTCCCCGAATGTCCCGCTGAACCAAGATGGTGACCGCCGCGCAGATGGTCGCCAGCGGTTCGAAATGCTCGATCGGAACAAAGACGGAAAAGTCACTTTGGACGAAGTTCCCGAGCCGCTTCGTGATCGACTAAAACCGCTTTTTGATCGTTCCGGAAAGAAGGAGTTGAGCATCGAAGATTTCGGCCAATTTGGAGGGGGTAGTCGCCCTGATCCGGCTGAGTTCTTCAAACGCTTCGATGCGAATGCGGACGGAAAGGTCTCCAAAGCGGAGCTTCCCCCAGAGGCTCGTGAACGCTTGGCACCCCTGTTCGAACGCCTGGGCAAAGACGAAGTGACGTTGGAGCAGTTCCAGCAGTTCAGCGAACGGGCTCGCGACGCGATGGGTCGCCCCGGCATGGGAAATCCAGAGGAAATGTTTGGCAGGCTCGACGCGAATCGTGACGGCAAGCTCACCGTCGAGGAGGCTCCCGAGCGAGCCCGGCCGATGGTCGAGGCGGCATTGCGTCGAGCGGGAAAAGAAGTGAGCGGATCACTCACGAAAGACGAGTTCGTCAAAAACATGCCGCAAGGTCGAGACGGTGCTCGACCACCAGCGGGTGAGCGTCGCCCCGACAGTGGTCGTGAGCCTCGAGCAGCCGCAAATGCCGATAATGGCCGCAGCCCCGAACGACGAGTGGCTGGCGATCAATCGCTGGGACGATCGCCGACGTTCGTTCAATTGCTGGATACCAACCGTGACGGCCGACTTTCGAAAGACGAACTCTCGAAGGCGGCCGAGAAATTTGACGAGTTAGATCAAAATCACGATGGCCAGCTCGACTCGGCTGAACTGATCGGTGGTTTGGCGGTCGAACCAGAACCTCGTCGGGAGGCGGCGCGAATTGAAAGAGCCCAGCAGGTCGGTCGCGACGAAAGGATGCGGCGACCGGATGGAGAGACCGCGGGTCGTGAGCGGTCTGCGCCGTTTTTCCAGAGATTGGACCGTGATTCCGATGGGAAAATCTCCAAGGACGAAGCGCCAGAACAACTGAAAGAGCGTTTTGGAATGCTCGATACAAACGGTGACGGATTCATCAGTTTGGATGAATTCCGGGTCGGAGCGGGATTGTTGGGTGAGCGGATGCGCGATCGAGCGGAGCCACGCCCCCGGCAGGAAGCCCCCTCGGACGGTCGCCGCACCGAAAAATCTGAGTGACGGACGAAGCACTTCTGCAAAATATCGCAGGCGGCAGAGCACCCTCGATTGCTCTGCCGCCAATTGTTTTGAGAGAATCGATTTTGCGGCCATTTCAGCCAGTTTGAGGTCACTTGCTGATCGGCTGGCAAAACCAAAATTGAGAATTCGCCTAGCTCCCACAGCCCACCTTTGACATCGCATGGGGCCAAGGCTAGCATTCCCCGACTTACCAGTTTGTAATCCCGGTGGGGCTGCCGTATGGCTGACAGCGATGATGATCGCGATGGCCGTAACTCTGCAGCCAAGGGTTATGTTCTGGCAACGCAAGTGATGAGCATCGGTCTGCAAATGGCGATTCCGCCAGGGATCGGCTGGTGGCTCGATCAAAAATATTCGACGGCACCGTGGTTGACGGTGGTGGGTGTGCTGTTTGGATTCTCGATCGCCATGCTCGAGCTACTGAAGTTTGCCAAAAATAATAAGTAGTTCTTCGCACTGTTGGCGACTCAAGATCTTAATTGGTGGTTGGAGATTGAGTTGAAGACACTCGGCGGCCGTTTGGTGGCGCTGACGGCAGGAATGCTCGTCGTCGGAATGCTGCTGGCGGTGATTGCCTACGGGGTGTCTGGGCTGCTGGGATTGGAGGGGTTGGCGTACTCGCTGATACTCTCGTTGATTCCGGGGTTGCTGACCGTGTTTGCGGGTGAATTACTGAGGCATCGCAATCTGTCAGCCTATGTTGTGCTGGTGGGTGGTGGGTTTCGGATGTTGTTTGTGTTGTTAGGGATGTTTGCAGTTTCTGCACTGCGCCCTGATCTTGGGTTTCGCCAGTTCACGGTGTGGTTGATTGTCTGCTATTTGGTGGCGTTGGCGCTTGAGACGGCATTGGTGCTGCCTCCGGTGACTGCCCCAAAGCCGCTCGACGATCAAAGCTGATTGGAATGCCATGTCGGCAGATGACCCATTTCATCACGTCCGCGATGCGAATGTCTGGGAGCTTCCCGTCTTCGTGTTGCGGCTATTCGGTCTCGACAGCTATCCCAGGCTGCCGGTGTATACCATTATGGGCCACGAATTCATCGTGACCAAGTATATGGTGTTGCAGGTGGTGGCGTTGGTGTTGTCGGTGCTGGTGTTCTACGGCCTTGCCTGGAGAGTTCGCGGCGGCAAGCCGGTTTCCGGCGTGTGGTGGAACTTCTGGGAAACGTTGGCTGTTTTCATTCGCGATCAGGTCGTGCGGCCGTCGATCGGTATTCCGCATCATCATGACGATCGTGGTCACGGCGACGCCCATGCGACTGATGCTCATCACGCTCTTGCGGTCGATGTTCATCACGGGGCTGGGGCTCATGTAGCCACTGGTGGTCATGTTGCAGTTGAAGTCGGTCATCCGGCGGACAAATACCTGCCGTTTGTTTGGAGCATCTTTTTCTACGTTCTGTTCTGCAATCTGCTTGGTGCGATTCCGTTTCTGGGTTCGCCTACGGCGAATATCAACGTCACGGCTGTGCTGGCTGTGGTGACATTCCTTCATGTGGTGTACTTCGGCACGCTGCAATCAGGGGTGACTGGCTTCTGGAAGTCGCTGGTGCCTCACATGGATCTGCCCGGTCCGATCGCCGTGCTTCTTCTGCCTATGATCTGGATCATTGAGGCGGGTGGCTTGTTGATTAAGCATGGTGTGCTGGCGATTCGTTTGTTTGCCAACATCATGGCAGGCCACACAGTGCTTGGTGTGTTCCTTGGTTTTATCGCTCTCGTGGATGGCGCCCTGTGGGGCATCGTCATGCCGGCGAGTATTCTTGGGCAGGTCGGAATCGGCATGCTTGAGTTGTTTGTCGCCTTCCTGCAGGCGTATGTGTTTGCCTTGTTGACTTCGTTGTTTATCAGTGCGGCGGTAAATCCACACTGAGTGTGTGTTTGGTGTTAAAGCGTCTTGGGGCGTTCCCGAAATTCAGGTTGAGGAGAGTTGTTGTGAGTCAGAATCTGCGAGTGTTGGTGTACGGAGTCTGCATGCTATTCGTGTTCGCAACTCCAGCTTTTGCTCAAGCTGGTGGAGCAACGAACAGCGGGATTCACTTCTCCGCTGCAGTCGGTGCTGGTCTGGTGATCATCGGAGCTGCCTGGGGTATTGGCCGCATCGGTCAAGCTGCTGTTGAGTCAATGGCTCGTCAGCCAGAAGTGGCTGGCAACATTCAGACCGCCATGATCATCGCAGCCGCGCTGATCGAAGGTGCGACATTCTTCGCACTGATCGTCTGTATGGGCAGCAACGGAAACTACAAGCCGTTCAACTAGTACGGCTTGAAATCAGTGGCTTTGGCGGAACAGAACTGCGACACGGGTGGCAAGTCATGTTTGGGTCTCTCGTTCGATCAATTGGTGTGCTGACTCTCAGCCTGGTGCTGATGGGTGGTGCGGCCACGTGGGCTTCGGCAGCTGAAGAACATCATGATGCTGAGCACGCAGCTGAGCATCATGATACTGGGCTTCCGATGAGCTTCAGTAAGGATCTGGCTCTCTTTTCGCTGGTGACGTTCGTGATTTACGTCGTCGTCTTGCGAGTCGGGGCCTGGGGTCCGCTGCGAATCGGTTTGAACGAGCGTGAACGACACATCCGTCAAGATATTGCTGACGCCGAAGCCAATCGGATCAAGTCGGAAGCGATGATCGCCGAACGCGAAGCAAAGCTGGCGACAGTGCAGGACGAAGTTCGGGAACTGCTGGCGGAAGCTCGTCGAGATGCTGAGCGAACGAAGCAGGACATCATCACCACGGCTCAGAATGAGTCGGAAGCGATGAAACAGCGGGCTGTTGCCGAGATCGAGCGATCGCGAGATCAGGCGTTGGCCGAGTTGTTCGACTTCGTCAGCAACAATGTCGTTGGTGCCACCGAGCGGGTGATCGGACGAAGCTTGAATCAGGGCGATCACGATCGCCTGGTCGGTCAAGCTTTGTCGGAAATGAACATCCGCCGAAACTGATGGCGATCTGCTTTGGTTGCGGGTGGCTTGTTCAATAGGCCAGTAAGCATAGTGCGGACAGGACTGAACCTGTGGACGTGGATCAAAAAACGATGAAGTCGAACACGGCGATAGACCCTCGCGGGGAATCGATCGCGACGGTGTACGTCAATGCTTACCTGGACGCTGCCGGCCAGGAAAGTGCGGGTGCGGCTGAAGAATTGATCTCGTTCGTGGACGATGTGCTCGCGTCGCAGTCGGATTTCAGCCAACTGCTGTGTGGGACGTCGCTCGGGCAAGATGAAAAGATTCAGTTGATCGATCGAATCGTCGCAGAACGAGCGACACCACGGTTCACAAGCTTCCTGAAAGTGCTTGCGCGACATGATCGGTTGGCGTTGTTGCCAATGATCCGTCAGTTGGCAGAAGCAGAATTCGAATGGCGATCCGGAAAGCGACGAGTCAATGTCACGAGTGCGGCCGAGATCAGCGAGCAAACGCTGGAATCGATTCGCTCGACACTGCGATCATCGCTGTCCATAGAGCCGATTTTGGAAACACGGGTCGATTCGACGTTGATCGGTGGGCTGGTCATCCGTGTGGGTGATACGGTCTACGATGGTTCCCTCAAGACTCAAATTAAGCAACTTCGCGCTCGATTGCGCGAGAGGTGTCTGAATGAAATTCAACGCGGGCGAGATCGCTTCAGTCATCCAGAAGGAAATTGAAGACTTTCGTGGCCAGCTTCAAACAAGTGAAGTTGGACACGTCGTCGAAGTGGGTGACGGTATCGCGCGAGTTTACGGCTTGGCTTCGGCCATGGCCGGTGAAATGGTCGAATTTGCCAGCGGTGTTCGCGGCCAGGTGTTTAACCTGGAAGAGAACTCCGTCGGTGTGATCATCCTCGGCGACTACCTGAAAATTTCCGAAGGGGAAGAGGTCCGTACGACCGGTGCCCTGTTGTCGGTGCCAGTCGGCAACGCCCTGATCGGCCGTGTCGTCGATCCACTGGGTGTGGCTCTGGACGGCAAAGGTCCGGTCATGGCCGAGTCGACTCGGCCATTGGAAACGACTGCACCTGGTGTGGCTGGCCGTCAACCTGTGAAGCAACCGCTTCAGACGGGGATCAAGGCTGTTGATGCGATGACGCCTGTTGGTCGCGGTCAGCGAGAATTGATCATTGGCGACCGCAAGACCGGTAAAACGGCCGTTGCCATCGATGCGATCATCAACCAAAAGGGCGGCGACGTCATTTGCGTCTACGTCTCGTGCGGCCAGCGTGCCAGTACGACGGCTGGCGTGATTGAAGCGTTGACCAAAGCCGGCGCGATGGACTACACGATCGTCGTGAGTGCCTCGGCCAGTGATCCGGCTCCGCTGCAATACATCGCTCCTTACGCTGGTGCGGCCATCGCCGAACACTTCATGTATCAGGGTAAGCATACCTTGGTCGTGTATGACGATTTGACTCGCCAAGCCACTGCTTATCGCCAACTATCGCTGCTGATGCGACGGCCACCAGGTCGCGAAGCGTACCCTGGGGACGTGTTCTACTGTCACAGCCGCTTGCTGGAACGTGCCGCGAAGCTCAGTGATGAACTGGGTGGCGGATCGATGACCGCATTGCCGATCATCGAAACACTGGAAGGTGAAGTTTCGGCATACATCCCGACGAACGTGATCTCGATCACGGACGGCCAGATCTATCTGGAACCAGACTTGTTCTTCAAGGGTGTTCGTCCCGCGATCAACGTCGGTATCTCGGTATCCCGCGTCGGTGGGAACGCTCAGACGAAGGCCATGAAGAAGGTCGCTGGTAGCCTGCGACTCGACTTGGCTGCGTTCCGCGAATTGGAAGCTTTTGCTCAGTTGGGTACGGAACTCGATAAGGCCACGCAGCAGCAACTCGATCGCGGTTACCGCATGGTCGAATTGCTGAAGCAACCGCAGTTCAAACCGCTGGCCGCCGCCGATCAGGTGATGAGCATCTACGCCGGTTCGAAGGGTTACTTTGACAAAGTGCCCGTCCCGCAAGTGCAGGACGCCGAAACGAACATGCTGCAATTCATGCGTGAAACGAAGAGCGAAATCCGCGATGCCCTGATCAACACGGGCGTTCTGGATGACAAGACGGAAAGCGGCCTGAAGACGGCTCTTGAAGAGTGGCGCAAGGAATGGGAACGAACGCACGCGAAGTGAAGTTCCACTGCAGCCTGAGCAGGCTGCAGATTCCGTCGGTCGGTGAAGTCAGTTACTGGTCAGGCAGAAGTAAGTCATGGCTAAAGCGCGAAAGATCATCAAGCGGTTGAAAGCCGTTCGCAACGTTCGCAAGATCACGCGAACGATGGAACTGGTCGCAACGGCGCGCTTCAAGAAGGCGATGGATCGAGCGGTCGAAGCCGCAGCTTACACTCGCAAGATCTCTGAAATCGTCGCTGACTTGTCGCAGACGATGGCAGGCGAAGGCTCTGACTTTACGCATCCGTTGCTGCAACAGCGTGAATCCGAGAAGACTGCCATCCTGCTAGTGATCACGTCGAACCGTGGCCTGTGCGGCGGTTATAACGGCGGTGTGTTGCGACTGACTCAGCAGCGGATTCGAGAAGCGAAGGCCAATCAGGTCGACACGAAGATCGAAGTATCTGGCAAACGCGGGATAGGGTTCTTCAAGTTCCAGAAGATCGCCACCGCGGCCAGTTACACGCACTTCGAAGACAAACCGACGTTCGAGCAAGTCGACGAGTTGGCTTCTCGCTATATCGACAGCTTCATTCGCGGCGACATTGATCGTCTGGATGTGGCCTACACGAAGTTCGAGACGATGTCTCGACAGAAGGCTGTCGTTGAAACGTTGCTGCCAATTGGCAAGCTCCAGCAAACCACGGTGGCCGCGGCCGAGAAGCCCAAGACGACCGTCGAATACGAATTCTTGCCGTCACCACGCGAGATCTTGGAAGAGATCGTTCCGGCCTCCTTCAAAGCTCGTCTGTTCAAATGCTTCCTGGATGCCGGGGTTAGCGAACAGATCGCTCGAATGGTGGCAATGAAGAGTGCGACAGAGAATGCCGACGGCATGATTCGAGCAATTCGAGCTCAATACAACCGAGCTCGCCAATCACAGATTACATCGGAATTGAGCGAAATTATCGGTGGTGCAGCAGCCCTCGAATAAGGCTGCCGGCTTCGCCACCGCTGTGACGACGAAGGCACAGCATAGACAACAATCAACCTGGGACTTCCAGACACAACCACGAGAAGTCAGAGAACGAAGAGCATGACTACTGCGACCGCAAATACCGGCCATGTCACTCAGATCATCGGTTCGACCTTCGATGCCGAATTTCCGATGGACAAGCTTCCCGCGATCTACAACGCGTTGAAGATCGAAACGGAAGTCAAAGGCCTGAAAATCAAGGTGACAGGCGAAGTTCAGCAGCACCTGGGTGGCGGACGCGTTCGTTGCGTCGCACTCGGTTCGACGGACGGTATGGTCCGCGGCATGGGAGTCCACGACACCGGCGCTCCGGTTAGTGTGCCAGTCGGGAAGGGGACACTGGGTCGCGTGTTCAACGTGCTGGGCGATCCAATCGATGGACGTGGCGACGTTTCTCATGACGAACGCTGGTCGATTCACCGTGCTCCTCCCAAGCTCGAAGACCTCAGTTCCAAGACCGAAATGTTCGAAACGGGCATCAAGGTCATCGACCTGCTGGTGCCGTTCGTTCGCGGTGGTAAAGCCGGTCTGTTCGGTGGTGCTGGTCTGGGTAAGACCGTCATTCTGACGGAATTGATCGCCCGTATTGCTGCGGCACACGGCGGTTATTCGGTGTTCGCTGGGGTCGGTGAACGAACCCGCGAAGGAAACGATTTGTGGCTCGAAATGCAGGAAGCCGAAATCGGTAGCACCGGTCGACGCGTCATCGAGCAAACAGCGATGGTGTTCGGTCAAATGAACGAACCGCCAGGTGCTCGTCTCCGCGTCGCTTTGACCGCGCTGACAATGGCTGAATGGTTCCGCGATGCGACGGGTGCCGACACCCTGCTGTTCGTCGATAACATTTTCCGTTTCTCGCAAGCCGGTTCGGAAGTGTCCGCGCTGCTGGGACGTATGCCTTCCGCAGTGGGTTACCAGCCAACTCTGGGTACCGAACTGGGTGCCCTGCAAGAACGAATCACTTCGACCAATCGTGGTGCTATTACCTCCGTACAAGCCGTGTACGTTCCTGCAGACGATCCAACCGACCCTGCACCAGCGACCGCGTTCTCGCACTTGGATGCGTTCCTTTATCTGGAACGAAGCATCGCGGAAAAGGGTTTGTTCCCCGCCATCGATCCTCTGTCGTCGTCGTCCCGAATCCTCGATCCGTTGGTCGTTGGTGATCGCCACTACAAGATCGCTCGCCGCGTGCAGCAGATCCTGCAGCGTTATCGCGAACTGAAGGACATCATCGCGATTCTCGGTATCGATGAATTGAGCGAAGAAGATAAGCTGGTCGTGCATCGTGCCCGTCGTATCGAGCGATTCCTGTCGCAGCCGTTCCTGGTTGCCGAACCGTTCACCGGTAAAAAGGGCAAGATCACTCCGCTCGGCGAAACAATCGAAAGCTTCGAAGAACTGTGCGACGGCAAGTGGGACCACCTGCCCGAAGGTGCCTTCACCTACGTTGGTGGTATCAAGGAAGCTGCCGAGCAGGCAGAAAAGATGGCGAAGGCTTAGTCGGAACGATTGGTCAAAGTCGGAAAGCAACTTCCATGGTCAGGATTGAAAACGACATACGCGGGGGAAATACCTCCCGTAGCTCAGTGGTGAGAGTCTCCGTCTTATAAACGGAAGGTCGTCGGTTCGATTCCGACCGGGAGGATTTTTCCCGGCAACGCTCAACTGAAAACTGAAGTCGGCTAATAAATTATGGTTGGTGATAAGCTGCGGCTGGTGATTGTTACTCCCGAGCGAACGTTGCTCGATGAGCCGGTGTCCGCGCTGCGCTTCCCCTTGTATGACGGCGATATTGGGATCCTGCCCGGCCGTCTGCCATTGATTGGTCGCCTGGGCTGCGGCGAATTGAAAGTCACGACCGCGACTGGTGAGCAACACTTCTTCATCGACGGTGGATTCGTCCAGGTTCTCGGCCCCACGGTCTCGCTGCTCACTCATCGAGCTGTCCCTGTGGCCAACCTGTCCGCGGCAGAAGCGGAAAAGCAACTGGCAGCAGCTTCGGCACGAGTCGCCAAGACCGACGAAGAAATCAAGACCAAACTGGCCGATCAGCAGCGTGCCCGCCGCATGTTGGCACTTGCCACTCATCGGTAGTCTTCACTACTGCTGAGGCGGGATCCCTTCAGTTTCTTAGCGGATCTTCTCCAGCCATTGTTGCGGGATAAGTTCCGAGTTCTTGTATCGCTACCTTCCGACAGCTCACTGGATTCCCGTCTGCGCGGGAATGATGGGAGACACTGGTCGGAGGTTGCAGCGATCAGGCCCTGAATCGTCCGGGTTAACGCGGATCTTTCTCCCCAGTAGCGGTGAACCGCGATCGAGGATCGCACAACCGATATCTTTTCGCAGGCTTCTCCAGCATGTCCGGCGAATGAGTATTCCAGGCGGCTCATCTTCGCGAGTCGGCAAACTCACCATAGCTTGCGGTCTTGGCGAATCGGGACGACGCCAGTGGCTTTGCGGCGTGGCACCGATAGATTCACGACGGCAGATTTCGCCGGACGAAACTATCAATGGCACACATCTCTCTGTGCTACGCCCTTCACGAGCGTTTCTCTGCCCGACAAGATGTTGGATCGAGACTTCTTATGCTATCGACGCTTCCCCTGGATGATATTTCTATTGAACAAACCTCTAATCCCGCTGCCCAGTTTACGCTGGAGTTTGATGACGGATCGATGGTCATCGACCGCGATCAAATTCGTATCGGATCCAGTCCCATCTGCGAGATTCATCTGCTGGAAGGGCCACTGCTTCACAGCGTGATTCGTACAGAAGCGGGCGCTGCTTGGATCGAAGTCGCCGATGAAGCGGCCGAACTGAACGTCAACTGGCGAGTCTGTCGCCGCATGGCACTTCGCGATGGCGATGTCATTTCAGTGTGCGGAATGGACATGACGGTCCGTGACACTGCCAGTTTTTCTGCTCACGCCGGAGCCATCGAGCTGGTGGAGAACATCACACAGCTCACCGCGGACGAACTCTGCGATCGGATTCTTTCGGAACAATCCGCTGTCGATCAATTCGAAGCGGGCCGATTGTTAGGGATGCAGAAGCTGATGGAAGCGATGAAGGCCGTAATCACTGCCGAGCCTTCGACGGCTGAAATCATCCCGAACACGCCCGTAGTGGAGTTCTCCGACGAATGCCAGCGATTGCTCGATCAGATCCACGAGATGTCCGAGATGATGAACGGACGGACTCGGGAACTGGACCTCTGCGAGACCGAATTGGTTGCCGCGACGGAGCTGTTGGAAGAAACGCAGGAACGAGTCTCGCGTCAGATTGAGACGTTGCTAGATCAGATCGATGAAGCATCGGTTCCGACAGAGTTGCGAGCCAGTGCCTGATTTCGCCCACTGGGTGGCTAATCCAACATGAGATTAGCTACCCATGTGGTCTTTCACGCCTCACGAAACAGCAGCGGCATCAATTCACAGCCGCGATCCAGCCGAAGCGACGAAGTCGCAGCGGCGACTTCGTCATACGTCGTCGCCGAATCGGCTGTGATCCCCGTTCCGCAAACAGCGAATGGCACAAATCCGTGACTGTGTGTCTTCGTACGCAAGAACGTCGGATGATCTGGGCAAACCAGCAGGCGGTACTCACCTTGTGATTTCAGGTATGCGTGGAGCGGGCCCACGATGTGCCGATCGATCTCTTCTAACGCCTGAACTTTGGCAGCCGCGTTTCCCTCGTGTGACGCTTCGTCGGTCGCTTCAACGTGAACGACGATAAAGTCTGTGACATCGTTACGCAGCGCCTCGATTGCCGCTCTTCCCTTGGCTGCATAGTCCGTGTCGAGATAGCCTGTCGCGCCCGGGACTTCGATCACCTGCCAGCCCAGCAGTTTTCCCAAGCCGCGCAATAGATCGACAGCGGTAATCACGGCACCTCGTTTGCCAAATCGTTCCAGGAACGACTTGAAGGCCGGGCGTCGTCCTTGTCCCCACAACCAGCACTGAGTCGCCGTGTGTGTGCCAGTTGCCGCTCGTTCCTGATTGGGAGCGCACGCGGCAAACAATGGTTTGCTGCGCTCCATCAGTTCCCGCAGTAATTCGCTTCCGGGGCCCTGAGGCAAATTAGGCTCGATCAACTGGTCGGTAATATCGTGCGGTGGAGTCGTCTGTGTGTCCGGGCCGAATGGAGCAGGAATGTTTCTGGCTCGGTAGACCAGCAGATTGCGATAGCTGACACCCGTGTAGAACTTCCAATGCTCACTGCCGCATTGATCGCGTTGCAGGAGTTCGACCAACGTCTTTGCGAGGTCGTTGGGGATCTGTTCGGCCGTGAAACTGGCCATGCGGCCGTCCTCCACGGTGACCAGGTTACAACGAATGGCCCAATCCAGTTCACCGAGCTCAATTCCCTGCGCAGCCGCCTCGATCGGTGCTCGTCCCGTGTGGTATTCGAGCGGATCGTAACCAAACAAGCTCATCGTTCCGACATCGCTACCTGAAGGCAACGAAATCGGCACGTGATTGGCTTCACCGACAAACCCCGCCTGCGCGACCTCGTCCATAAAGGGGATGTTCGCGGCCTGCAGTGGCGTCTTTCCGCCCAATGAAGGTTGAGGTTCATCAGCGACACCATCGGGAATAACTAGAGCGTATTTCATAAGTGATTCAGTTCGTAAGTCCGCAAAGATGTCCGTCGAGACTCGTTTTAACTGGTCAGAGAACCGATGTCGACTCAAGCTGTCATGGATCGGAACTTTACCTTCGTGTCGTGAATCCGAATTCGTCTTGGATGGCTGGATTCCCGCCTGCATTGGAACACGCTGCCATTTTCGCTTACTGAGTGATCGGGTATGCTTTGGCTGCTTTAGAAGTCAACGATTTTCACTCCCTGATTGATCACCATGACAGACTCCTGGATTGCCGACCGGATGCACAAGATTGATGCCTCCGGGATCCGCAAAGTGTTTGACCTTGCGGCCAAGATGAAGAACCCGATCAATCTCAGTATCGGGCAGCCGCACTACGACACTCCGGAACCGGTCAAGCAGGCGTTGCATCAGGCGGTCGATGCGGGACGCAACGTCTACAGCCAGACGCAGGGAATCGCGCCACTGCGCGAAGCACTGCAAAAGCGAGTTGCGACGGAACTCGGCCACGCCGACCGCGAACTGTTCCTGACCAGCGGTACCAGCGGCGGATTGATGCTGGCGTTGTCAGTGCTGGTGAACCCCGGCGATGAAGTGATCGCTTTCGATCCCTGGTTCGTCATGTACAAACACCTCGTCACACTGGCGGGAGGAACCTGCGTTCAGATCGATACGTATCCCGACTTTGGAATTGATCTGAATAAAGTTCGAGATGCGATCACCCCTCGCACCAAGGCGATTCTGTTTAACAGTCCTTGCAATCCGACTGGCAACGTCGCCAGCGAAGCAGAAGCGAAGGGGCTGGCTGAGTTGGCTCGCGAAAAGAACATCTGTTTGATCAGCGACGAAATCTATCGCGTCTTCTGCTACGACAAACCGTTCGTGAGTCCCGTCAAATGGAATGACCAGACGCTCGTGGTGGACGGGTTCAGCAAATCCCATTCGATGACGGGGCTGCGGTTGGGTTACGCGCATGGTCCGTCGCATGTCATTCAGCAGATGATCAAGCTGCAGCAGTTCACGTTTGTCTGCGCTCCTCAACCAGTCCAATGGGCGGGTCTGGCGGCCCTCGAATGTGATGTCAGTGACCGAGTGGCGGATTACGCTCGAAAGCGAAACTTCATGCGAGAAGAACTCGGCGGACTGTATGACATTCGTGGCGGTGGCGGAGCGTTCTACATGTTCATCAAGGCCCCTTGGGGAACCGGGACAGAATTCGTTTCGAAAGCCATCGAGAATGAACTGCTGATTATTCCGGGTAACGTCTTCAGTCAGCACGACACCCATTTCCGCCTTAGCTTTGCGGCCGAAGATTCAACACTGGAGCGTGGCGTCGAAGTGCTGAAGCGAATCGCGAAAAAATGAGGCGTCTCGAATATGTGTTGAGACGCCCAGATAAGCTCTGCCCATGACCGCCGCCACTCGCCGCCTCCGTGTTCTGTTCGTCATCGGCACGATGAGCGGCGGCGGAGCCGAGCGACAGGTGGTCGAAATCCTGCGGCTCATCGATCGATCGCGATTCGAACCGCTGCTGTACCTGGCAACTCGCACGGGTGAATTGCTTGCAAGCATTCCCAGCGATGTCCCGATTCTGGCGTTTCGTGACGAATCACCAGAAACGTGGATGCAGAGGTTCGTCAGGCGATGCAAGCTCTCTCCGGTGGCACGTTATCTCCATCTCGCTGGTGTACTCCGGCGTGAGCGAATCGATGTCATTTACGATCGCACTTATCGCGCGACGCTCGACGCGGCCGGCGCAACATGGTTCCGGCCGACGCCTCGCCTTTCCTGCTGTGTCATCGATCCACAACCAGAGTTGGAAATGCACGCCAGGCGCGGCCGCGGTCTCATTTGGAAGATCGCTCGTTCAGCCTACCGCAGGGCGAGCCTTGTCCTCGCCAATTCAGTTGGCCTGCGCGGACGAGTGATCGACTACTTTCGCTTGCCACCAGATCACGTCGTGACCTGTCGCAATCTACTCGATCTGGATCGTCTCGATCGGCTGGCGAATGAACCGTTGCCGATGAATTTGTTGAGCGAACCGTTCCTGCTCGTCGCAGCGGGGCGTCTGCATGCGCAGAAGGGTTATCACTACTTGCTGGAAGCAATCGACGAACTGGTTAATCGACGCCAGCGACAATTGCGACTTGTCGTCCTCGGAACGGGAGAACTGCAATCGCAACTGGAAGAGTTTGTGCGGGATCATGGCCTGCAGCAGCATGTCACGTTTGCCGGATTTGTCGCGAATCCACTCCCCTGGTTTCGACAAGCGAACCTGTTCGTATTGCCATCACTGTTTGAAGGTCTTCCCAATTCGCTGCTTGAAGCCGTCGCTTGTGGCACACCAGCTCTAGCAACGGATTGTCCCAGCGGGCCGAGTGAGATTCTGGACGAGGGTCGCCTGGGTGGCTTAGTCGCACCGGCTGACGCTGGGGCACTCGCCGACACAATTCAAGCGGCAATGGACTGCTATCCTGAATGGCAACAGCGAGCTGTGCTTGCTCGCGAATCCGTTCGACAGCGGTACGATGCCAGCACGGGAATGCGGGAGTTGGAGACGCTGATTGAGCGAGTCGCTGTCAGCAAATAGCTACTTCTTTTGCCCCGGCATGCGAATCAATTCCGGGCTGACCCAGTCATTCCATTCGTTGGGGAAGCCGTCATAGTGAACGAAGGTCAGTCCGTACCAACTGCGGACAACTCGAGCCGGATACCACTTTTGATCTTTATGGTAGAAGACTTCGATTGCGGTCCCCTGGTCCAGATGCGTCGGCTGGAACGCTCGCATTCGTTCGGGGCCGACCCACTCGTCCCACGAATCTTCAAAGCCGATGTAGTGGACTTTGCACTGGTTGCCCGACGTCACCAGGATTTCCCCTCGATACCACTTCTCTTTCCATTTCACTTCGATGCGTTCGCCCTGTCGGGGTGCCTTTCGCTGAGTTGGATTTGACAGCCGCCAGCGTGGCGAGAATTCGGGGGCGGTGTCGTAGACGGACTTTTGTCTTTCGACGAAAGCCATCTCCAGTTCCGAATACTGGCCCACTTCGCCGACATCGATCTCACCATCGGCGTTCAGATCGACTTTCGGGCTTCCCCGCAGGCCAGCGAGCAATGCATCGCTGAAAGTCCATTGCCCGGTTGACGAGTTATGCGAATGCGACGAGCAGAGACACGCATAGTTCAGTCGCGATTTGCGCGCCCGAGCCGCATCGACCAGCCCGCCCGAATAGCAGCAGTCCGCCATCAGCAGGACGTGACTCCCATGGAAGTTGGCTTCCAGCGTGTCCAAGATGGCAGTGACCGGCCAGGCTGTATCACCATCTGCGGCATCGTAGTTCGCGAAGTGGACGCTGTGATTCTTGTGGTCGCGAAAGCCGTGGCCCGTAAAATAGAAGACCAGCAACTCGCCCGGTTTGGTCTTCGCGAGTTGATTGAGCAGTTCCTTCTGAATATGGCTTCTTGTCGCCTGGCGATCTTGCAGATAGGTGATGCTATCGTCCGCGACACCAGCAGATTTAAAATGCTGAACCAGTTGAGCGTCACGCCGCTGATGCTGAGCCGAGGCCATTCCAGGCCAGATCGGGGTGCTGCCACTCAAGCACCCCCACGGCGAAGACGCGCGTTCGCTGGGGATGCCAATCGACTTCGGCATCGCAGGGTGCCGTTGCCAAGCCCCCAAACACAAAGGCGACCAGCAACAACTGACAACATGGTCTCAGCGGGATGGCCATCGGGATCTCTTGCCCTGAAAGATCGCGGATCGGTCGACTCAGTCCTCTCAAAAGTTATCGAGAACTGCGGTCCGTCGCCACGAGATTGTTTTGATCTCGTCGAGAATTGGGCCATCCGAAGTGCCGCACTCGCTACAGTCGCTCAGGCGGCGTCGGGATTACTTTTCCGTGAGGGTCCATCGTGGGCTGATCGAGTTCGGCCGCGATTTCCGCCTGAAGCTCTGGTCCCAGAAAGTGTTCGACTTTTTCGGCCGTGTCGTGCAGGCGAGCGTCAGGAAGAGCAAAGTGACGAGCCATATACGACTCCCACAATCGGTGCGATCGAACAAGATCCTGCGCGGCGGCCGTCCCAGACTCCGTGAGGGAATCGCCGTGAGATCCGGAATCGATCAGCCCCTGCCGGATCAGGCTTTGTCGACCTAGGCGTTGAAACCAACTGAGGCGCACCGGATCACCGACTGTCGCCTGCCGATTGGCTGCGTGCGGTTGCGAACTGGCTGCTTCCTCGCGTCGAAACAGGCCGCCCAGCAAATCTTCACGAACGATCCGCAGTTTCAATCGCCATCGCTCGTACCAGGCTCGTGCCATTCCATGCCGTGGACTCAAAAAGACGGCCAATAGGAAACAACCGCAGGCCGCGACAGTCATCATGCCAGCCGTACTCGCATCCTCAACTTGAGGCATCCCCAACCGTGAACAGATCATCGCTGGAAGTGTGATCGCCATGACGTGTCCCAGCACGGAACCGACCGCCGCCACGACAATCCCCAAGAACAGGATTGTCGACAGCCGATCGCTAAGAAGTCGTGCTGTGGCTGCGGGAATGATCAGCATGGCGATCACCAGAATCGCACCGACAGATTCAAAAGCGGCAACAACCGTCGCCGCAGTCACTGACATGAGCGCGACGGAGATCAAACTCGGCCGCATCCCTTGAGCGGCGGCGAGGTCTGGATCGAATGTGCTGAGTCGCAGTTCTTTGAAGAACAGCAACGTCAGCAAGGCGTTCACCAGCAGCATGCCTCCATTCACGATGACGGCTTGAGGGATCGTTGTATCGCCCAGTCGATTGAACGCGGTTGCTTCCAGGTTGCCATACAGAACGCACCCGGGATCCAAATGCGCCCGATCGGCGAACAGACGAATCAATAGCAGGCCTAAGGCAAACATGGATGTAAACACGACCCCCAGGGCCGCACTCCGCTCGACGCGTCCCCATCGCTGGATCACCTCCGACAACACCGCTGCGAACACGCCCGACAGCGCCGCTCCGGCGAACAGGGCAAGTTGACGGCGAGCGACCAGCGACATCCCCTCAGCCACACGCGCGGCACCGCTGCCCGTGGCAGGAGCTGCCAGCCAACCGATTTCTTCCATCCACGACACACCGAGATACGCCAGGACAATTCCCGGCAGAACCGCATGACTGAGCGCATCGCCGAGCAGACTTTGTCGGCGTAATAGCAACCATGTGCCGGGCAGCGCGCACGCCATGGCGGCAAGTGCGCCGGTCACGGCGATCCAGGTGTCGATCCCTTCCCAGACGGAAAGGCGTTTGAAAAACTCGGTAAACATACGATGGATTTGCGAATTAAAAAGCGGTTGTTTCCTACGAAGTTCTACGTCAGTTGCGCGTGCGGGCTCACCGGCGGCAGGCGAGTTCGCACTCGATCCTGTTCCAGCAACTCTTCCAACTGTTCGACTAATTCCGGTGCCAGCACATGTTCAATCTCATCAGCCTCCCTGTCGACGCGACTGGGAGCTGTTTGAGCAAAGTGAATCAAATACATTTCCCACAAGCGATGGTTGCGCGTGGCGCGGCGGGCCAATCGCATCCCTTCGCTCGTCAGACGATATTGGGCATCAGCGCCCTGACGGATCGAGCCATCGCTGGTAGCGACAGAAAGGATGCTTCGCAATCGCGCAGCGGTCCAAGATCGAGCCGCCTGCAATTGCTCGAACGTCAACGGCATCGTCCCCGGATCGCCTTCCAGGCCACTCGTGGAACTGTGTTCGCGCTCCAAGACTTCGAAGCAGGCTCGCAACAGATCGAGTTGTCCGATACGCCGATGCGATTCTCGCTGACTCAGCCAATTCCACAGGATGCCCCGTCGCGTTCCCAGCAGCATGCTGATTAAAAAGATCGTCGTTCCGGCCAGCACGATGACAGCTCCTGCCGCCAACCGCGGAATGACAGCGCTGACCAGGATCCCGACGGCACTGCTCAGGCTGCCGAGCACTCCGGCAATGATCGTGAGCACGCTATGGCGGTCTGTCCAGAACCGCGCCGCGGTCGGAGGGATGACCAGTTGAGCGACAACCAGCAGCAAGCCGACACTAGGCATTCCAATCACGGTGACCGCGACGACCAGCGTTGTCAGCAGCAAGTCCAGCCACCAGGTCGGCCACCCGAGTGCCGCCGCGTAGGCATCGTCGAAGCATAGCAACGAGAGCTCTTTGAACAGCAGGCCACACGCGAGCATGATGATCACGCTCGCAACGCCGATCGTCGTCACATCTGCCGCCGTGAGTGCTGCCGCCTTGCCGAAGATAAACTCAGTTAGACCCGCCGCGCTGCCTGTTGGCAGACTTTGCACGACGCTCAGCAGAACAATGCCGAAACCAAAAAAGACACTTAGAATAATTCCGAGGGCCGCGTCTTCTTTGATCAAACGCGTACGCTGGATTAGCCCAGCGCAAAACAAACCGCTGGCCGAACCGATCGCGGCCCCCACCAGCAACCAGACTGGCGATTTGCCGGTTCCCGGCGAAAGTGCCTCGAGAATGAGATAGGCCAGCCCAATCCCGGGCAACGCCGCGTGACTGGCCACATCACTAACGAGCGACTTCTTGCGAAGCAGCATAAACGCGCCGACGATCCCGCCACACGCACCAAACAGCATCGTCCCGCACAACACGACTCGCGTGTTGTAGTCTTGCAGGGTCAGGACTCGAAAGATGTCGCTATTGAGCATGGGCAACGAGCAAGCAGCAGGGAGATTCGTTTCAGGCAGATGCAAAGGACTGCGGGATCAGATTCATTTGTGACTCATCCGGTATCCCACTTGATCGAGCAACGCGAGCTTGCCCCCGTAGGTCCGCCGCAAGTTCTCGGTCGTAAAGACCTGTTCCACAGGGCCACTGGCAATGAGTCGCATGTTGAGCAGCAGGACTTCGTCGAAGTATTCGGCGACCGTTTGCAGATCGTGATGGACCACCAGGGCCGTTTTGCCGGCGGCGCGGAGCTCTCGCAACAGATCGACAATCGCACGTTCAGTCGCCGCATCGACCCCTGCGAACGGTTCGTCCATTAGATATAAATCGGCATCTTGGACTAGGGCTCGTGCCAGGAAGACCCGTTGTTGTTGCCCACCGGAGAGTTGGCTGATCTGTCGTGATGCGAATTCCGCCAGGCCGACTCGCTCCAATGCGGCCAGGGCCTGCAGTCGGTACTTCTTAGTCACGGGGCGAAACCAGCCAATCTTGCGATAAAGGCCCATGGCGACAACACCGAGAGCATCAATCGGGAAGTCCCAATCGACACTGGTTCGCTGAGGGACGTAGCCGATTCGGCCAGCCTGCTCGCGGTAGGGCTTGCCAAAAAAGACAACATCGCCGGATGCTGCTGGAATGAGTTGCAGCACGGCTTTGATGAGGGTGCTCTTGCCGGCACCATTCGGTCCGACGATGGCGATCAGCTTGCCCGACGGAGCCGAATAATCGATGTCCCACAGCACGGGTCGGCGCTGATAGGCAACAGTCATGTCGTGAATAGACAGGGGCGACGAATCCAGGTGGTTGCTCATTTGGCTTCACCACCTTTGATCGCGGTGGCGAGCTTTCCGGTCATCCCTTTTTCCGGAACGCTACCACCCAACGATGCCGCAATCACCGTGGCATTGTGATCGATCATTCCGATGTAAGTTCCTTCATAGGTTCCTTCAGCCCCCATGGCGTCGGAGTACAATTCTCCCCCAATGCGAACCACCACGTCGCGCGACTTCGTCCCTTCCATCACCGCTTCGATGTTCTTTGCATTCACGCTGGATTCGATGAAGATGGCTGGCAGCTTGCGCTCGACCAGGAAGTCGACCAGCCGATTGACATCCAGCACACCCGCTTCCGATTCGGTCGTCACACCCTGCACCGATTTCACGTCAATCTTATACGCTCGCGAGAAATACTCGAAGGCATCGTGAGCTGTCACCAGAACTCGCTGCTTCTCCGGAATTGATTTGATCGACTTGCGAACGTAATCATCCAACTTAGTCAGCTCTTCTCGATACGCCTTCGCATTAGCGCTGTATTCCTCGGCATGGGGCGGATCGAACTTGGCGAGCGACTGTGCGACATGATCGACGCATTGGCTCCAGGCCGCAACATCCATCCAGACATGGGGATCGTAGTGGCCCGCGAAGTCGGGCGGCGATCGCAAGTATTCTTTATCGAGCGACTCGGTCACGGCGTAGACGGGTTTGCCGGATCGCTTCAGTTGCGTAAACGTTTCGACCATCCGCCCTTCCAGAGTCAGCCCTGAAAAGAAGACGACATCGGCATCCTGGAGCTGCTTAATGTGACCACGAGTCGGCTTGAACAGATGGGGGTCGACGCCCGATTCAATCAGTGCCGAGACCGTCGCTCGCGAACCGGCGACATGCCGCACGATGTCGGTCACCATCCCGGTCGTGGTGACGATTTTGATCTCTTTTGGTGACGACGCTATGGAAGTCGCCGACTGTGTTGATGGCGGCGTTGGACTGCAACCTGATCCAAAATGGACGGCAATGGCGCAGACCATCAGCCAGCAAGAAATACGGTTCCGAGATCTCATAGGAATTCAGTCGGCAGGGTTTTAGGCTGGCATATTGCTCGAAAACAAAGTTTTGATTACTCAAAATAATACTATCGGTTGTTGATTTCGTCAATGTTGAGCAGGATTCTTCGTAGCGCTCCGATATCATCGCAAAACCGTCTGGCAGGGCATTTTCCACTCCACTCAATGAGCCGCGTGATGCGACAAAATGAATTTGGCCAGCCCATTGGATCCCCACTTCCGGGGTGGACGCCGCGGCCCGTGCCGAGCCGCGAACCGATGCTGGGTCGTTACTGTCGGCTGGAAGCGCTGGACCCTGATCGGCATGCGGCCTCGCTCTTTGCGTTGCACGCCGACGACGGCCCGTCATGGACGTATATGCCCTACGGTCCATTCGCGGACTTGGCTGCTTACGTGGCGTGGATGAAGTCCAGTTGCCTGGGCGACGATCCTCTCTTTTATGTCGTTGTCGATGCGGCTCATCAACAACCAGTCGGCGTGGCCAGCTACCTGCGAATCACCCCCGCCAAAGGAGTGATCGAAGTCGGCCATCTCCACTTTACCTCGCTACTGCGGCAAACTCCGGCCGCGACAGAGGCGATGTTTTTGATGATGCAGCGAGCGTTCGACCTCGGCTATCGCCGCTACGAATGGAAATGCGATTCCCTCAATGAACCGTCTCATCGAGCGGCCTTGCGGCTGGGATTCTCGTTTGAAGGGATTTTTCGCCAGGCTGTGGTTTACAAAGAACGCAGCCGCGATACCGCCTGGCATGCGATCATCGATTCGGAATGGCCGGCGCTCAAGATCGCCTTCGAACGCTGGTTGCATCCCGACAACTTCGATCAAGCCGGGCGACAACGAGTTTCCTTGTCCGAGCTGACAGCACCGATCCGCAGTCCGAAGAGCCTGGCCAGCCCTTGATCGCCGCACTTTACGAACTTGGCTGCTGCTGATTCTTCTGGGCTTCAATCGCCGAGCGAAGACAACTCTCACAAAGGCATTTGGCGCCGGAGCAGACCGGCATAACGGCGGGCAGCTTCATGCACCAGCAGTGCTCCTTGCCTTGAGCGAGATCGCACACGAAAGAGGTGCCACATTGTGGGCAACCTTGCTTGGTCGCAGTGGAATCACAGTCACGGCATGAGATTGCTTCGTCGCTCATGCCATCCATCTTAGCACGTCGAATTCACTTCGTCTCGCGCGGCGTCCCTTGAGATCAATTCAAAGAGTGCGTCCAATGTCCCTCGTTTGGGTGGCACGCTCTGAGGCCTTGCGAAGGGCGTGGTCATGAATGGAACCGAAATCCCACGCCCTTCGAAGACTCATGGCGTGACACACTCCCTGCATTATGACAATGGCGATCACCCTGTCCCTTGAGATCGATTCGAAGAGTGCGTCCAATGTCCCTCGGTGGCATCCCATATCACTCGGAGAGCATGATGCGAGGCACGCTGCAAACTCTGGCAATGCTCTGCTCTATCGTCGCGCAATCAACCTGCGCGCCTGCTCAACCTCCCGATCTGATTGTCCATCACAGTAAAATCGTGACCGTGGATGGGAACTTCTCCATCGCCGAAGCGATGGCCGTGCGAGGTGACCGGATTGTCGCTGTCGGCAAGCACGAAGATGTCGCCAAGCTGGCTGGACCGGAAACGAAGCGGATCGATTTGCAGGGGCGGACCGTGATCCCCGGTTTGTGCGATTCGCATGTCCATGCGACGGGCGCCTCCCTCTACGAATACGACCACCCGATTCCCGAGATGGACACCGTCGCCGACGTGCTGAAATACGTCGCGGCCAGGGCCGAATTGTTGAACGACGGCGAATGGATCGTGGTGCGGCAAGTGTTCATCACGCGGTTGCGAGACCAACGCTACCCAACGCGAAAAGAGTTGGACGCCGTGGCACCGAAGAACCCCGTGATGTTCAGCACGAATCCTGATTGCGTCTGCAATTCCCTCGCACTGGAGCTCAGCGGTATCACGAAGGATTTTCAGATCACCGACGGCAAGGCGGGGCAGATTGAAAAAGATCCTGTGACTGGTGAGTTAACCGGAGTGCTGCGGAACGCATCTCGGTTCGTCAAAGCCAAGTCGAATGAAAAAGTGGCCTCTCTCGACGATCGCCTGCTACGCTCAAAGCGATTGTTACGCGATTACAATTCCGTCGGCCTGACCAGCATCGCGGATCGTGCCGCGAATGATGACGCCGTGGCTGCTTACTGGCTGCTCAAGGATCGTGGCGAACTCTCGTGTCGCGTATTCCTGTCGTATGGAATCAATGGCAGTGGAAGCCGAAAAGAAATCGAATCGGGAATTCAAAGGGCCGCAGATCATCGGTTGCACAAGTACGACAATCGAGTCTGGCTGCGTGGGGTCAAGGTCTTCTTGGATGGCGGCATGCTGACCGGGAGCGCCTATCTGCAGAAGCCGTGGGGCAAGAGCGAGATCTATTCGATTACCGATCCCGAATACCGCGGTTTGCGATTCATTCCGCAGGACGAGTTGGTTCACATGGCCCGCTATGCCCTGCAGCGTGATTTGCAGTTCACGGCTCATTCCGTCGGCGATGGCGCGGTCGATGCTTTGATCCAGGCATATACCGAGATCAACAAAGAGTTCCTGGTTCGCCCCTGCCGCCCCTGTATTACGCACTGCAATTTCATGAGCCTCGAAGCCATCCAGCAGATGCAACAGCTGGGGATCGTCGCCGATATGCAGCCCGCCTGGCTGTGGCTGGACGGAACGACCCTGCGGAAACAGTTTGGCGATGATCGTCTGACTTACTTCCAGCCGTACCGATCACTCTTCGAGCACAACGTGGTCGTGGGGGGCGGTTCGGATCATATGCAGCGGATTGGCAGTTTTCGCTCGGTGAATCCGTACAATCCGTTCCTGGGGATGTGGATCACGCTGGCACGGCAGCCGCGGCGCACTGACCAGCCGCTGCACGCCGAACAAACGATCTCGCGCGAACAGGCTTTGCGGCTTTACACGATCAACAACGCGTTCTTGACGTTTGAAGAAAAAGAAAAAGGATCGCTGGAGGTAGGAAAGCTGGCCGACTTTGTTGTATTGAAGACCGATCTGCTGACCTGCCCTCTCGACGAAATCAAAGACATCGCGGTCGATGAAACTTATGTGGGTGGGCAACGCGTCTACTCGTCGACGAATTGATTCCTTCATCAAATATTGATGCCAACTGAAACTCTCAACTCAACATTCGGAACCGCAATGACATTGGAGGCTTCGCCAGTGACCACCCTCTTGGATTTGAACGGCGTCGAAATCGTCGACACGTTCGCGGAAGCCTTCCCGATTAAAGCGGCACGATTGATCATCACTGCGGCCAGTGCACGGTGGGCACAGACGGCGGCGACCGTGCTCTGCGGGAATGCGACAAGTGTCATCGCCTGCGACGTTGAAGCCGCCATCGAACGAGTGATTCCCGCAGACGAGACCCCCGACGGCCGGCCGGGCGTGGCGGTTCTCGCGTTTGGTTTCAGCGTGGATGGACTGGGCAAGGCTCTGCAAAGTCGCGTCGGACAATGTGTGCTCACCTGTCCCACCACCGCCTGCTACAACGGCATCTTCGATTGTCCGAAGGAAAAGCAGATCCGAATTGGCGGAGGGATCCGTTACTTCGGTGACTCGTTCCAGAAATCGAAGAAGCTCGGAGATCGTCGCTTCTGGCGGATCCCCGTGATGGACGGCGAGTTCCTGTGCGAAGACTACTTCGGGACGATCACGGGTGTTGCCGGCGGCAACCTCATTATCTGCGGCACAGATCAGTTGTCGACGCTGCAGGCGGCTGAGGCGGCTGTCGACGCGATCCGACAAGGAATCAACGTCGCACTACCGTTTCCAGGCGGCTTAGTCCGGTCGGGAAGCAAAGTCGGCTCGCGATATCCGAAACTCAAAGCGAGTACGAACGACGCGTATTGCCCGACGCTGCGCGGCGTCACCACCAGCGAACTGCCCGACAACTGCCAAGCCGTCTATGAGATCGTGATCGACGGCCTGAGCTTCGACGATGTGCAGGCGGCGACACGCCGAGGGCTTCACGCCGCCGCCGCGGTCGCAGGTGTCATTCGCATCACCTCCGGAAACTACGGAGGCAAACTCGGCAAGCACCACTTCCACCTGCGAGATCTGTTGTAGAACGCTCCAATACAACTTCTGCTCGCTGCACGGCACTGATTTGCGATATACTGCTTTCCGCGACCAATGTCCTAACGAGGTGGTGTCGATGAGCACTTCAAAGTCACGAGTCAGCCGTCGTACCGTGTTGCTGGGTGTTGGGACAGCCATGGCCTTGCCCTGGCTGGAGTCGCTACCAGCCTGGGGTGATGAAGCGCTGGTCGCCGACGCTTTGAGCAGCGGAACCCCAGCCCCTTTCCCGAAGCGGTTCGCGGCCCTGTTCATGGGCAACGGCATCAATCACAAACACTGGTATGCCACGGGAGCTGGGGCCGCCATGGAACTCAGCAAAAGCCTTGAGCCGCTGGCGCCCGTGAAGACCAAGTTGAACGTAATCAATGGCTTGTTCAACAAACACGCGACCGGGGTCGGGATCCATCCCGGTCAGACAGGGAACATCCTTTCAGGAGCGGCTCTTCAAAAAGGAGCCGTGCTGAAAGGGGGCATCAGTGTCGATCAAGTCATTGCCAACCATTACGCTGAACAGACTTCGCTGCCGAGCCTGGTGCTGGGTTGCGAGCAGCCAATCACGGGCTATCACGAGAGCAACTTCTCGATGGCCTACAGCTCTCACATTTCCTGGCAGGACGCCAATTCCCCTGTGCCGATGGAGGTTTATCCGTCGCTCGCCTTTGATAGTCTGTTCGACAATCAGGGGACGAAGCGAACCAAAAGTATTTTGGATCGCGTCAAAGAACATGCTGCCCACCTGAATCGACAAGTCAGTCGAGCCGATCAGGCCAAGCTCGATGAGTATTTGAACAGCGTGCGAGAAGTTGAGAAGCGGATCGAACGCACACGCGACGCCAAGGACAAAGCGGACAGCAATGCCCGTGATCGAGGCCAGTCGGCCATCACGATGAAGCGTCCTGACAACGGGCTGCCGGAAGATCTTCGCGAACATATGCGACTGATGGGCGACATCATCGCCCTGGCGTTTCAAACCGACAAGACTCGAGTGGCGACGGTGCTACTCTGTCGCGATCTTTCGGGGCTGTTCTATCCGTTCCTGGATGTCCGCACCGCTCATCATCCTGCTTCACACTACGACGAGTCCGATGAATATGAACGTGTGTCGCGTCACTATGTCAGCCAGCTGGCGTATCTGGCCACGCGACTGGATGCCATGAAAGAAGGCGAAGGAACGGTCTTGGACAATTCCTGTCTGATGTTCGTCTCGAACATGTGGTCCGGCAGCAAACACGACTCGACCAAAGTGCCGCTCCTGCTAGCAGGCGGCCTCGGCGGCGCCCTCAAGACAGGACGAGTCCTCGATTACACCAAGAGCGGCGATGACGATCGCAAGCTTTGCAGCCTGTACCTGTCGCTGCTCGATCGGATGGGAATGCCAATGAAACAATTTGGCGATGCCGAAACCAAGCTGGCTGGCCTGTGACCTGACTTGGAATCAGAGTAGCGGCATGCGAAGCACGCAGTAGGCAAACAGAAAAGCAATCGCTCCGACCGAGAAGACAAGCGCCGCGACACCAACGATGACCGATGCGGTTCGTGGCAGTTTTTTCCCGTCCCAGAGTTCGATCCCAGCGGGCGTCAGTGCTTTGACGCCAAGGAAGATCGCAAATACGGGAAACAGCGAACCGATCAGAAACGCAGTCATCGCGGCCCTCCTCGGTAACTTATTCGTCGGGCGGCGTGGCGATGTCTCGCTAATATCTGGCGAGGTCCGCGGATTGTGTCAGGTTCATGGCCTGTACCATGTGTTGGGCTTCAGTCACCATGAACCGCAACTCGCTACCCAACGCCATGAATTGCCAGCCCTCGGCGATGCGCTGCTGACAGGCTTCAATCGAGGTGACGTGAATCCCGACCGGTGTCCCACACTTCTTGCCAGTGGCCAGGATGCGCTGCAGCATCGCTTCAAATTCGGCCGGTGATGGATCAGCTCCGTCTGGAGTTCGCATTTGAGCGTTCAGGTCATTCGGTCCGACAAAAATTGCATCGACACCGGGCAGGCTATAGATTGCCTCGGCGTTTTCGACACCCTCGGGTGACTCGGTTTGCAGGACGACCAGGATCTCGTCGTTCGCATACTTGTAGTAGTCGCCAGCCGTCGCGTCGAAGTTCATCGCGTGCATCCCGCCACCAACCGATCGGTTCCCCGTCGGAGGATACTTGGCCGCGGCGATGGCGATCTTCGCTTCTTCAACAGTGTTAACCATCGGGACCACGATGCCGTGCGCGCCGGCATCGAGCACTCGCTTGATGTAATCATGGTCGCCGCGAGGAACTCGCGCCAGGCAAATGCATCCGGCATCGGCGACGGCACCAAACAACTGACCTGCGCTATCCCAGCCAATGGGAGAGTGTTCCAGATCCACCGTCAACCAGTTGAAGCCAACTCGCGCCATCAGCCGGGCGGCGAACACGTTACCCAGGGATAGCCATGTTCCAACTTGAGGCTGGCCGGCTTTCAACGCGGACTTCACGGTGTTTCGTCGCATGAATGGATCTCGGAGAGAGTACGGCGGGCTGAACGAGCGGTCTGCTGCAGCAGTGTCCCGAGACCACACGCCGGACGCAAGTCATCGACGACTGCGGATGGAACCAGGCCTCCAAAGAAGAGATCTGAACCACAGAGGCAGTGCCTCTGTGGTTCAAAAACTGTTCACTCTTCTGTCTCACGCAGCTTGGCCAGGACCGTGTAATCTTCCAGCGTGCTGGTGTCACCAGATGATTCGCGACCAGCGGCGATGTCACGCAGCAACCGTCGCATGATCTTTCCACTACGAGTCTTCGGCAGGGACGCACTGAACTTGATCTTGTCAGGTGTCGCGAGCGCGCCGATCTGCTTGCGGACGTGAGCAATCAGGTCACGCTCCAATTGTTCGCTGCCATCGCCACTCTTCAAACTGACGAAGCAGCAGATCCCTTCACCCTTGATGTCGTGCGGGAAGCCGACCACGGCGGCTTCGGCGACTTGCGGATGCGCCACTAGTGCCGACTCGACTTCCATCGTCGACAAACGGTGTCCGGCGACGTTCAGCACATCGTCAACGCGGCCCATCACCCAGATGTATCCGTCTTCATCTTTGCGAGCGCCGTCGCCGGCAAAATAGCAACCTGGGATCGAGCTGAAGTAGGTGTCCTTGAATCGTTGATGATCGCCGTACAGCGTCCGCAGCATTGATGGCCACGGCTGCTTCAACACCAGCAGACCACCACTGTTCGCAGGCAGGCTTTCTCCGTCTTTGTTCACGATATCCGGAACGACGCCTGGCAGTGGTCGCGTACAACTTCCCGGCTTGGTCGCTGTGATACCCGGCAACGGCGAAATCATGATCGAGCCGGTTTCCGTCTGCCACCACGTGTCGACGATCGGACATCGCTCGCCGCCGATCATGCGGTGATACCACATCCACGCTTCGGGATTGATCGGTTCACCGACGGAGCCGAGGAGCCGTAAACTCGACAGGTCATACTTCTGCGGCCATTGGTCGCCCCACTTGATGAACGCGCGGATGGCCGTCGGAGCCGTGTAGAAAATGTTGACGCGGTATTTCTCGATGATTTCCCAGAACCGCCCGTCATGCGGCCAGTTGGGAGCTCCCTCGTACATCACGGTCGTGGCACCGTTCGCCAGCGGGCCGTAGACGATGTAGCTGTGACCCGTCACCCAGCCGATGTCCGCCGTACACCAATAAGTGTCTTCGTCTTTCAGATCGAAGACCCATTTCGATGTCATCATCGTGCCGAGCGTATAACCTGCCGTGGTGTGCAGCACACCCTTCGGCTTGCCGGTACTGCCGGACGTGTACAGGATGAACAGAGGATGTTCGGCATCCAGTTCGACGGCATCGCAGTCGGCATCGACGTCCGCCATCAGGTCATGCCACCAGTAGTCCCGATCGGGAATCATCTGGACCGGCATCCCGGTGCGTCGCACGACGACCACTCGTTGCACACTGGGTGACTTTTCGAGGCTTTGATCGACCGCTTGCTTGAGCGGTACTTCTTTGCCTCGTCGCCAGCCGCCGTCAGCGGTGACGATCAATTTCGCTTGAGCATCGTTATTTCGGTCGGCAACGGCATCAGAACTGAATCCGCCGAAGATGATCGAATGTGTCGCGCCAATGCGAGCACACGCCAGCATCGCAATCGCGAGTTCGGGGATCATCGGCATGTAGAGGGTGACGCGGTCGCCAGTGGTCACACCCAGCTTTTTCAGGACGTTGGCAAACTTGCAGACTTCGCGATGCAAATCCTGATAGGTCAGCGTGCGACTGTCGCCCGGCTCACCTTCCCAGATGATTGCGGCTTTGTTCTTGCGCCAGGTTGTCAGATGGCGATCAAGGCAGTTGTAGCTGGCGTTGATCTTGCCGCCGACGAACCACTTCGTGTCGGGCATCTGGCCTTGCAGGACATGATCCCACTTCTTGAACCAGTGCAGGTTCTGGGCGAGTTCGCCCCAGAATCCGGCCGGATCATCCTTGGCCCGCTCCCACATCTGCTGATATTGAGCTTCACTGCTGATATTTGCCTGACGAGTGAATTCGGCCGGCGGTGGAAAACTGCGAGTTTCGTGCAGGACGCTCTGAATGTCGCCAGACATCGGGAGAATCTCCTGAGGCGTGGGTGCGGGTGATGCGGATCCAAGTTGTGAAATCGAATTAGAACTGGAAACCGCCTGAATTGCCATATCGCGATCTGAGGTGGCGGGATCGTCTGGTATTGCAACGTCGAAGCGATCCTACGACCTTGTTCGCCCGCAAGAGTTGCCCTATCGGCAAAGTTGCCGTAGTCGACTAACGCTCTCGCCACAGGTAATCGTCGAGGATCCCCAACCGGCGTTGTTCAACCACAATTTCTTCGCGGAACCGCTTGGCATCATTGGGGTAACCAGCCGTCGGCTTCAGTTCCGGCAGCTTCTCGGTCCAATACTTGTTGAAGTGATGCATCGCCAGTTCCCGTAAATACTTGGCGGTCATAGATGCTAAAGCGACAGGACCGTGAGATTCCGCTCGCGGCTGAAAACGCAGTTCTCCCTTACCAAGGCGGTAGGTGCTTCGCTCGGCCCCCTCTTCCACGCAGTCTACCGGCTGGCCGAACGTCTCCGATAACAGCCCGTCATAGCGATTTCGTCCGCCGTGCTTGTCGGCAACTATCAACGCCGCTTGATCCGGCTGCCAAACACTACGCAGCAGATTCATTGCCAGTCGCGAAGTCGCTTGCGCCTTGTTGTCGTAATATCGAACCAGCCGATTGAATCGCAGTGGCTCGACCACTTCGGCTCGAACACAGACCAATTTCACTCGAAGCTTCTTGCACAGCTTTTGCCACGGTTCGAGCAGGGCGAGATCATGTGCTTCGACAGGCAGCGGGCAATCGTAGCCAGCGTACCACGGGAGCGGATGATGGTCTTCGTCAATACGGGCGGTGTCGCAAGGAGGACGAGCAGCACTGAGTTCGTCCTCGCTGAAAAGTCCACCCCGCTTTGGAGGAGCTGTCGTCACGGGGGCCGGAATTGACGGGGGTGGCGTTGGTCGCATCGTGGCGCAGAGATTTGCAAATGAAGTAGTCGCCGCTCCGCAGAGATGCATTGCTGACCAGACCCCTCGTTCGAGTGCAGACAGCCCACGTTGCGGCTGAAAAATCTGCTTCGAATCGGCGACATGTAGCCGCGAATCCGTCGGCGTCGGTGCATTGGTGAGAATCGTGTCGAAGGCCGTCCAGAAATCGAAATCCTCCGGCCGCCCTTTCACTTCCCACACCGTCACCGCGACAACAAACGGCCCCAGATTGGGGCCGAGTCCGGCTTCATCCATGCCTATTAGCAGTGCCACGTCACTCCCTCCAAGGGCACCGCCCTTGACCCGCTTCGAGCTTCCGCTCGGAACCGTCTTCGTCGCTCCCGTTGGTCGCTTGTCATCATTCGTTTTCGGGTGGCACTGGCGGCCGCTCTGGGCTGCCAGTGTCTTTGTGTCGTGCACAGCCTTGCGATCGCGTGCAGATGCTATGCAACAATCGGACTCGCCACGCGTTGTCGACCGGTTTTGACTTCGAGAAGACACTGGCGACTCAAAGCCGTCGCCAGTGGCACCCGAACACATTCACCGCGTCTTGTACTCTTTTGGCTTTCCGTCGGCACCGACTTGGATTGTGTAGCTGTTGCCATCTTTTGCGACCGACGCCTTGATCCATTTTCCTTTGCAGGCGTTTGAATCTTCTTGATTGGCAATGTTCTCGGCTGGAGCCTGTTCGTTCTCGGGAAGTTTGATGTTGCGATGCAACTGATACATGGCCTGCAGTGATTTGACCTTTTTCAAAGTCGCAATTGTTTCGGGGGCTCCACCCTTGGTTGGGCCATTACAACTGACGGCGACGGTTGGGTCGATCGCCAGGACAAAGGCGGGATTATTGCTGACGTTCAGGCCGTGGTGAGTCACCATAAACAAGTCCACGTGACCGACAGGGTTGTTCGGGGTCATCAACTTGGCTTCCGTGTTCCAAGTCAGGTCGCCACAAGTCAAGAACTTAAATTTGCCGAAGGTGAACAGGGTGCTGATGCTCTTCGCGTTGTCGGTCGGATCATCTGCTTGTGGCTTATGAAGCGACGCATGTGGGTTGGCGGGCCCTTCGTTCGGAATCACTTCGCCGCTGGCGGTCACGACTTTCAAGTTCAGTGGCAAACCAGGCGATTCGAGCGTAAACGTGTCGCCCGCCTTGACTGCTTTGCTCTGGTTTTGAGCCGCCGCGCGATACAGAGCGATCCGCTCGTCGAACTTGTCGTCTTCTTTCAGGGAATCAGGAATGCCGCGATCCCAGAAGTTGTGGATCTTAATCTTGTCGGCGAGTGACGCGTGGTTGCCGAAGTGATCCAGATGCCAGTGTGACACCGAGGCATGATCCAGATGATCCAGCTTCGCCACCTTTTGAATGACATCCAGAATGCGATCGCGGTCTCTGCCTCCGTTATCAGGATAGCCCGAGTCGATCAGTATCGACTCGCCCGCGGGAGTGACCAGCAACGTCGCGGCACCTCCTTCGACGTCAATGAAATAGATATCTAGTCGCCCATCATCCTTGCCCGCAAAGGATGGCGATGTCGCGAGCAGGCACAACCCAAGAGCCAACACGGTGCGAAGCATGGCAGTTATTCTCCAGAGGTGAGTGAAAGTGATGCTGAGCAAGATACCTCTCGTAGCCGCACGCTCCAATGGTCACATGCTGGATATTGATCGGTCCGGCAGAACATAAATTCCAGCATGGACGACCTTCGACTCGAACGCTTCATTCTGTCGCCGTTGGCGGCTATTGTGCGAGCATCGGAATTTGTTCATGTTTTCGGGGACAGTGGCATGCAACGCATTGATCGCGAACAAGCTCGTAAGTACGCCTTTGACTTTCGTGACGAACCACTGCTGAAAATTCAGCCGGGTGAAAGCGTCGAGATCGAGACTTACGATGCCAGCACGGGCTTCTTCAAGTCCGAGTCCGACAAGGCGATCCCGGGCAAACGCCCCGGCTTTGATCGCACCCCGGCCATGGCCAATCCGATTGCGGGACCCATCTTTATTGAAGGGGCTGAAAAGGGAGACACGCTGGTTGTCACGATCGAAGACATTCTGGTCGACAGCTATTCGTGGATCGCCACTGGTCCCCGGCGAGGACCTTTGGGAGAATCGACTCGCTGGCCGGAACTGTCCGGCGACTATACGACGAAGATCTTCCCACACTCGCCCGGCCCAAGCGGGACGACGCGCGACGGGACGCTGCACTTCAATGACAAGATCAGTTGGCCGATCACTCCCTTCATCGGCACCTTGGGAGTCTGCCCGGATCGCGAAGTGACGACGAGCCTGGATGGCCAAGGGGAATGGGGTGGGAACCTCGACATTCGTGATGTGAAGCCCGGTCATCGAATTCATCTGCCGGTCTTTCATCCGGGGGCGTTGTTCTGCATGGGCGATGTTCATGCGAGCCAGGGGGATACGGAATTCACTGGAACCGCAGCCGAGACGAAGGCGACGACGAGACTGAAGTTCGAACTGATCAAGGGGCGCAAGATCCCCTACATGCGAATCGACAAACCCGACTCGATCGTGGCGATTTTTGCTTCGCGGCCGCTGGAGATCGCGGTCGAAACGGCGACGATCATGCTGATGGATTGGCTGATTACGGAATACGGTTTTACGCCGACGGACGCCTATTGCCTGGTCAGCACCTGCCCGGACTTCCGGATCAATGTGTATCAGATGTGCAAGATCCGCAAACTGGAACATGTTGCTGGTGCCGAGATTCCGAAACGGTACTTGAAGTAGTGGAAGGCTGAGGGGCACGCCTGCTGTCTCGAACCTTACGAAATGGCAGAATTTGTCAGTCCATGGCAGGTTTTTGGGGGGGTGTCCGATTTTGTCATCAGATGTCTAGCGAGATTTTGAGAATTGACAGTGTGACACTGACACATCGATCTGCCTCCTACGAAAAACGGCCACACCTGTGGACCCCGGTTTGGCGGGTCGACACGTGTGGCCGTTGGTTACGGTCCACTGATTTTCGGTACCTACTTGATGTTCGTTATGCCATATCTTGCGTGAGTCGAGCTAGACGGTGTTTTGGATATTTTGCCATTTTCCGTGAAATGCCTCGTCACTCGCGGTGGATGCTCGCTTGTGAAGCCGACAGGCACTGACAGTTTTTGACACCCCAGGACAGATTTTGACATTGGGGGACAAAAAGGGCCTGTTTTTGGCTGTTTTCCTCAAAAAAGTGGATGTTTTGTGACAGATCGCATTCAGCGCGACTTGCCGAAATTCAGTGCTGCACGCAGCGCGGTGGCTGTGGTCGACGCTTCGTCGCCGGCAGTCGATTAGGGGACGACTTCGTGTCACACCTGGGGCGAGCGAAGCGCTCGACCCCAACCACCCAACCACGTACCTAAACTGTACGGAGAAACTTGGTATCGTGAAGTTCACGGCTTGAAGCCGCAGGCAAGGACTTCCGGGTACCGTTCATTGGAGAGGGGTCTATGCGATCTTGTTATCTGGTGCTGACCGCCTTAATCATGATCGGTCCCTCGTGCGTGTGGGCCGAGACATGGACTTCTCCAGATGGGATTTTGTCTGTGGAGTCGCCGGACGCGGCTCGGTTTCACAGCTTGGCAACGCCGCCAGTTCCTTTTCTGATCATCTGGAAGTCTGATGACGAAGAAACGATGATGGGCATCGTGCAGGCGGATCTTCCTGGCGGTATGCAGCTAGTTCAAGACGCGATGGAAGATGGATATTCCAAAGAGGTCGGCGCGCCGGTTCGTCGATTGCCGACAAAGCAAGTGTCGGGGCACGAGGTGTGGACGATGGCCGCGAACGCTCCGATCGGCAACGTCACTCAGTCGATCGTGCGGCATAACACGGTAATCTATAAATTGATGGTCGTCACTCAGCCCGACAGCCCAGACGTCGGGAGTATCAATCGCTTCCTGAATTCGTTGACCATCACGCCGCCCCCGGCAGAGTCGGGTCCAGCCACAACCGATCTTGGTGAAGGTGTCGACATCAACAAACTCTCAGGACAGGTCGGTGCGTTCGGGGTTCTTCTTGGGATTGGGTTAGTCATCTATCAAGTGTTCATTCGCAAGAAACCTGTGCCGCCGAAGCAGTAAATGACTGCTGAAGACGTCGCAGAGCGAGGGTTCCATTAACGCAGCGTGGCTGGAATCAACCGCTTTGCTGGCCCCCGGGAGTACCACCGGCCCTGGTCTCTAAGCAGACGGAATGCGTGAACGTGAAGAGTAAGTAACCTGGCCCGGAAGTTTGGTTGAATTCGCACCAGTGAACTGGCAGGTGACTGTGACCCACGTTGTCGTCCACAGTCAATCCGGAGTACCTTCGTGTCACACCTGTGGGCGAGAGAAACGCTTGACCCCTAGTGGCTGGCAGATCAAGATGCGAGGGTCTCATTTGGGCTTCTGTCGGCCAACGCAGACAAGATGCTTCGCTCGCTGTGTATCGGGCTTTCGATGGATGATGTGCTCTTCGAATGTCGGGCGCGGGGAACGACTCGCGAACGCTACCGAGTCCGCGCTTCGCTCAACTGGGCTCGTTGCCGATGGGCCAACCTGATCGTGACGAAGACTCAGCTCAAGTTCGGCGATTGGTCGATCCCGTACGAGGAAATCGAAGATGCGGTGATTGCCACGGTTCCAATCCAGGTTGGCACCGGGACGCATGGGCGCTTGATCGTGAGCACTGGGGAGCAGATCTACCAGTTCATCCTGCCGTTGCAATCGGCATGGGACTGGAAAGTGAAAGTTCATTCCTACTGGGAGGGCCCGTTGCCATTCGCAGTGAGACGAATGCCGGTTGATTTTGAACGAGGGTATCTCAATTGGCTTGGCGCGATGGTAGTCGGTGCCTGGATCATCATTTTTTGGCTGAAGTTTCGGGGGCATTGACCGTACTAAGGGCAATGTTCGTGCACCTCGCTCGTGCGCAGTGACGCCGTCGCATGCATTGTGGAAATACCCCTGCAAAATCTCGAAGAACAGTTTTCAATCTACCATACCGGCACGATCCACCAGATTGCGGACAGTTACAGTCAACGTGATCTGACGGCTGGATGAAATCCACATCATTCCGCCGCACACTAACCCGACTGTGGAGACAACGAACGCAACTGCCATAGACCACCCATATGAAGCTGGCGAGAACCCTGGAAAAGGGCTGATTACCACTGCGCCAGGCACAGATCTGCTGGAAATGGCAAACATCCAGTAGAGAGCTGCAACTGTCCAGAAAGTCACGACAATCAACGGGTTTTCACTCTCCTTCTTAGCTGTTTCGGGCTGCACTACCGGATTTGGTGCGGGTTCAGTTTTGCAGGCCGGTAGCTGCCT
>CAIMFH010000108.1 GCA_903840265.1 uncultured Schlesneria sp. | reverse complement strand
CAATGTTATTGCGGACCCGGTACAGCGGATAAAGAATGTTGTTTAGGTCATCCTCGGAGTTTCCATCGCGTCGAATTGCCAACCGAAGTGAATTCACCTTGGACCAAATTTGTTGAACGAGGGGCTGCTCAACATCGACGAACGAGAATTTCGCAGTATTGCGCGTCTCGTAGAGCGCAAGCGCACTCTCTAAAGGATCACTTGCCATCGGCAGACCACGCTAGAAGTTCAACGCCCTTTGGCGCCTTTACTTTTCCGAGCTTGATAGGGATCACTTTTGACTTGGCCCGTTTTGAATTCAGTTTCGTCACAACCTGCTCGCTGCCCTTTTCCCATCGATCTAATAGAACGAATTTCGTCGGTGCTGTCATATAACTCTGATGACGGTGAAAAGCTGCCGCACCATCAAAAATGGCGTATTGGGAATCGACTGTCTCTGATGGCGTCGACATTGTTTTCACAAACTGGCTAAGGAAATGGGGTGACTCACGTACATCGAATAGTCCCTCAACCCTCAAGAGATCATCGCCACATCCACGGATACCATCAATCGAAAAGGTTTTTTCCAGAAGTTCGGAACGGAGTCTTGGTTCTCCAACCAAACAAAGTTCGCTACGACTTTGTGACGTCATACCCGTTACGTTGCCATTAAAAAACTCTGCAATGAGCTGTGGATTGCCACTTAGTTTGCGGTCCTGAATGAATGCTGGGCCCTCGTACGGGGCGAAGCAGAATTCGTCAAACTTCTCCACCTGGCGAAATGTTCTGGCGTTCGAGCCTGCCTGCCTCAGCTCAAAATAGCCCTTCTGCGGACCGTCATTCACCATTCCAAGAAAAGTGCCACACTTCAGCTCATTTTTATTGGCATTCAACCAAGTAACCATTTGACCAACTGTGAGTTCGGCTGGTGGCGTTCTGTCGAGAAACACCCCCTTCTGATGGAGGGCACTTAGCACGCCAAGTCCCAGAAACTGTGATGCATACCTCAGAGTGGGAAGAGTAATGAGGACAGTTTGTGTTTCGCTTTTATCCTCAATTGTCTTGACGCCCAGGTCGAACAAAAACTGAAAGACGGCTGGCAAATTGGCTCCAGATGCTGTCTTTAGATTCATTTTAAGACAATACACATTGGGTAAGACACGACCGAAAGACGTTAAGTCGGACAGACAATTGACCGAGGCCCCGTCATATTCCCGTAGCTCATTCACTGCGATCATGAGGTTCACGTAGGCAGGTTTTGACAATTCTCAGAAATGACCCGTGTCCGAATTGGGAGCGTCTTGCTTCCAACCCGTTTTCGGGGCCAACAAATCTTTGAAGTGTCACCCTGTGCGTCATATCCGGTGGGCAGAATGGAGGCGTGGCAATACGTCGATACGAGAAGGTTCCTGGGCCATTATTGCGGTGGGCCGGCGGGAAGCGTCGACTCCTGCCTGAAATCATGAACGCAGTCCCAGAAGGATTCCTCGAAGGACGAGGTACGTACTACGAACCCTTTTTTGGTGCGGGGGCCGTGGGAATTGAGCTGATTCGCCGTGGAGGATTGAAGTTTGCCAAGCGGATGCGGATTAATGACATCAACCCCGATCTCATCAACCTGTATCGCACGCTCGGTAGTTCCGATGGTTCATTTGAACTCTTTCTTGCCACCTACGAAAAGCACATTGTCACCCACCTGAAGAAAAAGCAGTGTGGTGCGCACTGCCATGGCGAAGAACGGAAGAAATGCCCACGAAACACGCACTTCAACTCAGTGCGCAAACACGAGCCTCCGCTCAATTCCCCAGAACGAGCGGCATGGTTCTTATTCCTGAATCGAACTTGCTTTAACGGCCTCTACCGGGTCAACAAGTCCGGTGGATTCAATGTTCCCTACGGACATCTCGTGAAGCCAAAGTTTTTCACAACTGACGAGCTTCTCGCATACGGCGAGATTTTCTCATCAGTGAAAGCAATCACTCTCGGCGACTTCACCGAGGTCACGCGAAAGGCAAAATCCGGTGACTTTGTCTATTTCGATCCCCCATACTTCGCAGTGAGTGAAACTTCTAATCACACTGCCTATCATCAGGATGGGTTCGGAGAAGAGCAACAGGCCCGCCTCGCTGCTGAAATATCTCGCTTGATTGACGTAGGCACATTTGTCTTGGCCTCCAATTCAGATACCGATGCAACTACCAAGCTCTATAAGACGACCGCGCTCATGCCCAACAAGGTTGCTGTGCGACGATCGATTTCGGCTAACGCTGATTCACGCATCGAGGTGTTGGAGTATCTGGGAAGCTCGTATCCCATAACGCCACTAGGCCAGCAACAATTAGACCTATGACGGGCAAGAATGAGACGGCGTGGAAGCAACTCGACGACAAATATGAGATTGCTCAAGTCGTTGAGAGTGACAAATTTTTTACGCTTGACGTGGAGCAGATTCGTGAGTTTCGCGAGCCACGCCTCCTGACGAAAGTGGACTCGCGAGAGACACAGCCTAAATTTCTGACTGAAAACGGGCTCGGCATCCTTCCACTCTCAAGATCGCGCTTTCTGATCGCTCAGATCGACACCTTCGCCGAAGTTCCAAATGCGCCTGCCGGCGATGCAGTTCAAATGACCGTTCCCGATCTTGTGGGCCTCACTTCGGGTCCAAAGTCCGAGACCACTTCCGTCCTGCGGGCACTTCATTCCGGTGCTTTGAGTCACTTCCTCGGTGAAGATCTCAAAATCACCACATTTGGGAGGATGGGCACGGGAAGTTTCAAGTTCGGCATCGATGGCCTCCCGCATCCAGTTGAGGTCAATGGTGCTCAGATTGAAATCGATGCGGGTCTTGAGAGTGGGCGATCGCTCTGTCTCGTTGAGGCCAAGAACCGTATTCCCACAACATTCAATTTGAGACAGATATTTTATCCTTTTCGTACCTGGGGAAATCTCAGTGAGCGAACGCACGAGATACGTAACGTCTTTATGGGGGTTGAAGGTGACGAGCTCCTTCTCCTTGAATACCAATTCGAAAATCCCGACGTAATGACCTCTTCGAAAGTCATCAAAAGTGAGCGTTATCAACTCATGAGTAGTGAGGCTAAGAAATTTGATGTTCGAGAAGCCACTGCGGCGCAGCTAATTCGGGTGAAGGCGGATGACGTTCCACTCCCCCAGGCGGACTCAGCATCTCGAATACTCACAATTATCAACCTCGCTAACGATCTCGGTGGCTACATT
>CAIMFH010000107.1 GCA_903840265.1 uncultured Schlesneria sp. | reverse complement strand
GTCTTGTTCAGATCGGTCGCCTTCGCCATCGTCGGCTTCGTTTCGTCGTGCAGTTTGATCAGGTGGGGTTTGTCGTCATAGAAGATGACCATGAACTGCTGGCGTTCATCGAGTGCCTGCAGGCTGGACATCAATGCTCCCTTGGCGACCTGCATCGCATTGTGACTGGTCATGCTGCCCGAGGCATCAATCACAAACACGACCTTCATCCCTTCGTCGCGAGCCCCCATGAACGCCGCGCCGGGAACTCCGCCGCCGCCAGCGCCGCCGGTGCCGGTCTGCCCCCTGGCTGGTCGGACTCCCCCTTGCGACTTCACAGACTCGTATGGATTTTCAACACCTCCGCCCGCCCCGCCGCCGGCAGGAAGGCTGAGCCCCACGCCGACACCGACGCCAGGCTGAGTGGGAACATCCGCAGTTGGAAGGCTGAGGGGTGCTGGTGGTCGGTCGCCGGTCGCATTCGTCGGAGCCCCCTGGTCTGGACGGCCAACGGGTTCGATCGCGATTTCGGTTGGAGCCCCTTCCTGAGGATCACCGGGAAGCTTGCTGTCGATCCCAGTTCCAGGCCCGTGACCGTCTCCGGGCCGATCGACAATGAGGCCGAGCTGATCAGAGGACTTATTCGAGAACCCGGCCGGGCCCCCGCGAAAGGTGCTCATCGTCACTGCGATCAAGAGGACCAGCGTTCCATGAATCGCCAGCGATAAGACGTAAGGCATCACGATGCGACGAGGCGGTCGGTCGGGTAGTACCATCCGTTTGGGGGCAGCTATTTTGATACTACTCATCGAAGCCTCCGGTGCTCCCCAGTCGGGATTGCCCCGTCATCGTAGCCAATCTCCTGGAGATTGGGTGAGCAAAAACCCTCCTGGTCTCGCGGCCCATCAGAGTACAATGATCCGTATTCCGCTGGCCGCAGACCTTAAGCCTGAACCACAACATTGGTTGCGGCCGGACCTCACCCCAGACGAACTCTATGCCTGTCGGCAGATTCAGTCAATTCGAGATAGGATTCAAGCTGTAAACAACGTAATCCTTGATGGGCCAACCCGATATCTCATTCAGAGCATGATCATGACAGAGGGTGGTTCGACACCACTTAGACTGCGTATGCCGCCCAACTGCCCCACTACAGCACAGCGATTATGTCGACGCCCATCTAACCAATATCAAGATCCTCAATGGCAGTCTCATCAGGAAGGTCACGAACTTGAGCGAGAATCTGAGCCGACGTAGACCAGTAGACACTGAGGTCTATCTGTTCCAGATTTTCGATGGCATCCTCTCCGCCTAAGAACAACGGCTCGACGTACCCAATGCACTCATCGAAACCCGGCGCAAGGCCACCAGTCGCCAGCCATTCCTCGAAGAACTCCGAGGACAACGCATCGTTAGTATATTCGACCAGCTCTTCATTGTGAAAATCGATAAAAGCGACGGGTATTTCCATCACTTCGCCGGTGCCTGGCTCCAGTCTCATAATGAGTGGTTCGCCTTCGTCTGAAGTTCGGGCGAAATCGAGTGCGAAACTTCGACCCAGCCAATCAAAGGCGAAGCAGAACATCTGGCCCGTGTACTCCGGGAATGCTTCAGCGACATTCTCCGTCCATTCGGCCATCTTCACTGTCGGAAGGATGCGATAGAGTCCATTCTCGTAGGCCGCCCCCGCGTATTTTTCCAAAAATTCTGCCATGCGAGGTGACCGATTTACTGCCGCAATCAGGATGTCTGTCGCTTGGGTAACCTTCTTGGGGAGCTTCTCGCGCTGGAAGCGTTCATGAAACATATCGGGGTTCATCCTATTGAATCCGATTTCATCGGATATGAGCATCCTTGTTGATCAAAATGCGAGAGGGCATTTCAACACAATGATCAGATGGACGCTACCCAATTCCCTCTACATCACACCTGCAATCGGATCGGCATGATGGCCGAAGAACACCGGGCGATTAGCTGACGTATAGAGCGGCTTCGAGCGATCGATACCCAGCTTCTGGTAGATTGTGGAGGCATATTCTTCCGGGGTGTGCGGCGAGTCCAACACATAGCCCGCTTCGTCATCGGTTTTGCCGATGACAACGCCACCGGGAACGCCGGCACCCGCGAAGACAATCGAATACGCGTCGGTCCAGTGGTCGCGACCCTGGAAGCCGTTTAGCCGTGGCGTGCGACCAAACTCGGTGATGAAGCAGACCAGCGTCTCGGCCAGCAGGCCGCGCTGGTCCATATCTTCGATCAGGCCGGCGAACGCTTTGTCGGTGCTGCCCATCATCACCCACGTGCCGATCCCGTAGCGGCCTTCGCCACCTGCCTTATTGCGGACCGTGCCGCAGGAGCCTGAGGTGTAGATCAAATCGTGATGATCCCAGTTCAGCAGGAAGCCACCGGGCAGATCTTCCGAGAACGGCCACAGCACGTCGACTGTGACAAAGCGAACGCCCGATTCAATCAACTTGCGGCCGACCAGATAACAAGCACCGCGATGTCCTCGGCCATACAGCTCACGGGTCGCATGCGATTCGGTCTTCAGATCGAATGACTTGGAGACCTGCGAACTGGTCAGCGTATCGAACGCCTGCGAGTAAAAGCGGTCCATCCCCTCCACATCGTGACCCGAACTGAATCGCGAGTCGAGCGAACTGAGCATCTGTCGGCGACCGTCCAGTCGTCGCCCGTTGTTTTCACCACGCGGCAAGAGGTCGGCGACCTTCCAATCGGGCGACGAGACATCGCGGCCACCGGTCTTGAACACGCGTGACGCGGCGGGCAGGAACCCTGTTCGCGCGGCGGCGTTCTGTTCGCTATTGCCCGGAACCATGATGTACGGCGGCAGGTCGCGGCATTCACTCCCCAGGATCTTGGTGGCGATGCAGCCGACGTCGGGCATCTCCAACGGACTGCTGGGGTGAGATCCCGACAGCATGTACTGTGTGCCATCGGGATGTCCGTTCGCACCGGATTTGGGATGCCGCATCGAACGGACCACGGCCAGCTTGTCGGCGACGCGCGAGGTATGCGACAGCAACTCGGTGAACTGCATTCCCGGTGCGGTCGTGGAAATCGGCTTGTACGGGCTACGATGATCGACGGGAGCGAATGGCTTGGGATCCCACGTGTCCATCTGCGACACGCCACCCTGCTCCAGGATGACCAGCACGTTCTTGGCGGCCGGCTTAATCCCGCTGGATTCCGCCTGAGCCTGCAGTGCCAACCACTGCGGCATCGACAGCCCGAGCACTCCCGCCGAGCCGACTTGCAGCGCACGACGACGAGACAACGAACCATCAAACGGATTCGGCAGGCTCATAGCAGACGACTTTCGGCAGGTCGGACTTGGGCGGGGCGAATTCACTATCGGCAGGATTCACGGGCGTGGGTTAATACATTAACGCAAGCCGATACCAGAAGGAAGTGCGGGTTTCCTCAAGCAGCGGGAGGAACTGAACCACGAAGAGGAAGTGAACTACGAAATCGGAGAATTGAGACACAGAGGCGCGAAGTGCGCAGAGAAGAGCAAATCAGAGTTGAACCACGGAATACACTGAACACACGGAATTAAGTCAGAATCAGGTTGCACGATTTCTCTGTGGCCTTCGTGTCTCTGTGTTTCAATTCTCCCCGTGTTGTAGAAGAAGCAAGAGAGAGAAACACTGAGGCACAAAGATCACAGAGGAAGGCTATTATTCTTCACCTGGTCCTCATTCCGTGTGTTCAGTGTATTCCGTGATTCATTTCCTTGATCTCTTTCCCGATCTGACCGCGTGCGAAGATTACTGACCACGGCTCTTTCAGTCGCAATAGCCAGGCCATCGCCAGGAATGTCAGGCCGCCGGCCGCGAGAGGGACCAGCAACTTCAGGCCGCGAAGTTTGAGTCCGTCTTCGGGGGCAGATGGTAGCGTGAGCAGCAGGCAGACGACGCTCATGACTGCCACCGCAATCAGTGTGCGGACGGCGGTCCATGCGACTTCTTTCCAGAGCAACTGTCCCACTTTGTGCTGTAGCAGCAGGCAGGTCACCGCACATTGCAGGGCCGCAACCAGTGCCGTTGATAGGGCCAGGCCTCGTCCTCCCAGCGGCCAGATCAGCGTGAGATTCAGAGCCACATTCAGCAACATCGCGACGAGCCCGACATACATTGGTGTCAGACGATCGCCGATGGCGTAGAAGCCTCGTTGCAGGATCAGCAGCGCGCAGTAAGCCCAGACGCCTGACCCATAGCACACGATCATGTCACCCGTCATCGCCGCCGCCGCTGCGTCGAATTTGCCGTACTGAAAGAACAGCGTTGCCAGTGGATGAGCGATCAGCATCAGCCCGGCACTGGCAGGCAGGCCGATCGCCAGCACCAGTCGAATCCCCAGTGACAAGTCGCCGCGCAGCTTATCGAATTCGCCTCGTTGCGCATGCTGAGTGAACAGCGGAAACAGCACCGTCCCTAACGCCACACCGAAGACACCCAACGGGAACTGATACAGCCGTTGTCCCAGATACAGCGCCGTGGCCGTGCCGGCGTGAAGGGGATAAGCGGGCGAGCCGGGAAGCGGCATGTTTGGGCCGGCTCCTTCCGGTCGAGCGAATCCCCAGGCGATGAAACTGTCGAGCATTCCGTTCAGTTGCGTGATCGAGAGTCCGACGACGACCGGCAGCATCACGCGAGCGATCCGTCCCACGACACCTGTCGCCGATCGCCAGTCGGATCGATATCCAAAACCACAGCGCCAGACGACGGGCAGCAGAAACGCCAGTTGCAGTGCTCCGGCCGCCACGACGAACACCGACGTCGCCTGCACCTGCTGCAGGGGATCGGACCAGTAGATCGGGATTACCCACCAGAGCGCGGCCAGCCAGACGACGTTCAGCACGACCGGAACCAGAGCTGGCCAGACGAACCGGCCCAAGGCATTGAGGACGGCTCCCAGTTGAGCCGCCAGGCAGATCAGAATGACATATGGCAACAGCATCGCCGTGAGCTGACAGAGCAGCCGCGTTTCCGCGGCAAGATCGACGAACGAAACCAGTGCCGCCAACCCCAGTTCCACGACGATGACCAGTCCGCACAGCACCGCCGCCAGCGTGACGAAGACGGCCCAAGTCACTCGCGCCGCCGACTCGCGACCACGCTCGTTCAGTTCTTCGACGAAGATCGGCAGGAACGCTGTGGTCAAGGCCCCTTCGCCGAGTAAGACGCGCGCCAGATTTGGCAGGCGGAAGGCAACGGTGAATGTGTCCAGCACAGGCCCCGCGCCGAACAGCGTTCCCATCGCCTGATCGCGCAGCAACCCAAAGATGCGACTGATGAAAGTGCAGAGGCTGACGAGACGCAAGTTCCGCGAGACGTTCTTCAGCGAATCACTCATGCCACCGTCAAACGCAATTCGCGAGGGACTGGCAGTCGAGCGGAGTTGATATCAATCAGCAGCAGAAACTCTTCCACGCGTTGATACTGGATCTCACCCTGGTCCAAGGCCCACAGGATGATTTCCAGGTTGTCGTGAATATGAATGCCGTCGCCCTTCATGCGATACATGATCGATTCAAGCAGACCACGTTCCATCGAGATGCGACGGAGAATGGCGAAGTCGAGATCGTTGAATTCGCGCCAGCAGCGCTGGCCTTCGATATGTTCGAGTCGTCGCCAGCGACAGAAACGCCACCAGAATCGACGCAGCCAGTCTTCGACCGCCTTTTGACCTAAGTCGCGCCGGGCCTTCTCACTTTCGATCCATTTGTGGCGATCGATTTCTTCGCGGGCATGAGGGAGAATGCTCTCGGCGAGCATCTCCAACAACGAGGGGCAATGCATAGCTTGATCCGCTGGTTGGTTTGACAAGGGGCGCACCTCGCATTCCAGTACCGACTTCATAGAAGTTAATCTGGATCGGAGTATATTAATTCCGTCACCTTCGGGCAACACCCAACCCGCCCCGGCAGGGGTCGCGACGACACTGTAGCCACTCAGGACATTCACCATGTTTCGCTCAGTCGCAGCGCAAGTTCTGGTCTTTTCTTGTCTGATCGGCCACGGTTTTGCCGCCGATGACAAATGGCCAACGGTCGCCAAGGTCGAGACGCAACCCTTGATTGCGGCAACAGAACGGTTGATCCAGGCCCTCGATTTCATAGGCACCCCGCTCGGCGTAGAGGATCGCCAGAGCCTTGAGCAAGCGTTCAAATTAGAGAGAGCTTCGGCGTGCACCGCAGCAATCCAGAAGGTGCTCGACCAGTACTGTGTCGCGGGGGTCAGCATCAACCCGGAAAGTCGAGTCTCGGTCGTCGAAGGGCCCGTGAAAAAGGAACTGGTGCAGCAGGGATGGCGAACATTTCTGGTGAAAGTTCACAACGAAGCGGGGGTCACAGCACCGCTGGTCCCCGAAAGTCCCAATCTACTGCCCGTCTATCAGCAGGGGAAAGAGAACGCTCGCGAAAAACCGATGACCGACGAAAAGCTGGTGCAACCCAGCGACGTTCCCAATCGGTTCCTCGACGCTCAGATGTTCGACAAGCAACCACTGAAGGCGGGCCTGTCGGGATTGGAACTGGAATACCGCATCATCCAACTCTTCAGCCGCGATGTCGGTCGTCGCGAAGCTCAGTTGGGTTTTCATGTCGGCCAAGGGACGCAGGACCTGGGCTTTCGCAACTCGGTCCCGATCCTGTTCGTCGGCGTCCCTTCGGTGGAAGTGGTGCTGGGAATCAAAGACGTCGACGACACCGCCACGACCGCGGCGCTGACGATTCGCGACAAGGCGGGGCGCGTCTATCCCAACGTCTATCGCCGACTCGCGCCAGATTTTTTCTTCCACGAGCAGATCTATCGCATGGATGGCGAGTCCGTCCATCTCCCTCCGGGTGACTACACCGTCGCAGTGCAGCGCGGTCCCGAATATTTTGTCGACACACATCCGCTGACAGTGCGGACCGACGGAGCCAGCCAGCGCTTCGAGGTGAAATTGCGGCGTTGGATTCATGCTGCCAAGCGAGACTGGTATTCGGGCGATCATCATATTCACGCTGCCGGTTGCAAGCACTACGACAGTCCGACCGAAGGAGTCACTCCCGGCGACATGATGCGCCACATCTTGGGCGAAGACCTGAATATTGGCTGCGTGCTCAGTTGGGGCCCCTGCTGGTACACGCAGAAGCGATACTTCGAAGGAAAGACATCGGCCCTGTCGCGGCCGACGAACCTGATGCGCTACGATGTCGAAGTCTCGGGATTCCCCTCGTCGCATGCGGGCCACTTGTGTCTGCTGAACCTGCAGGAAGATGACTACCCGGGAACAACTTTGCTGGAAGACTGGCCCAGTTGGACACAGCCGGTTCTGAAGTGGGGCCAGATGCAAGGCGGCGTGGTCGGTTACAGTCACAGTGGTTGGGGTCTGGCGCTGCCTGACAACATGCCGGATGGATCTCGCAAATTCGTCGAACGGAGTTGGGGTGGTGCGCCCAACGGTTGGGCTGGCAAAGCGGTATCGACCTTGCCTGACTATGCGATGCCTCGCTTTGACGGCATCGGTGCGAACGAGTTCATCGTCACGACGACTCAAGGGGTCTGCGATTTCATCTCGGCAGTGGATACTCCGGCCATCTGGGAACTGAATATCTGGTATCACACTTTGAACTGTGGTATGGAAACTCGCATCAGCGGTGAAACCGATTTCCCCTGCATCTATGGTGAGAAAGTGGGCCTCGGCCGCATCTATGTGAAGCTCCCCCAGGATCAACCGCTGACATACGAAGCGTGGATCCAGGGTGTCAAAGCAGGACGCAGCTACTGCGGCGATGGCCTGAGCCATCTCTTCGACTTCAAGCTGAACGGACTGGGTGTGGGAGAAGCAGACAAGGAAGGCTCTAAACCAAGTCGCCTGTCTCTGGCCAAGGCTGACACGGTTCGCATCACCTGCGATGCGACGGCGCTGTTGGCCGAAAAGCCAACGCCGCAGACCGAAGCGATCCGAGCCAAACGCCTGGATGAACAACCGTACTGGCATCTGGAACGTAGCCGCATCGGTGAGAGTCGGACGGTTCCCGTGGATCTGATCGTCAACGGGAAGTCGGTCCAGACGAAGAACGTCCCTGCGGATGGATCAGTCCACAACTTGAAGTTCAACCTGGATCTGAAGCAGTCGAGTTGGGTGGCACTGCGGATCCTGCCATCGTGTCACACCAATCCGATCTTCGTCGAACTGGACGGCAAACCGATCCGGGCCAGCCGTAAGAGTGCCGACTGGTGTGCGAAAGCGGTTGATGTCTGCTGGAACTCCAAGGTCAACCAGATCCGCGAAAAAGAACGCACTGCGGCCAAAGCCGCCTATGATCAGGCGAAAGAGATCTATACGAAGATAGCCACCGAGAGTGTCGAGGATTAGCTTCGCGAACGGGAGTTGGAGAGATATGCTAAAGCATAACCTACGCTGATTTATCCGTGTTCAGCGTGGCTGAACGCCCCAATATTTCTTGGCGTCAGGTGAGACCAAGTCGTTGAAGCTGCGGACGATCACTTCGCGACCGTAGTCCAGGCCGTCGAAGACACCTGTTTCGGCATCTTCCACGGGGCCACGAGCGGTCAGATTGATCCAGACGTTTTCGGTTTCATCGGCCGGTTGATGCTGAAAGCTGATCTTCAACGTGCCGCGTTCCGCTTCCAGCGGCAGTTCCCATTCCGCGCGAAAGCCGGTTGGTTCGATGCCCAATCCCTGCAACGGGACGGGCTGCCAGAGGCCGAAGAAACCCCAATCGTCAGCGGTCGACCAGACCGTCCCTTGCGGGATCCGGTTGAGGTAGCCGACGGACCAGGTGTGGGGAACTCGCGGCTGGTCAGCTTTGGCGCCCATCGATTGGACGGCACTAAACACAGAGACGAATCCGTCGCGGATCGATTCGTAGCGGGGATAGCGTTCGCCGCTATAGCCGAGCCAGCCGAAGGCGAAGCCTTGAGGTGTCAGGCGGAGAGCTCGATCGCCCATGACGTTCGTCAGTTGCCGGGCAGAACCCAATTCGACGGGCTTCCAGTTGCCCATCCATTCGGGGCCCAACTGCTCACGCAACGCCTGAAGACCGGCGGACGCCAGATCGACCGGCGTCGCGAAGTCGACACCCAGCCAGCTTTCGACGAGCGGTGGATGCGCGTAAATCGTCGACGGTGTGTCCTGCCCAGCTACGCGAAACCCGGAGCGAACGGGAGTCGGTGTCACCATGGGATGTCTCTTGATGAGCGAAGGGGAATCGTAGATTGGACGTCGCATGAGTTATCGCTGAGACGCATTTTGCGTCAAAAAAGAGATCGACACGCTTCGCAGAAATCTAATGTCGAGAGATCGGGCTGTCGCGCAGAAGTCTACCGCGTCTTGTCAGGTCGTGCCACATGGCGACTTGTCGAATGGAGGAAGTCGCCGGCAGACTTTACCAGAACTTCCGCGCCGGGCCTGCGTTTCCGACTAATCGCAGGATTCCGACATGTGGGAATTCGGCAACATGTTCAGCTGTGACTGAACCTCACTCGTCGTTCGGATTCGCTCGGAAGATTCCACTTATGACAATCTGGCGACGGAGTTCCGAGAGGCGTTCGATGTCATCATCATCGATGATCTGTCCGTCGTTACGTCCGAGCCGGTGAGCAAATGTTCTCAGCACCCGAAGTCTCAGCCAGAGCAGCAGCAGGCAAGCCAGGAAGAAGTGACAGAACAGGCCTCCCCATGCCATGAGGACTAGGTAGTCCCTGTTCTGGAGGTAGCTATTGTAGTTGTAGGAATAGCGGTAATCCGAAAACATCTGGCGACCATGCGTACTCTCTATCAACACCATCGCAGGGCTTAACCAACCGATTTCGCCGAGTGTCCACAGTCCATTCGAATTGAGGTAAGCAGCGAGCGCCGCCGGTATCACGCAGACCGCGGTCAGGATGCCAAGTGTTACAAGGACTGCTTGAGCCTGCGAGCGACAGCGCATGCCGAAATGAAATCCGATCCAGGCGATCAGCCAGGGATAGATCGCCATGGCCATCAGGCTGCGAATGATCCCAAAGAGGATCTCGCCCGGTTGAAAGCTGCCGACCCAACCTGTCCACCAGACCTGATACAGATAGACCGTCACCAGCGGGATCCACAGCACGACGATCATTCGCGAGATTCCGGCGAACTTTTCTTTCACGATGGACTCGCTGGTCAACGGAGTGGTCAGCAGAACATCCATCGTCTGCCGAGATCGTTCCAGCCCGATCAAACCGGTGGCGTGGATCGCGATGACCAGAGCGGAGATGACCCAGACGATCCACGCCGCGACAAACGCCGGCGCGTAGTTCGAGTTGTAGTCGCCGTAGAATGGGATCAGCATTCCGAACAGGACCGGAATCTCCAGCACGAGCAGCAGGCGGACGAGATATCGCGTGGTTCCCAATGAACGCTTCTTCGTTTCGCGCCAACGAATCGGATCGTACAGCGGCAGCTGGACATGTTCGCGAGTCAGCACGATTCCGCGTGTCAGCCTGTTCTGGTTCAGTCGATGAAACAGCGTGTCGAGCGACCGGAACATCTTCAGCATGACATTCGACGGGGCCACGAACGCGCGTCGCCAGAGCACCACTCGAGCGAAGAGCAGGCACGCCGCCGCCGAAAGCAACATCGGAACGGACCGTGATACGGTGACGGAAAGCTGTCCCGTGGATGATTGTGGAGCGAGACAAACCCACGGCCCGAACAACACGAACGTGACATCCTCCCGGCCGAGATCTCCACCTGCAAACCCCGTCGTGCGACAGTATTCCACAAGAAATTCGACGATGCCAAAGGGGTCTCGTTCACCTCCTTGCGTCATAAAGGGTGGCCCGATGATGAACAACGCGCCGATCAAGTAAGTTGCCATGAAAGCGGAACCGGTCGTGCGACACCACGCCGAACAGGCCAGGGCCAGCGAGCCAATCTGCAGGATAGTGACTGCCAAGGTCCATCCGAGCCCCAGGATCCGCCCCGCTTCGACCCCTCCGAAGCTATAGGCAACCGCGAACAAGGGGAGCGACAGACAGATAAAGGACGCCATCGTGACCATGCGGCTGAACAGCTTGCCGATCAGAATCGACCACGGTCCCAAGCGAGTCAGCAGTAACAGCGAGAGCGTGTCTCGTTCTTTTTCCGCAGTTAACACCCCGCACGTCATGGGAGGGAGGAAGAGGTAAATCCCTAAGAATTGCAGCCCCGCAAGTCCTTGAAAGATCGGCTCACCCTGCCCCAACGTATTGAACGCCTGGCTCGACCAACTATGGACTTGACTATAGAAAATCCAGACCGCGACGACGTACAGCACGACGGCATAGACGACTCGCACGACAAACGTCCGTCGACGGGCCGCCTGCTCGGTCAATTCACGTGAGAGCAACGGAAACACATTGCCGGTGCCCCAGGTGGCCATGTCGCCAAGCGAACCTGGCAGCGCGAATAGACGACGAGTGAAGGGGCTCATTACTCGGCTCCCGATGGTTCGGCGCGACCCATCGAACTCGAGAAGTCACGCATCGCACGGTACCGCAGAAACAGCCACAGGCCGACCCAGGTGACCGCATTCAGTGTCAAACCGAAAAACCCATGGTCTTGCAGGACTTGATTGATGTTGGCCCCCGACCATGGGGATGGTTGGGCAATCTTCCGATGAAACAGGACTCGGATTGGGCTGAACCAGGTGATCCAAGCGAGGGTCGCATCATTTGGGTCAATCGAGAAAACCACGCCGACGAGATAGACGACCAGATAAGGAACACCGCACAACCCGATGATCGTCACCAGCGACCACAACACGGCCTGCGTCTGATTTCTGACACGTAAGGCGAGATGAAACGACAGCCATTGCACGACGCGCGGATAGACAAGCACGGCCAGCGTCATCCCCAGGATTTCGTGAACGAACACGCCGGCATTGTCACTACCACGACTAAACGAGCCCAAGCCGCGAACGACATACAGCGTCCACGTCGCCTGAAAGATGATCAGTGTCAAAAAGGGGACCGATAGGACGGCGATCAATCGACGCACGCCCGCCAGCTTTTGCGTGACCAGTTCCCGTGCCGTCAGCGGAGCGACCAGCAGCACATCCAGCGTCTGGCGCGAACGTTCGGCAAAGATCACGTTTGTCGTGTGAACGACGATCGCCAACGCGGCAATCGGCCACAGCAGACAGAGGAAGAATGTCGTCGGCCCGTCAAAAGAACTCGACTGATGATCGGTAACGGTCCAGGAAATCGCGATTGCCAATGGCACTTCCAGAACGATCAGCAAGCGGAAGAGATATCGAACGGTCCCCAGCGAGCGTTTGCGAGTCTCACGCCAGGCGATCGGATCGAACATCGGTCCCGTATCAACATCCCGCACCAGCAGGATCCCACTCGTGGTGTGGTTGTTCAGATCCTCGAAGAACTTGTCCAAGCCTTTGAAGAATTCCAGCAGCAGATTGCGCGGAGGAACGAATGCGCGCTGCAACAGATGCATCTGAGCAAACGCCACGACGAACCAGGTCACGATCAGCATCGGAACGGACATTGCCAGAAGCAGAACGATTGTCCCCAGTGAGGCAACAAAGTACTGCATCGTCGACATCTCACCACTGGGCCGCCAGATCTCAGCGACGGCGGGTGACAGAACGCTCTGACATGACATCGCGAAGCAGACTACCAGTGGCATAATGGCATAAGCAGAAATGAACGCCCCGGCAGTCGTGCGGTGCCAAGCCGAACAACCAATGCTGATGGCTCCAATCACCAGACTCCACCAGGCCAGATACCAAATCGCCGCCAGGATCTCGAAGAGTTCGACGCCTCCCAGACCGTAAACGACGGCGAACAGCGGCAGTGAAAGTAGCTGATACGTCCCCATCGTCACCATGCGACTGATCAGCTTTTCGAGGATGATCGTGGTCGGACTGAGTTTCGTCAGCAGCAGCAATCCCAGCGTATCACGTTCCTTTTCCGACGTGATCGCCCCCGAACTGATCGCGGGCAGCAGAATGATCACCGCGGCGAGTTGCACGGCGACCAGGGTCAGAAACATTTGCCGACCTTGTCCGCGGCTAAGAACTTCGGCCTGAGATCCTCCGCCCGAGATGTCAGCGTAGATCCAGAGCGCCGCACCATACAGCACGGCGGCATACACGACGCGCAGGATGTAGGTGCGCCTGTGCGCGGCCTGCTCGATCAGGTCTTTGGTCAGCAGCGGCAATCCGAATGACCATCCGGGAGCACTCACGCGGTCTGCCCTTCGGTCAGCTTCATGAATGCCGTTTCCATATCCATCACTTCTGGCTGGAACATGCGGATGCGTGCCCCCTGGTTGTGAATGAAGTCGTGGATATCTTCGACCTCGATACTTCCTTCTTCGAACCGAATCGAGATGCGATCGGCCTGATCTTCGACCTGCGTGATCCCGGCCAGTCCCTTTAAGCTGGCGATCAGTTCGGGTGTCTGATTGGCAACTTGCACATGGACGATCTTCAGCACACCTAGTTCACGGTAGATCTCGGCAACAGACCCCTGCGTCACCATACGTCCGGCTTCGATGATGCCGATGCGAGTACACAACTGAGCGAGCTCGTGCAGGATGTGACTGGAGATCAGGATTGTCTTGCCCATCTCCTTCAACGCTTTCAGCAGTTCTCGCATTTCGATTCGCGCCCGCGGGTCCAGTCCCGAAGCGGGTTCGTCCAGCAGCAGCACGGCCGGGTCGTGTAACAAGACTCGAGCCAGCGACAGCCGCTGCTTCATCCCGCGTGATAAGGAATCGACGGGCGAATCGATCTTGTTAGTCAGGTCGGTCAGTTGCAGCACGTCATCAACCACGCCCTTGCGTTTGGAAACAGGCAGGCGATAGGCGGCTGCGAAGAAGTGCAGGTATTCTCGAGCGGTCAGGTCTTCGTAAACGCCGAAGAAGTCGGGAACATAGCCGATCTTCTCACGGACCAGATGCGGCTTGGATCGGATGTCCAGACCCATGATGCGAGCCCGGCCTTCGAACTTCGGCTGCAGCGTTGCCAGCACGCGAATCGTCGAAGACTTGCCCGCCCCGTTCGGCCCGATAAAGCCGAAGACTTCACCCGGTGGTATTTCGAGTGTGATCCCTTTGACGGCTTCCAAACGACCATACTTCACGCGCAAATCGCGCACGTCGACCGCCAGCATGTTCAGCCTCGCCGTGGATGTGGACCCGAGTCAGAAGACAGGATGTCTCATGAAACTATCGGGAACGGCGAAAGTTCGCCACGGATCACGGCTGAATCAGAGAAGATTGGTTTAGCCACGGATTCACACAGATAAACACGGATCAGGAATGAGAAGCAGATTCATCGTCACGATCTGACTTCATTTGCTCCGACAGCTTCTCCGCTGCATTTATTGCTTATCAGTGTTTCATCAGTGTTCATCCGTGGCTAAACCTCTTTTACTTCTTCAATTCAACCGGCAGCTCATCGATCTTGGCTGCCAGGATGAAATCGTTTTCGGAGAGTCCACCGATGGCGTGCGTCCAGATTTCGATGGCGACGTTGCGATAGCCGACCAGATGCAGATCGGGATGATGCCCTTCTGCTTCGGCGATCTCGGCGACTTTACCGAAGAAGTTCATGGCGGCCATGAAGTTTTTGACGACCCACTCTTTGCGGATTCGTTCGCCGTCGTGAGTAACCGTCCAACCTTGCAGTTTGGCGAGTTGAGCCGCCGCTTCATCGGGTGTCAGCTTCGGAACGCCCCCTTCGCACGGGACGCATTTTTTCGCTCGCAGTTGTTCGACAGATTGTGCAGACATCGAGAAGACCTCGTTGATGGACACTGAAACTGAAGCCCGGCCGACGATGCCAGGCTCGAATCTTAGGTCCATCTTAGGGCGGCTGATGCCTGCTGACAAACAGCATCTTAGCTGGTGAGATTGAGACCACCATTAATGAAAAGACCGGAGCTCCTGCCAAGTCGAGAAAGGGTGACCCTTTCGCTTCGCCAGAAGGACTCAGCAAGAGCCCCGATCCCAATCTTCGTCCTGTCGTCGTTTAACCGGGCGGGCATCGCCCCGCGCGTGCGCTGAGGTCTCCATCTGAAGCGACTCGAGTGCCGATTGAACAACTGTGGTCATCCACCCACTCCGACGCGCGGGCAATGCCCACGCCGTTAAACGAACACTCTCAAAGCGAATTCAGGAACTCGACAAGTAGTTTCTGTTGATCCGAAGACAATTTCAGATACTTGTCGCGAGACGACTTCGCTTCGCCATCATGAGCTTGAATCGCGTTGTCGAGAGTCTTGGCGCGACCGTCATGCAGATAGGGAGCGCTGGCTCTGACACCCCAGAGCGGCGGCGTTTTCATCTCATGAGCGTTCGCGGCCCCTTGCACGATGCCATCGCCGAGGCTGCCCATGTCATGCAGCAGTAGATCGGAGTACAGCGAAACAGTGACGTTATTCAATGCGGTGATCGGACTGCCGCCTGTTGTCATGGACGGTGTGTGACAACTCGTGCAGCCGCAATCCAAAAAGAACTTCGCTCCGAAAACGGTCGACGCGGTCGTCGATTGAGTTGGCGGCGGAGCCAGCATTCGCATGTAGTCGGCCAGAGCATCGATGCCCGCCTTGCCCGTTGCCGGATTGACCGGATCTTCCGGGTCTTTCACTTTGTCGAGCTTCTTCAACAGATCGAGGTTTCCATTCGGAGCGTTCTCGGTCGGGAATAACCGATTGGTGATTCCCATCTCGTTGACGTAGGCGTCGCCGGCGAACGCCAGCAGTGTTGCCTGTTGAGCTTTCCAGCCAAAGCGCCCGACCATCGTTTTGCCGCTGGCCACGTCTTGCACCATTGCGGCCCTGCCGAGCACTCCATCGACCGCCTTGGTCCGCACCCCTTTCAGGATCGTTGCGTCAGGGATCGCTTCAATTAGACCCATGCCGAACAGAGCCGTGGTCTGCCGAAGTGCCGTGACGTTCGCTTGAGCAGGGATCTTCTCCAGTCCCTCGGGACTGATCGCCTTCTCTTGTAAGAGCGATCCCCCTAAAGAGGTGAGCGGATCGAACGTGCTACCAGAGACCCTGCCAAACCGAGTTGCCGTGATATTGCTGCTGCCTCCGACTGCCGGCCCTGAATGACAAGCAACGCACGAGTCGCGATTGAAGATTGGCCCCAGTCCATCCGCAGGTGTTTCACGGTCTGTGAACTCACCTTTGCCGGCATTGAACGCTGCCAGTTGTTGACCGGTCAGCCCAGCCACGGGGTCACCAAACTGCGGCGTCGCCTGCGGTGGTTGTTTCGGCGGTTGTTGTGGAGGTGGAGGTGGTGGCGGCGGTTTTTGCTGGCCCGATGCGGTGGAAATGCTCATCAAAAGCATCGCCGACACAACCAGCCATGGTGTGACCGAGTGAATTTGCCGTTCTATGGACGGACCTTGCCTAGTCGACGACATGGGTAGATCTCCTCAAAGCGAGAGGGCGAGAAATGAGCATAGGTGCAATGCCTGAGATGCGACGACTTGTCGATGTCCGGTGCACCGAAAAGCACGAAGCCAGGCGTCTGAGATGAGTGGCAACCACTTGACCAGTGGCTGCAGGGTGAAAAACGAATATCGAACTCGCCCCTCAACAGGGCTTTGGACAGAATCTGAAAATTATCTGAATTTACTTCGTTTGATGCGTTACGAAATCCTCATAAAATTCGCAACATCATTCAAAATAATATCTTACATCACACATGTGACATCAGAGAGGCTGCCTCGCAGTGAGCTCAGGGCCAAAAAATCAGTGATAATGCTAACTGTGACGTATGTTTTAGGTCGGGCCGCGACTTCGTATTCGTCGTGCCTTAAGGAGGCATGACGCCGACAGCCAAGTGACTGGAGGGTGACCCGATGACCGAACTCATTAGCCCTGACGATCTGTCCGTGTCCAGTGCCGTCCCTCCCGAACAGCTCGTGGAATGGCTGGCGATTGAATCCGTCGAGAAGTTAGCAAGCCGAATCACTCACGATTTGATTCAGCCACTGAGTGAAATCGTCAATCATGTCTGGTTCTGCCGAGAGTTGGTCGGACGTTCGCCAGCGACGACGGAAGTTCATCAATCGCTGACGAGCATCGAAGACCAGGCCATGCAAGTTGCCGAAATGATCCGCGTCGTCCGGCGCATCGCCTGTGCGTGGGATCGCGGAACTGCCGACACGATTGCTTCTTGATTGCCGTCGGATTGATTAATGATCACGGGGTCTTCAGATCGCCGAATTGCGGGTTGATCAAAGTCGCCTCGCCCCCTTCGGCCATAATGCTGAAGCCTCGATCGCCATCGGCCGGTGCATAACCGACTGAAATCGCCGCTTGACCCTGGTTCGCGAAGACTTCCAGCGAACCACGATCACCGATGACTCGCAGTCCCAATCGACCATTCACCGGTGCGACGGTGGCCACAACGTTGCGGCAAGAGAGTTTGTGCGTCTTCACGTCGTAGACCACGGGCGTTCCTCGGAAGGTGAGCGTGATCTTGTTCGCCTGCTGCAGTTCCAGTTCGCAGCTCATGTCGAACAATTCCAGGCCCGACCCCGAGGGGAGCACCTGGCTCAGGTGACCTGCAGGCAATTTCAAACGATCGATGCTGAGCACGGTGGCGAGTTGTTTCTGCTGGCTTGCCGCGGCGACTTCTTTCACCGGCCACGCCAACATCCGAATGCCATCTGGTGTCGATCGCAGAGTGAGTTCGACGGGAATGGTCATCTGCTGATTGAACGGTTGGCCCGGAAAGATGATTCCTTGAGCCCAGCCGATTTGAACGCGTCGTCCGTCCGGCGCATCGCTGAACGTTTGCGCTGCGTAGAAGTTGCCGTGCCAGACTTGTTGCTTGGGGCCAGCCGGGTGGAACTTCTTGCCGTCGAAATCACCAAGCAGGTACTTGCCGTCGGCACCATACAGCACCCACTGCTGTTGATCGGCTTTGCCATCGACGGGCAACGCGAACAAGTCGGGGCATTCGAAGAACCCAGGAATACGACTGGTGAAGGTCCAGTCCTTCAAGTTTGGCGATGAATAGAACGAGATCCCCTGCTCGACGTTCGGCTGTTCATCGTAGACGGCCATCACCCAGAGCTTGGTCGGTGCATGCCAGATCACTTTGGGATCGCGACCCCCATGTTTGACGACGGGATTCGTGGCGATGTCTTTCCAGGTCCGACCGCGATCATTACTGAACGCGATGCATTCGCCGCGCCCCGTGCTGGTATATGCAGCGATCAGCAGAGGTTCATTGCCGGTCTTCAAGCTGCTGGTGTTGCGTTCATCGACGACAGCACTGCCCGAGAAAGCCCAGTCGCCCCATTGATGTGGATAGATCGCCTCAGGTAGCTCTTGCCAATGGAGCAGGTCGCGACTGACGGCATGCCCCCAATGCATGTTGCCCCAGTTCCAGCCGAATGGATTGTGCTGATAGAACAGATGCCATTCCCCGTCGAGATAAACGAGACCGTTGGGATCGTTCAGCCAGCCGCGACGACTGGTAAAGTGAAACTGCGGCCGTCGCTGTTCCGATTCCATCGCTGCGGGTGCTGACTTCGAGAGCTCGATCGCGTCCAGCGCTGTGGAGTCTGTCGGCAACGGGACTTCGACGATCAGGGTCTTGCCTTTGAAAGCTTGCACATCGGACGAGACGACGAAATCCGCTTTCTGATCGGCGAGTTCGATCTCAAACTCTCGGACAGGTTGCCCATCGACCAGCAGCTTCATCCGTCGCATGGCGGCCCCGTTTTTGACGGGCAGCAGCAGATAGTCTTGATTGATGACGAACTCACGCCGGGTGATTTGGTTCCCGCGCCGCTTATCGCTTTGCACGATCTGGTCAACGTTCACGTGACCCCAGCCTCCCTTAGCCATATCAACGATCTGAATCGTCGCGCGCTTTCCTTTCAGATCGGCCACATCCCAGGCTTGCCAATCGAGACGCTCGGTTCCGCCTGATTTATCGTTGGGACCAGAGGTCGTGCGCACCACTTTTCCATCGACCAGCAGGTTGATGCAGGTTTCATTCTCATGCTTGCCGCCGCCGATCAGGAAGTTGATGAACTTGCGTTCGACGGTGAACTCGGGCGAGGTCAGCGTGCCTGTGCTGGCGTCCCCTTTGAAGAACGAATTCACCAGCCCCTTCCCTTCGAACCCTTCGACAGCCATCTGGTTTGCTAATGTTCCGCGAGCCGGTCCCGGTCCGAAGGCATCGCCGGTCACTTTCCACTCGCCGTAGGTCTCGCCTTCGAAATCAGCGATCACCAGATCGGGTTCGTCGGCAAACAGGGATGACGACAAGACGATCAAAGACGCAGCCACCAGAATGTTTCGCACGATGTGACTCCAGAGAGATGACGTTCAGGAACCGCATCGTAGCTTGCCACATCCGACAAGCCAATTGTCGAAACGATGCCACGGATGAAGGTCCGAGCAGAAAAGCGGAAGACATTTTTAGCCACGGATGAAACACTGATTGAACACGGATGAAGAGTAGGTGATTCAAGGCTGTGGTGGCTGAGGCATCCGCTCGCGTGTTCAATGAACTGGTTTCTCATCTTCATCCGTGTTCAATCTGTGTTTCACCTGTGGCTCGACTCCGTTTTGAAACCGCTGTCGCGCGTTGTATCATCACGTTCGTGCTGCAGCACACGATTTGTCCATTGATCGCATTGATGCCGCTGCAGTGATCCTCTCTATCGGACGTGATTGCGATGATTCAATTCCCTGGTCGATATCAGCCCCGTTGGCTGTCTCTGTTCGCAGCGGTTCTGACATTGTCGTGGGTGGGTTGCGGACAGCCGGCTCCCTCAAAACCAGCTGCCAATTCGTCACCGGCAACGACTGCCGCAGTCGAAACGAATCCGGCTCCAGCGAAGCCAGCGGAAACGACTCAATCCAATCAAGTCGCGATTGCAGCCGCTGCCGATCTGAAATTCGCGCTGGATGAGTTACTGGTCGAGTTCGGCAAAGAGCATCCCGAGATTAAGGCCACGGCGACCTACGGTTCTTCGGGGAATTTCTTCGCGCAGCTTTCCAACAAGGCCCCGTTCGATCTGTATCTCTCGGCGGACATCGATTACCCGAAGAAGTTGATTGAGCAGGATCTGGCGATTCGCGAGTCCGAGTTTCGGTACGCGGTCGGCCATATCGTCGTCTGGGTTCCCAAAGACTCGCCGCTGAAAGTCGAGCAGGAAGGGATGCAGACTTTGATCGACCCGTCGATCAAAAGAATCGCAATCGCCAACCCACAGCACGCCCCCTACGGCCGCGCGGCACTCGCGGCATTGAAGTCACAGAAGATTCACGAGCAGATCGAAGACAAACTCGTCCTGGCCGAGAACATCGCTCAGACGGCTCAGTTCATCGAAACCGGAGCCGCCGACATCGGGATTATTTCCCTGTCCCTAGCAATGGCCCCGACACTGAAAGAGAAAGGTCGTTACTGGCAGATTCCAGTGACGGCCCATCCCCCCATTGAGCAAGCAGGCGTGATCCTCTCTTGGGTGAAAGACCGTGCAGCTGCCGATGCCATTCGAGAGTACATGACATCCAAGGCGGGGCGTGAGGTGCTGCTGAAGTATGGGTTTGACGAGCCGATGAAGCTGGAGAATTGAAGGCATCGCTTTCGTCTCGGTCGAAGATTTGCCGCAATTGATCCGAACGTGATAGGATCTAACTTGTGACCGACCTGGGTCCGTTTTGGAGATGACCATGAATTCCGATCGCGCTGTGACGATTGAGCGTAAGTCGCTCCGCGACGACTCTTCGCCACCAACAGCGGCATCTCCGGCCGAGCGGTTAATGATGGTCTGGCCACTGACAATTGAGGCGTGGGCGATGCAAGGAGAAGATATTGCTCAATCCCGACTACCGCGACATGTTGTGCATGTTAAACGAGGAGGGAGCTGAGTACCTGGTCGTCGGTGCTCACGCTCTTGCAGCATATGGCTATCCGAGGGCCACAGGCGATATTGACCTCTGGATTCGATGCTCAGAAGAGAATGCTCAACGAGTATGGCGGGCCCTCCGACGATTCGGCGCACCGCTCCAAGGCCTGACAATCGCTGACCTCACCACTCCAGAGTTAGTTTTCCAAATCGGAGTGGTGCCACGCCGAATCGATGTCTTGACTTCAATTACTGGAGTCGCATTTGACGAAGCTTGGCCACGGCGCAAATCCATTGAAGTGGATCAAATACCAATTCCGATCATTGGACGCGAAGAACTTCTTCGCAACAAGTGGAACACTGGACGCACGAAAGATCGCGCCGACGCAGAGTGGCTTGAAGCGCACAAGCCTCCGAGCGATTCGATCTAGATGAAAAGATCCGTATTAGGTCAGGCAAACTAGCCTCAATCACAACTGGAGCAACCGAGTGGACTGGCAGGCAATTTGGTTGACGCTGCAACTGGCCAGCAGCACCACTGCCATTTTATTCGTGCTCGGATTGCCACTGGCGTACTGGCTGGCGACATCTCGCTGGTCGGGACGATTTGTCCTCGAAGCGATCGTCTCGCTGCCGCTGATTCTGCCGCCGACGGTACTGGGGTTTTATCTGCTGGTCGCGCTTGGGCCGCATAGCCCGCTGGGTCATTGGTACGAGCAACTGACCGGGGGACGCCTGCCGTTTTCGTTTGCGGGGATCCTTGTGGGATCGGTGCTGGGCAACCTCCCTTTCGCGATTCGGCCTTTTATTGCTGCCTTTTCGGCGATGGACCGTCGCCTGATTGAAGCGTCGTGGTGTCTGGGTGCATCGCGATTGGAGACCTTCTGTCGAGTCACCCTGCCCCTCTGTTGGCCTGGCATCCTGACTGGGCTGGTGCTGACGTTCGCTCATGCCGTGGGTGAGTTCGGAGTGGTCTTGATGCTGGGAGGCAACATCCCCGGCATCACGCGCACACTTTCGATCTCGATCTATGACAATGTTCAAGCTTTGGACTACGCGACAGCCGGACGGACGGCAATGTTACTGGTCGGGTTCTCGTTCACGGTGCTGTGCTTCACGCATGCACTGGGTCGACGGGAGAACCTGACGTGAGCAACGTACAGAGTCTGCCTGAGACGCAACTTGTGGCCAGGTTCGACAAGCAGTTTGTGCGTGGCCCGCGCATTGTCGCAGACCTGCAGATCCCGAGCGGGTTCTCGGTGACGACGCTGTTTGGCCCTTCGGGCTGTGGCAAGACCACTGTGCTGCGGTGCCTGGCTGGGTTGGAAACTCCCAATGACGGAATGATTCAAGCAGATGGGGAAACCTGGTTCGACTCTCGTCGGGGGATCAGCCTGACTCCACAACAACGCGATATCGGCTTCTTGTTTCAGGACTACGCTCTGTTCCCGCACATGACTGTGGCTGAGAACATCGGTTATGGACTTCGGGACGCAGGGACACGGGGCCCGCTGAGGCGGCTTTGGGCTAAAAGAAAACTTCCTGTGACGACGCGAGAAGACACTGGCAACGCAAAGCCGTCGCCAGTGCCACCCGGGCGAAGGCAAGAGGCCGCGGTCGATCCGCGCGTGCTGGAAATGCTGCAGGTGTTCGATCTGCTCGGATTGGAACATCGTCGACCCGGCCAGATCTCGGGAGGACAGCAACAACGAGTCGCCTTGGCTCGTGTGCTGGTTCGTCGTCCCAAACTGCTACTGCTGGACGAGCCGCTATCGGCACTGGATGCCACACTGCGCGAACAACTACGAACACAGTTGCGAAGATTACTCCTCGAGTTTCAGATTCCAGTTGTGATCGTGACTCATGATCGCACCGAGGCGATCGCGCTCTCCGATCAGATCGTGGTGATGGAGGCGGGGCGGATTCGACAGACAGGAACGGTCCAGCAGGTGATCACTCAGCCGAATGATCTGAACGTGGCGCGCATCGTCGGTGTGGAAACCGTCGCCGTAGGAACCATCTTGAAGGTTCTTGAAGGACTCGCCACGGTTCAAGTTGGTTCGGCGATACTGCTCGCCGTGGCACCCGCAGAGACTTCGCGAATGGTCCATGTCTGCATTCGCGGTGAAGACGTCGCAATTCAGAAAGGGACTTCGAGCGAAAGTAGCGTCCGCAATCAACTGCCGGCAGTCATTCAATCGATCGTCCCCGAAGGACCTCTCGTCCGCATCACGCTCGACTGCGGTTTCGAGTTGACTGCGCTCGTCACTCGACCCGCCTGCGAAGAGTTGCGATTACAAGTCGGTGATCGTGTGACCGCTAGTCTGAAGGCACCGGCGATCCACTTGATCCCGCATGATTGAACTCTTGCCGCCAAACATCAGTCCCCTAGGTCCTATCCGTCCCCTCAAGATGGGACTGATGAGACTCATGAGACCGATGAAGACACAGGCACGGAAGTGGGGTCCATAATCTTTGACCCCTACGGCAATCGCGCTTTCATCACGCGCGGACGCGCGGCCAGATCCCTGCGGACGGTGATGTCGGTGTACTTGCCAGCAGCGGTCAACTTCTGACTGGCGGTGTCTGCTTGTTCTGGAGAGAGTTCCATCAAGAACAGTGCCTTGGAAACGGCAAAACCAGGTGCCGCGGCGATCAGACGGTCGATCACGTCGAATCCGCTGGCTCCGCCGTCGAGTGCTAATAGGGGTTCGTGCTTGGCAACTTCCGCATCCAGCGTCGCGATCTCGGCGGTGGGGATATAAGGGGGATTGCTGGCGATGATGTCGAACCGACTATCAGCGGCGACAGGTGCGAACAGGTCGCCTTCGACGAATGTGATCAGATCTTGCACGCCGTGCTTGGCGGCATTTTCCGCGGCAATCGCGAGCGCCGCGGGGCTGATGTCGGTCGCTGTGATCTGCACCTTTAACTTCGCCATTTGAGAACGCTTGGCGACGCTCACCGCCACACAGCCGGAACCGGTGCACAGATCAATCACGCGAACGGGCGATGTATCGCCGCTTTCATGACGCGCGGCTGCCAGTTGCTTCACACCTTCGATGATTTCGATCACCAGCGTTTCGGTATCCGGTCGCGGGATCAGCACGTCTTTAGTGACGCGGAAATCGAGGCTGAAGAATTCGCGGTGTCCGACGAGATACGCCACAGGTTCGGCTTGGGCTCGTCGTTGGACAAGCTCTCGCATCTTGCCGCGAATCGCATCGGTCAGCGTTTCGTCATACGCCGTGTAGAGCTGAATACGCTGACATCCGCGAGCGAACGCCAGCAGAATCTCGGCATCGAGGCGCGGGGTGTCGCTGCCGTGCTTCTTCAGATGCCCCGTGGTCCACTCCAACACCTTGCGAACCGTCCACTCGTTGGCAGGCGCTGGTGCTGGGGAGGTGGTTTCTTCGGCCACGGGTCACTCGGTTGATGAAGAGAAGGAAGAGATTGCAAATTGCGAATTGCAAAATGCAAATTTCAAATTGGAAGAGACCCGAAAGCCAAGCCTGGTTGCTTCGCATTTCTGTCTGACATTTTTCAATTTGCATTTTGCAATTCGCAATTTGCAATGCCTTCTCTCAGCTTCCGCGATCAGCCCTGCACCACACCGCGAAGTCGTTCTTCACGATCGTAATTCACCATCGCCTGCACCACGTCGTCCATGTCACCGGCGATGATCTGATCCAGCTTGTGGACGGTCAGATTAATGCGGTGATCGGTCAGTCGGTTTTGCGGGAAATTGTAGGTGCGAATCCGTTCGCTACGATCGCCGGAACCAACCAGCGTACGGCGGAAGTCGGACCGTTCTTTGTTCGCCTGATCTTGTCGCTGTTCCAGCAGACGGCTGCGGAGCACTCGCATCGCCTTCGCTTTGTTCTTGTGCTGACTCTTTTCGTCCTGGATTCGGACGACGATACCGGTGGGCATATGCGTGATCCGGACTGCCGATTCGGTCTTATTGACCTTCTGGCCGCCAGGTCCGCCGGCTCGCATCGTGTCGATCTTCAGGTCTTCGTCGCGGACTTCGACATCGATGTCGGTCGCTTCGGCCATCACGGCGACGGTAGCCGCACTGGTGTGAACTCGACCTTGCGTTTCGGTTTCGGGAACGCGCTGCACGCGGTGCCCGCCGCTTTCAAACTGCAACTGGTGATAGGCCCCGGACCCGGTGATCGACAACACGACATCCTTGAGTCCGCCGAGTTCGGTCGCCGAGATTTCCAGAACCTCGAACTTCCAGTGCTTCTTCTCCACGAACTTGGTGTACATCTCGAACAAGTCGCGAGCGAACAAGGCCGCTTCGTCGCCACCGGTTCCTGCTCGAATTTCCATGATCAGACTGCCACGCGTGATCGAATCGCCGGCCGTCACCATATCTTCGAGCTCGACACGCAGGGCATCGAACTTGGCTTGGAGTTCAGCGCATTCGGCCTGAGCGTACTCGCGCGTTTCGGCATCGTCTGCCGATTCGAACATCTCTTTGGCCGTCGCCAGGTTGACTTCGAGTTGATTGAACTCGCGAACCGTCAAAGCGACCTTTCCTAGGCCGCCGTGTTCGCGCTGCAGGTCCAGCATGCGCGAGGTTTCAGAGAGGACATCCGGGTCTTGAAGCAGGCGTTCGAGCTCTTCGTAGCGGACGAGTTTGGCCTGGAGCACGGGAAACATGATGGTTGGCCAGAGAAATCAGGAGGCGGTCGGTGTGGCGGGCAACGGATGCTCACGCCAATCCAGCGTCAAAGCAGTGGCATTCCAGCCGCCAGCCAGTGGAAGGCTGGCGGCGAACACCACAGACAGACGCGACCGCGCTACTGGGCCTTATCGCCTTCAGCAGGAGCAGCGTCTTTCTGGCCCCAATTGTACTTGCGTTGGAATTTTTCGACGCGACCAGCGGCGTCTACGAACTTCTGCTTGCCCGTGTAGAACGGATGCGAAGCGGAACTGATATCGACCATCACCAGCGGAAACGTCTTGCCGTCGACTTCGCAAGTACGCTCGGCCTTGATCGTCGAGCGAGTGACAAACTGAACACCCGTGGAAGTGTCTTGGAACACGACCTCGTTGTATTTGGGATGAATGCCGTCTTTCATGATCCGCTGCCTGGAAGAAAAAGAGTCTTAGAGCGTGGCTCAGAATTGGATTTCTGTGGAAACCCGAAAATCATCTGGCCGTTCAATCCCCGCAGCACCCTGTGGGGGACTCAGGATTTTAAGCCGTATCGCACCAGACTGCAAGCCACCTGAGAACTTTCGTTTCTCATTACCAGTACGACTGTTACGTCAAATGTAGGTTGTAGCCGCAGTGTAATCCACCAGTGAACACAGGTAGTTTGCGGGGGACTTTACGGCTGTAACGATCCTTTGGGTCACGTAGGCGACAATTGGCATAGCAGAAACGTTAGAAGCAAAAAAAAAGCCACTCGATAAATGGGATGAGACCTGACGACCTTCACAGCGCTCACTGGATGGGACTGAGGGGATTTCCGCCGCACACGCCTGGGGCCAACGCCTGTCTGCGTGGATCGTGGCACCACCGAGACTTTGTTGGTTCTGGCGGTCAAGACGGCCGTCAGTAAGTGAAAAATCAAGAGGAGTTCACGATGTTTGGCCTCAGGAAAATGCGATTTGTCGACATCGGGACAGGATTGTCCATGATGATCGCCAGCGCAGGGATTCTCGCCGCGAGCGCCCTGCACGCAGCCGATCCAGGGTGTGCTTATCCAAGCGGCCCGGCGGTTTGCAATGACAAGATTTTTGAAGACGCAGGTGAACGTCTCAGGAATTACACAAGTGTGTCGGGCGGCAGTGCCTGTGCGGCTCCAGCGGGGCCATCCTGCATTCAGTCAGCTCCCGCTTGCGAACCCGGTAACGTGTTCGGCAATGGGGGATGCGCTGCTGCAGCTGGTGGTTGTGGCAGCCGACTCGGCGGGATGTTCACCGGCGAACTGGGTGATCCCTGGACCCTGATCAGCATTTTCGATGACGGATGCGGCGGCAACCGTCTGAAGGACAATGGCTGGATTCTGGGTGGTCATACTCAGTTTGGCTATCAGAACAAGCCAGACGGTGCCTTCACTGGTAACGGTCCGTTCCTGAGCCAGAAGGAATGGGGCAAGCTGAACCTGAATCAGCAGTACTTCTTCCTGGGCAAGGTTGCCGACGGCAGCAAGGGCCTCGACTGGGGCTTCCGCATGGACGCCATGTTCGGTGTCGACGGTAACGAAGGCCAGGCATTCGGTAACGTCAACGCTGGACACTACGACTACTTGAACGGCTTCAACCACGGTATCTACGAATGGGCTCTGCCCCAGATGTATGCCGAAGTCGCTGCCGGCAATCTGTCGGTTAAAGCAGGTCACTTCTATACCATCATTGGTTACGAAGTGGTCCCTTCGACCGGCCAGTTCTTCCTCAGCCGTCAGCTGACGTTCTGGAATAGCGAGCCATTTACTCATACCGGGGCCTTGGCCACCTACAAGGTCAACGACAAGCTGACCGTCAACGGTGGTTATGTGCTTGGTATGGACTCCGGCTTCTATCAGTACGCTGGCGGAAGCTCATTCCTGGGCGGTTTCGTCTATCAAGCCACTGAAAACACCAACATCGTCTACTCGGTGATTGCTGGTGACCTCGGCTGGCGTGGTGACGGTGCGATCAACAGCTGGATTCTGTCCCAGAAGTGGACCAGCAAATTCAGCACCGTGCATCAGTTCGACGTGCTGAACAGCAACTTGACTGTGGACGCCAACGGCGTTCCACGCCAAGGCAATATTCCAGCCAACTTCAACACGGCGGCTGGTGGGTTTACCCCTCGGAACTCGATCGGCTTCATCAACTACGGGTTCTATGATATCAACACGCGTTGGAAGGCTGGTGTCCGCGGCGAATTGTACCATGCTGACGGACAGCAGTACTACACCGCGACATACGGCCTGAACTACAAGCCGATCGCCAACCTGACCATCCGTCCTGAAGTGCGACACATGTTTTCGCCAAACCACGACCAGTACAGTGGTGCAGGATCGCAGGGCCAGACCATCGGCCTGTTCAACCAGACCGTCGTTGGTATCGATGCCATCTTCACGTTCTAGTCGACAGCTGATGAGACGTTAAGAACTCCGGCTGGCCGGCCTGAATTTTCAGGTCGGCCAGTTCTTTTCTTTGAGCCCTCTCGCAATTGCAGACACTATTCGGGATCAATACGACTAGAATGACTGTGCCTCACCCACCATCACCATGGAGACCATTATGACCAGCGCAATTCGTGTACTTCTCGTCCTGGCAATCCTCGGCGTGCTGGCGGTGGCCACAACTGAGGCGGGACCGATCAGTCTGATGAACCCCTATCGCAGCTACAATCTGAGCGGCATCAATTACGGATCTGAGCAATGGGAAAAGGATCACGCTCGATCTCAAATGCGAACGGCAGCGCCTGCGCCTCAGCAATTCAATCACGTCGTGCATCGCCGCCATCGCCGTCGTTGATTGCATTCGGCGATTTGAATTGAAGAAGCAAGAGGTCTAGCCACGGACTAAGAAGTCAGAGCAGAGGCCGATTGAATACCAGACAGGACTATACCTGGGTCTCTTCTTCTGCTCTGCATTCCTGCCTGATCTGTCGATCCGTCGCACTTTCCTGCCATTGCCGACTAGGCGCCGAACTTCGTCTTACCGCTCTTTCTGTCATAGCGACGCGACCGGAGACGTTGTACAAAACTAGGCTGAGTTAAATAGCACGGTTTCGGTGGGAAGGCAGATCCACGATGACTAATGCCATGATTCGCCGGGTTCGCGTCGTCGATTCGCATACGGGGGGTGAGCCGACTCGAATTGTGATCGATGGATTCCCCGATCTGGGTCAGGGGTCGATGGCCGAGCGGCGGATGATTTTCAGCGAGCAGCACGATGATTTTCGCTGTGCCGTCGTCAACGAACCGCGCGGCTCGGACGTGCTGGTCGGGGCCATTCTGTGCGAGCCAGTCGACCCGGCCAATGCCGCCGGAGTGATCTTCTTCAACAATGCCGGGCCGCTGTGGATGTGTGGCCACGGCACCATCGGCCTGGGCGTAACGCTGGGGCATCTCGGTCGAATCTCGGCCGGCACGCATCGCCTGGAGACGCCCGTCGGGATCGTGACCTTCGAATACGACGGTGCCAATCGCGTCAGCCTGGAAAACGTTCCCAGCTATCGACTCGCGAAAGAAGTCAGCATCGATGTCGCTGGGATCGGCGAAGTTGTGGGCGACATCGCCTGGGGTGGCAACTGGTTCTTTCTGGTCGACGCCGAACATCGTGCCCATGCGCCCAATCCCGTGTTCAGCATCCGGTCCGACAAGATGGGGCACCCGATTCCGTTCGGAGTCGCCGATGCCGAACGGTTGAGCGACATCGCCAAACGAATCCGCAGCGCTCTGTGCGAGAGTGGGATTACGGGAGCCGATGGTGCTGAGATCGATCATATCGAGCTATTCGGCCCGCCGGGCGACCCCGCCAACGACAGCCGCAACTTCGTCCTTTGCCCTGGCAGCGCCTATGATCGGTCGCCCTGCGGAACGGGAACGTCGGCGAAGCTGGCTTGCCTGGTCGAGGATGGCAAACTGCAACCGGGGCAAACGTGGCGGCAGGAAAGCATCCTGGGGAGCATGTTTGAGGGATCTGTTCGCCGAGACGGCGATCAACTGTTGCCTCGCATTACAGGTTCGGCCTATGTGAATGCCGAGGCCACACTACTGCTCGATCCGATCGATCCGTTTCAGATGGGAATTCGAGCATAGCGTGCTTGTGGGAGGGCGAGGCTCCTGCCGAGCCACCTGAGTGATTGTGAGATCATCGACATGCGCGGCTCGGCAGGAGCCTCGCCCTCCCAGAAGACTTTGATTCGTACGGAGATTTGTTCGTGGCTCAGCGAGTGGTCGTGATTGGCGGCGGGGTTGTCGGAACGGCGTGTGCCTACTATCTGAATCAAGCAGGCTGGACGGTCTCCATCGTCGAGCAAAAAACGGTCGGCAGTGGAGCGTCTCACGCGAACTGCGGTTATGTCAGCCCCAGCCACGTTTTACCATTGGCCGGACCTGGGGTGATGGGCAGCACGCTGAAGGCGATGTTCAGCCCAAACTCACCGTTTTCAATCAAGCCTCGTTTCGATCCGACCTTGTGGAGCTGGTTGCTGCGGTTCGCCAGCCGCTGCAATGAGACGGACATGCTGGCAGCAGCCCAAAGCATCAACGCGCTACTTGCCGAATCACGACGCCGGTATGACGAACTGTTCGAGACTGAGAAACTGGATGTCGAATGGCAAACCTTGGGCTTGCTGTTCACGTTCCTGACGAAAGCCGCGATGGAGCATCATGGCCACACAGTGCATCTGCTGTCCGAGAAATTCGGGATGCGGGCGGACAAGTATGAAGGAGATGCAGTTTCGAAATTAGAGCCCGCTTTGAAGACGGGGCTGGCCGGTGGTTGGCATTATCCAGGTGACGCTCATCTGCGTCCCGACAAGCTGATGTCGTCATGGCGAAGACTATTGGAATCGCGCGGCGTGACGATTCACGAGAACTGCGAATTCCGCGGCTTCGCGTCGATGAACCAACAGGCGACTCGCGCGATCACCAGCACCGGCGAATTCGAAGCGGATGCATTCGTCGTCGCGACGGGTGCCTGGACACCGCTGCTGAATCAACAACTCGGTTGCAAGATCCTGATTCAGCCGGGCAAGGGCTATTCGATGACGATGGCTCGTCCCGCCAAGTGCCCGACGATTCCCTTAATGTTCGAAGAACACCGTGTGGCTGTGACTCCGATGCTGTCAGGCTATCGCCTGGGTTCGATCATGGAGTTTGCCGGCTACGATTCCTCGATCCACCCGCGTCGCATGGAGATGTTGCGATCCGGAGCCAGTCACTACCTGCAAGAACCGACCGCCGAACCGGTCATCGAACAATGGTACGGCTGGCGGCCGATGACACCGAACAGCCTGCCGATCATCGATCGCCTCAAGTCGTTCGGCAACGTCCTGGTTTCCGCCGGTCACAACATGCTGGGACTGTCGATGGCAACCGGGACCGGCCGACTGGTTGCAGACTTACTCAGCGAACGCCCCACATCGATCGACCCAAAACCATTCGCAACGTTGAATTGAATACGATCTCGCGCCTATCGCAAGAACCGTCCGCCGTTCAGATCGATCAGACCGCCCGTCACGAACTTTGAGGCGTCGCTCGCCAGATACAGCACTGTTTGCGCAATTTCGTCCGCTTGCGAGTTGCGCCCCAGCGGGGTCTGGCGACGATAGTCTTCCATCTTTTCGGCGGTCGTAAAGACTTCGTGATGCCGCGTCTCCACGACACCCGGCATGATCGCGTTGGCTCGTACGATGGGAGCCAGCTCTTTCGACAACGTCCGCGTGAAGACCTGCAAAGCTCCCTTCGCCGCAGCGTACGGCCCTGCTCCGCCTGAGCCACCTGTTTGAACCGACAGCGACAGGTTGTTGATGATGCTGCCGTTGCCGCTGGCCTTCAGAGCGGGAATGGCTCGACGAGTAACCAGGAACGCGCTGTGAACATTCACATCGAACGCCTGTTTCCACAGATCCGTCGGACAGTTCTCAATCGTAGATCGCGTCAGCGGATTGCCGGCATTATTGAACAGGATGTCGATCCGACCGGCGAACGCGTGAAACGTATCGACAACCCGATTCGCGGCTGTTTCGTCTGTCAAATCACCGGGCAACAGGATCCCGCGACCACCCAATTTTTCGATGGCCACCAGCGTCTCCGCCGCTTCGTCTTTGCTGGAGTGATAGTGAACTCCGACGATCGCCCCGGCCTTGGCAAGCGCCATTGCCGTCGCACTGCCAATGCCGACACCGGCCCCCGTCACCAGGGCGGCTCGTCCGGTCAGATCAAAGGGGGTTCCAGCAAATGGTTGAGTCACTGAGATTCTCTTTCACGTGATGTCGTTGACGGATTGATTTAACTTCGGGTGAGCAGAATCACCAGGTTGAATTAGATATCGAATCGAATCCCTTGCGCCAGTGGCAGCTCAGTTGAGTAATTGATCGTATTCGTCGCGCGTCGCATGTACGCCTTCCAGCTATCCGATCCTGATTCACGACCGCCACCGGTGGCCTTTTCACCACCGAATGCCCCGCCGATCTCGGCTCCGCTGGGACCGACGTTCACGTTCACGATGCCGCAATCTGATCCCGCCGCCGCGCAGAAGCGTTCTGCTTCGCGCATATCACTCGTCATGATCGACGAGGCCAGCCCCTGAGGGACATCGTTGTGAATTGCGATCGCTTCTTCGAACGTCTTGTATCGCAGGACATACAAGATCGGAGCGAACGTTTCCTGCTGCACAATGCCATCGCCCGTGGGGATCTCGACCAGAGCTGGTCGAACATAGACCCCGCCCGACGGCACGCCCTCCTGCAGACGTTCGCCACCATGGACACGCCCTCCTTCGACCTTGGCGCGGATCAATGCCAGATGCATGGCCGACGAGGCTTGTTCATCAATCAGCGGTCCGATCAGCGTCCCCTGCTCCAATGGATTCCCAATCGGCAACCGGTCATAGATCGAACGCAGCCGCTTCACGACATCATCCGCCAGGCTCTCGTGAACGATCAGGCGTCGCAGTGTGGTGCATCGTTGCCCGCAAGTCCCCACCGCCGAGAACACGATCGCTCGAATGGTCAGGTCCAGGTCCGCAGACGGCGCCACGATCATGCCGTTGTTGCCACCCAGTTCGAGCAGCGATCGACCCAGTCGCGTCGCCACGCTTTCAGCAACCGCTCGCCCCATCGCCGTTGATCCGGTGGCCGAGATCAACGGTAACTCGGGAGCAACGGACAACGATTCACCCACATCGCGTCCACCGACGATCAGCGTTGAAACACCGGGCGGAACGTTCGGCATCTCCTTCAGCACGCCCGCCACAATCGCCTGACACGCGATGGCACACAGCGGCGTCTTCTCGGAAGGCTTCCAGACGACGGGGTCACCGCAGACCCACGCCAATGCGGCGTTCCAGGCCCAGACCGCCATCGGGAAGTTGAACGCCGTGATCACACCGACCGGCCCCAACGGATGCCATTGCTCCGACAGCCGATGCTGCGGCCGCTCGCTGGTGATTGTCAGTCCATGCAATTGTCGACTGAGGCCCACGGCGAAGTCGCAGATGTCAATGACCTCTTGTACCTCACCGAGTGCCTCTTGAGTAATCTTGCCCGCTTCCCATGAGATGACACTGGCCAGGTCGTCTTTGAACTCGCGGAACCGATTGCCAACTCGCCGCACGAACTCGCCCCGCTGTGGACCGGGGACAGTCCGCCACGTCCGAAACGCCTCGATCGACGCCGTCAGCACCGCCGGAACATCGGCCGAGGTCGCCGAGGCAAACGTCGCCAGCACCGATCCATCAATCGGCGACCTACTGCGCAGTTCATCCCCCGAACCCACGGCCCCGCTGCCACCGATCCAGACAGCATTGGGTTGCGAACCAATCCCCAGTCGCTCAAGTGCATAAGTCAGTGAGGTCATATCTTCTTCCTTGACGAATTCCTAAAACAACAGCGGTAGCCACGGATGAACACAGATGAAACACGGATTAAGAGCAGAGAAATCTTGATCTCTGACTTGGATCTGCATCGCAATCCGCCGTGTCAGCTTCTTCCAACTTCCCCTCTTAATCTCTTCCTCCGAATCCGTGTTTCATCCGTGTCAATCCGTGGCTAAAAGTTCTTCTCCGTGGCCTAGCTATTTGACGATTTCAGACCCAGAATCTTTCCAACCCCGAAAGCCGCCATCCATGCTGATGATATTGGTGTAGCCCATCTTCTGCAGGTTGTCTGCCGCCAACGCCGAGCGGAACCCGCCGCCGCAGTACAGCACCATCTCGGTATCGGGATCGGGCACGATCGATTCGATGTCGCGTTCGATGATCCCCTTCCCCAGCCACTTCGCGGTCGGCAAGTGTCCTGCCGCATACTCACTCTCTTCGCGAACGTCGAACAACAAAAACTGCTCACCCCGTTTTAGCCGATCCTGGATTTCGCTGACGGTACACTCGCGAATATTAACGCGTACAGCATCTACGATTTGCAGGAACCGCGGTGAATGGTTGGCCATGAATTCTCTCGCTGATAGTCTCGACTCGATTTCTCGCAATGCGACTCTGAGAGACATTATCGCTGCTGGAAACCATCTGTGAAGTCGCAGCCGTTGATGGCTTGGCGAATGACGCATTCTCACATTCCAATTGGCGTTCCGATCAAGTGCGGTTATCGTGATCGTTCGTGATTCGATTCCAGTCGATTTCCAGGGGATTGACGATGCGCGGAGCGATGGTGTTGCTCGTTGTGGCCATGCTGGGTCAACTCGCACAGGCGCAGGCCCAACCGCCCAAGATCGGCGATACCGTTCCCGAGTTGCGATTTAAGGATATCCGCGCCTTACCGCGAACGCTCTCGGACCTTGGCAAGAAACGAGCGTACGTCTTTGTCTTTACGACCACGTCGTGCCCATTGGTCCGCCGCTCGATCCCGAAACTGATTGACCTGGATTCTCGCTACACACCTCAAGACGTTCAGTTTTTGGCGGTCAACGTGGGGGCCGATGACACGATTCGCGATATGGCGGCGCAGGCGATTGAACTCGACGCGGCATTCGCCTTCGTCAAAGACGTTGATCTCTCGTGTGCGAAATCTCTTGGCGTGACGCGAACGCCCGGTGTCGCGGTTCTTGATTCCGACCGGAAACTAATCTATCGAGGTCGCATCGACGATCAGCTTCGCCTTGGTGGTGCTCGACCCGAGCCGACTCGTCGAGACTTGGAAGAAGCGATTCGCGAGACGCTCGCCGGTCAAGCTGTCTCGGTGGCGGAGACTGCTGTGGACGGCTGCACAATTGAGGCACCGCTGCCACCGTCGGCGAAGCAGCCCGATCCGACCTATCATCAGGATGTCGCCCCGATCCTGCAGCGGCGGTGCGTCAACTGTCACGTCGAGGGAACAGCCGCTCCGTTCGCGTTGCTGACCTATCGCAATGCGGTATCCCATGCCGAGATGATCGCCGAAGTCGTCGCCGATCAGCGGATGCCGCCTTGGTTTGCCAATCCCAAGCATGGCAAGTTTCAGAACGACCCTTCGTTGTCCACGACCGAGCGAGAAACGATCGCGAACTGGGTGCGATCAGGTCGAGCCGAAGGCGATGCGCCGGAGACCGCCGCGGAACCAGCGAAAGCCGCAACTCGCTGGCGGATCGGCGAACCAGATCTGATCGTGACGATGCTCGAAGAACATACGATCCCGGCCACAGGATTCGTCCCCTATCGAAATGCGTTGCTGCCTCACATTTTCCTGGCCGATACGTGGGTCGAAGCCATTGAAATCCGGCCCCAGAACCCCGCCGTCGTGCATCACTGCAACATGGCGTTTGTCACGCCCAAGGGGGCTGGTGAGCACACCTTTATCACGGGTCACGTCCCCGGAGGGCAGCCGATGGACATGGGCCGGTTCGACAACGGCTCCGCGATTCTCATTCCAAAACTGGCCGCGTTAGGACTACAAATCCACTACACCACGACCGGCAAAGAAGAGACCTGTCGGATTCAAGTCGGGCTGCGTTTTCCTCGACGACCTGTGCAGAAGCAACTGCGACATCTCTTGCTCGACCCGCATCGGATCGCGATTCCACCAGGCCATGGGGCCTTTGCCATTCAAGCGGGCAAGACCCTCGATCGCGACATCACCCTGATGGGGATGTTTTCGCACATGCACGTTCGCGGCAAGGACATGACCTTCTTCGCAGTCGCTCCAGACAAATCGCGGGAAACGCTGCTGCAGATCGCCAACTACAATTTCGAATGGCAACTCGGTTACGAAATCGAACCGGGACAAAAGCGCCTATCCAAGGGAACCGTGATCGAAGCAGTCGCCCACTACGACAACTCGGCCTTCAACCCGTATAACCCCGACCCAAAAAGAACCGTCCCCTGGGGCCAGCAAACCTACGACGAAATGTTCAACGGCTTCGTGTTCTTCGTGGACGAAACAGAACAGCTTGGGATCGCTGTGAACCCGAAGAACGGGCAAATCAAGAAGTAGCCACGGATTGACACTGATCAACACGGATAAAGAGGATAAAGGAATAGAGGGGATGAAGATCAGGAATGCAGGTGGCTGCGGGATACTTGATTTGACAGGTAATGCGGAGAGACATGAAGAGAGTTAATAGGCGAAGCGTTTGAAGTCGACTTTGCTTTTTCCGAAGTTGATGAGGAGGCCGACTTTGATTCCGGTGGCCTTCAACTCGTTGAGAAGCTGTGGTTCGTCGTCGACCGCATAGGTCTTCGCGATTTTCAATTCGACGAGGACCAGTTTATTCACAAGCAAATCGGCCTTATAGAAGCCAACTTCAACGCCCTTGTATTGAACGCTGATTTCAAATTCGATCTCTGCTCGGAATCCGCGTGAAATCAATTCGACCTGCATCGACTTCTGATAGACACGCTCCAGAAATCCATACCCCAAAACCTTATGCACCTCAAACGCAGCACCAATGATCGCCTGCGTAATCTCCTGATGCACCAACTCCACCATCCCCCATCTCCCCGGCTTTATCCTCTTCCACCTCTCCCGCTTTCTTTTGCCTTTATCCGTGTTTCATCCGTGTTCATCCGTGGCTAAAAACCTCTTTCACCGCTTTCCCTTTTCCGTCTTCCGTCGCATAAAACGGGCGCTTTTCCACGTCGTATTGCGTCTTGGGACTGATCCCCATCGCGGAAAAGATCGTGGCGTGCATGTCTGAGACAGAGACTGGGTTTTTAATCGCCAGGCAGGGCCGTTCGGCAGCCGTTTCGCCGTAGAGGAAGCCTTTCTTCACGCCGCCACCGAACATGACGACCGACGTGCCGCCGGTGAAGTGGCGATGCAGGCCGTAGTGCTTGGGCTCTTTCAGAATATCCGTCGGGGCCGTCGCTTGATCACGCGCATTCGATCCCGGTACCCCTTCGATGATCATGTCGCGACTGAATTCGCTGGCGATGATCACCAGAGTCCGGTCGAGTAACCCGCGCGATTCCAGGTCGAGGATCAATTGCGAGATCGGTCGATCAATCTCTTTGTGCAAGCGATCCACCGCAGCATGTCCGTCGGCGTGAGTGTCCCAATGCACGAACGGAATGTATTCGGTGGTCACTTCGACGAAGCGAGCTCCCGACTCAACCAGTCGACGAGCCAGCAAACAGCCCTGACCGAATCGACCCGTGTTGTATTTCTCGTAGCTCTCTTTCGGTTCCAGCGACAGATCAAACGCATCACGATCTTTGGAGCTCAGCAAGCGATGTGCATTCTCGAGCGATCGCAACATCGATTGCTGGTGATAGTCGCTGAGATATTCGCGTTGTGGGTTTTGATCGAGCAACTTGCGGAACAGTTTCTGTCGACTTTCGAAGCGTCCGGGCTCCATTCCCTTCGGTGGACGGACCGCGCGGGCCGCTTCGTCGGGATAGGGTAAGTTCATCGGACCAAATTCGCTGCCGAAGAAGCCGGCCTGCGTGAACGCCTTGATCTCTTCGTTTTCGCCGATCCCTTCCAGCCGTTGACCGATATTGATGAATGCGGGCATGACGGGATTGCGAGGTCCCAGGACTCGTGCCATCCACGCACCGATGTGAGGCGCGGCGACGGTCTGTGGCGGGACGTAGCCCGTGTGCCAGTGATACTGATGCCGCGAATGCAAGATGCTGCCCAGGTCGGGCTGATAGTGCGACCGGATCAGCGTCGCGCGGTCCATCACGCTGGCAATCTGTTCCAGCCCTTCGCAAATCTTGATGTTGTCGACGACAGTATCGATCGACTTAAAGGTGCTCATCACCTTGTCGACCGGCGTCCCGATTTCGAAGGGATGATATCGCTTGGGATCGAATGTTTCGGGCGCGGCCATGCCCCCCGCCATCCACAGCAGAATACAGGAGTCGGCAGTGGGCTCGGGATGAGTAACCGCTTCGTGCTCGCTGCCGGCCACCAGGCGCGGAGCGCCGGACATCAGCGCGGCGGTCGAGGCAGCGGCCAGTTGATTCAGAAACGTCCGTCGAGCGATCGCTTCTGAGATTTCGGGTCGAGTCATGATAGATCTCCAAAGCGTGCGCGAGTGGACAGTGGTGTCCGCGCGGGATCACATGAATTCGTCGTCGTCCTGCAGGTCGGTTTCCGTAATGACGCGATGCTTGGCCGCGTTCAGGACATTGGTCGCTGTATCGACGTCATCAACATAAATCGCCACCGCCCCCTGTCCCCGATGTCGGAAGAGCAACGGATAGGCATGATGGATATTGACTTCGGCCTTCATCAGCGTCGAACAGATATTGTGGAACGGCTGCTCGCCCTCGGGAAGCTGGACGCCGACGACATCGCTTTCGCTGAACATGAAGCCGGAAAGTTCCAGCTTCTCGCGAGCCCGATCCGTGTCGTTAAAGATCAGCCGGACCATCGCAAAGTCGACGGAATCGACGATGCTCATGGCGAGGACTCGCGTGTCCAGAGATTCCACCTGCCGCATCAAGTCATTTAAGCGTCCGACGCGGTTTTCCAGGAAGACGCAGAACTGACGCAGGCATGGCCAAGTTCGGCCACGCATCGTTTCGGCTTCGGTAAATTCACCACCACTGAAACTGCTGGACATGCCCCGATTCACTCCGTTCGCTGTTTGATGCTGAGCGTGGACGCTGCTGCAAGCGCATCGACCGTGCCCTCAATAAGTTGCGACAGAAATACTGTAAGGCAACTTCGGGGCAAGGTCAATCAGAGGTGAAGACGGCTTTGGGCAGGCGAGGCTCCCGCCGAAACGCGCATGTCGACGCGATCTCAATCACGGGCGCGGCTCGGCAGGAGCCTCGTCCTGAAAATACTTAGAGCGCACGGTCTTTTTAGCGAAAACGATAGTCGGAATTGTCGCGATCGAAATCACTTTCACTCAGAGGACATTCCAAATCCACATCCGTGAAGGAGTAGGACTCAATCAGTGTCGAGTCATCGGGATTGGCATTGTCGCCATTCTTGCCAGTCGCTGGCCATTCAAAATGCTTCGAATGAACAGGCAGCTTCCATTCGTTGTCGATGTAGGTGATCGACTTACGATAGGTTGGTGACGAAGCTTGTGAACTGTATTCCGTTGTGAAAACAGTACAGGGACGTCCGTCGAAAGTCTGATCCTCTTCGGCACGGCACGAAGCCAAGCCGCTATTCTTCGCGACATCTTCGCGATGCAGTTCCAGCATCATGGTAGTCAGAGCAGCAAAACCCGCGCTGGTGACAGGATACCGAGCATCCCGCATCGCCAATCGGCAATTGGGATCCAAGTTGAATGCCGGGAGGCGAGCTTTCCATCCACCATCGTGGGCGATCATCTTGCCATCGTTCTCACCCTCGACATAGATGACTTCGCGACCCGTATCACCGGCCGTCCAGACTAAGTAGACACTGAATGGCTTCTGGCGACATTTCAGTTGCATCGTTTGCTCGTCCAGCAGTTCGGTGCCGACCATTTCCTGCTTCGCAAGCGTCGCCGTGTAGCAATCGACTCCGGCCAGGAATTTCTCACCTTGCTCGAGCAAATCGACCTTACGCTTCAACGTCGCCAAGGATTCTGAATCCTCTGTCTGGCCGGCATCCGAAGCGATCGCATGGTCAGATTGGGTATCGTTCGCCGAGTTTGCTGGTTCGGGATCGAACTCGATACGCCGCGTCACGACTTGCTGCGGTTCGACACACGTGGCTGATTGAGTCGTACCACTTGATGTCGGGTTCGAAGGAAACAGTCGGCCGACGCCACAAGCAATCAGGCTGGCGAGTCCAACGAGCAAAGTTCCGATGAATTTCATTTGGTGTGCCTCGCGAGTACTGAGGGTTCTGCCGACACGGGTGGATTGTCGGACTTTGCTGCAACCCCACCTCTTCGCCCTAGTCGTTCCGTGGGAAGCATAGTTCGCAAAAGCTGTACCGAGGGGAAAACATCATAAAACGGTGACTTTGCTGCGAATTGAGGGTCGATCGTCAACCACGAGGGGCGGATATCGTTCGTCAGCGAGTAAGGCCCGAAACCCAGTCTGAGCGAACGTAAAAAAACGCCCACGAAAATCGCCCGCGCCGGTCGGTTACTGACCGGTGAATTCCGAAACGTGACAGCAGTGTCGTCGCACCTCCCTGCGCCAGATTCACCGTCTCACGCAGGAGATCCCGCTTGACGTACCGTCCTACGATTTGTAGATTCCATTCTCGATATTTTGATTACTCAAAATAACAGTTTTGCAAAACAAACTGACATCTTCCACTGGAATCAAACAATGGTTTTCAAAGAAACAAAATAGCATTACAGGAAAGGCTTTACGCTCATTGAATTGCTGGTCGTCGTCGCTGTGATCGCCGTCTTGATGGCATTACTGCTGCCCGCCGTCCAACAGGCGCGTGAAGCAGCCCGGCGGACTCAATGCAAAAACAATCTGAAGCAATTGGGGCTGGCGTTGCACAATTATCACGACAGCAATTCGGTTTTTCCGCCCGCCTATGTGGGCAATCCGTATGTCTCGGGAACGGTGAACGGAGTCACGTATCCGGACGACAATGGAAACGGCTCTTCGGGCTTGGCGTGGGGAACGCTGTTGTTGCCGGCCCTCGATCAAGCACCTCTTTACAATGCGTTCGATCTGAACCAGGCCTGTTGGTCCGCAGCGAACGCCACAGCCGCTCGGACCAAGCTGGCGGCCTTTCTGTGTCCTTCGGCGACAGGGGGCAGCGATGGTTTTTTCGTGGAGCGTTACAACGGATCAACAGCGACCGCTCCTCGTAACCCGACGCCGCTCAGTCCCGCGGTTTACTTTGCTCATTCGCACTACCTGACGAATGCCGGCATCCACCAGCCTTGGGGCCGAGTCGCCGATTACGATGACTTCTCGATTCCCGAACCAATCCCGGCCAATGGCAACCTGCCCGCGGTCATCGACGGACCGTTCTATCGGAACTCGCGAATCTCTTCTGCGAGTGTCTCCGACGGGCTGTCACAAACCGTGTTCCTCGGCGAACACAGTTCGATCCTCAGCAACAAGACCTGGGTCGGAGTGGTTCCGTTTGCAGCCACCTGTCCCAAGCCGCCGTTTCCTTCGGACTGCAATAGTGGTGGTTGTCTGGTCGGGGCTCATAGTGGACCGGATACACATGACCATCCCCAGGTGATTATTCACGCCCCGAACAATCCGTTTGGGCATACCGACGAGATGTATTCGGAACACGTTGGTGGGGCTCACATCCTGATGGGCGACGGGTCCGTTCGCTTCGTGTCACAGTTCATCGATCCATTCACCTGGATCGCCCTGTCGACGCGAAACGGCAGCGAAATCGTGGGGGACTTCTAACGATGAACCGCCCTGCCCATCGCATTAGGTTGGTGATCCTGCTGCTTCTCTCCTTGATCATCGGTTGCGGACGCCCCGCGCAGATGGGTCCCAGCGACGAAGTCATGTCGGCTGTGGATGCCTTGTACACGGCGATCTCATCGCGCCGAGTGGAACTCTTGGACAAGAGTGCCGCCCGCATCGAAGGACTGCACTCCAGCAAAGAACTTCCCGATGCCGCTCATCGGCAGTTGAAGTCGTACATCGACGAAGCACGCCAAGGCCAATGGGACCCAGCCATCCGCAAGTTGCACGAATTCATCCGTGGTCAGCGACGCTCGTCGTGATGATTTAACTTCGCAGTCGCCTCATTGAAAAATAGGGTTTTCAACGCAAAGGCGCGAAGGCGCAAGGTCGCAAAGGAAGAACCTGATCATTCAGAAAGGCCTTCGCCCCTTTCATTCTTTGCGTCTCGGCGCCTTCGCGCCTTTGCGTTGAATCCGCCGCGATGCAAAATTGCTATCGCTGCGGTTGGATAACTGCACCCCATCCTGATGAATTAGCACGACAACACTTCATCCAAGCGGTAGACTTCCCAGTTCGCGCTCGATTGTTTCGAGCAATCTCTGGAAAAGGTCGCAGGCCGATGTCGAAAGAGTTTTCGTCGCACAGCTATCGCCGACAGAATCAGGCGGCGTGGAACAGGCTGTCCGATGGTAGTCAGTTTGCCAAGGTCGCTTCCGACGAAGAGCTTCGCGATCCGCTCAAAGCGCTCGATGGCCGCAATTGGCTCCCCGCCAGCGTCGCCGGCCTGCACGTGCTGTGTCTCGCCTCAGGTGGCGGCTGGCAGTCGATCTTGTACGCCGGAGCGGGGGCTCACGTCACCGTGGTCGATCTTAGCCCCGGCATGCTGGAGCTTGATCGGCGTGAAGCGACCCGGCGCGGCCTGACTGTCACCACCCTCGAAGCCTCGATGGATGACCTGTCGATGCTGCCCGAAGAAAGCTTCGACATCGTCCACCAGCCGGTCAGCACCTGTTACGTCCCCAGCATCGTGTCGGTCTACGAACAGATCGCACGGCTGTTGCGAGACGGCGGCCTCTACATCAGTCAACACAAGCAGCCCATCTGTGCCCAGATCACCGAACGGACTCCGCGTAATCACTTCGTCGTCGGGATCGAATACTTTCACGAAGGACCGCTGCCCAAGGTCGAAGACACGTCGTATCGCGAATCGGGAGCGGTCGAATACCTGCATCGCTGGGACGAACTGGTTGGAGGTTTATGCCGCACCGGCTTCGTGCTGGAAGACCTGCGCGAACCTCGCCGAGCCGACTACAAAGCCGCCGTCGACCATTTCGGCTATCGAGGCCGCTTTGTCCCCCCGTATGTCCGCCTGAAGGCTCGTCGAGTCGCTCGCCAGCGAACCACGGAAGGGACCGCAAAACTTTGGCTGCCGTAAGCAGCGTCCTGTCGAAATCGATATCTTCGACCTCTCCGGAAAACTCCGCGATAATCGTTCGCAAAACCGCAATCGGCAGCGTTTGACGAGGCGATTTCGCAGTTTAGAATCGAGGCATGTCAACGCGACTGCACTACTTCAAACGCTACCGCATGGAGATCGATCTGGCGAACACGCCGATCCCGGTCGCGGAATTGCCTGAAGGGTATGACTGGAACGAATGGGATGAGGCCGATGTCGAACGACATGCCCTCACCAAGCATCGCAGTTTTCGCGACGAGATGGATGCGGAGGTCTTTCCGAGTCTGGGTGAATATTTCGGTTGCGTCAGGTTGATGCATGAAATCAGTCAGCAGGACAGCTTCCTGGGCCCGGCGACGTGGTTGATCGTCTGTCGCAATCAGCACGGAATTCCGGAAGACTGTGGCACGATTCAGGGCTTGGGTCCCTCACCAATCAACGGGGCCATCCAAAACGTCGGTGTTGTTCCCGAGCATCGTGGACTGGGACTGGGTCGAGCCCTCGTGTTGAAGTCGCTCGAAGGCTTTGCACTCGCCAGTCGCCACCGCATCGTGCTGGAAGTCACCGCCACCAATCAGCCCGCCGTGGACCTGTATCGAAGTATCGGATTCCGAGTTGTCCGAACCATGTACCGAACCGCGATTTTCGAAGAGCGACTGGCCTGATTATCACCATTTGATCGGTGGCACGGCTCTCAATGACCGAGTTGCTCGCCGTCGAGTCTATGATTCCAGTTGAAATCACTCGTGGTCGATAGGAAGGGGTCGAAACCCGCCAGGGCAATCGCTTTTTTCAATTTGGGTGGCACGCTCTGAGGCTTTGCGAAGGGCGTGGTCTTGAATGAAACCGAAATCCCACGCCCTTCGAAGACTCAGGGCGTGCCACACTCACCTGCGAAACCCGCATCCGAACTCGCATGGACCGTGAAAACCTGCTAATTTGCGGACCTTCGCAAGCTGTTGCGAAGGATCGCGTGTCGACCTGATGGGCATGGTGTCGACTCTGTTCACCACCTAAGAGCGCTGCCTGACTGTGGCGTCCCGCGAGCGGAAACCCACTGTGTCTAACCCCTGTTTCAACGCGTCACGGAAGTGCGACCCGCACTAGGAAGAGTGCCGAGTGACTTCGACTCCCCCGACCAGCCCAATCGCCGAATCACCCGCCGCCGAACTGAAAACCAACCGGCCGGAAAGCAAACCGAAAAAACAGGGCCATTTTTGCGTCTGGCATGGACTGACGTTCGGAACGTGGTTGCGATTGCTCGCCAGTCGTCCCCCCATGGGTTTGGCAGCCTTGCCACGGATGGCGACCATCACGCCGCTGAGCATGCTGAATTCGTCGAGTGATCTTTGGGAATCAGTGCTGTTCGGCGGCAAGATCGCTCGGCAGAAGATCGAACATCCCCCCATCTTCATTCTGGGACACTGGCGCAGCGGCACCACGTTGCTGCACAACCTGATGACGCTCGATCCCCAGTTCACCTACCCCAACTTGTATCAGGTGATGTATCCGGGCAACTTTCTGTTGACCGAGAAAATCGTCACGCGACTGACCGGCTGGGTGCTGCCGAAAACGCGACCCATGGACAACATTCCTGCCGGCTGGAGTCTGCCGCAGGAAGATGAAATGGCACTGCTGCTGCTGACACTGATGTCTCCGTATCTGATGCTGGCTCATCAGGGAGCCCCCGATAAAACGTGCCGTTTCTTCGATCTGAAGCAGTTAACGCCCGACGAACGCCGCCGCTGGCAAGACGCTTTCATGACGTTCGTCAAGAAGCTGACCGTGCGAGATAACAAGCCGATCGTGTTGAAATCACCGTCACATACATTCCGCGTTCCTGTATTGCTGGAAATGTTTCCGGACGCCAAGTTCGTCTACATTTATCGTGATCCGTATGCAGTCTTCAGTTCGAGCATGCATCTGCGAAAGACCTTGTTCCTGGAAAACGGACTGGGCACAGCGAATCTCAAAGGGATGGATGAAGAGATCTTCCAGGTCTACAGCGACTGCATCGACACATACGAAAATACCAAGCAGTTGATCCCAGCCGGCCGCCTGCACGAGATTAAATTCGAAGACCTGGAAGCGGATCCAATGGGTCAGATGAAACAGGTCTACGATGCGCTCAGTCTGGGTGGTTGGGACAAGGTAGAACCAACTCTGCAGAAAGAGCTTCCTTCACTGAACGAATATCGCAAGAACTCGTTCAACATGGACGAAGGGACGATGCGGAAGGTCTATTCACGCTGGCAGAAATCGTTCGATCTTTACGGCTATCCCAGCCGACTTCCGTCGTAGCCAAACGTGGCCACTTCGGCCAAGTCACGCCAAGATAGTGGATATAGGTTAACCAGATAGGCTGATTTGGTTGCGGTAAGCCGCCTAAACCTGACCCGCGCGTCTTCCCCAACCTGCCCCCCATCGTTAGAATCCGATCGACTTGCATAGATGTCCTGCCGACCGACGCGAACGAAAGGAGTGACCAGTGTCCGTGCGGAAACCCCTATTTCTGACCCTGACCGCAGCACTGTTGATGGTGCAATCCGCTTTGGCCCAATCCGAAGCCAGGATCCAGGTTGTCCAACCTGGCATCGATCAACTGAAAAGCGATCTCAAATACTTGGTGGAGCTCAGCCCCACCCCAGCCCTCAAGAAGCAATGGGGGACGACCCTCGAACCGTTGCTCGACAGCTTCGCCGAAGGTCTCGATCCGACCAAGCCGATCCGTGTTGATATCCTGATCGGCAAAACCGTCGACTACGAGATGCACTTCCCTGTTAAGAAGCTCGCCGGCGGACAGAGTTTCCTCAACAACTTGAACGGCATGGGCTTCAACGTGAAGCCGCTCGGCCAAGGTGGCAACCTGTATACGGTCACCCAGGGAAACAACAAGAAGGGGGGGCCTGCCAAGAATCCCTTCTTCATGCGGTACCTCAACGGGTACGGATCATTCGCCCCCAATCAGGCCGCTGTTCCAGCGAATCTTCCTGACCCGATTGGAGACCCTGAAAAGGGTGTGAAAGCCCTGCTGGCAAAAGGCTATGATGTCGCCGTTTCGTTGAAAAACAGCGCGGCCCCCGCAGACGTCGCCGCTCGCAAAGCCAGCTTCAAAGAGCTGCGCAAGCAACTCGAAGCCGGACTCTCCACGAAGCGCAGCGAAGACAAGAGCGAATTCGCGCTGCGCAAACTGTCCATGGAACAAAATCTGAACGAAGCCGAACGCTTCGTGGTGGATATCGATGAATTCCTGGCTGGCTGGACCACGACGATCGGTGCCAACGGGATGGCCGGAAAGGGTCGCTCCGAGTTCAGTCTGACCGCATTGCCCAATAGCGATCTCGAGAAGAGCGCCCAGGCGCTGGCCACGAAGTCCAGCCACTTTGCCAACGTCACGCTTCACAAAGAGCCTGCCGTCTCGGGCAAGATCAACTTCGGCTTGGATAAACTGCGAGAAGATCATCTGAAAGAGTTCTACAAGACGGTGCGACCGACACTGGAACTGCAGATCGATCGGCGAGTCACCTTTAAGACTGCTGAGCAGAAGAAGGCAGTCAAGGCAGCATCCAATATCCTGATCGATATGCTCAACGATACCATTGCACTCGGCGTGGCAGATCTCTTCATGGATCTCCATTCTGCCGGCGATGGCAAACACACGTTGGTCTGTGGAGCTCGCGTGGCCGACGGCAAAAAGGCAGACGAGATCGTCAAGTTGCTGCCACAAGTGAATGCCAGCCGCGACATCAAGCTCGACATGCATAAGATCGGCGATGACTTCAGCGTTCACTCGGTGGGTATCCCTGACCATCGCAAGGCCGCTTTTCAGAAGCTGTTCCCCGGCGAACAAACGATCTACGTCGCGACATCGAAGGACACGGTCTGGGGTGCTGCTGGCGTCGATGCGCTGAAGGAATTGGAAGCAGCAATCAAGGAAGCGGCGAAACCTGCTCCTGAAGCGGTCGATCCGCGAGTGGTCTACTTCACGGCCAATGCGGCTCGCTTGATCGAGGTGATGGATATCCTTCGCCCGGAAGAACAGCCCATTGATGAAAAGCTGACGAAGGACGAGAAGGCTCGCATCAAGCAGCGTGACAAAGACCTCGAACGAGTTCGCAAGCTGGCTGTCGAAGCGACGGCAGGATGCGATTCCTTGTTCAGTGGTGAAATTAAGAAGGACGGAAACAAGGTCGACGGCTGGATGGACGTCAGTGAATGCGTGCTGAAGTTCATCGGTGCAGTCACCGCCGACTTCGCCAAGGACATGCAATAGCGATTGCAGATCGTCCCTAGTTCAAACAACAGGGCGTCGCCAATGCGACGCCCTGTTTGTTTTGGTAGTCCGACCTTGTAGCCAATCTCGCCAAGAGATTGGGCCGAAGATTGCCCGCGGCCGTGCCAACAAGCCTTTCGCACTCGGCCCCGGACGTACTTCTCGTCGACATCAATCCCATGACGCTTGAGTAACGTCACTTAGTTCATCGCTATGTTCTATCCGTGAAAATCCGTGGCTCCGCCTTAACCACTTACTTCCGCAATAATCCGTTACGTCGCGACTTCAACGGTCGGCTTCGGCTTGCTCCAATGACACAGCAGGACGCCCAACGCATACAGCAATAGCAGCGGGACCATCATCATGATCATGGTCATCGGATCCGGCGTCGGCGTCAGCAACATCGAGATGATCGCGATTGCCATCACCGCGATCCGCCACTGACCCAGATACTGCTCGACGGTGAAGATATTGATCTTCGCCAGGAACAGCATGATCAACGGCAACTGAAAACTCAGCCCGAACATCAGCGGCAGCATGATGGCAAAGCTGATCCACTCCGAAATCCGGATCTGCGCCGTCAGCTCGATACGAGCGTTGTAGCCCAACAGAAAGTCCAGCACCGTCGGCAACACGGCATAGAAGCAGAAGCCGACGCCTCCCAGGAACAACACGATGCTCATGGGGAGGTAGGTATAGATGTACTTACGTTCGTGCGGATACAGGCCGGCAGCGATGAACAGCCACAACTGGTACAGCACCCACGGACTGGCTGCGATCAGACCGGCGACGAACGACACCTTCATGTACGTGACGAACGCTTCCTGCACGTTCAGCGTCACCGGCCGAGACATCTTGTCCATTTCCGTGCGGAACTGCAGAAAGGCGTCAGACTGAGCGTGCAATGTCAGCATCCGCTCCTTCAACACTTCCGGAGGCGCTGGATAGCTGTCTGGTGCCGCCTCATGCAACTGGTCGGCCAATTCATACGCAGGAAGCTGGAGCGAAATCGTGCGACGCGCTTCCGGAGTTACCAGCGGAGCGTTCTCTGGCAGCAGCGACGCCGACGTGTCGGGCGGTAAAAACCAGCCTTTGATCGAGTCCCAGAAAGTGACCCCTTTGACGTTGTCTTCCACTTTGGCGACAAAGTTGGCTCGACGCAGTGCCGCGTCGACCGGTTGGCGAATCAGCCGCACGAGGTTCTCGCCATACATCAATGCCAGAATGACACAGATGGACAGGCCCAGCAGAGCCCGGATCAAATGAGTCCGCAGGACTTCCAGATGCTCGCCAAACGTCATGGTCGAGTCATCAAACAGATCTTTTTCGGTCGCCATGGGGTCTCTCCGATTGCGCAGTCGCCGCATCTTGAAGCAGCAACAGAGCGGACGCAAGCCGAGTACAAGGAGCTGAACGGATGAGTGCCGCGAATCAGTTCAATCGCACGGATTGCGTCGACTGTGCGGTATCCACTCGGAAGGCCCGGCAAGGTGGCCAGGCAGGTGAGCGGGACAACTAGATTCTAAGCGATCCGCCAGCTTTGTCCAGCCGAGAAGGAATTCTAAGAGTTTCGCTGCGGTCGCCGGGGGGGTAGCTGTGGTCAACGCGTCGTCGCCCACAGTCGATTCGGTAATGAGATTCGAGCACTGTCCTCCGCGGGCAAGCAATCCACTCGATCCGAGCCGCCGGGGCGGTTGTTAAGCCGCTGGCCGCATGCAACTACCGACCAGTGAGCACTCTGCCATTGAGCGCCACCGCCGCCAGTTCGAGCTTTGCGATTACGGCGGCGACGGGACGCGTCGCCACGATGCGGCCAAAGATATACTTAAATTCGCAAACGTGACCGTCAACGCGCATTATTGCCAAGCCGGGATAGTCGATTCGGATTTCTCCCCCCCTGAAGGGATTCATCCGAGTGCTGTATCCCTGCATTTCTAAGTCGACATCCGAATCAACGAATGCCGCCCATTCATCCAGAGCAATTGGGTTAAGGATGCTTTCCCGTGGAGTCTTTGAGCGAGCTAGTACAGCATCGGGATCTTTCACACCTGAGATGGCGGGAGGAGCAACAGGAGTTCGGCTCCCATACAAGCTAGCGAACTTTTTAGACAGATCCGTGAGGTATGCAAAATAGCCATCAAGGTTAGCGCTGATCGTCTCGAATGTGTTGGCTTCGTGGTCAAAAAACCAGACGGCACATTGCAGATCGGATGTGGGAATTGAGTAATAGTTGCCGCAGCCATCCTTCCCGATGCAGATGTAGTTGCTCGGCCATGCCGCGCCGGCAAAGATACCTGAGCCTGGAGACATTCGCAATTCGAGATTAGTGATCAGTATCTCAGTTGGATCTTGATGGAAATAGGGTTCAGGATCGTCGTCGTCGATTTGCACACCTTTAAGAAGTGAATCGCGATACGGCTGCGGGAATCGCACCCCAAGCCGTTCTTCGATCGCTGCTAACTCATCGTGATTCATTTCGTTGCCTTCGCCTCGTTGACTCGGTTGGCCTAGGGAAGCGAACAGACCTCCATGCGTTGAATTAAACCCTTCTCAACGGAGAAACGATGACCGACGCGATCATCGGCAAGAAGGGTTCCCTCCATGTCACGCACGACCTGATGCACCTCGACCAGGATTTGCCCGCCATCCTCAGCGTGAAACGACAGCGGCTCCACATGCGGGTCGATCTCGCTCCACTGCTCCGTCCAGTAAGCACGAACCTCTTCCGGCCCGCGGACAAAGCCCCCTTTGAACGCGCACGGCCAAGCCACATCCGGCGTCATCAGGGCGAGGGCCACATCAATGTCCCGTGCATTGAAAGCCGCATAGGCCGCGCGGAGTAGTTCGATGTGTGATGAAGAGATCTCTGCTGGTGCGTTTGGCATAGTCAACACGATAATTCATGGTCTGGGTGAAGCGAAAATGAACGAGAACCATCGTCCGCATCGTCGAGCCATTGCCGGAAGTCTCTTGTGCATGAAGAAGAGTATTGGCAGCAACAGCAGAAAACAGAGAATCGCGAATGAGAGGAGCCCCAAGAGGTATGCCAGTCCAATGACTTGGACGATAGAGGCATAGGTCAGGAGTTCCACTTTCCGTTCCAGATCACGAATGCGCGTCGACTCTTCCGGGCTCACAATCACCACCTGGATCTTAAATTATGAAGAATTCGGGTGCCGTGATACTAACAACACTGCAGGAATCACGATATCCGTGCAGCACCCGCTGAAATGAGCAACTGCTCGACCTCTGCCGCTTCACCCAACATACGAAAGAATCGAAAAATCATTCCCAGCAAACACAAAGCGACCGACTTCGTTCATTCCCATCTTATGATGAGCCCGCAGTGAGGCCGCGTTGTCGCGTCGAATGAAAAGAATCCCTTCACGTGCTGGCAGCAATCGCTGCAACTCCGCGAACATCGCCTGAGCCAACCCGTTGCCCCGCTCTTCGGCAGCGACGCAGGTGGGGCCGTACACATAAGCATCGGACGCGCCAGGGTACACCGCTAGCATCGCATTAACGATCGGAACCTCAGCGGCCATCGCCCGCGAACCAGTCATCAGAAAGCCCACAATGCGACCGTCACGGCGAGCCACAATCAACGGCATCTCGCGAATCATCTCGGCGATGCGAGAGCGAGAGAGACTCGCAGAGAGCATCCCGCCCCGGTCAGGCTGATTCGCCGCTTGAAGCTCCACAATCCCATCCAGATCGCTCTCAGTGGCGCGGCCCACTTCGACTTCGCCTGTTGTCATTGCCGATTTCTTTCGACGCAAAAACGCGTTTTGTCACTCCAGAAAAGGGAAAGGGCAGCTTCAAGCCTTCAATTGACATGAATGAGTTTGAACTATCACCAACATCCATTTAATGGCCCTACTCGCCTTGCCCCGCACGCAGAGGTGGATCATCCGGAGGCCAACACGTGGGAGGTTCGATCCTCTGCAATAGGCTATGCATCTCCGAAACAGAAATTCCAAGCCGCGTCAGCAGCCAGACAGTGCCGTCATTCCCTTTCGCGCGACAAGCCCCTTCTAAGATGGCGTATAGAATTCTCTCCGCAGTGACGGGAAAACAGTGCGTCAGCCTGATTGCACGACAGAGTACGTCCTTAGCCTTCGGTGTAAACGGCAATTCGGATGCGGGGAAGACGCGGCCGAACCCCATTTCGCGGACCTTCTCAATAACCGTAGCAACGGAAATGCTTCGTCTCGTGAGAAACTCACTAAGCACCACAACACCCCTCTCACAGATCGCTGCAAAGATATGGTCGGTGCCGACGTACTCGTGAGATGCTTCGTGAGCGATGCTTTTTGCCCGCGACAAAATCGAATCAGCGTCACCCGAAAAGATTGCAGACATGTTGGGTCTCCAAAACTAGGCCGACCGGCAGGGTGACTGTGGTCTACGTTTCGTCGCCCACAGGCGATTGGGAACATGTGTCATTGGAGGGTTCGTATTGTTCGAACTGAATGTTGCATGATCTTCTTGAAAGCGTCGGGAATTTTTGAAAAGCCCCATGTCTCAATTGCATTCAGCATCCGTGGTGTCAAATAGGGACGGATCGCCGGGTACTGTGATTCGGTGACATCTTGGAACACGTGTTCCAATAGGCAAGTATAGACGGCGTTAACAAAGGCTTCGTTTTTTGATTCGAGGGAGGATTCTGCGAACAAGAACATTCGCCGAAGGAACTCGGTGTCCCCCGCGGCTACTCGGCCAGGCAATTCACAACGGAGTTCAATAAATGCGGCATGAATCGACTTATAGTCGCCGCTGAGGCGTCTGCCTACGTCGGGGAAAAGCTCTGCGAACTCTCGCCGCCATTTCGCCATCGCTCCTCCTCTCGAACGTCAAAGGTAAATCGCCTTCGATAAACAACGGGCTTCGGATCAACACGCGATACTTTTGAACCCCCTGCTGGCTCGGCCTTGCGATGGACTAAAGCGGCGACAGTTTTCCCACGCTCAACGGCGAGCTCGAAACACCCGCCAAGTGTCTCGAAAGGCAAAGAAGGAATGAAATGGAGCGATCAATATTGGATACATGAGCAGTAATCCTCGCCAATCGAGCGGCTCACTTATAGATTGATTATTCCGAGAAAAGGAAGTCAAGATGAAGATCAGCACTCCGAACTCGAATGGGATCCATGGAATTGCCAGAGCGAGATGGAGTCGCCAAGCGATTTGTGGTCGGTAAAGTGTATTTGCCGCCGCCAGAAAATAAACACCCGCCATCACCGCGCAAGCAATCAAAATGAACGGCACGATGTCGTGGTCGGTGAGAGTCGGGGACGCCGGCTTCGGTTTCATCAGTGCAGGGAAAGACACCAAGAACGCGTACAGACCGAAGCCAAACGGAAACAAGCCCATCAATATCGCGAGAATTCCGGTGACCGGGGAGGCTTGAAGGGTGGAAGCATCCGTTTTCTCAGAACGCGTATAACTCAGCGCGCCCGCCAGAGCGGTTACGAAAACCGCGACGATTATTAGACAGATATTCTCATCGATCAAAGGTCACCAACATTTCTATCTCTTGATCTTAGGGTTCGCGGCCTCCAGCAACGGGACTGACAACATCGTAACGGGGTGGACTCATATTCTATTCACGCCGAACGTGACTTTCGCGATGTCGAACTCTTCTTCTTGGGCGCACCGGATTTCGCCAGGCTCTTCTGCAGTGCTTCCATCAGGTTCAACGTGACCGGTTCTTCGGCCTCTTCTTTCGGGGCTTCGATCTTGCGGCCTTTCACCTTGGAGGCGATCAGCTTTTCGACTCGTTGTTTGTAGTCGTCTTTGTATTGCGCGAAATCGAATTTGTCGTCGGTCCATTGTTGGATCAGGGACTGGGCGATCTTGAGTTGCTTGGCCTGGTCTTTGCCGGCTTTGGCCTTCGCCACTTTCATCTCGGTGGCGGGGCGGATTTCGGCTGAGTAGTTCAGCATCGCCATGTGCAACAAGCCGTCCATCGGGCGCAGTAGCACGATTTGATCTTTGCCGGACATCACGATCCGGCCGACTCCGTACTGGCCTTCCTTTTCCATGGCACTGACAACGACGCTGAACGCTTCATGCGATCCCGAATTGGCCGGCAGCAGGTAGTACATCCTTCCGTCGAAATAGAGCGGATCGATCGTCTCGGGCGGGATGAAGGCGTCGATGTTCAATGCCTTCTCGCTGTCCGTCCGCAGCTTGTCGAGTTCTTCGGGATCGAATTCGACGTACTTCCCTTTGCTCACTTCGTAGCCGGAAACGATTTCGTCATTGGGGACCTCGCCGTGAACCGGGCAGACCTTCTGGTAATGAATGCGGCTGTGACACTTGGCGTGCAATTGGTGAAAATGGACATCGCCCTTTTGTCGATTGAGGGCGTTGAACGCCTCGACCGCGAAGGAGACCAGTCCGAAATTCAGTTGACCCTTCCAACTGGCGCGTTCGCCTGCTGGTTTGACTGCGGCTGCTTTTTTCGCCATTTCGCTCTCTCCTGCATGTGACTTTATTGGGTCAGCCTTGAGTCAGTGATTTCAGTTTCTTGATCGGCTGCGACAGGCTCTGTCGAGTCGTACTCAGCTCCTCCCACGGATCTTGTTTGATGGAAGCGAGCCGGCGCAGGACGTTGCGGATCGTGAAGTGATCCGAATACATCTTTTCACTGAGTTCGTCCCATGCCAGAGGCGTCGAGACCGGAGCTCCCGTTCGAGCTCGCGGTGAATACGGAATCACTGCCGTCGAGCCGCGGCCGTTTCTCAGATAATCAATGTAGATCCGTTTCGGACGCGCCGCCTTCGACATGTTCGAAGTGAATCGAGTGGGCGCTGCCGTTTCGATGGACTCGGCGACTTGCTTGCAGAAAGCTTTCGCCTCGTTCCAGTCGTGCCGTCGCTCAATGGGAACAACCAGATGCAGCCCCTTCCCTCCCGTGGTCTTCACGAAGCTGCGCAGGCCTAGATCTTCCAGAAACTGCTTCACTTGTTTCGCGCTGTCGATCACCTGACTCCACGGCACATCGGGAGCAGGATCGAGGTCGAAGATCAGTCGATCAGGCAGTTCCAGCTTATCTTCACGCGAACCCCAGGCATGCAGTTCGAGAGCACTGACTTGAGCGAGCGAGATCAACCCCGCTGCGTCATCAACCAACAGGTAGTTCGCAGTTTTCTGCTTCTCCTTGATCGGAATCTGCCGCAGATTGTCGGGACTGCCTACGCCGGGATGCTTCTGATAAAAGGTTTCCTTCCCCTGCCCGTCCGGACAACGAACCAGCACGACAGGTCGATGCACCAGATGAGGCAACAGCCAATCGGCAATGTCGCGGTAGTATTCGGCCAACTCCAGCTTCGTGATGTCATCCTCGGGATAAAGCACCTTCTCGGGATGGGTCAGCCGGACTCCTTCGAACGTATCGGCGTCTGCTTTCGCCGCATCTGCAACGTCAGATTTGGTCTTCTTCTGCGCGGCTGCCGGTTTTGCCTTCGCTGATTCTTTCTTGGCTGTGGCAGTCTTGCTGGCCCGCTTCGTGGCAGTCGCGATTGGCGTCGGCTCATCCAGCGTCACCTCTGTCGCCGCCTTGTCTTCTCGCAATCCCTGGAATGACGCATGCCGCAGGCGACCTTCTTTTGTCCGATTTGCGTAGTTGAACTGGCCAACCAGTTCCGGCTTGATCCAGTGCGCAGTACGAACGTCCCCCTTCTTCTGCTGCAGATCGACGAACGGTGACTTAGCCTGTTCAAGCTGCTGAAGTCGATCACCCAGATCCTTCAGGTCGTGTTCGTTAAACCCCGTGCCGACCTTTCCGGCATAGTGCAGCTCACCCTGCTCGTCATGATAACCGACGAGCAAAGCACCGAATCCCGACCGCGAGCCGCTCGGGTCCGTGTAACCCCCGATGACAAATTCATCCTTCTGCAGGCATTTGACCTTCAGCCAGTCCAAGCTTCGTCCGGGCCGATACGGCTGGTCTCGCCGCTTGCAGATCATCCCTTCCAGATGCAGACGACAGGCCTGCTGCTTGAACTCATCACCGCGGCCATCGACGTGTTCCGAGAACTGAAGCGCCTTGTTGGTACCGGATTCCTTAAGCAGCGTCTGCAATAGTTGCTTGCGTTCTTCTAATGGCAACTCGATCAGGCTGCGGCCATCCAGATAGAGTAGATCGAAGGCGATGTATTTCATGTCATCGCTGCGACCTTCACGGAAAGCATTCTGCAACGCCTGGAAATCGGTCGTGCCGTCCGGCTGAACAATCACGACCTCGCCATCGAGAATCGCCTGCTTCGCTTTAATACGACCCGTCGCTTTCACGAGCCCCGACAGGCGATTCGTCCAATCCAACTGATTGCGACTGGTGAAGGTGATCTTGCCGTTGTCGATCCGGCAGATCATGCGATAGCCGTCAAACTTGATCTCATGCAGCCATTCATCTCCTTCGGGAGGCTTTTCCGTCAGCGTCGCGAGTTGCACCTCCGTCTTCTTCGGCATTGTCTGCTTGACGCCGCTATCGCTTTCAGCCGCGGCGGTCTCCTTCGCCTTGGCCACTTTGCGTCTCGTCGCCTTCACAATCGGCGAGGCCGCCGCCGCGTTCGTTTCCCCCTTCTTCCCCTTTGATTCCCAGACGCGTTCCTTGGATGAAGCGATGCCGCTGAGATCTCGACCAGAAGCGACACTCAGTGGTTGCTCTTCGACAATGTCGTGATCGCTGTCTGCCTCATCGTCGCGTTCTTTAATCAGCAGCCATTGTGGTTTGTCACTCGATTTGCTGCTGCGAGTGCGCACCAACGTCCAGCCGCCGCGCAGTTTCTCGCCGTGCAGGATGAACTTCAGTTTCCCCGCACGCAGCCCTGCCTCGGCATCGCCAATCGGTTCCCACGTCCCGGTGTCCCACAGCATCACAGTGCCGCCGCCGTATTGACCCGCGGGAATGATTCCTTCGAAACCGCCGTAGGCAACCGGATGGTCTTCAACCTGGACAGCCAGTCGCTTGGTTGCAGGATCTAGACTGGGCCCCTTCGGAACCGCCCAACTCTTGAGGACGCCATCCATTTCCAAACGGAAGTCATAGTGCAGATGGCTGGCCTCATGCTTTTGGATGACGTACTGCGACCCACTCACCTTGTTCTGGACGCCGCGCGGTTCAGGTGTCTCCGTGAAGTGGCGTTTGCGTTTGTATTCCACGAGGCCCATCGAGTGGCTCCTTCAAGCTGATCTTTGTTGCCGTAGTGCAGAGGCCCGTATCCATCGAGACAAGCTCGAAGGGGTCGAGAGTCAGCTTCGTCAACCCGACAACCCCCACCGAGTTCATCTCGGTGGAGGCGGGCCTTTGCACTAGGCCGACGAGATCCCAAAACCGTTGCACCGTCTCAAACTCTCAAACCCGACATTCACACAATCATCTGCACGCTGAGCATAAATGGCACCGATTGATACTTCGCAAAGCAAAGCGAATCGCAAAGTGACAATCTTCGATCGCAATCAGCGGCGAGGGCCCGCCTGAGCCGTTGGAACAGAAAATGCCGCACCAACTGGTGACGTTCTCAAAATAATGTTTCCACGAAGCGCCTAGAGAATGACATTCGCATTCTGGTGGGGAGGTTTTCAAAATGTTGACGAAGACTGCAGACCGAGTCGCCGACAATACTTGCGAAGAAACAAACGCTCGTATTCGTCGCCAGACTGAAGCAAATATCGAGCACTATGGCCGCATGGGTGCGCAGGCGATCACTCGGCGCCTGAACGAACTCGATGCCGAGTGGGATATCGAGCGTTGCCTGGAGACCGTGGCACCTATCCTGACTCTGACTGGGATTGGCTTGGGCATTACGACGAATAAGCGCTGGTTCTTCCTGTCGGCCGTCGTCCAAGGCTTCTTCCTGCAGCATGCCCTGCAAGGCTGGTGTCCGCCGATTCCCGTGATGAGACGATTGGGAATACGCACGACTCAAGAGATCGAGTCCGAACGCATTGCGTTGAAGGTCTGTCGCGGAGACTTTGCAAACTTCTCAGCGGACGGCGGATCGACGAGACAAGCGATCAATGCCGCCACTCGTTAATGAACTGACCGCCACTTCCTACAACCGACGTGGCTTCCACAAAGATCAGGTGCGTCAGGCTGTCTTAGGCGGCTCGGTATCTGGATGCAATGTTTCAGCACCTTCCTTGCACCCGCCCGAGATGATTTGACAACGGCGTCTCGGAAAGATCATCGGCCCCAAGACGGCAGCCACGTCGGTTTTTCATTCACAACTGTTTCTCACCGAGGTGAATCATGGACGCTCTCCGCATTAAGATCGGGCACCAGGCCCCCATGGTCGGTGCTCATTGGTGCCATCCGATCGGCTGGTCTCCCGCAAACAAGATTTCGGACACGAAATTTGAAAATGGAGCGTGGCGAAACGGCGAGGACGAAGTGGCGGGCATCGTCTACTTCACTCCTCGCGACGAAGGGGAAGAAGTCGACGTGGCCTTAGACGACCTGCGCGTTGCCGCCTGTGGGGAGTGGCAGATCCTTGAAGAAGTGACCGTCGACGAACGTAAATAGCGATTGACGCCATCGATATTCAGCGGTCGAGTGGAAGGCAAGCATTATCCGTCGCTGCTATGGCGCACCAGGCATCGCGGCGGCCGGTGCCGCTACGGGTGGTGGTGCTTCCACTGGTGCCACGAGCATAACGGCCATCAGAACCTCCAGGGTCGCTGAAAGAACAAACACGACGATTGCCTGGAAGAACTCTTTTCGCGTTAATTCCCAGTGCTTGGAGATGAAGAGGATAGGTCCAACGCAAGGAATAAGGTACGCGAAGCCCCAACCGATGCTCGTTTGAAACGCCTTAGTGAGCAGCGCGAGGCCCGTGGTGATGCTCGCGAGAGCAGTCCCGATTCGAGCCCCAACCAGGACGCCCTTCGTCACGCCGGCATCGGTCAGTGTTCCATAAAGCATTCCGCCGATGCACCCCATGATCACAAAGACCAGAACAAGCACAACCCCTTCGGTGGCGTCTTTCTGGAGTGTCCGCGGTGCTTCCTCGTCGTCATTCGGATCGCGGCGTGCTTTCGCGACGTACTTGTAATCCTTCGCCTTGTCCACCAGTTCCAGGCGGTCTCGGAAGTAATACGTGAACAGCCCATTGATACGCATGTTGAACATGGCGATGAAGCCGATCGGCAGGCACATCACCATCAGTATGATCACCGGGCCGATCAACGGCTTCAGGTCGACATCGACGGGCTTGCCGATCGCCGTGATATCGACAGGCTTGGCGTTCTTCCCCTTCGGAGCGTTCTCTGCGGCAAGCAGCTGGCGATTGATATCCGCATTCGATTCCATCGTCTGCACGATGTTTTGAATGTCATTCCCCCACACCCCGGCGATCAATCCGGCCGCGGCGAAGTTGGGGATGTTGGTCACCAGAATCCACATCAGCCAGACCGAACAACCACCCAGCGTTCGTCCCCAGAATTGAATGACTTTCCAGAACATCCAGGCCGGGACGGAAATGGGCATCGTCATGTGAGACATCGTAATGGGCAGCATCCAGACGATGGGCAGCAAGCCGATTCCGATGCAGACTGGCAGCATCCACTCTGGCTGCCCGCTGTAGTGGACCAGGTAATAGCCCAACATGGCGGGCAACAGCAAAATGGGCCCGGCCCCGACCAAAGCCCAGGCAACACCAATCACACCCTTGGAACTGGCCAGGAAGAAATCGAAATTGAGCTTCTTGAATTTATCTTTGCGTTCCAAAGTCAGCTTGATGACTTCGGTATCCAGGTACCATAGCCAGCCGGGGATCACCAAGAACGAAACAGAGAAGCACAGCGCGAAGAAGTATCGCGGAGGCCACGCCGAGAGCCACAGATACATGAACGCACAGAAAAGTGAAATGAGCAGGGAAACCAACGTATAAGCATCGGTCCGCCAGGCGAGCATGATGTTCTTGCCGACGAACTTGCCCGCGTCCTTGGCCAACCCCGGATAGAAGTCCGCCGGATCCGGGCCTCTGAGTGCTCGCTTTCTCGCCTTGACGCCCATGCCCCCTGCTTCGATATCGAAGCCACACTTGGGACATTCCGTCTCTTCCTCGTCCATCTCATGCATGTCGAAGCCACACTTCGAGCAGATGCGGGCATTGGTATCTTCGGCGCGGCGCAAATCGAGCGCCATCAGGGCGTCTTCAGAATCGACACGCTTCTTCGGTTTAGGGGCTGCAGCCGCAGCGGCGGGCTTCTTTTTCGGCTTGATGACTTTGGAATCGTCAGCATCACCAGCCGGCACAGCGATTTTGGTGTCGCATTGAGGGCACTTGACCGCTTTGCCACGTGCGGCGTCGGGAACAGTCAACACTTTGTCGCAGCTCGAGCAGCGAACCTTGACGGGCATAGAAGTCGCTTTCGGGATTTACAGGCTGCTGCCGGACATTGAGGACAGCGAATGCCGTCCGGCAACACAGCGGAAATCGGATGTTTGTCTGGATTCCCTGAAAGTTTACGGTCGGACAGGCCATTCCCGCAACGCAGCCAGACCGGTTGTGACGTGGAGTTCTGCGATTACCTTAACTTTTCCTGTAGAGCCACCTCACCATCGAAACCTTTTGGAGGATGCAGGGGTTTAAAGTATGATCTGAGCAATCACGGATAGTCCGTCCCGGACGATGTCGGTGCGGCCCTCTAGAGCGCATCCCACGTAACTGTGGCGTCCCGCGAGCAGAAAACCGCTTAGTCTAACCCATGTTTCAACGCGACACTTAAGTGCTACCTGCACTAGGACTCCAAGGAGTCGGCAATGATCGTGCGAAGTCGATGGTTTTCAGTGGGCCTGGCCCTGACATTGAGTTGCGGCGTCACCGCCGCGGCCTGCGCAGCGGACAATCGAACACCTGCTGATTCCAACGCGGTCGCTGCCGAGGTCGACCGATTGATTCTGACCGATCTCCGCCACAGCGGGGTCAATCCGGTGGATCGTTGTAACGATGCTGATTTTCTACGACGAACCACTCTCGACATCACGGGCCAGCTCCCTTCACCGCGTGATGTCACGATCTTTTCGCTCGACCCGGATGCGGACAAACGCCAAGTCCTAATCGAGCAACTGCTACAATCGCCCGAGTACGGCAAGAATTGGGCTCGCTACTGGCGCGACGTGGTCTACATGCCCGCCACCGAAAATCGGGCTCGAATCGCGCAGGCCGACTTCGAAACTTGGATGGCGGACAAACTGAATTCGGGAGCCGGCTGGAATCGAATCGTCACTGCAATGCTCACCGCCACCGGCGATGTCCATGAGCATCCCGAGACCGCCCTGCTGATCGCACAGGGAGCTCAACCCGCGGAAGTCGCCGCGGAAGCGTGTCGCATCTTCCTCGGCATCCAGATGCAATGCGCGAACTGCCATGATCATCCGTCGGATGTCTGGAAACGGAATCAGTTCCACGAACTGGCCGCCTACTTCCCTCGCATCGCCGTCCGACAGACTCGGCAACCACTCGCGTTCGAAATCGCTTCGGTCGACGCTGACCGTGGACGCGGCTTCTTCTTCCGCGAGAACCCCGAGCAGTTCGTCCGATTCAACGACCGCAATGGCGACGGCAAGGTCACCAAGGACGAGATGCGTGACCGTGCGGCCCAAGCACCCGGCGGAAGCATCCCCGCACAACTGCGGGACCGCATCTTCGAGCAAGGTGACACCAACAAAGATGGTGCACTGACAGCTGAAGAAATCAAATCCATGCCTGTTCCGAATCAGGCTCGACGAGGTTCCACCGAACACTACATGCCCGACCTGAACGATCCCGCCTCCAAAGGGAAATTGATCCAGCCCAAGTTCTTTGTCGATGACTCGTCTCCCGGACAAGGCCTCTCTGACGAAGGCCGGCGAGCCGCCGTCGCGGAGTCCTTCACCTCTCGCAAAAACCCGTGGTTCGCGCGAGCCATCGTCAACCGCATCTGGGCCGAGTTCCTGGGCGAAGGGTTCTACATGCCGATTGATGACATGGGACCAACGCGAACGGCCCGCTTCCCCGAAGCGATCGATGCACTCGCGAAAGGCTTCGTCTCCAACGATCACGACATACGCTGGCTGGTGCGAACGATCGCCATGACTCAGACCTATCAGCGGAAGGTCGCTGCCAAGCCAGTCGCCGAGGATGCCCTGCCCTTTGCTGCGGTTACACCCACGCGACTGCGAGCGGACTTGGTGTTCAACTCGTTGTTCCAAGTCCTGGGTATCAACGAAGATTCCAATGAAGGGCGCGATGCGATGGGGGGACCGCGGGCCTATCAACGCGAACCTCGGTTCCAGTTCGACTTCCTGTTCGGAGTCGACCCCTCGGTCCCCAAGGACGACATCACCGGCAACGTGCCACAGTCGCTGTACCTGATGAACTCCAACGCTCTGCGAGCGGCTCTCACAGCTAACAACAACACGCGACTCGGCAAGATCCTGCGAGAGAACAAGCATGAAAATGATGCGTTGGGCGAACTCTATCTGCTGGTGCTGGCGCGCGAACCGTCGAAGCACGAGATCGAGATCTGCCAGACCTACATCAAGGATGTCGGTCTGCGCGGCGAAGCCTATGAAGACCTGATGTGGAGTCTGCTGAACTCCAGCGAGTTCCTCTCCAAACGATGATTGATCGGAGTCCTGTTCATGTCTGCATTCTCCTGGCACGAAGATGTCACGCTCCATCGGCAATCCGTTTCGCGGCGAGGGTTCCTCTACGGGACATCGGCTGCTGCCGCGGCGGGGGCGTTCAATTTTCACGACGTGATGTCCGCTCAAGCGGCCGATCTGCGCAAGCAGGGCCGAGCCATGATCCTGCTGTTCATGCAGGGTGGTCCGTCTCAGTTAGAGACCTTCGATCCCAAGCCCGGCACCGATAGTGGCGGGCCAACCAAAGCGATCAGCACTGCCGCGCCGGGCATTCAGATCGCCGAGGGCTGGGAAGAGACCGCGAAGCAGATGCAGGACATCGCGGTCATTCGATCGATGACCAACAAAGAAGGTCAGCACGATCGAGCCGTCTATCAGATGCACACCGGCTACATTCCCTCGGGCTCGATCAAGCACCCTGCCCTGGGTTGCAATCTGGCTCATGAACTCTCGCACGCCGAACGCGAATTGCCAGCGGTCGTTTCCATCGGCAATGGACGCGCGGCGGGGATCGGTGGCAGCGGTGCGGGCTTCCTGGGGGTCGACTATGAACCGTTCCATGTGGCCAACCCGGGTAAGCTGCCGGAGAACGTCGCGATGACTGTTAACGAATCACGTTTCAAGCGGCGATTGGGATTGCTCGACAAGCTGGAAGGCGAATTCGCGTCTCAAGGGGGAGCCACCGTTGTTGAGAATCATCGCCGCATCACGGATAAGTCTTCCAAGCTGGTCCTCAGCCCGCTCACCAAGACGTTTGATCTCAGCCATGAATCGGCGGCGACTCGTGAGAGCTATGGCAACACGGACTTCGGTCGTGGGTGCCTGCTGGCTCGAAGGCTGGTCGAATCGGGAGTCACGTTTGTCGAGGTGCGATTAGGGAACTGGGACACTCATCAGGATAACTTCGATGCGGTGAAGGGACTGGCTCGCCAGTGTGATCCGGCCCTGGCGGCCTTGATTGCCGACCTCAAGCAGCGGGGCCTGTTCGATAAGACGCTGATCGTCTGGACTGGCGAGTTCGGACGGACTCCGCGAGTCAACCCGCGCACCGGTCGCGATCACTGGCCTCGCAACTTCAATGCGCTGCTGGCTGGTGGGGGCGTCAAGGGTGGACAGGTGATCGGCGAGACATCGAAGGATGGAACCAGCCTGGTCAAAGATCCGGTCAGTGTGCCCGACCTGTTCTGCTCGATCTGCAAGTCGCTGGAGGTGAATCCCTCCAAGGAAAACATGAGCCCCCTCGGCCGGCCGATGAAGATCGTCGATGGCGGTAAGCCGGTCGATGGCCTGTTCGCATGAAGCAACTGCCTCCCTCAAGGCAACTCAAGAGCCCGGGTTGGAATGACTCCAATCCGGGCTCTTGTTATTCATCGTTGCGACAGCCGCGTTCGCTTACTTCACGCGGACATGGGCCAGCTTGCCGTGCTGTTCTTCATCGGATTCGGTCGCAGCTCGCACACCCAGTGGGCTGAACAGCAGCAGGGTGAACGCGGTCGTGCCGAGTAGCGACTTCACGACGAAGGGCAATGCGGCGTAGTAGCAGGTCAACAGGCCGGCGAAGGTCATGGGATAGATCGGGGCTTCGGTCATGCCGAAGTTGGTCCAGACCAGGAAGTTGGATGCCAGGAAGAACACGACTTCAAACGACAGGCCCAGGGCGAGGGCTTTCGCTGGCAGACCTTTCGGCTTTTGTCCCTTTAATAGCGATCCCAGGACGACGGCCAATCCGAAGCAGGCGTACGTGAACATCCAACGGCCGAAGCGGGCCATCGTGAACGTTCCCTCGGGGGTCAGCGGGAAGCCCCAGTCTGGATGTCCCGAGACCAACGCGATAACCACATCGCTGATGAACAACGTCGCCAGCGGCAGTACGAACGACATCCGTCGGCTTGCCAGGAACGCACCACCGAACAGGCACACGGCGGTCAGCGGCGAGAAGTTCCAGGGGTAGTACAGCACCGAAGGGTCGGACTTGATATCGCAGTTCATCAAGACGTACGGCAGCAGTCGGACGATAACCGTGTACACCAAAAGGCTGATCAAAAACTGAAACTTCGGCTGAGGCATTAGTACTCTTTCAAATCAATCGACCGGCCGAGGCGACTGCTATCGAATCGCACCCCGTGAAATCACTGAAGACTTTGACCACGAATCTGACGAATCTCCACGAATCAATACAAATATGTCGAGGAGGAAATTGTCTCACTCCTTCACATCTTACTGCACGCCATCCTGCATCATTCTTGATTCGTGCAAATTCGTGAGATTCGTGGTCGACGCCTTTTCACCCTATTACATTACCCATGTTGTACCGGAAGCAGATCGCAAAAGTCGACAGAACCGCGGCGACAAACTTCGCCGCGCTGCCACGGTATCGGCTGGGCAAACCCCGGCCCATCAAACACAAACGTGTGAAACTCGCCGTTTTCCCCGCAGGGGTCACACCCCGCGGGCAAGTCGTTGAGCAACTCCTGATCGAATATTCGCCCCACGAACTGAGCCCCCAGCCTCTGGGAGTCGCAACTGCAAAGCACGGCCCTCATTCCACTTGCGATCGCGTCGGCTGCCAGCCTCGACGTAGAACGCCCCCACAGAGGGAAGATGGCGGACAGCCCCAGCCGCGTCAAAAACTGCTCGCGGTAGGCTCGGATGTCCTCCAGGAAGAGGTCGCCAAACCCGACCCGAGTCACCCCGGCCGCCAGCCATCTGGAGTAGTACCCCTGCCAAGCGGATTCGTAAGCCTGGTTCGACGCCCCGCTGGACAAGTCGATTTCGGCCAGCGGCAGACCGAGCGACGCGGCCTGCTGGCGGATCAACTCGCGCCGCACTTCGTGGATGCCGACACAACCGGTCTCGCGACAGACGCTGCTGACCAGTTCGACGACTTCGTACTGCGGATCCTGACGCAGGGCGTTCAGAGCCAGGTAGCAATCTTTGCCACCGCTCCAGCTCATCAGGATGGGGATCGCGGGCAATTGGGAGACCTTTTTGGTTGAGGAAGGAAGGGACATTGCAAATTGCGAATTGCAAAATGAAAATTGCAAATTGGAAGACGGAAGAAGAGAAGGCGAGCCACGGATTGACACGGATGAAACACGGATTTTGAGACGATTATTACATGACACCCCACCGAGTTCATCTCGGTGGAAGTGGGCCTTTGCACTACTGAGTGGGCGGGCGGCGACATAGTGCACAAGCCCGGGTCCGTCGAGGCAAGCTCGAAGGGGTCAGGAATCCGCTCCGTCGATTCCGACAACCTCTCGAACGGGTGGCCGGGACTGAACCAGGCTGGACCAGCCTCAAACTTTCATCATGCTTCCAGTGTGTGTGGGCATCGAGAACGTTTGATCACGCCCGCAACTGCCTCGCTAGGCCGCGCCTTCCAATGATTTCTGCATCCGTTCTGCGTTGCCACGCCGATAGACGAGGGCTCCCGCTTCCGTCTCAAACAGAGTCGCTTCGTCCGGCGTCTTCACCCAAGATCGTTCCGTGTGATTCCAGTAGCTGGTAATCAGATTGAGCCGAGAGAAAGAGGCCCAATACACGAGGGCGTACCGATGTCGAAACGAGAACGGGCGAATTTGTTGGAGCATTAGCATGGTATCGATCCCTGACTGAGGTTCGGCAAGATCCATTACCTGTAATGCAATGGATGTGCCGCCACTTCATTCATTGTCGAATCTCTGCTCAGTGGGGTTGTAACGGTCAAGGACTGCTATTATCGAACGTATTCAGGCAGAGCCAACTTAAATTCATGCAGAGCGAACCGAACTCGATCACCCTGAGTGCTTCGGTGGCTTTCAGATAGTGCGGTCGTCTGTGTGACAGAACCTCTGGACGGGCGACTCGACGACGAGAGATTCCTCAGGCCCGAAGGGTCGGACGTTTGCCTAGCCTGGGTCGACGGCCCAGGAATGCGGCGTTTAAAAACGATTTGGGAGGCCTGAAGGGCCGGACGTTTCTCTCACGGTAGTCTACAGAAAGAGCGGCCCTACAGGCCTCAAGTGAGATTTGGGGTGGCCGGTTCCAGGGCCTTCGACCCTGGCTGGGAAAACTGCCGGCCCGTTGGGCCTGAGGACAGGCGGTCGTATATATAGGTGACAGAACCTCCCGGCTGTGTGACAGAACCTCCCGGCTGTGTGACAGAACCTCCCGGCTGTGTGACAGAACCTCCCGGCTGTGTGACAGAACCTCCCGGCTGTGTGACAGAACCTCCCGGCTG
>CAIMFH010000106.1 GCA_903840265.1 uncultured Schlesneria sp. | reverse complement strand
TTCTGCAGCGCGAAATCGCTGCATGGTCAGCGGACGTCAATAACACGCAGCGGGGAATCGACTGGCGAATGAAAATCGACGACGCTCGATACAAACTCAAATCCGTCTACCCTAAAATTCAATGCTGACAAACCACTAGCCTTAAAGTCCGCTTTTAGCTCACGAATCCTTTTTCGTTCATTGGACTTACCGCTTGACAGTAGCCGGGTACGACGGAGAATATCAGGGTGAAAATTAGCCAATCCGGCTGGTCTAGGTAGTTTTTTATGCGCGCCCAACTCGTTCCGCTTCGCGGTGGACGTCCCATTCAGATTCTGCGCGACGTGACCTTGGTCGGCCGCCAAGACGATCTGTGTGACGTCTGCATCGATCAGAGCAGCATTTCCAAGCTGCATTGTCTGATTGTGCGGACCGATGGATTGCTCTTCATCCGTGATTTGGGAAGCACCAACGGCACGAAGGTGAACGGACAGCGCGTCATTCGCGGAGCCTTGTTACCCGGTGACGAGTTGGCATTCGCAGGGGAAAAGTACCGTGTCGAGATGGGCCCCGGCGAACCTGATCCTGAGCCGGCCGACGTGCACGGGGCACACACGGAAGTGATTGATGTCGTGCCGCATCAACCGGACGAATTTTTCGCCGCCAATGGCAATCACAATAAGACTGCCAGCGACAGCGATGTGCGCATGCTCGACGAGTGAGTTTGCTCTTGGCGACCGAGTTTGTCGGCTCGAACTGACTTGCGGTTGGTTCCGACTGCTACTTCCGTCATTCCCGCGCAGGCGGAATCCAGTGAATGGTGAGACGGCGTAAGTGCAGGGACCAAGGTCCTCCCTTTCGGCGCGAATTGCCACCACGGAGCTCGTTCCTAAGCTACGTTTGAGAGGCTTATGAATGAACCTTCGATTCGGAACTTCGTGAATGGACTGCCACAATTGCGGCGCGCCGCTTAACTGGGACGGATCGCGTCCGATCATCGTCTGCGAATTCTGCAGCTCGATCAGATCCGTCGATGCAACATCTGGTTCGGCAGACCGTATCTCTCCGCTCGATCATCCAAGCGATTCCGATTGCCCTCGCTGTCGGCAACATCTAGTCGTCGCTGCCATGGACGGTTTGAAGGTGGAACACTGCGAAGGATGTCATGGCGTGCTCATCCAGCGACATCTTTTCGCGATGCTCGTCCGTGACCGGCGCGCTGATTTTCGAGGTGCCGAGGCGCGACCGATACCGCTGGATTTCGATCAACTGAAGCTGATCGTCGACTGTCCCGGTTGCAAGCAAGCGATGGAGGTGCATCCCTACTATGGTCCGGGCAACATCGTGATCGACTCATGCAGTGACTGCGGGCTGGTCTGGCTTGATTCCGGTGAGATGTCACGAATTGAGGTTGCACCGGGGCGTCGATGATTTCGGACCGGACGAGCAGGGCGGTAGTGCGAACCGCGCTAGCCCGCCAAGCGCAATTCAAGCTCTTCCGCATTGATGGCCACGACAGCAATCCCCAGCCGGTCTGCCAGGTCAATCACGTCTTTCTGGTCCAGCATGATCGTCTTGTTACTTTCGATCGCCAGCACACGTCCGCCTGCTTCCTGCAGTGTCTTGATGGTTTGAGCGCCAATCGTCGGGACATCAAACCGCATGTCCTGCTGTGGCTTGGCCACTTTCACGACGGTGAAACCGCCACGGCGGCACAGTTCCCCGGCACGGCGGATCGTCCGATCCGTTCCTTCGATCGCTTCGACGGCGATGACCGCCATATCATTGATGACAACGGATTGGCCGACATCGAGCCGCCCCATTTCCTTGGCCAGATCCCAGCCGAAGCGGATATCGCGCCATTGAGCATCTGTCGGTTTGCGTCGTGTCAAGAATCCGTGTTTCACAAGTAACTCCGGACAGTAGTCGAGGGCCGAATCAAAATAGATGTTGTCACGTTCGAATTCGCGAATCACCGCCAACAGCAGGGTGTCGTCCTTGCGATCGCGAGTCGCATACCGATACCACATATGCAGCGTCCGCCAATCGGGCAGCAGTCGCAGCATTCGAAACGGCTGGAACAGAACGGTCTTCTCGATCTTCCCCGCCATCACGACGCGGTCGATTCTGGCTCGCTTAAACAAGCGAATGGCGCGGCCCAGGCGAGCCAGCGGCGTTTCTGCGTACGAATAACAGACCGCGCGAAGCTGCTCTTCGTCTGCCATCCCATTCACGCCGACACAATAGACCTGCAGTCCCTGTGCCTTCGCCGCTTCGGCAAAGGCGAGCGGAAAGCGTCCCGCACCCGCCAGCAAGCCGACTCGCCGGGGGGGAAACTTAATCGTCGGTGGTAGTGCGTGGTCCATGTCGGCGTGATCAATCACATGAGTTCAAACTGCTGGCGGCCCAATCCAATCAGTTGGATCACCCCGCTTTTCTCGCTTCTTCCTGCGCTTGAGACTGAAGCTCTTCAATCTGCTTTGCCAGCTTTTTGACTTGGTTTTCCAGGTCTCTGACTTTGTCGCGCATCTCGGGGACTCGCTTCAAAGAGAACACCAGACGCTTCTGTTCGGCTTCGGGAGTCGCCGGATAGCCGATCCAGATTTCGCCTTCGGGGATGTCTTTGTGGACGCCACCTTTGGCTCCGACCATGCAACCAGAGTTCAGGCGAACATGGTCTTTGATTCCAACCTGACCACCCAAGCGAACGTAGTCGCCGGTGCTGCAGGATCCTGCCATACCGACTTGCGAGGCGAAGACGTTGTGTTTTCCCAACTCGCAGTTGTGAGCGATCATGATCAGGTTATCGAGTTTCGTTCCGGCACCCACAATCGTGGGGCCGATCGCGCCACGATCGATCGTGGTACAGGCACCGATTTCCGCATCTTCGTGGATTTCGACCGTCCCCAGTTGGGGAATTTTGACGAAGCGGCCATCTGTAAATCGGTATCCGAATCCGTCTGCACCGATCACCGCACCGCTGTGGATGATGACTCGATCACCCAGTGTCACGTCTTGATACAGGACGGCGTTGGCATAGACGACGACTTCATTGGCCAGCACGCAGCCAGGACCAATTGCGGCACCGGGGTGAATATCACAGCCAGTCCCAATCACCACATCGTCACCGATGCTGGCGCCTGGACCGACGTAACAGTCTGCGCCAATTGTCGCGGAGGGACTGACATAAGCCTGTGGCGAAATTCCGCGGGTTGGCTTTCCGCGAATGTTCCGGAATTGAGGCAGGATTTGTTGGAACGCGGCATGGGGATCGGCAACGACGATCAGCGAGGTGTTCTCGGTCGCGGCGATACCAGCTGCGATTTTCGCATTCAGAATGATGGCACCGGCGCGACACGCCTCAAGCCGGCTGACATGGCTTTCATCAAGGACAAACGTGATAGCATCAGGTCCGGCAGATTCAATGGCCGCAGCGTTGCAGATCTGGCGATCTGAAGCTCCGCGTACTTCTCCTTGAACGAGCGTAGCCAGCGAACTGACGGTATGACCCACGTTGCCCTCCCTGGTTGAATTGTGGGCCGCGCGCACTGGCGCGGCTGGACGATCCTTGTCCCAGTCTGACTTGTATCCCAAACCGCCGAAATCAGGAAGAGGAATCCCGACCAACTGGCGAGGCTGCGGAAAATCGGATATTTCTTTACCTTGGCCAGTCGATGTCGGCTTCAGGGCGATCGGATTCAGGCTCGGTCGATGATTGAAGGCCAGTGCTATGAGGAGCAATTGAAATGTCGGTTCGGGGGATTCGCGGAGCCACCAGCGTTGATGCCGACGTGCCGGAACTCATTCTGGCCGCCACGCGAGAGTTGTTGCAAGAAGTGCTGCGGGTGAACAGCATCACGGAATTCGATGAAATCGTCTCCGCTATTTTCACCACTTCGCCGGATTTAACTTCGACTTTCCCCGCCGAGGCTGCTCGCGGACTGGGAATGAAACAGGTTCCGCTGCTTTGCGCCTCAGAGATCGCAGTACCGACGGCGTCGGTACCGCGTTGCATCCGAGTGCTGCTACACGTGAACACAGATAAGAAGCAGGCCGAGATCGTTCACGTCTACCTGCGTGACGCCAAGCGATTGCGACCCGATATGGTGAGCGCCCAATAGTCGACGGTGGAACGGCCGGCGCCCACCTCGGCACGGCGTGATTCACGCGAATGTGTTCAGGAGAATCGCGCGCTCGGGTGCCACGGTTTTGGAGTCCTCGACAAGGCCGTGTCTTCGATCCAGCACACGGCCACCACTTCCTTCTTAGTCCCGGTAGGGACGGCCGATAATAGCCCACCACTTCCAGTGGTGGGTGATCGTCAGCCTTTTGCGAGAAGTCCCGGAGGGACGACAGGACCTTCCGGCCGCGAATAAAGACACAACCAGTTCGAGATGCTATCTCTTGCATTCAAACGGGTTGCTCGGGACGAAGGCCAATCAACATCTACTGCTCGAAACCACTGACCCTCACGACGGTCAGCGCGCAAACTACAAGTTGGACGGCAAGAATCGCCGTCGCCGTTCGAAACCATTTCCGGCTGCACTCTTTGTCCAATGCTGACATCTGCAATCCCGCCAACCAGACGAGCCAAGGCAGGAAGACGATCCACAATCGAGCGACCTCGCCCGAGTTCTTCCCTGTCAGCCCCAAGCTACCCCAGACCAGAACGACGCCGACGACTAACGGCATCGCCGGCGATCGGCGCGATCGCAGCGAGGCCGCGACAAACAGGACTGCCAATAGGAAGACCGGCCATCCCGCCGAAAATGCGAGTTCAATTGGGTTCTCCAGCAACCACTTCCAGTACGTGCGCGAGTACTTCGCATAGAAGGCCGCATGATTGAAGTAGTTGAGTCGCCACACAGAAATCATGTTGATCCGACAGAACCACCCCAGCAGCAATGTCGGTGTCACGAAGCCGGCCATGGCCGCCAATACACAGGGCATGGACGGCGCACCGGTAATCCAGCCTGATCGGTGAGTCGACGTTTCCAATGCGGCGTTATCGGCAGAGGAGGGCTTCCATCCCACAATCGCCATGAACACCACCACCGGCAAAAATGCCAGGCTCATCATCAACCCGCACCAGACGAGTATTCCTGTGAGTCCGGCGAGAGCCAGCGACTTGCGATCGGTTGAGGCCAACCACGCAACGACCATCAGCATCCCCACGAATGCGTAGGCAACATCGGACTTCGGAATGAACATAGCAACGGCCGGGATCGCTGGCCACAGTGCCGCACCTCGCCAGGCGGCCGACGCATCGACTGTTCGCCTCAGCAACCAGTACAACGGCAGCACGGTCATGGCCGCGCTTCCCATGACCAGCAGCGCGGCCAGCCACAACACTCGTCGATCAATTGGCAATAACAGTCGCGGGGGAATTGAGCGCGTGTTGTTTCGGGCGATGACGTCGCACGCCTCGCGAAACGAAGCCGACTGTGTTGAGTCCAGAACCTCAAGCCACGGACATTGCTGACACACCTTGATCAACCCGTGGAAGACCAGGAACAACCCGGGAGGATGCGTCCCCACATGCAGGACATCCCCTTCGCGCATCAACCCTTCGTACTCAGACAGGAATGCACTTGCATCGGGATTGTCGTAACGGGCTTTCGTGAAATAGCCCGAGGAACTGGCGTAGTACAGCACAAAAGCCGACTTGCCCGTTCGATTGATAATCGGCGCCGATTCCTGCACGACCCACAACCACGCGAAGGCCACCGCAACAAGCCCCGTCAACCAGGCGACCACCTTGATCGGCGAACGCGAGCCGGCCTGTAACTGTCGAGCCCCAGCTTCGATGAAACTCACATAGAGGGATATGCCGACGGCCACACCAATCAGATTCCACAACAAATCAGGTTCGGGGGCGACCCGCTGCCAAGTCCATTCACCAGGAATACCCAGGGGCAGGGGAGTGAACCAAAGATAGACCAGCGAGCTAACCGTAGCCGTCAGTAAGAGCAATCGAAACCAGAGTCGCATGGAGTTGCCAATAGTCTGTTGTAATCAATCGCGAATCATCGGGCCGCGTTCTGTATTTCCAAGCCACCGCATCCCGGCATCGTTGTCTCGCCCCTGACCATGTTTGATGACATACATTGCATCTTCGGCCTCTGCAGACATGGGCCACCAGAAACCGGGGGCTAGGCGATGGTCCGTTTTCGCAATCTTGCGCAGTTGAGGCAGTGCATCGGCAAATATCGCATTTGACCTGCGAGAATCAAAGGTGTTAGCCAATTGCATCACGACGTACATCGACCAGAACTTAACCTCAATGTCATTATCGAACAGACCATTCCGTGCGGTCGTCCAGGCTCGACGGAAGTCTGTCGTTCGACGGTCCATGATTCGTGAGCAGCATCCCAACGCATCGCCCGCATCGCCACGCAGCCAACCGGGAAGGTCTACCCTCTCGTAAATTGTCAGGAGGAGTTCGTCGATTTCGGCGGTCTCACCGATGCACATCTTCAGACCTTGGATGACCACATCCAGCAAATGTCGATCTGGATTTGCCGCCGCTAGTTCGCGTTGCCCTATCCGAACGAACTCGCGGCGTGATCGCGAGCCACCAATCGAACTGAGCGCAGCCGCGCACATCAGACGGCGGTCATTATCACTTTTCAGCATTGCCAGCAAAGTCGTCTCGGCGCGGCGTTCACGCGTGACCATGAACCACCAGAGTGCAAAATCCTTCAGATTTGCTGGCAGTTCTGGTAAGGCCGCAATCAGTTGCGAAGTGGTCGAGATATTTCGGCAGGCCAAGGTCGAAATGTGGCGACGATTCTTGCGATCAAATGCCAGGCAGCTCAAACGAGCTTCATCAGTTCGCCGATCCACGAAGTCGCGGTACTGTTCAGATAATGTTTTGTCATGCTGCTTCATACGCTCCCTATTTCTGGAACGCATCTTAGATCGATTTTCCTAGACAGCAAATGCATTCGCCCCTCGACACGGGTCGAGGGGCGAAGATTGTTGGTGATCCGCGTTCGGTGAGAACTCAGTTCGTTCCGGTGACCGTCAACTGAGCTTCCAGCACTTGCTTGATACGTTGTTTCGTATCGAGCAGGTGAGCCTTCGTGTAATCGTCGAGCTTCAGATCACCTTTGCCAAGTGCGGCATCGATTTTCTGACTGAGCTCTGTCAACTGCACTCTGAGCAACACACGAGCGTCTTCGGGATAGCCAAAGCCGTTCGTCACGATGCCTGACATCTGCTTCAACGCCGCGCGTTGCAGGTTACGTCGATAGCTGGAGATGTAGGAGTTCCGATTGTTGAATTCGGCCGCTGGTGGGGCGTTCAGTTCGGAAAAGATCGACTCATTCAGCAGCTTCAGATGTTCGGCCATCGTGTAAGCATCTTCGTTGGCGGCGATCTTGACTTCACCGTCTTGCAGTCGCGTCAAAGTCAGCGGGCTGAGCAGTTGCGAGAGGACTCGCGTCTGCATCAACGAGACGTTGGCGTGGATCGGGTAGTCGATTCGAGTCGCTTCCGTGATCCCCCAGTGTCGCCAGCGAGTCGCGGCCAGCGAGTTCAGCAACAGCGGGTCATATTTCTGCGAGACGAATGCCGTTTCGCCCAGCAGTTTCATTGCGGCTCGCTGCTGTGCGGGATCGACAGGCTTGAACGGTGGTCGGGCCTGAGCATCACCTTTGTGATCACGATGAACATAGACACCGCCCGGAACGCGTGCCACAAAACTGACAGCTCGGAAGTATTCGCCAAACAACAAGCCGAACGCCTGACGAGCACGTTGGTATCCTTCGCCGGTGTCGACCGATCGTTCCAGAATTTTCGGGAACAGAGCATTCACCGCTGCGGTCTGGCGTTGTGCATAGGCGATTGGGTCTTTACCGAGGTCAAATCGATTCGACAGCGGATCAGGATCGCCCGATTCCGTGTCTTCATCTGTCGAATAGTCCAAACCGGCTTCACCACTGCGCGAAGCAATCTTGGCGAGTTCGACGTTCTCATCGCCGGTGATGACTTTGTAACCATACTCGATCGCCCAGTAATCGTAGGGGCCGATCGTGTTTGTATAGTAGGCGCTTTGCTTCGCACCGGCTGGATTGATGTTGACTGGCGAGTAATCCATCACGCTGGCGACGGTGGGCTCGTTGGCCTTGGCAGCATCTTCGATTTCGGCCAACGTCTTCCAGGCACTGGCCCTGAAGTTGTGACGTAGACCCAAGGTGTGACCGACTTCGTGCATCACGACTTCTTTCAAAGCCTGATGCAGGAACTCTTCGGGCAGCTCGCCTCGTTTTTCAGTCATCCCTTGAGCCATGAAGGCTGCGGCGGCGAACCCCATCTGGTGCTGCATGCCGATGGAAAGCTGGCAGTCCAGATTGCGACCGCGAGTTCCAGCCAGCAAGGGAATTGTATCGGTTGGAGTAATGCTGGCTGGGTCTCCCAGCAGATGAGCGACCGCTGTGGGCGTGAAGTTCTCGTACTCTTGCTTCCAGTGTCGCATGAAGCTGGCATCGAAAATGATGTCGGCGTCAAGGATCTGTCCTGTAAGCGGGTTCGTTCGGGAAGGGCCCATCGCAAACCCGACTTCGGCGGTGATCCAGCGGAACGTGTTGTAGTTCACATCTTCTGGATCCCACGTGTCATCTTCGCGCTGCTGACGGGCTTCGATCGCATTGTCGAAGCCGAGCTTCTCAAACGCCTTGCTCCACTCTTCGATACCAGCGCGGATGATCGGACGCAGGTTGACCGGGACCGATTTCTCCATATAGAAAATGATCGGGTTCTTGGGTGGCGAGATCTTCGCTGCAGGATCGAGTTTCTGCAGATCCCAGCGATTGATGTAGCGCACAAAGTTCTGATCGTCGCTGTTGTCGCTGAAGTCCTTCGTTGCCGTCAAGAAGTAACCGACACGGTCATCGGCTTTGCGGGGACGATAGCCAGTGCTGGGGAGCTGACTGACGCTGTAATGCACAGTGACAGGAGTTCCGCGCGAATCGGGAACACTGTCGGAATCACCCTGGCTGCTGTAGACCGCGTTGACATCGAACTCGATGTTCTGCTTGAACGCCTTCACATTGCCAATCGTGCTACGATCTGCCACGAAACTGGCACCCAACATCCGGCCGATCTGCTCGTCATCACTCAAGAAGATGCGCGTCATGTCGACCAGGTAGCCACCGCTGGTATCCGTTAGGACGGGCAGGGCATACATCACGCTGTCAGAGTAGGCGACCTTGACTGCAGCAGCCTCTGGGCTGCCGGCCTTGGCCTTGAACTTCACATTTCGTTTCAGCACGTGGATCTTGTCGCCAACTTTACGGAATGACCAGAGGACTTCGTCGCCCCACATGATGCCGCCGATGACCATCCCCTGGCTTACGCCGCGGGCGATCGAACTCAGCATCAGATAGTCCTGGCCCATCTGATTCTGCTTCAGGTCGACCAGGATCTGCTGGTCCTTGAAGTACGCCGTCCACAGTCCCTCGACCTTTTTCGTTCCCGTTGTCAACTGCTCAAATTTCGAGGGAGTCGGCGTGGCTGCGGGGGTGGCGGGCTGAGCGTAGGCGGTGGTGCCTCCCGTGATTGCCACCAGTGAAATCCAGACGAAGATTCGACCCATGGTATCCTTCATACGCATTATTCCTGCGGAACGAGGCACTCTTGCAGTTGCCTCAGAATAGTCAGCCTAAATCACCCAGTCTCAAGATTATGGCACGAGACGGAGACAACTTGCACGTCTCCGTTGCATAAATCCGATTCAGGCCGAACCGTTTATTCGGAGAATACGGAAGAGTGGGGCGTCGTACCCGCGTTTACTACGCCGCGGTCGTCGCTACTTGTTGGCTGAACATGAAGAATTCAGTTGTGGAATTCACGCATCGACGAAGACAACGACGCCAGTAATGTTGTCTTTCGAGCCACCTTCGGTCGCCGCAGCGACGATGGCTTCGGCTGTCTTTTGCGGATCCGACCCTTGGTTCAGCAGCTTTTCGAGGGTCGCGTCATCCGCGCCTCCCGTGACGCCGTCCGAGCAAAGCAGGAAGCGATCGCCCACCTCAGGTTTTAGCTGGCGCGGGTTCGTTCCCTGTCCGCCTTCCTTACACCCCAAGTATTTATAGAGCACATTCTTATAGCGGTGGTTGAGTGCTTCTTCGGGAGTGAGAGTTCCCGCGTCCAGCAAGGCTTGGGTCAGCGAGTGGTCGGTCGTCAGTTGTTCGAGTTTCCCCTTTCGCAGCAGGTAAACTCGACTATCGCCCACGCCGCCGGCGAACATGGTCCCCGCGACCTGGACCAGGAACGAGATCGTCGTTCCCATGTTTTTCAGCTTTGAATCCAACTCTCCCAGTGCCATGATTTCGTAGTTGGCCTGAGAAATAGCATCGTCAATCGCTTTGACCGCCTGATCGCCCGCAGCCCGGTTGAAATCGATCAGTTGCAGTTTTTGAGGGACAATTTCCATCGCCAGACCGCTGGCCCGCTCACCGGCGGACTGGCCCCCCATGCCGTCAGCGACCAGAAAAAATCGCTGTTGAGCGTCGATATAGCACGCATCTTCATTGTTGTCGCGCTTGCCGACGATGCTCAGTTGTCCAACTCGCAACTTCATGATGCGTTACCGAAGTCGATGTTTTAAGTTCGAAAAGCCCGAGGGCAGGGCCATCGAGTCACTACAAATTGACGAAATCTGCGGGAAAACGAAAACCACCCTAAGTTTACGGTGAGGCGAAGGAAATGGAAATCTGCTGAGATGGAAAAAGTTGTCTTACAGGTCGTCACGTCTAAGCCGGACAAACGGCTTGCATCAGATTTGAGACTCCCAGCGTCTTCGCCGAGATCAGCATCTCGCCCGCCTCAAATCCGGCGGTTTGCCCCCACAGTCGATTCTGACTTTCGACCCATCCGAAGACCCGTTCCTTACTAGGGGGAAACTGAGTCTTGTAAGCACGGATCGCCTCCAGTTTGATCGGCAGAGACGCGGTGATGTCCGTCACGAATCGGTTACCGTTCGGCAAAACATCCAAATTCGCCAGTCCCAGTGGATACCAAAGCTGCGACAGGATCGTATGAGCGGGTAAACCGGAGAATTCGTCGTCCCATTTCGTCAGGCGACTGTAGAACACCGCCGCATCCGTAATCTGCATCGCCTGCCAATGATCGGGCGAGGCCATCGGGGTCTTGTCGGCGATCCCCAGCACAATCTTCGGCCTCCATTGGCGAAAGACTCGGGCCAGTGCGATGCGAGCATGAAACGAATCGAACAGGCACCGATTCGGAAGAGTCAGCGTGACTCGTTCGTGGACACCCAGGATTCGTGCCGCTTCACGGGCTTCCGCCAATCGGGTATCGACCCCCGGGCTTCCAGGCGTCGGTTCGCCGTTCGTCAGATCGACGATTCCAACGCGATACCCTTGCAACGCCAATTGAGCCAACGTCCCACCCACTGCGATTTCAACATCGTCCGGGTGAGCCCCCACGGCGACCACATCAAAGGCAGGCGGCAGTTCAATCGTCATGAGTCACTCTCTCATTCATCGTTGGATCGGAACTGCCGTTGTCAGTGCGGCTGCGGGGCAGGGCTACCCAGAAAGAATGTCTTGATCAGCTTCGCCAGGCGATGGGGATGCGTCAGATACGGATGCAGACCCGTTGAATGCAGCCATTCGACATGTACTGTCGGCAGACCCTTCTCCAAGACGTCGTGCCCCGCCGCTTCCACGGGACCTTGTCCCTCGGTCCGCACCAGCATCACGGGGCTCTTGATTTGCGACAGTTGATCTTCGAGATCGACTGCGTGAATCGCGATCGCTTTTTGGGACAGGTCTGACAGTGGAATCTTTCCCGTGGATTCCACGAGGAACTCAAAGCGAGTCCCGTCGAAGGGGGGAAACCAGCGGCGGTGATTCAATTCCTGAATTCGTCGTCGCCAGGGAAGGGTGCTCAGCGTGCGACTTGAACGGCGAAACCATCGAGCCAATTGCCGTTCCGTCCACGAGAGTTTCCGGCTGGCAAATCCATGTTGCAGCACCAGCCCGGTAATACGGTTGGGCTGTTGAAGGACTCCCTGCAGAGCAACCGCGGCACCAATCGAAGGTGCAAACACGCCAAATGAACTGTGACCCTGTTGATCGGCGACGGCAAATAAATCATCTGCGTAGTCGTGAATCGTCGACCGAGCCCCACGACTATTTGAGGGCGAAGTTGTATCGAACAGCACACAACGAAATGAGTCACGCAACAAATACGCTAACAACGCGTACAGCTCAGCAGTCCCAGCGAAACCATTCAACAAGTACAGCGGCGGCCCAGAGCCCCAAGCTCGACCGTAGAGGTGTCGCGATCCGCGATCGAGTTCCCACGGTTCGCTTTCCCCATGAAAAGTATTGAGCACCTCTTGCCAAACCAGCGGTGGCGGACAGGCCTCGCCAACGGGAACACCGGACGCATCAACGGGAACTCCCGACGGAACCATCATTCCCGGCAAGAGGGAAGGGGCCGTCGTTGGTGAATTCTCTGCGGGAACTGTCGCCGCCTCGGGCGAAGACTGTGACATCTCAAACCTGCATCTGGCGTCCCAAACATTTGCCGCGGGCCGAGACGGCAGCGCTACCCCACAATTCCGCGATCAGATTCGCAGATGACGTGGTAGGCCGAAACACTATCCTCGGCGGCGCGCAATCGTTCAAGGAACTCAGTGTTCTGAAGCATTCGTCCCAGACGCGCCAGGACATGCAGATGCGTTCGAGAATCTCGACAAACGACCAGGAAGAACAGATCCGTCAGAGCACGATTTGGTGCCCCGAACGGAATCCCGGACAGTGTTCGGCCAAACGCGATCACGGATTGGCCGAGTGCATCTGGTAAAGGATTGCGCGGGTGCGGAATCGCGACGCCGTTTTCAAACGCCGTGGAAAGGACAGTCTCGCGTTCCTGGATCGCAGTGAGCAGCGTTGCTGGCTGCCACACTTCCCATGTTCGGCCAGCCAATTCGACAAGGCTCTCTAAGACTGATCGCTTTGTTCTGGCTTCCAGAGGGACCTGTACCGTCTCCACTCGCAGCAGGGCGGCGACGGGATGCGGATCGTTAAACTCGACGGATCGGTGAGTCTGCTCCAGCACCGCCAGTTCGCGATCTGTGTATTCGCGCATTTCCTGCTCGAGCCAGTGGGTGATCTCCGTGGGATGAAACTGCCAGTCCCCGGAAATCTTCCGACCCGGAATCCGACCGCGATTGACAAGTTTCTCAATTTCACGGCGGTCCCGCCCCAATTGGCGGGCCAATTCGTCAAGGCTGTACCAATCGTGCGACATGGGAATGATTCCCGACAAGAAACAGAGACTAATCTGCTCTTGCCAATCAGGTGGGATAAAAAATGAGGCGGGCGGGGCGAAATCTGCGGACAATCAGGCGGATCAAAACTTGGCCAGGCGAACTGCTAAGCCCGCTATTTGGAGCGAACTGACTGATTCATCGGGACGAGAATCCACTTAGCTTAAACGTTATCGAGTCATTGCAACAGGCTGGCCAGCAACTCGCAGCACTGCTTCACGACATTGCGAAACCGCGACGGGGTAGTCGGCAGCCCATCCGGCGTTCGACCAGACCTGCACGTCATAGTAGCCATCGAAGCCTGCCGTTTGGAAGGCTCGAATGATTTCTGTCAGCGGAATGACCCCTTCTCCCGGGATGCAACGCTCGGCAGACGCATGCGGCGCGCGCTGGGCATCGCTGATTTGAACCACTCCCGTCATCGCTGCGAACTCTGGAATTCGCTCGATCAGGTTTGGCTCTTGCCAGGACTGATAGGCGTCAAACGCCAAGCCAACGGCCGGATGGTTTCTCTCGCTCAAGACTTCCAGTGTTTCATCCAGCGTATTCAGAAATGTCCACGACTTGGAGAAGTACTGATGCATCGGCAGCACACACAATCGCACTCCACGTGATCCCGCGAAATCTGCCAGCTCGTCCAAAGCCACACCCAGGATGCGACGACTGTGGCGAACCGTATGCCCGTTGCGAGGGCCGCTCACCACGATCAGATTTTCTGCGCCCAGCAGTTCCGCATCCTTGATGGCATCGCGAGCATCAGCGATGGCGTCATCAAAGCTTAACCCGTTTGTGCCAGTAAAGCCGCCGACGAATGACAGCGATGACACCGCCAGGCCAGCGTCCCGGATCAGATCCGCAGCAAGTTCTTCGCCGATCTCGGCAATCTTGGGACGCCACAATCCAATCGCATCGTAGTTGGATTTTTTCAGCTCCAAGACTTCTTCGACCAAAGACCATCGCAATGTGGTGAGATGGTTGAAAGAGGTTCGGATATTCACTGCGGAGGCCACAATGGGCTGACCGCTCTGCACTGCACTCGCTTGTGGGGGACGTTGGGAGACACGACCCACACTTTGCGGCAGAGAAGGTTTATTCACTCTTGCGTTACCTCAAATGCGACATGCTCGGAAGGGAGCGGCAAATCGAATCAACTGGACACGCAGACGGGTTCGACCTGAAGGGGGCAGATTGTGCGCGAGTCAATCACAATTGCCAAGAGCAGAGACGATGTTTCGTTCATTCTGTTCTTCAATTTAATTTTTTTGACAGTCAACTCATCGTGTCGAATGCACGACCAACAGATCATCCACCACGTCATCAATGAAGTGAGCAGTGTTGCTCAGCAACCATTTGCTTGCTGAGCAATCGATCTGGTGTAAACGCGGCAGGCAACTCATGTCGCGCTTGGCACATCAGTCGCTTCAACCACGCGCCGTGATCTGCACCGAAGGATCGTCGGCGATGTTGACCCAGACATGCACATGCGGCATGCCACGGTAGTGCCAGACGAACGCGGGGCCTTCCAGTCGCCAGTTGTCCCACTCGCCATCATCTCCCAGATCAGTGTTGCCTGCAGCGTCGGTTTTATAGAACGCCAGGCGACATTTATCGAGGCCACCTTGAGCCGCCAGGCACTTGCGGACTTCATCCTGATCGGCTGTTCGATAGGGCTCAATCAGCGTTGCCAGAACTTTCTGCATGTGTCCCTTCTGGTCGGAAGAGAGATCGCTGATCAGGATTCCCGAAGGCTTCCCATCGGGGCCACCAAAGTGGACTTTGGCTTCCGCAGGAGCCCTGTCCAACAAAGCTTGCACTCGCTGCTTGCCGTCGAGCATTTTGAAGAGAGCATTGGCCGATTGAGCCTGATGCCAATAGACGTTGCCGGGATGTCGGACTTCTTCATTGAAGCCCGAAGCGGCATGTCCGTAGAAGATAGGTCCACCAAACGCGGCGTGATCGACACTGTTGCCGTCGCAGCGAATGGTCAAGTGACGACCGGTCATCACGAATTCAAACTTGTCGGTTCCGGGTGTTCCGAAGATGGCGATGGACTGTTCTTTACCGTATCCACCCGCGTCATCCTGCAACTGCTTCTTGATGCGGTCATGCCAGTCTGGATTGTACAACCCCCAGAACAAGGCTTCGATGATGTCTTGCTGGTCCTTGTTGAAGAAGCCGCCAGCAACTTTCTGGTCGGTGATGTTCCAGTTGTTGGAGACGTGCATGCGCAACAGGCCGCGATCGTCCTTGTAGTCCCAGTCAAAGCAGACTTCTTCTTTTTGCTTGTCAGTCAATGAATCATGCAGCTTCTTCACCAGGGTTTCCGAAGGAGCTTTGGCTGGTTCTTCTGCGCGAGCCACTGCAGGCAGGGCAGCGACCGCAGCGGCGATGGTGCCAGCAGCTTGAACGAAGCGACGACGTGACAACACTTCGCCATCGGTTGATTCACAATCACGACAATGGTCCATGACGGACTCCTTGGAACAATCAAACAGACGAACACCAAGTCAACCAGTATGCCGACGACCTCATGAATTGCAAATACCGCTGCGCCCGAGGTCTAACATTGATCAAGGGCACCACTTGACATGAAGCGGCATAGTCCCTCCATCTTCGCTGAACCGCGCGGGCAGCGCCCCACGCGTTCGTCGATGATGTGAGTCGCAGATACGGAAAAGGAATCGCGACCGTTAATTGCTTGCCTGGAGAAATCCGCGACTTTGGGATGCCACGGTTTTGGAGCATAGGTATCAACACAACGTGCGCCAGAGCATTCTGAATGATCGTCCGTCGGTTCATTGTCGTCAGGCCCAAGGGGCCGGCACTTTGCCCAGCCAGGGCCCTTCGGCCCTGGAATTAAGCCCACAATTAGACTTCCAAAGGCCTGAAGGGCCGGACATTTCAGGCGGGCGCGGATTTCAAGATGAGTTCCGCGAACTCTGTTGCAGGCACTAACTCGAATGAGCGATATGCGTGGGAGTAATGGACCGGCCCTTCAGGCCTCCAGAGATGTTATTAGGGATCCTGTACCGGGGCCGAAGGGCCCCGGCTGGGAAAAGTTCCGGCCCGTTGGGCCTCATGACAGAGGCCAGAGCATCCCAAAACAAATGCATCCGAGATGTGTTGATACCTATGCTCCAAAACCTCCGAAACCGTGGCACCCATAGATTGAGCGTCGCGACCCACGAAAAAACGGATGCCTTGCGGCATCCGTTTCGAGTGAGGGACGCGTTGATCTGTGTCAGCTACTTTGGCATCGGCAGCACGATCAGTGCATTCTCGGCAAAGGTCGCCTGGCCGTCCTTACCGTTGATTCGGTATTGAACCTTCAACTGCTTGACCGTGTTTGGTGCGGGATCCCCACCGAAGGATTCGTTGTAGCCTGACTGTGGCAGTGAAACCAACTGGAAATCGCTCGCCTGCTTCTGCAGGGTCTCAGTGACATCCTTCTGTGTTGGTCCCGCTCCATATTCCGCCTTCAGGATCTCCAGCTTGACTTTGCCCAAGCCACCTTTGCTGAGCAACTCGACGACTTCATCGCCCTTGGTGTTCAGCTTTTGAGCGATCGCCATCACAGCTTGAGTTCCGTCGTCTTTCAATTCGGGGACATCTTGAGTCAGCTTGAGCGCCATCTTCAACGTGTCGATGCTTGGGTAACGCTTCAAGATGTCGAACAGCAGTTTTTGCTCACCCGGATTTCGACAGGCTTGCAGCGCCTGCTCGCACATGGCCAGTCGTTCGGGCTCTGGCATCACGAATTGACGAGCGATACGGATATAGCCACGGATTGCTCGCGCTTTGTATTTTTCGTCGGGAGCCGACTTTGTCAAATCCAGCAGGACAGGGGCAGCATCGATGGTCATCCATTCTCCCAGTAGCTTGCTGGCGGCGTCTTGCAACTCCGGTTCGGAACTCTTCGCACTTGTGCCAATCGTTTGCAGAGCTTTCGTTCCACCGACCGCTCCCAGGATTTGCAGCAGTGCAGTCTGGGAAGAAACCTCTGATTTGGCCAACGCCTTCGACAAGTCTTCGGCACAGACTTCGCGGTCCGGCATCCGAATACAGGCGGCCATCAACGCTTGCTTGGCAACGGCTTCGTCGTCCGCATGCTTCGGCGAGACGAACTGAGTAATCAAGATCGACAAGTTCTTCGGTGGCACGGTCGCCCCTAAAGCAGCCAGAGCCGCGCTGCGAACGTTCTTATCGGAATTGTCCAACGCCTTCTGCAGTTCGGGAATGGCACTGATCCGACGTTTGCCGACAAGTTCGATCAGCAGCGGATACGATTTGCCTTCGGCCTTGGCGAGTCGTGAAACGATCTCTTTATCGACGCTGGCACCCGGCAAGTCGCTCAATGCTTCCCTGGCAGCACGTGCGAGGTCAGCGTCTGATTCAACTCCGGCTTGCAGCAGGGGAGCCAGGCACGTGTCGTTGCCGACTCGTCCCAACGCACCAATGGCCGCCAATCGCACTGGCTTCGGACCTTGTCCAGCGGCTTTGATCACGGCAGGCAGCACCACCGTCTCTTTACGATCGGCCATCGCATGGATCACCATTGCGGCACGTTCGGGGGCTGCCTTTGCGAGTTCAGCGGCCAAGGCCTTGTCAATGTGGCTGCCGGGAAATTCGCGGGCGGTACTCAAACTAATCTGGAACAGAGCCAGGTCCTTCGAATTCAACTGCTCGATCAGCAACGCAATCCCGGCATCGGACTTTCGAGCGAGGATCGCACCACGTGTGGCTTCCAGAATGCGCTGACGAGGAACATCGGCCTTGCGAACGTCGTCGTACAGTGCCACGGCCGCGTCGTGATCGTCTGCCAGAAAGAATCGTTCGGCACACAACACAGCTCCTTCTGCAACAGCGGAACGAGTCTCCGCAGAAGAAGTCGCCAGTAACGGACGCAGGGCTTTGGCGGCAGCGGGATTGCCGATCCGTCCCAAGGCAACTGCGGCAGCGGATGCGACTTCGGCATCGGGATCTTGTAGTCGCGTGACCAACAGATCGACCGCTTCGGCGTCACGACCGACGCCAATCGAGTTGATCGTTCCGACCAGCAGGCGACCAGTCAGTGAGTTTGTTGCATGCCGCAAAGCGGCCTTCGCTTCTGGACCGGGAATGGCTTCTAAAGCGATCCTCGCCCACGACGAGAGTTGTTCATTTTCAAGTAGCCTTGCCAATTGAGGAACCGCGGCAGCAGAGCCATGAATCGCCAGCAGCTTGCAGGTAATCGCCTTTTCAGCACCTGGTGAATCCGATTCAAGAACGGCGAGCAATTCGCGTTCTTTATCAGGTGAGGCATTCCGATCATCAGCGTATGTCGAGGTCGAGACCGTCAGCAACATCGTCAGCAGACAGACGGACCCGAATGGTATTCGAGAGAAAAGCATGGTTGTTGGTCCGGAAGGGAAAGGAGAAGCTTGAATGCTCGTGGACAACCAGAATGCAGGCACGAACGCGAGCGAGTCGCAAAGGCTCGCTCGCGTCGTTGCTGTTTTACAATCGCCAGGGTTCGCGAAGAGCTTCCGACCGCAAGCGGTTGGCTTGTGCGTCGTCAATGAACTCGTGAGTCGTGTTGTCGAACTTGACCTGTCGGTTCAAGTACAACGCGATGTTGGCCGCGTGACAGGCAATGTGAGCGTTGCAGGCCGCATCGGCATTTCCCTTGGGCTGGCTGCGCGTCTTCAGGCAATCCAGGAAATCGCGAACGTGGAACGTGGCGGGATAGCCGCCGATTTCGGCGACTTCACGACCGGCGAGCAGTTCGGGGGAACTGAGCACCAGTTTGCCGCTATCGCCTGCTTCCACCCAACCGGTTTCGCCCTCAAAGCGAACAGGACACGAACCGAGCGGAATCCAACCGGTTTCGCGATAAATCAATTCGGCCCCGTTTTCATAAACGGCAACCAGTTGCCCATCTTTAGGAGCGTTGTAGACGACTGGCGGGGCACAATCGCCCATTGCCCATTGGCACAGGTCGACACAGTGAGAACCCCATTCCAAGACGCCGCCGCCGACCAGTCCGCCACCTTTTTCAAAGTTGAAGCCATCGAGTTGCTTCGCATTGAATGGTCGCCAGGCGGCAGGGCCGAGGTAAGTATCCCAGTCCACAATGTTCTTATCGGGTTCTGGTTCGGGAACCAGCCAGCCGCTCATCATCGCCTGCATCCCGGCGGGATGTGCGAAGACCTTTTTAATCTTGCCAAGTTTGCCACTGCGAGCAAGTTCGCAGGCAAAGGCAAAGTGAGGCAGGTTGCGACGCTGTGTTCCGGCCTGGAAGACGCGACCGGTTCGGCGCATCGTTTCGGCCAGAATCAGGCTTTGAGCGATATTCTTCGTGCAAGGCTTTTCGCAGTACATGTCCTTGCCCGCTTTAGCCGCATTCATGGCCGCCGTAGCGTGCCAGTTGGGACCGGTCGCAATCAGGACCGCATCGATATCCTTGCGATCTAGCAACTCACGAAAATCGCGATAGGTATCGCATTTTTCCGTGCCATACTTGCTATCGACCATCTTCTTCACGGCGGTACGGCGAGCTTCTTTCACATCGCAGACGGCGACGAACTGCACATCTTTCTGTTCGAGGAAGCAGCCCAGGTCATAGGTTCCCCGGTTGCCAATCCCGATGCCGCCGATGATCACACGCTCGCTGGGAGCGGTGAATCCATCCAGTCCCAACGCGGAACTGGGAATGATTTGAGGGGCACCGATAGCGCCGCCGACTGCCAGTGCTGATTTCAAGAACTGACGCCGTGGAAGTCGCGCCGACTTGTGAGACATGAGTACGCTCCTGACCGAGAAGATCGCCAGAGGACTGTCACCCAGACATGATAGGGGTGTTCCCAGCAGCATACCCACGCCCGCTTCGGCTTTCCACACCGCCTCAAATTCGCCGATACGGTCTGGATGTGGTCTTGATCACGGTGTTACCTGAAAGGCCGACTCCAGGCAGATCGCTTATTAAGTTCGAGTTCCTGACAGCACCAAAACCTGACAGCGAAGCCATGCAATCCCGTATCCCTCACACCGGGCGCCTTGGTAGCATGCAACCATGAAAGAGTTTTTCCGCGGCTGGCGACGAAAAGCAGGGTGCATCACGCTGATGATGGCCTGTCTGTTCGTGACCGGATGGGTCAGGAGCTTCACCATCCAGGATCGGGTCGAATTCCCACGCTGGAGTCGCGACACCATTATTTATGGGATCGTTTCCGACAGCCAGTCGATCAGCTGGCAGCGTGAGAAACGAGGCCTCAAGTTATCACCTCCCTCTGACAACTGGTTCCGCTTCAGTTCAAGAGCACAAAGAACTGCCAACACGGAAGTCTTCCACTTATTCGAGTATGTCGACGATCAGAGCATTTGCGGTTTCGGCCGGACGTATCAGGAAATCGATCTCGGATTCAGCACACATACACAAACTCGATACGTCATTCCCTATTGGTTCTTCGTGCTCTCGCTGACCCTCCTCTCCGCGAACCTCATTCTCCGGACACCAACAAAAAGAGTCGTCCCAAAGTAGTAGGCACACTCCGTGTGCCGTTCTGCCTACCCGCTCCACAAGAGGTAAGCCATCTGCAATTCCGCGCGTCCTGTCGAATCGTCACGCCATGGCAATCCCACCGCAACGTTCATCGCCAAGCCTCTCACCGCAGCGAGAATGTGACTCTGGCAGAGACCGGAATCTGTCCCTTCAACTCTCAAAAATCATCTGTCACAAAACACGCACTTTTTTGAGGAAAACGGCGAAAAACAGGCCCGTTTTGTCCCCCAATGTCAAAAGTTGTCCTGGGGTGTCAAAAACTGGCAGTAATTGATTGTTGATGGAACGTGGATCGCCCAACTATTTTCGCAAAACTGCAAAAGTCGACGAATCAACGGCTAGATCGAGTCACCAAAGGTATGGCATAACGAGGCATTGCGAGACGCGAAATTCGATCTGTTTCCTGGTGAACCGCGCGGCGCCAGCACACGGGGAAATTCGGGCAAAACAAGATCAGAGAAATTGAAACACAGAGTCACGGAGGACACAGCACAGGCCAAGATTCGTAGGCCAGTTTTTCCCGAGTGGATTCCGCCTGTTCCGAGGTTAGGTTCATCCTTTGTTACCTTTTCTTTGTCTCCTCCATGACTCTGTATTTCCAAACTCCTCGATCCCTCCCGATCAGGATCGACCTATGTTCGACCTCGATGATCCGCATTTCTCATCTGTCAGTTTTCTGTCACTTCCGTGTGTTTTCTGGTTCAATTTCCGGCCCACCCCCCCAAAAACCTGCCATGGACTGACAAATTCTGCCAAATCGTAATGTTCGTAACCCAGGCAGTCTCTGACTTTGCTGAAGCCTCTCTGCTTTTGACAATGGATCTTCATGCCTCAACTGAACGAATTCTGGATCGATGTCGGCGGCACGTTTACGGACTGCCTGATGCGCACCCTTGATGGACAGATCTCCACATTTAAGGTTCTGTCATCCGGTGTCACGAAGGGCAGTGTGAACGAGGTCCTGGGTTCACGTTCGTTCCGTGATAATGATCGTGTCGGTGACGCACCAGGATTCTGGGAGGGCTATGCGATCACGCTGCTGAAGCCGACCGGTGCGGTGCTGCAATCGGGTCAGGTGGCAGCCTTTGACGCGGGGACAGGGTCGTTCACTTTAGACCAGCCTCTCGACCCGAGTGTGTCCGTTCAGGAACTTGTCCGCTACGAATTGAAAAGCGGTGAGGAAGCACCGATTCTGGCGATTCGAACTGCGATGGGGTTACGGCTTGATCAGCCAATCCCACCGGTCGACGTTCGGCTGGGAACGACTCGCGGGACGAATGCACTGCTGACTCGTCGCGGTGCCAAGGTCGGGTTCGTCACGACGCGAGGCTTTCGAGATGTCCTGCTGATCGCGAATCAGGACCGACCCCGATTGTTTGACCTTGCCATCCAGAAGCCCGAGCCCCTTTTCATGGCCGTCGCTGAAATCAACGAGCGACTCGATGCCAAAGGCGAGGTGCTGGTCGCACCGGCAGAGTCTCAGATTCGCGAACAGTTACAGAGCCTAAAATCGGCGGGATGTGAATCGCTGGCGATTTGCCTGTTGCATGCGTTCGCGAATCCGAAGCATGAACTGTTAGTGGAGCGGATTGCTCGCGACATCGGTTTCGAAGACGTCAGCACCTCCAGTCGACTGGCTCCACTGATCAAGATCGTCTCCCGCGGCGACACGACCGTGCTGGATGCCTATTTGAATCCGATCCTGCGTGCGTATGTCACTCGACTCAAGACCTCACTCGCTGACAATTCAAACTCGCGAGCAGGGGAGGGGAGAGCGACTCTCAAACTGATGACATCGTCTGGCGGACTGGTCGATGCCGATCGCTTCACCGGCAAGGACAGCATCCTGTCGGGCCCAGCAGGGGGTGTGATCGGTTTTTCGCGAGTGGCCCAGAAGGCCGGTTTCGCGAAGTCGATTGGGTTCGACATGGGTGGGACCAGCACCGATGTCTCGCGATTTGATGGCCACTATGAACGCGAACTGGAAACCACGAAGGCGGGAGTCCGAGTTGTCTCGCCGATGCTCGCCATTGAAACCGTGGCTGCAGGGGGTGGCAGTGTTTGCGGCTTCGACGGCGTCAAACTGTTTGTCGGTCCACAAAGCGCGGGTGCCGACCCAGGGCCCGCCTGCTATGGTCGCGGCGGTCCGCTGACAATCACCGATGTCAACTTCTATCTCGGCAAGATCGTCGCCAGTCGGTTTCCATTTCCGCTCGATCATCCAGCGGTTGAGCAGCGCCTGACGCAACTTTGTGAACAGGTCGCCAAGTCACCATTAGGGCGAACCTTTTCACCGATCGAACTGGCTCAAGGGTTTGTCGATATCGCGAATACGACGATGGCCCGCGCCATTCGCAAGATCTCGGTCGCGCGAGGTTACGATCCCGCCGAATACACCCTGGTCACGTTCGGCGGAGCAGGGGCTCAGCATGCCTGTGAGCTCGCCAAGTCATTGGGGATGACGAGCGTGCTGTCGCACCCCTACGCCGGCGTCCTCAGTGCATATGGGATTGGTCTGGCCGATGTGCGTCGCTTGAAAGAGTGTTCTGTGCTGAAGCCATTAACCGCAGACGCCTTGTTGGAGGTCGAGCAACTCTTTCAGAATCTGCAACAAGTCGCCCACCGTGAAGTCGCTGCCGAAGGGATTTCGTCCGACTTGATTGACCCGCCACTTCGGACCCTGGAACTTCGCTGCCGCGGAATCGAAGGGACGATCCTCATCGAAGAACGGTCAGGCTCCTCTGCGACTGAGCAACTTCAGAACTACTCGCAAGCCTACGCCGATCGGCACCGCCAACTCTATGGATATGTCCGCGAAGGACGCCCGCTGGAAATCGTGAGTGCCCGGGTGGAAGTTGTTGGTCGTCGAGCTGATCCCGTCGAATCGACGCAGCAGTCGGTGACTCGCCAGCCTGATCCGTCCGAATGGACGCAGACGACCTTTAATGCCACGCCTCATCGCACTGGCATCTATCTTCGCGAGCAATTACACGCAGGCGACATCATCAATGGTCCGGCAATCATCTGTGAGCCGACCTCAACCGTGATCGTCGACCCTGGCTTCTCCACGAAAATCCTGGCTGGCGGCGAGATCGTGATGGACCTTCAGCAGCGGGCTTCCTCATTGACCGCGGCGACCAGCCAAACAGATGAAGTCTCCGCCGATCCCGTGAAGGTCGAGATTTTCAATCACTTGTTTGCGTCAATCGCCGAGCAAATGGGAATCGCGCTGCAACAAACTAGCCTCTCGACGAATGTGAAAGAACGCCTGGACTTTTCGTGCGGGATCTTTTCCGCGACAGGTGACCTGGTCGTGAACGCTCCGCACATTCCCGTTCACCTGGGAGCGATGAGCGAAACCGTGCGGCGAATCCTGACAGACAACCCAGATCTCAAACCAGGCGATGTCTTCGTCACCAATGATCCTTACCGCGGCGGCTCGCATCTTCCGGACGTGACGGTGGTCACACCCGTCCATGATGAGGCGACCAGCGAACTGCTCTTCGTCACAGCAAGTCGCGCTCACCATGCGGAGATTGGTGGCATCGTCCCGGGCAGCATGCCACCGTTTTCAAAGACGCTGGCCGAGGAAGGGGTGTTGATCCGCAATTTCAAACTCCACAGCCAGCATCCGCCACAAAACTTCGAAGCCGAGTTGAAGTCGTTACTCGCCTCGGGTGCGTATCCGTCGCGAGCAGTCGACGACAACCTGGCGGATGTCGCGGCCCAGGTCGCGGCCAACCACACGGGCGTTCAGCAACTGCGACAACTCGTCGATCGCCAATCGTGGCCCGTTGTCAAAGCCTACATGGGACACATCCAAGCTGCGGCATCAGCCAAAATGCGACTGGCCTTGCTAGGTCTTTCGAGTCCAGATGCCACTTCAGCTCTTCAACCTCGTCACTCGTCCCTTTCATCTCGTCACTTCTCCCTCACCGATCATCTGGATGATGGCAGCCCGATTTGTGCGAAGATCACGATCGAAGGTGATGAAGCGACGGTCGACTTTACGGGGACCGGGCCTGTGCTCGCCTCCAACTTGAATGCCAATCGAGCGATCGTCACGGCGGCGGTGCTGTACGTTTTCCGTTGCCTGATCCGCGATGATATCCCGCTGAACAGCGGTGTCCTGGAACCGGTGAAGATCATCCTGCCACAATGCTTGTTGAATCCACCGGCTCATGCTGACCCCGCGCAGTGCGCGGCCATGGTAGGTGGCAACGTCGAAACATCGCAGCGCGTCGTGGATGTGTTGTTAGGTGCATTGGGCGCAGCGGCGGCCAGCCAGGGAACGATGAATAATCTCACTTTTGGAGACGGAACTTTCGGATACTACGAAACGATCTGCGGAGGAAGCGGGGCTACCCCGACCGCGGCTGGAGCAGATGCCGTTCATACTCACATGACCAACACGCGACTTACCGACCCCGAAGTGATCGAACGCCGCTACCCGGTCCGCATCCACGAATTCTCGATCCGACGCGGATCAGGCGGGGCAGGGCGGCATCGCGGTGGAGACGGCATCATCCGCAAGATCGAATTCCTGAAACCACTCCGCGTGTCAATCCTATCGGAACGCCGCGGTCCTTATGCGCCGTTTGGCCTGACAGGAGGAAGCGCGGGCGAGTTGGGGCAGAACTTGCTGCAAAAGAATGATGGTTCCTCACCAATTGATCTTGGCGGGAAAGTCTCCATTGATGTGACTGCCGGTGACATGCTGACGATTCAAACTCCCGGTGGTGGAGGGTACGGACAATCGGATTAATTACCGCACGAATATGAGGCGTAAATGCTCATCGACTACCCAGCACCGGCGCAACCTCGTATCATGCCGGGCGCGGGAAATTGACTGAAAACTTTGTTGAAATAAGGATCGTGTTGTGGCTGCCAATCGACGAGCAGAAGTGGACAAGGCGCTGGCGGATGTGGACTTCGCCAAGAATAAGTACCAGGTCGAATTTGATACGACGATGGGCAAGATTCTGCTCGATGTCTATCCCGACGTTGCCCCCGGACATGCCAAGAACTTGATCGGCCTGACCAAGATCGGCTTCTATAACGGTATCATTTTCCATCGCGTCATCCCCGGATTCATGATCCAGGTCGGATGTCCTCAAGGGACCGGCACCGGTGGTCCTGGCTATACGATCAAGGCCGAATTCAGCAAAACGCTGCATGAGCCCGGCATCCTGTCGATGGCTCGCACCAGCGATCCGAATTCAGCGGGCTCGCAGTTCTTCATCTGTCTGGAACGAGTTCCTCATCTCGACAACCAGTACACCGTCTTCGGCAAGACGGCCGACAAGGCGAGTCTGGATGTCGTCCAGAAGATTGGTGCTGTTGAAACCAATCAGGGCGATCGACCTCTGAAAGAAGTGAAGATCAATACGGCACGAGTCATCGTGACGCCGAAGTAAATGACGGACTCTCGGTTAGACTTCCGAAGCATTTGCGGCTTCGGAAGTCTGGGCCAATGAGTTCGTAAAGACGACTTCGTCGCCGACTCGAATCGTGCCCCCAGTGATGACCTTCGCGGTGATTCCGCCATGCCCGCGCATGGCATTGAACCCGCCGGGTCCCAAGTTATATTCCATCCGCGAACAGGGTTCGCAAGGTCCGCTGAACTCCAGCAGAACATCGCCGATGCGAAACTGCTTCCCTTTCAGGGCGAGCAGATTGATCCCCGACACTACGAGATTTCGTCGGGTTTGCTCGGGACCAACTCGATCCTTGTGCAACAGGCCCGCCACGGCGATCAGGTGTTCCTGTTGAATCAAGGTCACCTGTCGCTTGCTGCCGACTCGACCTTTCACCTTATGATCACCTTCCAACCCGCGCCCCGCGTGGACAATTGTTTCTGAGACGCTTTGCAGATCGCCCATTCGCTCCGGTCTCAACCCGATCCATTCTAACCGACCGACTTGTGGCAGGATCTCGAAGAGTGTCTTTACTGTTTCCATCAAGCGCCTCGTAAGAACTGAATCACGGAACGAAATCAGGAGAAGTTGTTAGCCGTAAGAAGAGCATATCGTAAAGGATTATCCTCTCTTTATCTGTGTATTTCATGTGCCCCATGGTTATCTTTCTTGCATGCGAACCGATCAGCCAATGCCGCAATTCATGACCGGAGCCGATGTGCGGCTGGCCTGTCGCACGGGCGACTGGACTGGACCGACAGCCGGATTCGCGCCGGGGTATGCTCAGGCAAACCTGGTGATTCTGCCAAGAGATTGGGCGACCGATTTTCTGCTGTTCTGTCAACGGAATCCACGCCCCTGTCCGTTGATCGCCGTCACGGAACCGGGACGCTGGCAACCGATTGTAGCGCCCGATGCGGATCTTCGTACGGATCTTCCCAAGTACCGGGTCTGGCGTGACGGGGAATTGGTCGACGAACCGACATCGATCACAGATCTGTGGCAGGACGACTTCGTCAGCTTCCTGATTGGTTGCTCGTTCACATTTGAAGCGGCGCTGCTCAAGGCAGGAGTTCCCGTTCGGCACATCGAACTTGGTTGCAATGTCCCGATGTTTCGGACCAATATTCCATGCGTGTCTGCGGGACGATTTTCGGGGCCGCTCGTCGTTTCCATGCGTCCGTTGAAACCCGCAGATGCTGACCTCGCAATTAAGATCTCGGCGCGGTTCGGTGAATCACATGGGGCACCTGTTCATCTCGGTGATCCCAGGCAGATCGGAATCGCTGACATCAATTGTCCCGACTATGGCGATGCTGTCCCTGTCTATCCTGACGAACAACCCGTCTTCTGGGCCTGTGGCGTGACACCGCAAGCCGCCTTGCTGCAGGCGAAGCCGCCGTTGGCCATCACGCATGCTCCAGGCTGCATGTTCCTGACTGATTTGATTTCGGTTGAATAGTCCGAGAGTTATCGCGGTGGAAGCGCCTTGGTATCCGGGCAGTCCAAGACGAGATAAAGAGCGGGATTTGCCCAGATGCCGATCTGCTCGTTGCCGGGGACAAGGACTTTCTGATCGGGCTCAATTCTGGTGATCGCGCGAACGAACTTGATCGCTTGCAGGTGTCGGTCGTAGTTGGGAAGGTCTTGAATCGCGATCGGATCCGTAAGTTTGACGCCAATCTGCTGGTACGAGTTCTCGACCAATTCGCTGCAATAGAGGCGGTCGTTGTCGAGCTTCAACTGGTCGTCGTATTTTTCACGTCTTCGATAAACGCCCTGACCGAACGCAGCGACTTCGGACAAGGCTTCAGGCGTGACACCGCGATGACGTTTGATGGCGACTTGATGTAAGTCACGATCCGCCAGTAGTTCGCCGAAGCGAGTTCGAATGCAGCCCTTGGTGCGAATGTCGTAGACGTATGTTTGCCCCTCTTCGATCGCCACGATCCCAATGTGTGAGAAGCGGCTGGCCGTCAAGTCGGTGCTGAGCGTCGAGAAGTTAACCGTTCCCAACAACATCAGGCAGTCGCCGCGCATGAAGACGATGTCGCCATTCTGAAGATTAGCGTCCGCCCAATCGTTCCACTCGCGAAGATGCTGAGTTCGAACATCATTTCGAGTGGGAAGGAGTGATGTCATTGACCTGGTCGCCGATCGAGTCCTCGCGCACCCCGATCCCATCACCAGCATTGCTGCGATTATGATCCACATCAGATTGATCTGGCTGGCCATAGCGGTCGGCCCATGTCTGCGGTGCTAGTTAGTTCCCTAAGGGCGGTGAACAATGCCGTCCCGATTGAATGCTGGGACTTCAGCGAAGATATTCGGTTTCCAGATTCGCGCACACACCAATTTTTCCCGACGAGAACGCGGTCAGCAGGAATTGCCGATCGTCTGGAACTACGAGCAATGGGGCCTCATTTGCTAAGATCGCGTCTTACGAAAATGGCTTCGATCATGTTAGGAATCGTCAAATGACCGAGAACTCTCGCTTGCACCAAGCCGCATTGTTGCTGAGATCCGCATACTGCAGTCGCGATGGGCTCGATCACGTATCCTGTTGGTCACGCTGTTTGCGAACTCTCTTCGGTATCGCAGCAGGGCATCCTGCCGAAGCCACGATCACGGGACTGTTGGCATCGGGTCCCCTGGCCACGCCGAGTGGAACGACCGGCGCATCGGCAGGCCAACTTATTGAAATCCTTCAGCCTGTTCCGCGTGGACCTCAGAAAGCGTCTGTTGTTCGCGCTTTGGCAGGGTGGTGGGCGACGCAATTTGGCGACGAGTGCAATCCGGATTGGACGGGCAGCATCTCGACATATCGAGAGGCCCTGCGGCAGATCCGCGGCTTAGGACCGGCTGTTGTCGATGAACTATTGCTGTTTGGGCCGGGCCTCGCCGTTTTTCCAGTCGATCGGACGGCTTTGCGAGTCGCCGTGCGGCATGGATGGCTCGACTTGCCCGTCGACGACGAAGACGCCCAGTCGCTGTTTGCGCGTGGGGCCGATCGGTCAGTGACGGAGATGAGGGAATTGTCACAGCTCCTGACCAAAGTCGGCGAGGAGCATTGTGGTCGCGAACCCCAATGTGACGGTTGCCCGCTGCAGTCCATGTTGCCTGAGGGTGGACCTCGAAATCCGCAAAGCTGCTGACTCCTCTGCTCATTGGCTACCTCGCGATCTGACATCACGTCCTCGTTTGCCGGCGGCATAACCCTCACAACCGTCACGGTCACCGATAGACCGGCAACTTTCGCCGATTCGCAGAGTCTTTGTAGTCAGAATATCTTCACGCCAACCGATTCTCTCTAGGGAGAATGGGGTGTTTGCGTAGGAGGTATTGCCATGAGATTCGATCAAATTGTTATCGGTGCCGGACGAGACGCGGTTGCTCAGGCGATCACCGCGGCAGGGCAGGGGCATGTGGTCGCCTTGGTCACTCCAGCGAATTCTCCAAACTTTGATACTCAGATCCTGCGTCAAGCCGTCGAGCAAGTCGTTCGCAGCGAGTCGGTTTCCATGACCGCCCTGAGAACAGAAGTCGCTCGCTTGGCCCAAGCCCAGAAGATGGCTGATTGCGGAGAACTCGCGCGAGCGGGAATCGACGCTATTACGGGTGAGGTCCAGTTCGTCGATGCCAATACAATCACCGTCCAACACGGCATTGTGATTGAACGCCTCACGGCACAGACGATCGTCCTGGCCTGTGGAACGAAGGCCGCTCCAGCGGCTCGCTTCGGGGGCGACGATGCCGCGGTTTTCACGGCGGAAAACTGGCTTTCACTCGAAAAACTGCCGCAATCCATGGTGATCGTCGGGTCAGGGAAGACTGGTTTAGAGCACGCGATTCTGCTGTCCCGCCTTGGTGTCGAAGTGACTGTCGTCGACGAACATTCGAACGTCTTTGAACTCTGCGGCGGCTTGATGAACCTCGATCTGTTCGAAGCACAGTCGCTGGGGATCGCCTTCCGACTGAATGATGAAGTGATCGGCGTCGAATCGCGATCGGCTGGTCGCCAGGCAGCCGTTCGATTGGCGAGCGGACGCTCACTGATCGCCGATGCCGTCATGATTTGCACTGGTCGGGTCGGATGCACGGACGGGCTAAACCTTGAAACCATCGGTGTTGGTCTGGACGAAGAGGGCCGCGCCTGGTGTGACACCAATGGTTGCACGTGGGTGCCCAGCATCGTTGCGGTCGGGGACGTCGTGGGCTTCCGAACCTCAGCCGCGATGGCCGGATAGTCGAACCTGACTAACAGGTAACCTGAACTTGAGCCGCAATTGACCGAATTTGGAAGATGCGATACATCGGCTTTCTCCCGAAAATCACGTCTCCATAATTCAATTTCGCCCTCAGTTCAGGAGGTCTGCGATGAACCTGCGTTCATGGTCGCTGTGTCATTTTGCTGTTTCGGCTGCTATGTTCAGCACGCAGGTGTTGGCGGGTGATTCCGTTCAACAGCCTACCCTTGGCAAACCAGAACTCATCGGGGTATTGCCGGTACTTGATCCCGAAGTCAAAGGGATTAACTTCGAAGTCAAGATGGCGTCGCTCGATGAATATGAGGAGCCAGAGTTGGGACAACCAATCCTGTTGGCATCACTCATCGTCGAAGAAGTCGCTTCGCCCATTGCCATGACCCCGGCAGATCCGCAGAAAATTCAAGAACATCTCCAGCAGGCAGCACATCTGCTCTCGGCAGCAGGGCTGTCCGAGCAATCCCATGCTGTGCGGTCTGTCCTCGCCGAATTCAAATCGCGGCATGCCGACCGATTGTCGCTCAATAAAAAACGAGCCGAAATGGCTCGCCTTCAGGCCGAGATTGAGCATCTCTCGAATGTGGGGGTGCTGCTGCCAGCACGTTATACGGAAGCGCGAGAGTAGTTCTACTTCCTCGATGCCATGTTCATTTGATGGTCTGTTGAAATCAGGGTCAGAAATTCGTTTACGAACTCTTAGGTCGCCGCCAGCGGTGGTCGGTATGATGCAGCACTGCTGCCTTCATAGGAGTTTGATATGGATCTGACACAATTTCGTCGATCTGCGGTTGCGGGACTGTTGCTGCTGGCATTCGCCGCTGAAGCGCAGGCTCAGAAAGCGGTCCCCACGTCGCAGCTTGCCGTCGATATCGTGACTTTGAAGTCGGGCAAGTCAGTTCGCGGGGCAGTGGTCAAGGCCGATGCCGGCGTGATCTCCATCGCGGTTGCGCGCGGGTGGCTTGACCACTCGATGCCCGATCTCTATCAGAAAACCGTTGCCAATGAATCGCAACTGCAGCGGCAGATCGCTGAGCAATTGCGCGATCGCTTAAAAAAGCAACTCGAGACTCCGGCGCAGGATCAGCGTCTGACCTTCTTTCTCAAACAGGAACTTGAACGAGTCGAGTCGCAACTCACTCGTAAGGAACCTGTCGAGCCAAGTCAATTTCTATGGTTGGACTTGGAGCAGGGGACTGTCGCGAAAGTGGTTCGCGCCGCTCCAGATCGGCAACGGGTTGCGATCTGGGCTTGGAATGAATCGTTCCCCAATGTCGAAACACGCGATGTTCATGATCTGGAACGCGACTTGAAGCAACGCAAGATCGATCCGATGGTCGCTCCGCCAGATCTGTCGAATCGCCTGGCTCCGCAATTGCAGGACGATCGCGAATGGGCTGCGCGCCTGGCGATCGTCGAATATGCGTTTGGCGAACCGCTCGACTTTCAAGGGACGGGAACTGTCCTGATACGTACCGAGGCCGATCAGAAGGGGATCGACCTGGCGCCGATCCTCTCCAAGGTGATGCAAACGCAAGTCGATTCATTGTTGAAGGATCTTGTCGGCGATAGTGCCACGAAGTCGTCGATGAACGACAACGATTGGTTGAAGAGTGCCACGGCGGAGGCCAATAGTGCGGGGGCTCGCGGATTCCGAGCGACCCGAGTCGAAGTCAAAGTTGATCAACACCAGGCCGCAGTTCAAACGGCATTTGCGGCACGCATGCCGAACGGATCCTGGGAGGCGGTGTGGTCGGTGAATGAGACGCAGGACGCGACGAAACCTCGCGCCGAGTTCGCAGCGAAGATCGCCGAAGACCCGCGAATGAAACAAGTCCTGCAGGCCGTGAAGTCATTCGGACTGGGTGCCGATGAGCGGGTCCGGAAAGCGATTCGATTCGGTGCCGCCACGATGGTCGCGCAGCAGGCTGCGGATGGCAAGTTCTTCGAATTCCGCGACCGCTATCTCAAGCGTCTCGACGGCCCGCCGTTAACCTGGTCGAAATAGGAACGCCCCTCTTCAAAGTAGAGGGCGCACTCCGAGCGTGTGATTTTTCACGCCACCGAGTTCATCTCGGTGGTCCCCGCGCTTGTGCACTACATCAAATGCGATTGTGCCTGTTGTTTGTGAGTAGTGCAGAGGCGCGAGAACCACCGATTCAAGATCGGTGGCGATAAAATCACAGCCTCTCCGAGTAAATGGACACGGCACACCAAGTTTGCCTACTACCCTGGGAACACCGATACCTAAGAAGTCTCGCGTCCGCGGTCTACCTCTCTTCGCGCTGCTTTCGCAATGCTGCGATGACCGCCTCGTCGAGCTGCTTCAAACCTTCATCGGGAGTGATGGCATAGTACCCGATGTGATAGTGAGCCACCTTGCCATCGTGCCCGATCACGACCCAGAGGGGCAGGGGGGAACCCAGCGTGCGCGGGTCGCCGAACTGACCCAGGATCGTCCCGTCGTCGATAGCCACGTCAAAGGCCAGGTTCATGAACTCCATCAGCTTCTTCATCGAACGGACTGCGGTCGCAGAATTCGAACGATCGGACAAACGGGGGTCGACATTGACGCCGATCACCTTCACGCCGAGTTTCTTTCGTTTGTTATTCAAGAAGTCGAGATAGCCAACTTGTCCGTAGGGCTCCAACAGGTTCTCGTTGCGATACTCCCAGAAATGAAGCACGACCACCTTTCCTTGAGTATCAGCGGCGGGGATCGTCGATCCGTCTGGTAGTTTGAAGATGGACTTGGGAGCCGGCTGGCCGACAAACTTGCGAGACAGGCCAGCCGCACCTTCCAGTCGGCGTTCTTGCTGCTGCAGATCTCGCTCGATGATATCGCTCAACTTGGCCCACATCGTGGCTTCGGCCTGCGGGTCCAACTTGGAAACAAATTCGCGGGTCGTTTTCAATTGGGGCATGGTGAGTTCGACGACCTTCTGCTCGCCGGTGCGATTGAGCGACGCTTGCAACTGCTGCAATGAATCATAGGCCGACTGTGCCTTGGCGGTTTCGGCTGCTGACAGTGTCTTTTGCGACTGCAGTTCCATCTTCAAGAGGAATTCATCCCCTCGTCCCATGAAGACGCGTTGCTCTGCGGAAACCAGGACGCCCGTCGCAGCATCAATGATCAACGTCTGAGCGCGACCCAGATTCGACGCCGCTTCGACCTGCCAGCACTCTCGGTCTTTGACTTTCCGCTTCTTCGCGACGCGATACTCAAGCCGACCATCCGTCCATGACGCATCGGCTGCGAGCTTGTCCAGAGATTCGAATAATGGAGATCGGACCGCGATCGGATGGGGAAGCCCATCGTGGGTATGCAGCAGCCGAATCGGCTGTGCTTTGGAATTGTCGCCATTTGTCAGGTCGCCGAATCGTTCGGGCCAGGCCCATCCTCCGGCACCGCGTTCTTCCAAGACCCAGACCAGGTGTGATGGTCCGGAGTCGGCGGGCAAGGCCAGGGCAGTGACGGTGAATGTTTTGCCTTCACCAGCGGGCCCCTTGGATTGCTGAGTCAGCGAACCGCTGTACTGCAATTCCGTGCCGACGGGCAGTTCACCTGCGGAGACACCCGCGATCATCATCCATCCGGCCAGTAGCAGATTCACAGCTCAAATCCTTTCGACAAATCGGGCACCAGTGCCATGAACGAACGACCGTATCTTTACCGAAGAGCGGGACGGCGACAAGCGGTCGCCGTTTCATCGCGGGGCCATCGGCTTTACTACAGTGGAGGGAGTGTGGCACGCCATGAGTCTTCGAAGGGCGTGGATTTCGCTTCATTCAAAACCACGCCCTTCGCAAAGCCTCAGAGCGTGCCACCCAAACTGAAAAAGCGATGGCCCTGAGTTTGATCGCGATACACCCGCCAAACCCGAGGACACGTTGACTTCGCTGGATGGCGGTCGTAGCCTAACTACTGGTCAGTTCCGCCCGTTCGGCGCGGACGTTTTTCGGGGACACGGTCGTCTCGTAAGGATGGACAATGAGTCGGCAGCACATTGTGTTTGGAAGCGCTTGTCTGGCATCGTGTGGACTCGCCTTGTTCTCCTTCAATTCCGTGGGACAAGAGTCCAGATCTGAATCAAAAGGGGCACTCCCCATGGCCGCCGCCGGCGATCAAGTGATCGTCAAACGCGAAGCGACCAATATCGAACCACCGCACAAGTATAAGGTGGCCCTGTCACTCGAGCCGATTCGCAGCGTGACACTGACGGCTCCCTTCGACGGAATCGTCCGGCAAATGGACGGGAAGCCGAATTCCAAGGTTCAAGCTCAAACGGACATCGTTCGTTTGGACAACACGATCGCAAAGCTGAAAGTGGTTCGCGCCGAAGCCGCCCTGAAGATTGCTATCGCCGAACAGAAGAAGGACGCCACCGAAGACGATCTCGGAAAATCGTTGGCTCAGTCCAAAGTCGATTTGGCCAAAGCCGATGTCGATCTCGCGAAATATCTGCTAGAGCAGGGGAGCGTCCGAGCCCCCTTTTCCGGCGAAGTGCAACGGCTGCTGGTGACTGAAGGCCAATTTGTCAAAGCGGGCGATCCGCTGGCCGTCGTCGTCGACAACAGCAAGTTGCGAGTGGAAGTCCCTGCTGAGCGTTCGACCGCAAATCCTGGCAAAACACTCCCTCTGAAAATTGAGAGCACCGAAGTTGAGGCCAAAGTGGATACGGTGCTGCCGCTCGACGCTCGATTCGGCGCCCTGCGCGACGTTTTCGATTCGGTCGCATCCGCGGTCCTGATTGTCGACAACGCCGATGGCAAGTTTAAGCCGGGGCAAAGTGCTTATGTCCCGTTGATTCCACGTCAACCCGTGGCTGAAGTTCCTTCGAGTGCCGTTGGCAACGTGGCCGATGGTCAACGTAAGGTCCAGGTCGTCCGTCATGGAGTCGTTCGCGATATCCCGATCCTCTTAATGGGCAGCGTGGGAGTGAATCGCGTGTTCGTCAGTGGTGCCTTCGCCGAAGGGGACGAGGTGATTTACGAACTGTCTCACCAGTTGGGCGATGGATTCCAATTGAAGCCCTCAGGGGCGGCCGCGACGGCTGGTAAGGATCCGGCAAACCCCAATGCGACGACGACAACTCCGGCCACTCCAACCAAGCCCAGTGTTAGTTTCTAATCGAATTGAAGACTGTCACCTGCTCTGCCAGTGTCCCGGGAACTTATCGTGTCTGACGAAGAACTGATTGATGGCATCTATAAGCTGGTCATGTGCGTTGCGACCGGCGGCAGCAGCCAGGTTTGGGAATGCGTCGAACAAGCCTCCACACGCCATCTGGCGATGAAGCTGTTGAAACAGGATGTTCCTGACTTCAAAGCAAACAAAGCGAACATGAAGCACGAAGCGGACGTGCTGAAAAGCGTCGAACACCCACTGATTGTGAAGTTCGAAAGATATTCCAGTAGTCGCGATGCCACATATCTGGTGATGGAATACTTCCGGGCTCCCAATGTGAAGCTGCAACTGAAGGCCGACATGCGGTCGGTCCACGTTCGTGCTCGGACACTCTTCGAAGGAACGTGCCAGGCATTGTCGTTGGTGCATTCCAAAGGGTGGATTCATCGCGACGTCAAACCCGACAATATTCTGATGAACAAAGCGGGCGAGATTCGCCTGGTCGACTTTTCGCTGGCCACCAAAGAAGTCACAGGCTTCTCGAAGATGATCGGCGGCGGAAAGATCAAGACGATCCAGGGAACGCGAACCTATATCGCTCCCGAAACGATTCGCAAGCAAGCGCCGACATTTCAGACGGACATCTACAGCTTAGGAATCATGTTCTTCGAAGTGCTGACCGGCCGCACGCCGTTTCAGGCCCCCACGCCCGAAGAACTGCTGCGACGCCACCTGCGCGATGAACCTTCCAATGCGTCGGAGTTCAACAAGAACGTTTCGCCCGAAATGGATCGGTTGATCTTACGCATGTTGAAGAAGAAGCCGGTGGATCGCCCTGCCAGCGTCGATGAAGTGCTGGCAGAAGTGAAACGGATGCGGATTTTTAATGAAGATGTGACCGAGGCTGTCAAGAACGACGACAATTCGAAGTCCATGGATGAACTGACGGACCTCCGCTTGGACAGTCGAGCGGATGCCAAATTGAGTCTGATGCTGAATGCGAATCCAGAGTTGGCTCGTCAGTTCGCTGAGGACAAATTAGCCAAGTCTGTTGCGAAGAAAGCGAACGCCGCGAAAGTGACCGCCGCCGCGAAAGTGACGACCGATCGCGAAGCAGCGAAAGCATCGACAAAGGGTGGAAAACCGGGGCAGGCCGCCCCACCCCCACAAATGATGCCGCCGCAAATGATGCCTCAACAGATGATGCCCATGATGCCAGGCGGATTTGGGCCTCAACCGGGCTATCCGCAATATCCTCCTCAGCCCCAGTTCGGCATGTCGCCAGGTGGCTATCCTCCAGGTGCGATGCCCCCGGGGATGGCTCCGCCGGGAATGATGCCTCCCGGAATGCCCGGATATCCGGGAGCTCCTCAACCGGGGTTTGCCCCACAGGGGATGCCTGGGTTTGCTCCTTCAGGAATGCCCCCTGGTGCCGGCATGCCGCCCGGATTTGCTCCACAAATGGCCCCACCAGTGCCCGGATTACCACCTGTTCAACCTACGCCCATGCCGCCACAGGCCGTCCGGCCTGTCGCCCCGCCCGCGGCTCAGCCACCTGCCCGTCCCGCCGCACCCGCACCGGTTTCTGCCGCGCCACCTAAGCCGCCAGCACCCCAGCCGCGTCCGGTCGCCGCTCCTGCGAAACCGCAGCCCGCACCGGCCAATCCGGAAGAACTGGATTATATGACCGAACTCCCCGACATTCTCTGATCCGTTGGCGCGCCCTAAACCCTGACAATCAGGCAACCTGAACCGAATTGCCCGCCATGCCCTGATCTGCTATAGCTAGCGGATGTTTGGTCTAATTCGATTCGTCCTGACGACGGGATTAATCCGGTCACACGGTTGAGTTGCCAGCGCCGGCTATCGTGCTTCAGTCGCATGAAATTTCGAGCCAGTGCGAGCACCGTCGTCTCAACGTAATGATATTGGTTATTCGACATGAAACCGCAGTACGTCTTGCCGTTTGAAAAGCCGATTGTTGAGCTCGAGGACAAACTCGCCGCTCTGGAATCGCAACCGAATCCAACGCCAGCGACGCTCGACAGCATCCGCAACATGCGCGTCGAGATCGCCAAGTTAAAGCGTGAGACCTACGAAAACCTCGACGCGTGGCAAACGGTCCAGGTCGCCCGTCATCAGGAACGGCCGCAGGCTTGGGATTACATCGAACTGATCTGCGACGAATTCGTCGAACTGCACGGTGACCGTGCGTACGGCGACGATCACGCAATTGTCACTGGTTTCGCGAAGCTCGACGATCAGAAGGTGTTGTTAATCGGGCAGCACAAGGGTCGCAATCTGAAAGAGCGAACCGAGTGCTATTACGGCTGCGCTCATCCCGAAGGCTATCGCAAGGCGCTGCTGAAGATGCAGTTGGCCGCGAAGTTTGGGATTCCGATCGTTTGTCTGATCGATACTCCGGGTGCCTATCCCGGAATCGGAGCGGAAGAACGCGGCCAGGCCTACACGATCGCCGTCAATCTGCGCGACATGTCGCGACTGCCGGTCCCGATCGTTTGCGTGGTGATCGGTGAAGGGGGGTCAGGCGGGGCGCTGGGACTGGGAATCGGCGATCACATCGCGATGCTGCAGTTCTCGTATTACTCGGTGATCAGTCCCGAGGGCTGTGCGGGGATTTTGTGGAAGAGTTCCGCGCACGCCGACAAGGCGGCCCGCGCCCTGAAGTTCACCGGCCGCGACTTGCTGAAGTTCGGCGTCGTCGATGAAGTGCTTCCCGAACCGCTGGGTGGGGCTCATCGCGACCACCGAGCGACCGCGGCTTCGCTGAAGTCGATGATCATCAAAAACCTGAAGTCGCTGTCGACTCTGTCGCCCGAAGATCTGGTCGCCCGCCGCTACGAAAAGTTCCGCCGCATCGGCGACTTCGAAGAACAGATCGTCGAACCAACCGCGACCGCGTCTTAGAGAACTCGTGTCGAACCGCGGCACGCTCCGTTGGCCATTCGTGTCGACCGATCTTCGATTGCGCGTACCAGCCGTTTCAAAAGCGATAGCCAGATTTTGGATCGCTGGCCGATCGTCTGCCCTCATTGGCGCGGTGAGATCGAGATTCTCCCGCATCGTTGGTCGTCGTCGTTCGACGTGCGGAGATTGCCCCAATCGATTGAATTGGAATCAGCCGATCGTCAGCCACCGTTTTTGACGCGGTCCGCCAGAAAAACGACGCTCCAAAATCGCGTCAGAAGCGAAGTTGGTCCCATGGACGATCCATCGGTCATCCGATGGTCGGAAGCTTTGGAGAGCCTTCCACGAACTGCTCGCGATCAGCAGGGCTTTACGGTTCTTCAGAACGGCCATCTTGCGCCTCGTCGACCGTCTCGTCTGTTCGATCTGATGTCGACCCGTCGTCGATCGTCGGTCCCAACGGGCGGTCTTCAATGGACCGCACGAGACTGATGATCACCCAGGCAACAAATCCAACTCCCGAGATGAAATAGCAGATCAGTGCCACGATGCGAGCAGCCCTCAGTCGAACGCCATTTGTCCTTCATCACTCCAAAACCAGCCTACAACCAACGTCCGATAATGTCCGTTATGTTGCATTGGGTGTTAAAAAAGGCCTATACATTCGTTCGGTTTTGACGCCGAAAGAAATCTACGACTTTTTTCGGACGTTCCCGAAAACGACGCTCTTGGGTGCGTTTTGACGCGAAGTTTTTCCCCTGGTCGATCCATACCTCGTCCAATTTCGGCGACTTCTGCGACTTCATCCGAGGCCTCCAAGATCAAGATTTGGGGCTCTCCCAATGACTAACGGCGGCGACCTCCGCTATCGAGGTCGCCGCCGTCACATGGTCACGGATTCAATCGGACGTATCGCTAAAAGACATCACGCCAGGCGTCTGAGAGTCGCCCGATTGCTCTCTAGATAAGCCTCCGCTGCTGCCTCATCGCTGAACGTCATCGGCGACCTTCGATGACGCACAAACTGCATTCCATCCGAATCCAACACGGATCGCGGCTCATTCTCCACCGCCATCATCTTCTGCGCCTGCCCAGTAAATGCCTGCGACTCCCGCGAGTAGAAGTCTCGCCCGATCACGAACACGTCTCCATACTTCCAGACTCTCATCTCATTTCCTTTCGTTGAGCCATCCGTGGCGGACGTGAACGATCCTACCAAAAAAGCGGCAGATAGGCGTTGCCCAGGACGACAGATCTCGTTCGTCTCCGACGGCCCTACCGGGGGTCGCTTGCTCAGCGGGAGGCCTTCGCCAGGCGGGCTGCTGGATCCCGTCCTGCCTGGTTAGCCAGGTGAGCTGTGTGCCCAGGGTCGGGTGGTTGTCTGTCGGAGTTGTCGCGGCCTGAGCTGCGCCCCGATCCCAACGCGAACGGGACGCCAAGCCGCCGTTCGCTGTCCGATTGATGCCTGCTTGGAAATCTCCTCGTCTGCAAAGGTGAAGCACTTTGCGAACTCACGCGACCGGCCCAAAGCCATCGGGACGATCTCTGGCTCTTTGCGAAAACTCCGACAGCCAACCCCCCTCGCCGTTTGGCCCCTCCGAATGGGTTTGGGGACGCAGGTTCATCGCCTGGTCTGTCGGAGCTTGGAGGCACCGAAGCGGAGCCACCAGCCCGGATCGATCGCCACAATTTTAGAAAGCTTCCAATGCGAACACCGTCCGAAGACTTCATTGACCTGCGACGCGTCACCGACGTGGCCATGTATCTCAACTGGCGATGCAACGTCCCAGGTTGCGAAGGCGGAGATTCGCGTCGGTTCCATGCCTGGTCGGACAACTTCATCCGACTCCGACCCGCTGTTACAGCGGAGTGCCGCAAGTGTCACCGGCTGCCCAAAGTCATCGCGTACATCGTCTGAGGAGACCTCCATGCGTTGGATTGTTTTGCTCATCGCCCTCGTTCTGCTCCTCAGCCAGTTGACCAGGGAACGACCCGTTTGCAACTGCTCCCCATCGATCGACCAGGACGAGGCTGTTACCGCCCTCGAACGAGTCGCGGAAATGATCGCCCAGGGGAAAACAGCCGACGAGATCGCCGACTACCTCGACTACGAGCTCGCGTACCACCGCCACAAGCTGGAAGTCAATTAATTGACTTCCAGGACCGCCGCCGCATGGAAGTGGCCATCGGGCCTGGAAGAATCCGGGGAGACCAGGCACGGATGCTTGGTCTCCCCGCTCTGACCATCAGAACTGTGGGCCGATGGTCCACCGCAACACACGGCCCCTTCAGGATACCGGAAACCATGACTCTGTTCGATAAAGAAGAATTCAAAATGCCAGCCAGCTTTGTCGCGTACGTCGAAGCCAACGAGACCCGGCCACCGGCTCACAACAAGAAGTTTGACCAGGGATCGAAGGTTGCCAGGATCCCGGCTGATTGGAACGTCGCCGAGCTCCTGGAAAGTCTTGAGCTCATGCACTCGGTTTTGTCGACCGCCGAAAGCGAACTGGCCGAAGCTCGATCGAGATCAAGCAACGGCCAGTTGTCGAATCGATTTGAAAAGCTCGCTCAGTTGGTGTCCGATATCCGCGAAGCCTTTCCCGCTGGTGGCACGTACGATCCCCTCAAAGGCGACTTGTGATCGTCCAGGCGAATGCGAAAAGCTCGCACCCAAACCTGCATCACTGATCCGTCACGTTTGGTTGCATTGCCGAACTGCAGCAACTGCGTGACGTCTCGACGGCCGCTCTCCCGCCGCAAAGATCCCACCAGGTAAACGCCGCCGCTTTCCACGTCGCAATGCGTGTCGAGAGTTTCCGCCGTGGTCGATGGTACGCCGTCCGTGATCGCCGCAACGTCACTCGATTCGACTTTCACATCCAGGCGAACCTTATTCAATCCGACCTCTTTGGCCTTTACGTTGAGTTCCAGGCCTGTCTGGAACATCTGGATTGTGCCTTGTGTGATCGTTGTGCCCGTTTGATTGGTTACCTTGTTTGTACGGACGGGAATCCTTAAGCCCCTGGTCATTGCGACGGTCTCGCCATCTCTCACCAGGAGAAGGGGGTCGGCCAGGAGTTCGACCCCGGAGCGGTTGCTCGTGGCCCGCAACAGAGTCTGCAGTTGCATGGAACCCGTCAGTCCGGATGCCGCTGTTACGGCGGAAGGGGGTCCGGCTGCTGCGACGGCCGCCATCTGGACCGCCGGAACGAGATCTAGCCCCAAGTCCCGGCTTGCCGTCCGCGAAATGCTCACCAGGTAAAGTTGCACGGCCCAGGTCACAGCGTCCCCGGCATCAGCGTCTGTAATCGCTTCCTGGAGCTTTCTCAGCGATCGCCGTTCGCCCATGATTAGATGACTTGAATCGTCGATCGAGATCAGCTTGCAGCCGTGGCCCATGCCTTCCACAACGCCGCCCAGGGCTTCCGGTGAAAGTCGTCTCACGCGGATGGGTGCCACGGCGATCTCCGCCACTTCTCCGAACGCCAGTCCCTCCGTGGAATAGGACCATTCGCAACCGGTTTGCCTTCGCACCAGGTTGCAAACATTTTCCACTGTTGAGTACCTCAGGTCAGCCGTAATGACCGCGTTGTGAAACTTAGGGTCGATTGCCACCACCAGGCCCGTTTGTTCCGCCAGACGTTGAGCCAGGATGGATAGCGGCATCTCGATCGCTACCAGGCTGACTTCCAGGAGCAGCTCCTCCGGAATGCTCACCCGCTGAGCTGCGACGGTCGCCGGTTCGTACGGTGTCTCGAACCGTGGCAGCTCGGGTCGCCAATCGGCCTGTTTGCAACCAATGCTCATGACCGTCCACAACGTAATAGCACTGATCACAAATGATCGTCTCAATTGTCTTGCCATTGAGTTTGTCCCCTTCCATGAGGATAGAACCATCGGCCATGACCAGGCCGTCACGAATGAAACCAACGATCCGAATGCGAGACGTTCCTCGTTCATAGATGCCTTCGCTCCCGCTCTCGCGAACATCTTCCGGTCGCTCCCGTGGTTGTGCCGGTGCTGTTACAGCGGAACGAATTGGCACAACGGCTGGCGGTTTCGGTTTGCTGGAAGTGGCTGCCCACCACAGCCCGCCAATCGGCACCGAGAAGCCGAGCGTCCACCAGAACAATCGATAGCCCGCTGCCTGCCAGTTGCGGGCGAGCACCCATCGCCAGAATCGCCAGCCTTTGAGTAGCTCAAACATTCGCTTCGGTGCTTCGCCGACGCCCTGCTCCGTTGATCCGCCCGCTGCTGAATAGCTGTTGTAGCACTCGCCGTAATACGGGCTGAAAACGAAGCTGGCTTCCCATTGCTGCTTAAACTTTCCCGATCCCTGGTTACGCCACTCCTGCAGGTAAAAGCGCGGGATGTATTTTCCCGTAACCTTCGCCCACAGCTCGCACCAATCGCTGAAGGGGATGTGCAAGAACACATCCCGCTTGCGTTCCGATGACACGCATTCGTACCGCAGCTCATGCTCTTTGACGAGTTCCTTCGCCAGCTTGTCAGCGGCCTGCGTCATCAGCTCCAGGGTTGCATGCTGGTGACGCAGCTCTCCCACCCAGCCCCGCCACAGTGCTTGGTGATTCTCCGATTTGTTGGGGCCGATCATCCAGTGAGCTTCGTCGATCGCGATCACCGCACCACGATAATCAATCTCGCCCCTCTCATTGCGGTAGCGTTCCAGGCTGTCGAAGTACATGCCTGGCGTCAGGCCACCTTGCTCAACATCTGTCTTGAACCGTTCCGTTGTCTCGCGATCAATCAGAACGATCCTGGCTGCGATCACCGCCGCATCCAGGCCGTGCTGCTTCGCGACTCTGGCCGCAACGACTTCGACATTCAGCGGCACGTTGGTGATCAGGTCACCGGTTTCATACGCCAGGTACTCTTCCATCGCCCAGACGGTAAAGAGATAGCTTTTGCCTGCACCACCTGGGCCACATCGAAGAGTCAAGTTTGGCCGTGCCATCGAGTACTCCTATCGCGTCGCGGCGTGGGGCCCCTCCCGGAGGGCCCCGCCCCACGCCCGCCGCTCAGTTGGCCAAGGTTGGTACGAAACTCTTGATCAACCGGATGATGATCCAGCTTGTCCAGATGTACACAAGCAGTATCTCGAAACCGATGATCTCGAAGAGCGGTATCCAGTGATTGAGGCAGAACGCCAATTCACCGACGCCGGTCGCAATCATGTCCGTGTCGTCCGGCAAGTTCGGAATCTGATCCAGCAGCCCCTCCACCGGTGCGTACATAAAGTCGACGAGCTTCGCCGTATAAAAACAGGCGAAGAGTTTGAGGCTACACAACACCGTGTCCCGCAACAGCGTCCAGATCGCCACGCCGCCCACTCCGACCAACAATCCGGCCCATGTTGTCCAGTCCATTTGCTATGCTCCGTTCTAGGCGATTTCACATCGCGATTTGTGGTTCTAACTAGGCCCGCCGGCCGGCCGCTCCAGGAGCAAGGCCCGCGGCACTGCCAAAGTGCCTGTTTTCGTGCATTTCTCGATTAAGTCTTAGTGCGGACGCGACTAGTGCCAGCACTGTTCTGACGCAACGCTTACTAGCGTTCATGTCTTGAAAATTGCGATGAAGCGAAGGCACGCGGAATAAACAACCATCAGCAACAAAGCCGGGCGAATGATCGCGGCCAATCGATCAAGTTCGGTCGGGAAGAAATTCAGACTCAGAATCTGAGGCGTGCACCCAGGAGTCATGCACGGCACGGTGAACTCAAGGATTCCGTCCCAGGGAAACTGCCCGTTCGGATCGACCACGCCTCGCATGTGCTTCAGCAGCTTCATCACCGGCAGCCGGTCGAAACGCCTGGTGAACTCTGTCGTCCTTTGAAACGGATCGATCATGCAATCGCAGCCGCAAATCTTTGACGGTTCCGAATCGTTCAGGTCCTTGCTGTAACAGCAGCCGTCGCTGTCGGAATCACCGCCGAAATCTTTGCAGTGCTCGTCGCACGGTACATCCATCGTGTCACCATCGGACGCTCCGGCCTGGACGGGCATCTGACCGCAAATGCATTTGCCGACGTCATCGCCTTTGGAGATGCAGTCGCTTCGCAACTTCACCCAGACGCCACGGGCGATATTGGGCTGACACGGTACGTTGAAAATCTGGCCGTCATTCTCACCGGGCTGAGTCGGCAGCGTGTAGTTGCAAGCACCACAATCACCGCTCGACCATTTCCATTGATCACCGTCCCAGCGATAAGTCATCGAAGCATTGGTGCAGGGTGTCACGACCCACTTGAACGTGCAAGTGCCCTTACAGCAGTTGAGCCCGACATTGCGATCGGCGTCGTCACAATCGACGTCCTTACACACGCCGTCCGCATCCTGGTCCCCTCCTCTGCTGTCGCACGGCCCAGGCGTGCAAGGTGTCGAGGCAGTGCCGCAAGCTATGTTGATTTCGCCACCTGCGAACGTCGGACAATTGCCGCCCGGATCCGAAGGGCAGCCACAGTTCTGAGCTTCCTGGTTACACGTGTTCGTCGTGAGCTGCCACTTAAAACCGGTGTTCGCGGGAACCTTCGCAACGCCGACATACTTACAGCTTCCCGTACAGTTGGCGATGCACGACGTCGCCCCTGTGCTTCCGCAGCTCAGCGACGTATGCAGCCCAGCGGAGCCTGGACAATCACCGGCTGGAGAGAGCGGACAACTGCAGTTCGAAATCCCTGACGTACAGGTGTTGCTCTCCAGGGACCATTTGAAGCCGGTTCCGTTGCCATTTGCGATCGACACGTACGAGCAGTTGCCGGAACACGTCGGAGGCGGCAGCGGGTTGCACTGCTCAGGAGCGCATTTCGTCGCGTCGTGATCGTCGCAGTCAACGTCAGCACAGCACGAATCACCGTCCGCGTTTCCCCCGTGCTCAGCACATGAGTCCGAAGTAGTGACACCATGGCAATCCGTGACCTTGGACAACCCTATCGCACTGGCTATGCCCCCGTTGGGAGCACAATCACAGGGAGAGCACGCGTCCGTCGTCAAGAAGTAATAAACGACGCCATCGCTAAAACGAGACGACGTGTAGTTACAATGCCCCGTGCAGACCGACCCAGTGCAACCGAAACAACAACTGCCCGTGCACGGCTCCAGGGCAAAGTCGCACGTCCACCCATCAGGCGGCGTAATCTCAGTGACGAGATCCGGAGCGTAGCACTTACAGCTTCCAGTCGTCGCATTGTAGTAGCAAGACCCAGTACGCCCCGCGACCATATGCCCCGAACCGTCGCAACTCTCCTCCTGAAAATTGAGCTGCTTGAACGGAGGCGACGGACCACCGAGCCAATGAACGGCACAGACACCGGACGGTGATGCGGCACTCCCGCTCGTGGCCCAGATGGCGAACTGTGCCAGGCACACGCCCAGGAGAAGACTACCGCCGAGCCGCTTTACGTCGGTCCACGTCCACGCACGCCGACAGCCCACAGCAGTACGAAGAGAAGGCCGATCAACAGGCCGACGACGAAGGTAGCTAAACAAACGCATGTCCATATCTCCACAACTGTGAAATCTTCCATGACTCCTCCAACGAAAAAGGGAGGCGGAGCGCTTCCGTGCACCCCGCCCCCCTGCTCTTCACAACATCAACGTCCCGGCCTCACAATCCAGCGGCACGCCGCTATCCTGCGATCCGCTTCGCCTTGCCCGACAATCGCCAGACGATCCCACCCATGACCACGATCCCAATCACGGCGATCATGTACGGGGCGATCTTCGCCCAGAGCACCGTCAAGAAGCTCGTCGAGTTCCCGGCGAAATTGAGATAGGCCAGGGAATCGTCGAACGACGTTGTGTAGTCGGTCGCTGTTGGGCCTGTTGCAAACGCGGGAGGCCCACCAATGATGATCGCTGTAACAGCCAACGCGAGCATCAGCATCAATGCTCGTCCCTTTCGAAGGCCGGTCGCCACGTAAGCGCTAATTGCGTTCATTCGATCCATCGTTCTCTCCTGAATTCCGTTTCAGTTACTAGACGGCACCATCTCTTCGAGGCTCTTCCAGAACCAGCCGAACAACCACCCCAGCCACCAGATGGCCCAGCCTGTCAGCACGCCGTACATGACGCCGACAGCAAAGATTCGACACAGCGTTTCAGCGAGTGACGGATTCAGAATCGCCGTTTCCATTCCGCTCTCCTGAATCCTTAACACCACTGTTGCCGCTCAGTGGTGTCGGTGTCATCGCTGTTACAGCAGGTTCAGGCCTGGGGAGAAGTGTCACAGCGGCCGTCTTCTGTTCGTTGGACTTGCCGCATGTAGCACAACTCTTAGTGCCCGCCTTACTATTATCGGCTTTCGCTTGTGCGGCCTGCGTAGCAGCTTGAGCACATGGCGAACTTTGTTGAGGTTGCATCCTCGATTGGTTCACAATAAATGGAACCGGCGATAACAACCTAGCGGCGACCAGACCGGCGATTAGGCCGAACGCTAGTTGATTCTGTACCAGGCTGTCCCCGATCTGCTTCGCCCACGTTCCTACTTGATTCATCATCGTCGCGATCTCCTTCCTTGGGATTCAAACTTTCAAAACTACTCGCCACGCGGTCATTACCGCCGCGATCTCCACGCTTGAACGGATCCACTCTCGCCCGCCATACGTCCTCCACCGCTCCGATCTCATCGACCAGGCATTCTGCCGACAGGCCGACGTGCCGGGCATCTGCGACCAGGGCCTGGCAATGCTCCATCACGCGATTGCGTGCTTCGTTCATCTCGCGCAGATCTCGATCCGCCCAGCCCTTCTGTCGCTTGATCACGGCCACCTGCGATCGCAGGTACCGGACGTACCAGACGTTCCAGATCATGGAGACAATGTTCACGACGAAGGCCACGAGCACGACCCATTGCATCACCTGGATCCACCAGACCACCTTGGCCTCCGTCAGCAGCACTTCAACTTCCATCATTTACCTCCCGCATAAGAGCTCTCTCAACCGTGACACATTGGGTCTCTGAGTGCTGGTGATCCCGGCCCAGGGCTGCCGGGAACCCCACCACTGAGACCGGTCTATCGAAACAATTCTTGAAGAGGTTCCGCGATCGGAAGCTTCACACCGTTGCTGCATTCGCGAAGCTTCTCAATCAAGACATAGGCCTCGTCGAGCGAAAACCGATATCCCTGGCTGCGTCGTTCGACGTAGGCCTTCCGACCTTCTCGATCGGCGATGAACCGGTTGCCTGCACCAGGACAACGGATCGTAAATAGCTGTTGCTCAGTCGCCATCAAGCCACCTCTCCCGATCCGACCGGCCAAGCACCCGTGACACTGCCGCATGCGTGACAACTTGCCTCAGTACCGCCCAGGCCGTTGCGCAAGATCACACCGCATTCATCGCAGCAAATAGGCTCGATGTCCTGGACGATGGACCTTCCCCGCTTCGCGTCCCAATGCGCCGCTTTCTTCCTGATCGCCTTCAACAACTCACGCGGATTCAGAAATTCAGCCATCACATCCCAGCCGGTGTTGTCATCCACGATCACGGTACGACCGTCAGGGGTCACAAGAGCGTCATCCCGGTCTTTGCTGACCCGGAATCCCATCCGCACCAGGATCGATGACCACAGCCCCCTCGCCTGCTGGCACATCCGGTGCGGAGCTGCCGGAGCAACTGCCCTGGCTTCCGGTCGAGTGTTGAACCGACCAGCCCAATAAGCGAACGCGTTGCAAACTCGCAACCAGGCAGGCACCAGTCGCGACCGGCTCGTGTTGGTCCGACTGTTCACTTCTGCCAAGCGAAACCAGTCATTGCACGCCCATTCCAACAGCACGCCCATGCCTTCAAATAGCTCTTCCAGGCTGCTGAATTTCATCTTGCTGAGGTGACTCAACGTGAACTGGTATTCGACGCGGACCGCTTTTTCCGGCAGGTAGCCCCATCGATTCTCGATCATCAACTGCATCTTTTCCGTGTCGCCGGAGTTCACGAGTTCAACGACTTTTTCATAGATGTTCAGCGTGATTGCTTGTGTCTTCGCTGTTACACCCGTGTGCTTGCCACCCCGTCCGTAATGCACCTTTGTTTCCGTCGCCGAGCTGACGACGTCGTTGCGCTCGACCGCTCTGCAGAAGTGCGTGATGTCGCATTCTGGAAGATCAACGCAGGCGTCCAGGCGTGTCGCCCTGCACCCCTTGATCGTGATCCCGAGTATCTCCGTCAGCGTGTGCATCAGCTTGCACATCCCGGATTCTCCGAGCTTCAAGCAAGTCAGGCCGGGGCATTCGATCACGCCGAGCGAGCCGTAACAGCCGCCTGTCGACGGGTACGACTCTTGAATCTTGCCGTACCGAATGACCAAACCGTTCCATCTGACCAGGAGCGATTGTTTCGTGGCCCCCTGCCCTACCGCTGTGTTGTGAATCTCAAACGGCTCGTCGACTCCGTCCAGGAAGACGATCGCGTTTTTGTCGCCAATTCGCCTGGCCTCGTCCCTCGCCATGACGAACATGTTCCGAATAGCCCAACCTTCGTTTCCAATCCGTCCGTTTGTGATCGAGACGTTCAACCAGTCGATTCCGCCCCCGCCGTAGGGAAGT
>CAIMFH010000105.1 GCA_903840265.1 uncultured Schlesneria sp. | reverse complement strand
GGGACGGGCGTCTAGCCCGTCCCACGAAGAATGTGCCACGGTTTAAGTAATGCCTTCGCGGCAAAGCGAGATGTGGAGAGGGTCGAGTTGGAAATCCGTCCCAAGAGTCGCGGTGGCTTTCACCAATCACATACGCGACTTGGTTCATCGAGCACAGAGGTCAGGAAATCTGTGATGCGTTGATTTGCGTCACCGGGAGTATTGGTCAGGTCGGCGATCGGAACTCCGTGGGCGATTGATGCCAGTGGTACACCACAGAGTTGGAATCCAATCGATGCGGGCTCGTCGCCGGTAACGAATCTGGCGCCTGGGAATCGGGAGGCGAAATCCAGTGATTGCGGCTGTGGTGAATCGAGGCACGCGATGATCAGCGGACGTGTCGACAATCGAACTTTGAGTTCTGTGATCGTCTGAATGACCAGTGGATGACGAAGCGATGGGGCCACTTCAAACAAAGGATCGATGACGAATCGTCGATACCATGCGGCGCGGTGAGGTATCGTCAGCGACAGCTCGTCCATCACCAACTGATCGACAAATAGAAGGTCCAAGTCGATCGGTCGACTTCCCCAGCGGACGCTTTTTTTCCGTCCCAGGCTGATTTCAATGGCCTGAAGGCGGGTCAGCAACTGTGCCGGTTCCAGCGTCGTGGAAAGAGAAAAGACTGCGTTCGAAAACGTGTCGCCGGCATGTTGTCCGACGGGGCTGGTGTGATAAATCCCGCTACGAATGCCGAGTTTAAGATCTGATTGCTGCGCAAGCTCATCCCAGACGGCGTCGAAAACCTCGAGTGAATTTCCGAGGTTTCCGCCGATGCCAATCCAGCAAACACGCATAACACTTCCGTGGGCGCGGTATCAAAACCCGTGACTCTGCAACTGATTGTCGATGCCGTTCCAGCTTTTGTTCTGACCGCTGCCAAACGCAGCAACTGCAGCGATCACAACAGTGAGAATAAAGCCGAGCATGACACTGTACTCTACCGAGGTCGTTCCCGACTCGTCGCGTAGAATGCTAAACCACGTTTGCATCGCTTTGACCCTTAAGCTACTTCCGGGATGGCCTATAGAAACGGCCATCTTGCAAACCTAATCTGGCCGTGCTGAAACTTACCACAGGAATGGCGTGAGTCAAATTGCAACAAGTGGAATTTTCTCGAACATCGAAAGGCCCTGGCACCAACCAGGGCTCTCGTGTGGAATTTCAAGCTGTTTGCCGGCATTTACCAACCGAGTGACATATTCGTTTCGACCGCTCGCTGGGCCTCGTGCAGATCAGAGCCGGTGTCCTGCATGTACAGCCGAATCGCGTGGAGTTTGTCGCCGGCGGCACGGCTGAGGCAGTCGCGAGCCTTGTCGCAGGGTTCGACGGCCCCTTCGATCCCGAGCATCCGCTTGGAGATGACCCAGACATCGCGCGGGCGTTTGGCCACGCGTTTCACTTGCTCTTCCGGATAATTTTCACGAGTGATCGCTTCGGCGGCGGCCTGGCTATCGGCCCAGGCGATCATGATGTGTGCGTTCGTCTCAATTTCGTAGAGTGCCATCTTTTACCTCGGTTTCCACTAGAGAACGGGACTGACCGGGACCTGCGACGGGAATGATTAGACATCGTTTAGTATACCGTGGCAATTCGCCAGCCGTCCACAATCGAGTGATGATCCAATTCTCACTGGAAGTCGGATTGAACAGCGAATTGACAAACCAAAGTGGAGATGCTTGTCTGTGCTGCTTGAAATCATGAGCTCTTCAGCCGCCGCCACTGTGACCCATAGCACCTCGCATCCTGTCCGCATGATACAGTTGAGGGGTGTCGGCGTTCACAATCTGCGGCAGATCGATCTGGATCTGCCGTTAGGGAAACTGATCGTGTTGTCCGGCGTCAGTGGCTCCGGAAAAAGCAGCCTCGCCTTCGACACGATTTTTGCGGAAGGCCAGCGACGCTACATCGAAAGCTTTTCGGCGTCGGCCAGGCAATACCTGGAACGGATCGAGCGACCGAATGCCGATCGAATCGCTCACGTGCCGCCTGCGATTGCGATTCGAACGGATTCGTCGGCTCGCGAATTGTCATCGCTGACGACTGCGGCCTCTTTATCTGAGATTGATGTGGCCCTCCGGCGGCTATTCGCACGGATCGGCCATGTCGTTTGCCCGGCGTGTCGTTGCGAAGTTCGTCCCCAATCGGTCCCGGATGTGATTGCCGCGATCGAGCACATTCCCGCTGGAACTCGACTACAGCTCTGTTTCATTCCTGCCGTTGATGACGATCAACAGTCCTCTGCAGCATGGCTTGCCCGCGGCTTTACTCGTGCCATCTTGAATGGGCAATCTCTGTCGCTTGAGCAACTGGCTACGGGCGCGGCTTTAAAGGAGGCTTGGATCGTCGTTGACCGCCTAGTCGCGGGTAGAGCGACTCCGGAACGAATCGCCGATGCAGCAGAGTTGGCATTTCGCGAGGGGAACGGTCGTTTCGCAATGTTGGTTGAACGCGACGCCGACGCAGCATCTGAGGTGCCATCCACTTTGACTGTCGACAGTCGCACGTGGCAGGTCGCTCGATTCAGCCGACATTGGGAATGCACGAGTTGTCATCGTCAGTTCCTGCCGCCAGAGCAGCGGCTGTTTGAGCCGAATTTCCGCGGCGGTTGCCAGGCCGACGTGCATGCGAATCGCGATCCCAGTCGTGAGGCGGCGAATCAGAATTGTCCGCAGTGCCACGGAACGTGGCTTTGCGCGGAAGCCTTGGCTGTGCAGATCGGCCAGCGAACTATTGCGGACATGTTGAGCCTGACCATCGATCAGGCGATTCAGGCGTTTGCAGAGCTCTCGCAATCGATCTCTGCGGCCGAGCAATCGCTGTCGCAGTTGGCACGCGACGAGATTCAGCGTCGATTGGACCTTGTGGCCGGGCTCAGTCTTGGACATCTGAAGTTGCAGCGGGGTGCTCGATCGCTATCCGGTGGACAAGTTCGACGATTGATGCTGGCCGCAGCTTGTGGGTCTCGTATCACAGGCACTCTCTGCATCGTCGATGAGCCGTCCGCGGGGTTGCATCCGAGCGAAGTGCCGAATGTCATGCAGACACTGCGACAACTGGTGCAGCAGCGAAACAGCGTCATTGTCGTGGATCACGATCCGCAGATCATTCGAGCGGCAGATTACGTGGTGGACCTCGGTCCTGGAGCGGGACCACAAGGGGGCCGCGTTGTCTTCGAAGGGACGCCAGACCTATTGCTGCAAGCCGAAGATTCGGCCACGGCACAGGCGCTGCGAACGGACCTTGATCGACCTGTAAACCCTCGTGTGGCTCGAAAGCCGGATGGCTGGATCGATCTGAACCAGATCGAGTTTCGCAACCTGAAGGACTTGTGGGTGAAAATCCCATTGGGTGTGCTCTGCGTGATCTCGGGGCCGGGTGGCGTCGGCAAGACATCGTTGCTCTCGGGTGTGCTTGTCCCTGCTCTGCGATATCGATTGAATCCGACGCTGGATGCCGTGGGCCGGGACTGCTGCGAGATCACTGGTGGCGAGTCGATCACAGATCTATCGGTGGTCGATCGCACCCCGCTGACTCGGTCGTCGCGCAGCAATGCGGCGACTTGGATCGACGTGTTTGATGACATTCGCGATGTCTTCGCGATGAGTGCGGAAGCCAAGCAGCGAGGCTTCGGTCCGCAGCAGTTCAGCTTCAACGCAGCGCAAGGGGGGCGATGTCGAGCATGCCGGGGAACGGGTGTGTTGCGGCATGACATGCAATTTCTACCTGATGTGACTCTGACCTGCCCGGAATGCGGCGGGACGCGCTATCGCCGCGAGATTCTGGATGTGAAATACCGCGGTCGGTCCATCGCTGACGTGCTGGCGATGAGTGCGGCGGAGGCAGCGACGTTCTTTCGCAATCACCAGCGACTGCAAAGTCGCCTGCAGATGCTGAAACAGATTGGACTCGACTACCTCGTGCTGGGTCAGCCGACGGACACCCTTTCCGGTGGTGAAGCTCAGCGATTGAAGCTGGCCGCCCGGCTCACATCCGGCCGGGGTTCGACTTTGATCGTTTGCGACGAGGCGACTGTCGGGCTGCATCCGGCGGATGTCACGCGACTTGCCAGTTGTTTCGACGAACTGTTGGCCATCGGGCATTCCGTCGTCGTCATCGATAATAGTCCCGAGTTGCTGAACGTCGCCGACTATGTGATTGAACTGGGCCTGGGTCCCAAAAATGGCGAGGCCCGGATTGTGTTCGAAGGGCCTCGGACAGACTTGGGAAAGAAAACGCCTGTGAAGCCCAAGCGAAGCTCGTAAAGAGCGAATTGCCGGCACAAGCGCCGCCTTACCTATCTTCTGTAGCTTATTCGTCCGCCGCGGCGGCGTTCACAGGTGGCAGGCGGCGACACCTTCCTCTATTATCCGCTCATGAATCGCGAGGTGAAGGTCCATCTATTGCCGGTGCTCTTTGAGCCGCAAGACGTTCGGGGCGGGATTGCCGTCATCATCGACGTGCTGCGCGCGTCGACGACGATCGTCCACGCGCTGGCCAATGGGGCCAGATGTGTCATTCCCTGCGGCGAAGTTGAGGACGCGTGCGGAATCGCGGCGAAGCATCCAAGCGGGACAGCCCTGCTGGGGGGCGAACGCGAGGGAGTCCTGATCGGCGGATTCCACCTGGATAACAACCCGTTCGCCTATTCGGCTGACGTTGTCCGCGACAAGACGATTGTGTTCACGACCTCAAACGGGACGCGGGCACTATTGCGAGCGGCCCAGGCCAGCCGCGTCCTGATCGGTTCATTCGTGAACCTGCAGGCCATCGTGAATGTCCTGGCTGCTGATTCGCGGCCGGTCCACTTGGTCTGCGCGGGGACCAAAGGCAAAATCACAGTAGAAGACTGCTTGTGTGCGGGGGCCATCGTGGACGGCCTGTTGACCGCGACCGGTTGCTCTGAATCGGAATGGACCGACGATCAACTGCGACTGGCCTTGGACCTGTACCGACGTGAGTCGGCGACGCCGGAGACGTTTCGGCAGGCGATGCGGTCGGGCTATGGCGGACGCAATTGCGTCCGATTGGGATACGACGAGCAAATTGAACGAGCGGGGACGACCGACCTGTTCGACATGGTGCCCGAATACAATGTGGGCTCGAACTTGATCACTCTTCTTCGATAAGTCACGACTGGCGAAGATCACCAAGAAAGGCATGTTGGAATGGCCGTTGAAAACCGTATGGACAAAATCGTGGCACTCGCTAAGCGCCGCGGATTTATCTTTCAATCATCCGAAATCTACGGTGGGCTGAACGGCTTCTGGGACTACGGACCGCTGGGTGTCGAACTGAAGCGCAACGTTCGGCAGGCCTGGTGGTCGGACATGATCACCGAGCATGACGAGATCACCGCTCCGGCAGGTGCCCCCACCAGCTTCGACATGGTCGGTGTCGAAACGTCGATCATCATGCATCCCCAAGTCTGGAAGGTGTCGGGACACTACGACTTGTTCGCCGACAAGCTCGTCGACTGCCGCGAAACAAAGGCTCGTTATCGCTTCGACCATGTGCGAGGTCGCTGGGCCAGCTACGGTGGCAATCGCATTTTTGTCGCGACCGATAAGGACGCTGAAGAAGGGATCGCTTTCGTCGAACAACGCGCGCTGAAATTCTTCGGACTGAAGAAGGACAAACTAGCCGCGATCGAGTTTGGCACTGGAGCCCACGGTGGCCTGAGCTTCAATGGCCCACCATTCACCGCGCCGTACACTCCTGCTGCCGCCATCGAAGGACTGAGGCCGATCACGGACGCAGATTCATTCGATAGCGTGCTCGCTCCAGAAGCGACGAAGCCCGGGACGCTGACGGATCCTCGCGACTTCAACCTGATGTTCCAGACGTACACGGGTGCGTTGCAGTCCGATGAAAACAAGGCCTTCCTGCGTCCGGAAACGGCTCAGGGTATGTTCGTGAACTTCAAGAACGTCTGCGATTCCAGCCGGGTCAAGGTTCCGTTCGGGGTGGCTCAGATTGGCAAGAGCTTCCGCAATGAAATCACTCCGCGCAACTTTACGTTCCGATCGCGTGAATTCGAGCAGATGGAGATGGAGTTCTTCTGTCATCCCGGACAGTCGCTGGCGTGGTACCAGTATTGGCGAGATCGCCGATATAGCTGGTACATCAAGCACGGGATCTCGAAGGATAACCTCATCCTGCGTGAGCATGCCAAAGAGGAACTGGCTCACTATTCGGTCGGCACGGCAGACCTGGAATATGCGTTCCCATTCCTGGATGCAGGTTCGTACGGTGAACTGGAAGGGGTCGCTCATCGCGGTGACTTCGACCTGCGATCGCATTCGGAAGGGAAGCTCTGCAAACAGGACGGCAACCTGGTTGTTGAACTGGGTGCAGATGGCAAGCCGAAGTACTTGGGTAGCGGCAAGGATCTGAGCTACTTCGATGATGAATCACGCGAACGTTTCGTGCCACACGTGATCGAACCGGCAGCGGGTTGCGATCGCGCGACCCTCGCCTTCTTGTGCGAAGCGTTCCACGAAGACAAGCAGCCCGATGAGAAGGGTGTGATGCAAGAGCGACTGGTGCTCAAGCTGCATCCGAAGCTGGCCCCTGTGAAGGTGGCGATCTTCCCGCTGATCAAGAAGGATGGATTGCCCGAGAAAGCTGCCGAGATTTACCGAGCCTTCAAACAGGCCGGGATTGCCGTGCAGTACGATCAGCAGGGTGCCATCGGCCGCCGCTATCGCCGGATGGACGAAATCGGGACTCCGTATTGCATCACGATCGATGGTGAAACCAATACGGCAGGTACCGTGACTGTTCGTGACCGTGACACACTGGAGCAGATCCGCGTTCCCGTGACAGAGCTCGTCGCTCACGTGCAGGAAAAGCTAAAGGGCTAGTCAACGAAATGCTTAAGAGCGGCTCGGTTGCGAAGGCGATCGGGCCGCTTTTTAGAGCGCGCCCTACCTAACTGTGGCGTCTTGCGAGCGAAAACCCACTGTGTCTAGCCCATGTTTCAACGCGACACAGAAGTGCGACCCGCACTAGTTCGTCATGCAACTGGCGTTGGTCAGTTCTCGACAATCCAGCCAGACGTTGCCGCAGTCGAGACACGAATTCACGATGATGAAGTCCGGTCCGTAGCAGGGATGAATATTCATCTCCGTGCGACAGCGCGGGCAGTTTACTTCCGGTTGCTGTTGGACGGGGACTAGGATCAGCGGCTGTGAGGCGGCCTCGCGAAATTCGGTACGTCTATTCCGCACGAACATTGCGAAGACGGCATCGTCCAGCAGCACACCTTCACACTCGGCGCAATGTTCGACTTTCAGACCGTCCATGGCGGCCAGCGTCAACCGACGCCGACAGCATGGGCAATGGCCTGAACCAGGTTGCTTCAGCGAAACAATCTGATTTGCAGGGACATCGGGGACATCGACAAATCGGTAGGCACGGCAAATATCGCACAGGACAATCGGACTAAATCCGTCCCATTCCAGTTCGATTTCGCAGTTATGGCAGTTCATGAGCTCCATCCAGGCTGGAAGTAGAATTGGCCTACTTCCAACCTAGTGGTTTGTCAGCATTGAATTTTAGGGTAGACGGATTTGAGTTTGTATCGAGCGTCGTCGATTTTCATTCGCCAGTCGATTCCCCGCTGCGTGTTATTGACGTCCGCTGACCATGCAGCGATTTCGCGCTGCAGAATT
>CAIMFH010000104.1 GCA_903840265.1 uncultured Schlesneria sp. | reverse complement strand
TTCCGCATCGGTCAAACGAACGAGATACTTCTTCACACTCATCACAGAACCCCTCCTTGGATCGAGTTTGGTCCTGCAAATCAGCGCCGATTTCCTCATTCGACGCAACCCTAGTTTTCAAGCCTGACAAACCACTAGCTACGCAGTTCACCTCGGAATTCGGCACATTGCGAGCAGCGGCGGACATGTTTGGCGAGAATTTCGCTGCGGGCGCTGTCCAACCGGCCAGCGCGGTAGGCGGGCAGCAGTTCGCGAACGTCGGAGCAGGTCATTCCGTAATATTGGTAATTCGTTTCCAGTTGGCGCAGATAGGCCCACCAACCACCGGCTCCGAGCAAGGCGACTCCCCCTGCCGAGGCGATTGTTTTTCCTGCCAAGAGCAGCATGTGCCGTCGATGAATGCGTTGAGTGAACTTCGTGAGTTCGCCGGGACGGCAATCATCCCAATCGGATGCCATGCCATTTGGTGGAGAAGCTCCGGAACCTGCTGAAGTTGTCATGGTCACCACTCCAATTCGCCCTAAATAAGGTGATGTTTGAGTACGCTGTCGTCAAAAATATCTTTGTGTGAGTCGATGAGTCTTTCAGTCGACCATGTTGCCCAACCGTTCCATTGAGCAAATTGTGAGGCGTTGTCGGCCAAGAGCCACGACGCCCTGTTCTTGCAGCTCACCCAAGGTCATTGTCACTGTCTCGCGCGTGCTGCCGATGATGCTAGCCAGGTCCTGGTGGGACAGCTTGATTCGAATCTCGATGCCCAACTTGGACGGGGTTCCATATTCGGTTGCGAGTTCCATCAACAACTGCAGCAGGCGTTCTCTGTTGGATCGGAACAACAGCGATTTCAAACGACGTTCGATCCTTAATCGGCGCAGTCCCATCAGCCGTGTAATGCCGAGTGCTAACTCGGCGTGACGGCTGATCAGTTGCTGTATCAGATCCCGTGGAATCAGGACGATGGCCGTCGGCACCATCGCGATGGCTTGCTCTTCACGACTTTCCGTGTCGAACAGACAGAGTTCTCCGAAGACTTCACCGGGATCGATGAACGCCAGAATCGATTGCTTGCCGTCTGGTGTCAGGTGGCAAAGTTTGATTCGTCCGGAGACCACTGCCAGGACTGCGTCAGCGCGGTCGAGGGGCAGGTAGACGACATCACCTGTCGCAAACTTGCGAAAGCGGGACTTGGCCTCCAGTTGTGAGAGCTCATCTGGCGGCAGACGTTCCAGAATGCGGCAACTCTTCAGGTACCAGTGTTGTTCCACGCGGCCGACTTCCGAGCGTGAGGGCAGGCTATCTTCCATAGCCCTGCCGTTCGAAGCCGTGGAGGAAACTCGAAGCGGCGCGGTCGCAATTCGAGATTGATGTAGGGAATGAACTGACATTTCGCCTCAATTGGCTGAGGGATGAAAACGCGACCGCGCTGCATTGTCGAATATTAGCCAATTGGATTCGTTCGTTATGTGAAGTGGCGTACAGAGAAGCCATGAATTGTTGGGTTACTGTTCTCCCCATCTCGGACTGTCACCGAGGAATCATGTCTTCCGTCTAAGGAAATTGATATGTCGAACGAAACTCGTCCCACGCAAGGTTCCAACCGCCGAGCGTTTTTGGCTTCCGGCCTGGCCGCGGCACCACTGGCAATCCTGGCCAGTACGCAATCGGCTGAAGCGTCACCGTTTTCGATCATTCAGTACTTGCCCGAGGCCAAGAGTGTCTTCCGGTCGATTCGCGCCCATGAAAACGCTCACGTGGCATTTCTGGTGACTGCGCTCGGACGCTACGCCAGGCCAAAACCCGTTTTCCAGAACTTGAGTCAGTCGACTTACTACCAGTTCGTGGCAGTCTCGCAGGCGCTGGAAAACACTGGCGTCGGAGCTTACCTGGGTGCTGCCCCGATCATTTATGACGCTGACTACCTGGCCGCGGCGGGATCGATCATGACGGTTGAGGCGCGTCATGCGGGGGCGGTGAATTTCTTCGAGGGTGATCCGGTCACCATCAAGAATCAAAACTTCGACATGCCACTGACGCCGGAACAAGTCGTCGCCGCGGCTGGACCATTCGTCAAATCGTTGAATGGCGGGGCCGCATTGACGTACTCGCAGACTTCGAGCGAACAGAATGACATTGCGATTCTGAACTTCGCGCTCGCCTTAGAATACCTTGAGGCTGAATTTTACAACGTGAATGCGCACTTCTACGCTTGATTGCTGCGATCACGATTCGCCACTTTGACTGCCGAAGATGCCATTTTCACCCCGTGAGTGGCATCTTCGGGCTTGTCGGGCGAGCCAGAAGCTTCGACTGAGCTGCTGCGGCCCCTCCCTTTCAAGCGGGATTCGAGGTCGCTGGCCAAGCTTCATCTCCTCTCTATTGCCTCGTCGCTGGCAAGCTCTGTACGTGGTCCGTCCAAAGACGGATGTTGACTCGGTGACAGGTTTTCGGGACAACTCTGTGATCGCTTTTTGCCGCCGACTGACTGCGGCACACGGAGTGTGCCGTCTCCATTGGTCGTTGGCGAGGGGTTTTCCGAGATTGGACAAGGGATCTGTCATGAGTCGACTGCTGTTTTGTGTGTGGGCTGGCCTGTTGGTTCCTGCGATGGCCAGTGCCGCCGATGACATTCTGGAGCATCCGTTGTTCGCCAAGCCCGATGCCGTCGTGGCGATCGATGCGAAAACGAATGCGACCGCGGCTGAGATTATTCCTCCCTGCTTCGGTCGGCAGTTAAAAGGAACGAAGATTGAGGTCAACACGACTCATGGTTGGGGCTGGGTTGAACGCAAGCAGATGATGACTCAGAAAGAGGCGGAAAAGTACTGCGAAGAACACAAGAAAGAGGCATACGCCCTGAATACTCGATCAATCATCAATTTGATCGATGGGAAGAAGGATAAGGCGTTGGCCGACCTGAATGCGGCGCTGAAGATCGATCCGAAGTTTGCCCCCGCGTTGTATAGTCGTGGCAACGTCTATGCAGAAATGGGTGAATTTGCCAAAGCTGATGAGGATTTCGCGGCGGCCATCAAGCTCGCCCCGAACGATTTGCTCGCCGCCAACGACCTGGCCTGGTTCCGGGCAACTTGTCCCGAAGCGAAGTATCGCGACGGCAAAGAAGCGGTGACGCAGTCGACTCGTGTCTGCGAGGCGACGAAGTTCGACAACGAGGAATTCCTGGACACGCTGGCAGCGGCTCATGCCGAGGCGGGTGATTTCAAAACCGCCCTCAAATGGGCCACCAAAGCGGCGGAACTTGATCCTCAAAACCCCGATTTTACTGAGCATGTGAAATTGCTGAAGGCCAAGAAGCCGATTCGCGATGACGGAAAATAACGGTCTCTGTGTTGTCGAATTCTTTCGTCAATGACAGTTGTATGGAAGTCGGTTCGGTTTCCCGCGTAAAGAGTTGGGTTCATCGCGAAGGAACTTGACGACCGGATCGCCGGTCACTTCTCTCGCCGTTTCGCGCCTGATACGATCCACACTTAAGTGTGGATCGTGGTCATTCGAGCGGAGAGACAGGACTATGGCGGCGACGAATCCGTTTGGGACGGAAAGCGTACTGAAGACGAGTGCGGGTGAATTCAAGTATTTCTCGCTGCCCAAGCTGGCGGAAAAGGGTTTTTCGGGGATCGACACGCTGCCGTTTTCGATGCGTGTCCTGCTGGAAGCCTGCCTGCGAAACGTCGACGGATTTGTGGTCAACGAAGAGCATGTGTCTCAAGTGGCCAACTGGGACGCGACAAAGCCGCCGCAGGTTGAAGTGCCATTTATGGTCGGTCGCGTGGTCCTGCAGGACTTTACCGGCGTTCCCGCTGTCGTCGATATGGCCGCCCTGCGCGACGCCATGATTCGCATGGGTGGCGATCCGAAGAAGATCAATCCGCTGGTCCAGTGCGATCTGGTGATCGATCACTCGGTCCAGGTTGATTACTTCGGTACCGAAGGTGCGCTGCAACAGAACGTCGACTTGGAATTCGAACGCAATCTTGAGCGATACCAGTTGCTGCGGTGGGCTCAACAGGGATTAAGCAACTTCCGCGTGGTTCCTCCAGCGACCGGGATTGTGCACCAGGTCAACTTGGAATATCTCGCCAAGGTAGTGCTGACGAAGGACGGCGTCGTCTATCCGGATAGCCTGGTCGGAACGGACAGCCACACGACGATGATCAACGGTTTGGGCGTCGTCGGCTGGGGTGTCGGCGGGATCGAAGCCGAAGCGGTGATGTTGGGTCAGCCAATCTACATGCTGATGCCCGAAGTCGTCGGCTTCAAGCTGAGTGGCAAACTGCCGGAAGGTTCGACCGCAACCGATCTGGTGCTGACTGTCACTCAGATGCTGCGTAAGCACGGCGTCGTGAACAAGTTCGTCGAGTTCTTCGGGCCGGGGCTCGATTCGATGTCGCTGCCGGACCGTGCAACGCTCGCGAATATGGCTCCCGAATATGGGGCCACGATGGGCTTCTTCCCGGTCGACGACGAGACGCTGCGATTCATGCTTCGCACGGGACGTACGGCTGCCGAAGTTGAACTGGTTGAGAAGTACTACAAAGCTCAGGGAATGTTCCGCACGGCGAGTTCGCCGGAGCCACGCTTCAGCAGCAAGCTGGAACTGGACATGTCGACGGTTGTGGCCTCGATGGCCGGACCAAAGCGGCCGCAGGATCGCGTCCTGTTGTCCGATATGAAGACGGCTTGGGTGAAAGAGCGAAGCACGACATTTGGTCATGCAGAACCTGCCACGCCAGTCGCAGTGAACGGAATGGGCGCGAGCATCGGGGACGGGGCTGTCGTTATCGCCGCCATCACCAGTTGCACCAACACCAGCAATCCGTCCGTGATGATTGGTGCGGGATTGCTGGCTCGTAACGCTGTCGCGAAGGGTTTGACGAGTCAACCGTGGGTGAAGACCAGCCTGGCTCCCGGTAGTCGCGTCGTCACGGAGTATCTCGCGAAGTCGGGGCTCGATAAGCCGCTGAATGAACTCGGTTTCAACACCGTTGGATATGGGTGTACGACTTGCATCGGCAACAGTGGTCCATTGCCCGATGCGGTCTCGCAGGCTGTTTCCGATGGGGACTTGGTTGTTTCGGCGGTGCTCTCGGGCAATCGAAACTTCGAAGGCCGCATTAACGCTCAAGTGAAGGCCAACTACCTCGCCAGCCCGCCGCTGGTGGTGGCGTATGCGTTGGCCGGGACGACGGATATCGACTTGGTCACGCAACCGCTTGGCAAGGACAAGGCTGGCAAGGATGTCTATCTGAAGGAAATCTGGCCGTCGTCGAAAGAGATTGAAGAGACGATTGCCAAGTCGATCACTCCCGAGATGTTCGCGACCGAATATGGTCACGCGGCTTTGGGTCCGATCGAATGGCAAAGGATCACCGGCAGCAGCGGCCCGCTGTATAAGTGGGACGAAAAGAGCACCTACGTTCAGGAACCGCCGTTCTTCATCGACATGCCCCCTGCACCGAAGCCAATCGAAGCCATCCACAACGCACTGTGCTTGTTGTCAGTTGGAGACTCGGTCACGACCGACCACATCAGCCCGGCCGGTTCGATCAAGGCAAGTTCTCCGGCAGGCCTGTTCCTGCAAGAGAGTGGCGTGAAGCCGATCGATTTCAACAGTTATGGAGCTCGTCGCGGCAATGACCGCGTGATGACTCGCGGGACATTCGCGAACATTCGTCTGCGCAACCTGCTGTGCCCTGGCACCGAAGGTGGCGTCAGCAAGTACTTCCCGACCGGCGAACAGATGTCCGTCTACGACGCAGCGATGAAGTACAAGGCGGATGGGACGCCGCTGGTGGTGCTGGCCGGTGCCGAATACGGCACAGGGTCGTCACGCGACTGGGCGGCCAAGGGAACGTATCTGCTAGGTATCCGAGCCGTCATCGCAGTCAGCTTCGAGCGGATCCATCGTTCGAATCTGGTCGGCATGGGTGTGCTGCCACTGCAATATCGCCAAGGCGAGGATCGCGACTTCCTGGGTCTGGATGGGACCGAGTCGTTCGACATTCAACTCAACGATAATTTGAAGCCGCTGCAAGCGGTGGAAGTGATGGCGACGAAGCCGGATGGGACGGCGATTCACTTCGTGGCCACGTGCCGAATCGATACGCCGGTGGAAGTCGAGTACTACCGGAATGGTGGGATTCTGCATAAGGTGCTGAGGGATTTGATTAAGGGCTGATGGGTCTCGTTCGTCGTTCGTCGTTCGTCGTTCGTCGTTCGTCGTTCGTCGTTCGTCGTTCGTCGTTCGTCGTTCGTACTGAGTACTGAGTACTGAGAACTGAAAGATTCAGTTTACGAATACCATTGACCTAAGTGTCTTCGCGTCCTTTCTCTCGATTTGGGGGGTTGCCTGATGCCCGCAGCACGACTCTTTACAGAGTTGCTGTTCTGGCAGAAGGCTCGGGAGTGGTCGAAGCGGATCTTTCAGCAGACGCGACTAGAAGCGTTTCGTGCCGATCAGCGGTTGGTTGTGCAAATCAATGATTCGTCGTCATCCGTGATGGCGAATATTGCTGAGGGATTCGGCCGCGGGACTCAGGGCGAATTCGTTCAGTTTCTCGGATATGCCATCGGTAGTCTGAATGAAACCCAGTCGCATCTGTGTGCCGCGTTTGATCGCGGCTACATCGCGCGCGAGGAATATGCCGACCTGTTTCGAGGGGGGACAGAGATTCGCAAATTGACCGTGGGGTTTCTGCAGGCGATGGTCAAGCAGGGATCTGGCGTGAAACATGTGCAGAAATTGAAGAGTTGGACGGATCAAGTTTGGGAGACTTATGAGCGGCTTACGGGGAAACCTCGACCGGCGCTGTTTGTTGCCGGGAGTGATGCCAGGGCGGATGAGTTTTATGCGGGGAAGCCGCGGGTGATTCCTGAGAAGGGTGCGGAGTCTGACGGGGAATAGACTTGTGGAGCGATGAGTCTTCGCTCCGATAGATCATTTCGGTAGGGAAGATCTGGTGGATTCAGGGCTTTCACAAAAGCGACCCGCCGACGACTCAGTACTCAGTACTCAAATCCGCGCGGATCAATTGTGGTCGAGAATTCAATCATGTAGCGACTTCATCGGTGCATTTAGCATTGGCGCACCTGACGGCCGTGATTCCGCCTTGCCCGCCGGTCCCAACGCCTTCACTGCGGCTTGCAGATCCACGGCGATCTGTTCCCAACCGGCTCGTTTGTTGGGAACCGTGTCGAATCGCAGCGGCTTGCCGATGTGGATGGTGATGGGACGCCGCAGGGGCCATTTGGTTTCGGGGCGGAGGGCTTCGAAGCAGCCGTCGAGATAACACGGGACGATTGGCACGTCGGTGCCGGCGAGCATCATGCCTAAGCCGGCTTTGAAGGGCAGCATCTCGCCGGTGCGGCTGCGTTGGCCTTCGGGAAATAAGATGTAGCAGCAGGGTTCGTCGATAAGTCGGCGTTTCAGGGCTTCGAGAGCGTGCGGTCCGCATTGCTTGCGCCACATGGGAAGGGCGTTCAACATCAGGGCCGCGAAGGCGCTGATGGCTGGGTTGGTGAAGAAGACGTCTCCGGCCGCGATGGGGAAGATTTGATCTCGCAGTCGCGAGTCGAGCGGTGCGGCCAGGACGAGGGCGTCGAGGTGGCTGCTGTGGTTGGCGACCAGAACGAACGGCGGATTCTTGGGCAAGTTTTCGCGGCCTTCGACTTTGAGTCGATGCCAGATGAGCAGATAGGTCCGCACGAATGACCACCAGAGCCAATGGAGGGCGGTGGAGAATAAACCGCTTTCGCGCTTCAGGCTTTTGAAAGCTTCTTCGTGCGGCAGGCCGAGATCGCCGGCGGGCTTGTAGTTCCAGTCATCCATGAGCTGAAGCTTTCAGGTAAACGTCGACCAGATGCGAACGGGTTCGTCGGATCCAACGCCGACGAAGTAGTTCACATAGTGAAACACAACGGCGGCGATCGGCACAATACTGTCGAACCGATCCAACAGTCCGCCGTGACCGGGAATCGTGACATCGAAGTCCTTGATACCCAGGTCTCGCTTGATGGACGAGAACATCAGGTCGCCTAGTTGACCAACGACGCTGATCACGATTCCCAGTGTCAGCAGATGATACCAGTGAGCGAGCACGGTCCCTTCGAAGACGTACTGCCCGAGAAACATCACGAGGGCAGTTGTCAGGATCAGGCCACCGAGTGAACCGGCGACGGTTTTTTTCGGGCTGGTGTGCGGGCAAAGCGGGATACGTCCGAAGGTCTTTCCTGCTAGGTAGGCGAAGATGTCATTCATTTCTGCTGAGACCAGCACCATCAGGATCAGCGGGCGATAATTGTCATCGTTGGCAAGATGTCCCAAATGCCCCAGGCCGTGGCCGAAAAGAACAAAACCCAATACGCCTAATGCGGTGCGTTGGATGTAGCCTTTTGGTCGATCTGCAAATAATGCGACTGTCAGAATCATGACGATCGTCAGTGGTGTGAGTGCCATGAAGAGTCTGTACCAATTGTCGAACGTGGACAGAGTGATCAGGATGATTCCCAGCACGATCGTCAGGCTGATCACCTTCTCGCGGAACAAGCCTGTGGCTCGAGAGTACTCGCGGTAACAGAGCAGGCTGAGAATGCCAACACCGAGGATCGTCCAGGCCGCCCCCAGCAGGATCGGGCCGATGAGCAGTGGTGTCATGATCAGCCAGGAACGCCAGCGGATCCATAGTTCTTGCCGGTGAGCGTCTGAGACGCGACCTGTTGCTGCCAGGAAGCGGATGATCAATGGAGAGATGGCGAGCGCGATCACCAATCCGACAGTGACCCAACACGTGACGGGATGTTCAAAGGCGTGCGCCGGATTGAACAGCCGTTCGTTTGTCGACATGCGAATGCTTTCCGGAAGGTTGAAGAGGCTGGGGTAGTACGTTGATCTCACTGCAATGGCGGATTTAGGGACCTTCGCGCAACGGTGAATCCACCGGCCAATCCAACCGCTAAGACGATTTCAGAGATCAGATTTGGCGAGCAGTTTCTGGAAACCGGCCACGTGCCCAAGGCTTGCGACACCTTCCAGGACCGCGACTGGACTGGACGACGATCGCCAGACGAATCGGACATGATCTGCCCTAAGTGTTTACAGAGGAACTGTTCCCGGCGAATCATGCCGGTGGAGACGATGGCAAGCAAGCGACCAGTGGCAGTCTCTTTCGCACAAACGAGAACGAGAAGACAGCGACGCTTACTCTCGGGAGGCGGGCTGGTTACACTGTGCCGACGTTGGGACATGGGGCGGACAGAAATGTCGGCCCCGTCTTTTTGCGCGGTCCCGCGTGTCGTTGTTCATCCTGAAGAGAGTGCATCGTGACTGTCACGTCTGTTGTCGGTTTGCAGTGGGGAGACGAAGCCAAGGGTAAGATCGTCGATATTTTGACCGATTCGCATCAGGTCGTGGTGCGATATCAGGGGGGCAACAACGCCGGCCACACGGTCAAGTTTGATGGTCAGACCTACAAGTTATCGCTGCTGCCGACGGGGATCCTGCGTCCCGGCGTGAAGGCAGTAATCGGTAACGGCCTGGTCGTGAACCCCGAAGCATTGCTGAAAGAGATCAAGTCGCTAACTGATCGTGGTGTGCCCATCAGTGGCGAAAACCTGATGGTCAGTGATCGGGCACATGTGATTCTGCCGTATCACATTGTCGAAGATGCGGTGTACGAGAAGCGTCGCGGCAATGAGGCGATCGGAACCACCGGTCGCGGCATCGGCACCTGCTACCGTGATAAGGCACTGCGATCGCACGCGATTCGAATCGGCGACCTGTACCATCCTGCATCGTTCCGAACAAAGCTGAATGACATTGTCGCCGCGAAGAACCTGATGCTGCGGGCACTTGATCCGAGCATCGATCTGTTGGACGCGGATGCGATCTTTAAGTCGTACACAACCTACGCGGAACAGATCAAGCCGTTCGTAGTCGATACGACCGCGTGGCTGCATCGGTCGATTAAGTCGGGATCAAACATTCTGTTTGAAGGTGCCCAGGGGAGTTTGCTGGACGTTGATCATGGGACATTCCCCTATGTCACCAGCTCGAACAGTTCTTCAGCAGGGATTCACAGCGGCAGCGGTGTGCCGGAACGTGTGATCAATCGGATGATTGGGGTCGTGAAGGCCTATACCACTCGCGTTGGCGGCGGCCCCTTCCCTACCGAATTGGACAATGAAATCGGTCAGCATATCCGCGACGTCGGTCACGAGTATGGAACGGTCACCGGTCGGCCTCGACGTTGCGGGTGGCTCGATGGCGTGGCGACAGCGTATGGCGCTCGCATCTGCGGGGTGGACGAGATTGCCGTGATGTTGCTCGACGTTCTTGCTCAACTGGATGAAGTCAATATCTGCGAGGCTTACGAGATTCGCGGCGAGCGGACGACGGACTTCCCATCGCATGTCGAAGACCTGCAGGACGCGAAGCCGGTGTATCGCAAGATCCCTGGTTGGAAGCAGGACATCACGGGGGCTCGGAAGCTGAGTGATCTGCCAGCAGGAGCTCGACGGTATGTCGATTCGATCAGCGAACTGATGGGCTTGCCGGTGAAGTTTATCAGTATTGGGCCTGATCGCGAGCAGACGATTCTGTTGTAGTTGAGACGCCAACTGACTGTGCCCGAAGACGGTCGTTTCGGATTTGGTTTGGGTGGCACGGTCTCACCGTCTTCGGTGTGGCCGTGTCCTCGATCAAAGACACGGCCATGTCGAAGACTCCAAGTCCGTGGCACCCTATTCTTTGTCAGTCAACGTCCTGTTGTTGCTGGCTTTGCTGATGCCTGAGCGGGCCACTGCGGGCGACCAATTGCTGGCGGAGGGCCTTCTCGGGTAACACGGCCGATGGACCAGGCTGTGGCTTGGCTGCGACTGGCCGGCTGACCATCGGGTGATCCGTCCAGTTGGGTGGCATGCGATCGACGGGTTCGACTTTGACGCTGACCGAGATAGTTTCTTCTCCCATTCCCTTCCAGCAGCCTCGGTTTGGTGCGATGTCCGAGAAGTCGCGTCCCACGGCAATGACCACGTGATGGGCATCGACGAAGTGACCGCGTGTGGGATCGATGTCGACCCATCCCAAATCGGGGCCACCCCAGATCTGGCACCAGGCATGAGTGGCCAGTTCACCGGGTTGGCTGATGTAGCCGCTGACATATCGGGCGGGAACTCGCATTCCTCGGCAGGCACCGATGAAAAGGTGAGCCAAGTCCTGGCAGACTCCGCTGCCCAAGGCCAAGGCCTCACTCAACTTTGTCTGAGCGTTCGTGACTTCCTTCTCGTACTTCAAACGTCCCGTGACTGCACGCATCAAGGTCTGAATCCCCGATGCAAACGACCGATGTTCGCGCGGTAACGTGGCGACGAACTCGTCTAGTTCGGGGCATTCATCGACGTAGGGACTGGGGCGAATAAACTCGAGGATATCAATGTCCGAGCAATCGGGTTCGATCGGACTGGGCCACTGCAGTTCGGCAAGTTGCAGGCCGGCAAATCTGCGATGCGTGCGGACGAAGCTGATGGCGCGGATTTCGACTCGTGTGTGCGGCGCGTTGACGTTGAACAGGTCCACGCGATTGCCGAAGCCGTCGCAATAGCTGGTCGTGGGGACTTGAGGCGTGACTCGCAAGCGATACCCCGAGACCGTTTGATCATCATTCGACGGAGGGCTCATCCGAATTTCAATCACCGCGTCGGTGACCGGTTCGGTGTACGAGAGAGTTGTTTCGTGTTCGACGCGAATGAGCATGATAGGCCTTGAGCGACGGGGGTTTCATTCTACCGCGATAGCGATTCTTGAAACAGAAAAAGGGGAATCATGTCAAAAAATAGGCCCGTTGCATTTCTTCAACGATTTTGGCACAGGTGTCCTGAACGCCACTGAGGAAATTCGGTAGTCCTCGGGCGAACACTTCATGGATGTCGGCATATCGCAGTTCGCTTTCGAGGCGTCCCAAGCGGCGTTCGGCTTCGGTTCCCGTCCGTTGTCCCGCACCACCGGTGATCCCTCGCAGAGATTCCAGGCATCGCCCGACGCAGAATCGCATCGAACGTGGAAAGTCGAGATCGAGGACGAGGTATTGGACAATGCTCTCGGCGTCTAATCGTTCGTGATAACGTTTGAGATACGCTTCGTAAGCGGAGCAGCTTCGCAGGAGGCCCGTCCAGTAGACGAGCCGCAACGAGTGTTCGGCAGTCTTCTCCCCTTCACCGGCCGCACTGAACCAGACATTCAGCACACGGCTGATCATGTCGATTCGTTCGATGAAGCGGCCAACTTCCAGAAAGTAGAACGCTTCGTTGCGGGGCATCGTACTGTCGACAAGGGCATGAAACAGAATGCACGAGCGTTTCACGCGGTCGTAAAAGCGGTAGGGGCTGGCTTCGAATTGTTTGCGCGACTTGGATCTGGTCAGCGCCAAATAAAGTTGGTTCAGTTGGCTCCACGATTCGGGGCTGAGTGTGTCCTGGGTCGCCCGAGCATTCTCACGGGCTCGGGAGATCATGCTGAGCAGCGAATGAGACCGGGTGGAATCGAATGTGAGATTGGTGAGCATCCCCTCGCTTTCGCGAGGATCCCACGTCAGTTCGAATCGGTCCTGACCAGCGAGGACGTTCAGGACCTGGTCGCGAGGGCCTTTCACATCGGAATCGCCGCCGTGCAGACCAACGGCATCGAGTTCGAGATGGAAGGCATCGTTTAAGACGCGCGCCAGATTTTCAGCCCGTTCGACATAACGGCTGATCCAGAACAAGTTCTCGGCAACGCGGCTGAGCATCTTCGTTATTTCGCGCTTACGACAGGTTGATTCGACGAATATTGCGGACGATGAGACGGCGGGGTCTCAGACTTTATGTGCTGCCGCCTCGGCCCAGCACCCACGTATCCTTACTGCCTCCACCCTGCGAACTGTTGACCACCAAACTTCCACGCGGCAAAGCCACACGAGTGAGGCCGCCGGGCAGAATCTTGATCTCTTCGCCGTACAGGACGAACGGCCTGAGGTCGATATGTCGACCTTCGAGGTGTTCGCCGATAAATGTGGGATGTGAACTGAGCGTGATTGTCGGTTGAGCGATATAACCGCGTGGGTTCGCTTTAATCTTGGCTGCGAATTCTTCCCGCTGTTCGGCCGTCGATGCGGGACCGATCAACATGCCGTAACCGCCGGATCCATCGACTGCTTTAACGACCAGCTTGTCCAGGTTGGACAGAATGTGCTGGCGATGGGCAGGTATCAGTGGCCGGAACGTTTCGACGTTGGGCAGAATCGCGTCTTCGCCCAGGTAGTAGCGAATGATGTCGGGTACGAAGGGATAGATCCCCTTGTCGTCGCAGACGCCGGTTCCGACGCCATTGACGAGCGTGACCTGACCGGAGCGATAGGCACCCAGCAATCCGGCGACACCCAGTTGACTGTCGCGGCGGAACGCCAGTGGATCGAGGAAATCATCGTCGACGCGGCGGTAGATCACATCGATCCGCTGCAGACCGCGCGTCGTTCGCATGGCGATCTGGCCCCCATCGAAGACCAGGTCGCGGCCTTCGACGAGTTCCACCCCCATCTGGCGGGCGAGGAAGCTGTGTTCGTAGTAGGCCGAGTTGTACACACCGGGCGACAGCACGACGATCGTCGGATCTTGAACGCCACCGGGAGCCACGTATCGTAGCATGGATCGCAGGTTGGAGGCGTAGTCGTCGATCGGCAGCACATCATATTGCTGGAAGAGAAGCGGGAAGACCTCTTTCATCACCTGCCGGTTCTTCAGCACATAGCTGACGCCGGACGGGGTGCGACAGTTGTCTTCCAGAACCAGGTATTTGCCATGTTCGTCGCGAATCAGGTCAATGCCGCTGATATGGATATAGATGTCGCGAGCAACATCAATCCCATGCAGTTCACGTCGATATCCAGAGGCCCCGAGTACCAGTTCGGTGGGGACAATGCCGTCTTTCAGAATTTGTCGCTGATGATAGATGTCATGGACAAACAAGTTGAGAGCGCGAACTCGTTGCTTCAGGCCACGGTCGATCAAGTCCCATTCGTCGGCGGGAATGATGCGTGGGATCGGATCAAACGGCATGATCCGTTCGACACCCTTGTTGCGGCCGTAGACGGTGAACGTGATCCCCTGCCGCTGCATCGTCAAATCGGCAATGCGATGACGACGTTCGAGTTCGGCGGAGGTTAGGTGCAGCAGTCGTTGCTGTAACGGGGCGTACGACGGACGGACTGTACCCGTCGCCGAAAACATCTCGTCGAAGCCGTAAGGTGAGTAACGGCTGAGCAACGAACCGGTAGATTCAGAGGCGGAGCGCATGCCAGTGATTCAAGTCAGTAGTTCTTATGGTGATGCCCTTTGGGGGCGTGTAGCAAGCTAAGGAAGCAAGCTGCGTACCACCGAAGCGGCTGTCAGACGTGTTGCAGGAGAATCATGCCAATTTCGCTCGTTCCGGCCAACAGATCCTTTGAAACAATTGGCATTTGGTCAAGATTACAGGCAAACGAACCCGGCAAGGTGCGCAATTTCTGGGCACTCTCGTCGATGTCAGGGCAGATTTCGTAGCTCTGCGCCATTACTAGTGATCCAGATGCCGGAACCCGCGTTATTGGTGGCACGCTCGGTCGAACAGGTATAGCCTGACTTTGCGGCCTGATCAGATCAGGCGGTCTTCTCGCCCTGCGCCGGTTCCGGCATTCCGACTCGATTTTCAGGAAGGATCTCCCATGTTGCGACTCCGTAGTTTGGCCGGCTTGTGTCTGGCTGTCTCATGCAATCTTGCGTCTGCTCAGGTGCGGCCCGAGTTGAAGTATCCGCCAAACACGAAATCGGTCAGCGAAACGTCGGTCAAGACGAACCAGATTCTGACACTGGCCGGAATGGATCTGGAAACGAAATCCACGACATTCAGCCTGACATCAAAATCAATTGGTCAACGCGCCGCCGACGGGACTTTGCCGATCGAAGAGAAGGTTCAAGTCTTGCAGACCGAGATCGAACTGCCTGGCGGGACCAAAATGCAGTTCGATTCGGCCAACCCTGATAAGAAAGCGGACAATCCGCTGTTAGAACCCGTGATGGAGAGATTACGGGTCACTTTTAAGACGCCCATCACGGTCATCTTGGACGACGCGAACAAAATCAAGGAAGTGAAGTTTCCGGACGGAGTCGCGGAGTCGCTCGATGAATCCAACAAGAGTTTGTTCAATCCTGCGAAGCGAAAGACGGCAGCGGAACAAGCGCGCAGTTATCTTCCTGACGAGCCTGTGAAGATGGGCGATTCGTGGGAGCGAAATCTGGATCTCGACCTCGGTGGCGGCCAGACGTTCGCCTTCCGAACGAAATACACGTACACGGGAACCGTCGAGCAAGATGGCCGGACATTCGATAAAATCACCGCCAAAGTTGTCGACATCAGTTACACCATTGATGCAGCGAACTCGCCGATTCAAGTCACGAAGAGTGCATTGAAGGTCGAAGAATCGAACGAGGTCATTCTGTTCGATCGAGACTTGGGAGCGGTCCAGCAGAAGACCGCCAAGACTCGTATTGCGGGGCCGCTGACGCTGGTTGTCAATGGAATGGAATTAGAGGGCAAAGTCGATTTGACGTTGGAAGAGACGACCAAGCGACAGAAGTGAACTTGCGATCGGCAGTAATCGCCGATTGCGTTGCGGATTCTGGCATCAGAAAACGGCGACTTAGCATTAGGGCGAAAATCCGCTTCTCCGAATTGATGCTTTTAGTCTACGATCGCAATCGAATCTGCGGCGGATACCCGAGCAAAACAAGGATGAAGCGATGCGTCAAAAATGGAGTACCTCTCGGGCGTTAGCTATTGTGTTGCTACTGGCGACCGTTGGGGTGCTGAGTGGCAGCAGATTGACATTGAGTCTGTTCGCGGCGAATTCAGCGGGAAATGAAACCCCTGCCGCGCATGGAATGCTTCAGCAGAACTGTTCGAGTTGCGGGTCGCCGCGGCTCTCTCGGTGAGTTGTGAAGCGAGTTACTCGAAACGGATGTCAATTTCCGCCTAGTTTCATCCGGCCGATGCGTGCCAATCTTGCCGCGTGAACGGCGTGCGGAGCACAGCGCAAGGAGCTCGGCAACCATGCCGCTCGCGGCAGGCGATTGTCGGTTGGTTCTTTCAAGAGTGGCAGTCGAATGCTTTGTTGCGCCGCCTTGTAGCGTTCCGGGTCTGTCGGGTGAATGTAGAGCCGTTTCGACGACACCAGTTCGCAGATCAACTCGCATAACTGCTGGCTCATCCCCGCCCATAAGACCGTGTTCGGATTCGCTCGAGCTGCCAGTCCCTGATCGCCGCTGGTTTCCATATACCGACTGAGGGCCTGTGCCAATTCGGGGAACAAGACATCTCCATCGGTGCGAACGTACTCGACGAGAGCAGCCTTGAGCTGACCTGAGTGAGCCAGTTGGGCCCAGGCTGGCAGTGATTTTTCTTCCTCGTCGACAGGGACTTTCAGCGCGTCGTCGCGTGCTTCCGATTCGAGCATCGAAGTGACCCGACTGTCGGAGGTTGCTCGACGACAACGGTCTTGGGCCCAGTTGCGCAGTGCGAAAATTTTGTCTTCCATTGTGACCGACAGCGGCACTGTTGAACGCCAGGAGCGTTCCAAGTCTTCATGCTGCATGATGTGGCCTTGGCCGAAGGCGTCGATCATGGCGGTGATGACGATTTGTTCCAACTCGGCTCCGCTGAATCCTTCCGAACGAGCGGCCAAGTCGTTGACATCGAATTGCTCGGGCTTCCAACCGCGTTTTTTCAGGTGGATGCCTAAGATATGTTTTCGTTCTTCGAAGTTTGGGAGATCAACGAAAAACAACTCGTCGAATCGTCCGCGACGCAGCATTTCCGGTGGCAGATTCTGGACCGAGTTGGCTGTGGCAATGACAAAGATCGGCTTCTGGATATCGCTCATCCAGGTGAGGAAACTGCCGACCAGTCGAGTCATCGTGGCATCACCGCCGCCGCCACCGTCGGTCTCGACCCCCGCAAATCCCTTTTCGATTTCGTCCATCCACAACACGGCGGGTGCGATTGATTCGACGAGGGCCAAGGCACTGCGCATGTTTTTCTCGGACTCGCCGCGAGCGCTTCCGAGCAGGTTGGCAATATCCAGCCGAATCAGTGGGAAGGCCAACAGCCGAGCGGTCGCACGGGCTGTCAGACTTTTTCCGCAACCTTGGACTCCCAGCAGCAGCATGCCTTTGGGAAGGGGGATCCCCTGCTCTCTGGCCCTTGGTGAATAGGCGTCGGCTCGTCGAGCCATCCATTCTTTCAGTGCGTCAAGGCCGCCGATATCGCCGACCCCTTCTTCGAGGTCATAAAACTCCAGCAGGTCCGAGCCAGATGCCAGGGTTCGCTTCTCGGAAATCAGCGTGGTGAAGACGTCGTCGTTGAGTTCGGTGCGACCATGGAGAGCGCGTCGCCAGGCTTTGCGAGCTTCCTGAGTGCTGAGCCCCATGACCGCCTTGATCAGCTTGTCCTGTTCATCATCACTCAGCGTCAGTTCCGCTTCGCCCGCCTCAGATCTTTGTGCCATTGCCGCCGTGAACTCGGATTGCAGGTCTTCGTAACCCGGCAATGGAAGTTCGATGCGCACGGAATCCTTGGTGAGATCGAAAGGGATTTCAGCGACGGGTCCGAGGAAGATCAGCGTTTTGCGTTCAGCGATGAGCCCGCTTAGCAGATCACGCAGGCGGCGGACGATCACGGGATCGCTGATCCAGGCATGAAAGTCTTTGACCAGGAACACATGGCCGGGTGGATAGTCACCCAATCGCAGCAGCAACTCCCAGGCAGACGGTTCGGTGGCTTCTCCCACTGGAGGTTGCAAGCCACCGGTAATCGTCCAAGTCACCAAACCTCGTTCGATTTCCAGCGTCAACTCTGCCAGTTCGTGCTCCCATCGCTCTTCTTCCCATGTTTGCAGGAACAGCAGTGGGTAGCCCGCTTCAATTCGCGAACGCAGGTCGTCGAGAATGGCTTCGGTATTCATGGTAGATCTTTGAAGTCGGTGGCTCGAAATGCGATTGGTCGAGTGGTCTGAGTCCGTTATCGTAAACGGGCGAGAATCACCTCTCTCAACTCATGACGACGCCTTTTTTCAGAATGAGATTTGCGTAGATCGCAGTTTCTCCGGTGGCGACGATGGCGTAGGCCGACCTCGCAAAGTCGTAGAAGCGGAATCGTTCGACGGGTCGCAGTTCGATCTCACGGGTTTCGTGTTTCTGGATTAGCGTGCGATATTCGGTCCAGATCGGCGGTTCGGGTGTCCCGGAATCGACCGGCTCCATGACGCTGGCAGGATGATCGACGAAGGTGTCGAGCGGGAAGAATTTCAGAATCGCGTCAAGGATCTCGGGGACGCCGTGGCCATCCGCGCGGACGATCCGCTGGGCGTGCGATTCGGCCGGGAAATTGCCGTCGGCCAAGACGATTTCATCGCCGTGGCCCATACGCATCAAAAGTGAAAAGAGTTCGGGGGACAGGCAGGGCGGAATGTGCTTGAGCATCGTCAAATGATTCCCAGATGTTTCTCGAACAGGTGCCGAAATGATACCGAGGCAGACAGGTTGCTGGCCATGCAAGAGACGACAGTGTGAATCTCTTCTCTTCCTTTGCGTCTCTGCGCCTTTGCGCCTTTGCGTTAATCCACCCTCGAATCAGCAAAAAGGCAGCGGACGTTTCGGATGAGCTCTGTCTCGTGTGGATGCGAATTTAACGCAAAGGCGCAAAGGCGCAGAGACGCAAAGGGAAGAAATGGGGGTGACTACAATCCATTTGCGACTCGGTGGATTCCGTCTTTGACGAATCGCTCGCCGAAATTGATGACTAGTGGTTTGTCAGCATTGAATTTTAGGGTAGACGGATTTGAGTTTGTATCGAGCGTCGTCGATTTTCATTCGCCAGTCGATTCCCCGCTGCGTGTTATTGACGTCCGCTGACCATGCAGCGATTTCGCGCTGCAGAATT
>CAIMFH010000103.1 GCA_903840265.1 uncultured Schlesneria sp. | reverse complement strand
GGTACCCTCGTCATTTGCGCCCCCTGCCGTCATTCCCGCGAAGGCGGGAATCCAGCAATTCACAAAACAGGCCACAGACCGCCTGCACAGCCCATTTCCTGAGGCCCAAGGGGCCGGCAGTTCCGTTCACACGACCTGCCCCCATTCCTCTTCTCTACTCACCACTTTCTCAAATCAACTCTCTCGCCGGAGGCGTCGTCTCCCACCGGCTGCCACGGTTTTGGAGTCGTCGACAAGGCCGTGCTCTTCGTCCGCTTCGAACTCACGCTGATTCCAACACAAACCGTCACCCCGGTTAATCCCCGCTTCTCTCAACGGTTCAACTCGAAATTCGCCCGCCTTTTTTACGCCTTCGGCAACCAGTCCGAGCAACCAAAATGCCGGAACCATCCCAGCCCGATTCTCAAACGACCGGCACCCGACTGCTGCTCTCAGCCTTCGCCCTGATGCTGGTCGCCTCGATGCTCGGAGCCCTCATTCAGACAGGCTACCTCCCACACAACAGCACGACGGAAACAATCGGATTCATCAGCTACCTCTGCGTAGCGTTGCCCATCATCCCAGGAGTGATCGCGACAGCCGGGTGCATTCTCCTGGCGCAGTCACGGAAGTGAGCGATCGAAGTGCGGGCAATCGGCCGCGTCATGCTCTGCTTCAGCATGTCCCATCTTGGCAACGGCCTAGTTTCACTGCCAACCTCGCTTGCCCAGCCAATAACATCGCGACGATGTCCAAGCACCGTTCGAGCGGTTCACCGCCATCACGGCTCCCTCCCTAGACAGTTCCGACCATCGCGGAGTTGTGTCGCCAAGATCGAACTGCACGGCCTCTAGTCTTCACCGAGCGACTCTGACCTCTTTCCTTGCGTCCCGTCCCGTGGCGACCGAAATAGAGATCAGACGACTATTTGACAGTGTCTCGCAAAATTATTTGGCGGATCTCGGGCATCGAATCTTCGGCAACGTGTTGCAGCCAACTAGCTGCAAATACAGTCGAGGCCGATATTTTTTCAATGCTGATACATAGTCCCGTAAACGACACTCGGAGATCCGGAAGCTCGCCACGAAGCAGTCTGTCTGAATCACGGCTGAGATCCAGAGAGCTATAGCGCAGTCGCTGGCCCCAATGCGATAAGCAGTCATTTGAATCGGTCACAAATGCAATCGAATCCTCATGCGGTAAACCATCGACCAAATTTTTGGCGGTATCAAAAACATGAATAAGCCGGCGGGAATAGCTGCCCATGAGTTGCCCAACAATGGCGCTTAGCACTTGCGGTGAAATTTTCGGAATTCGCGGTTCGCCTAATTGACTCGCCCAAATGACAAGAGCGTGGCAACCGGCCGTCAGAAGTTTGTCGTCATTACTACTGATTCGTGAGATGATCTCCGTTTCTAATTTGCGGAGCCATTGATCGTCAATCGCGGCCAGCTTGGGATAAATACTCAAGAGTGGTAGCTGCACTTTCGCCGCAATGTCGACGATATCCAAAAGTGTGCTCCAGACATCTTTCGCGACAGTTTTGCGGCCAAGTATCACATATTCGAGAACTGTTGCCACGCGATCAAAGAACCAAACGGCGCGCTCCGTATTTGTTATCCCATGCTGGGGGAACTCACTCAGTGGAAAGTTATTCAATGGATCTTGAGCAACCCGTTCTCCATATGCAACGCTTTCATCGAAGCACTTTTTCACGATTAGGCGAATGTCGGCCCCAGACCACTGAATACCGCGTTTACGACTGTCTATTTCTGGCGCTCGTAGTGGTCCGCTACGTGCGAAGACATCTAACGTTCGAAACAACCAACCCTCATCTTTGGGCCACTCAACAGTCAAGTACTTTGTCCTGAAGCACTCTCGTTCGTCCCATCCAGGGCGACGAGGCACGAGTTGTACAAGTGTGTCGAGGCATCCTGTCGCCATCGGAAAATGGTCTTTACTACTCCGTGAAGCGAAGATTGCATTCCCGTAGTCCGTCAATTGGCGATCCGACAGCAATCCTCTATCTGCAAGTGTTGCTAGCCGTGAAACAAGCCAGCGTCGCTCGTTTTCTCGAAGTCGGTCAGCACCAATTTCAATTACCCTCAAAATTGCAAAATCAATTTGAGTTTTGAGCTTTGAGGTCGCGGTTAAACTTCGGCCCATTACGCGTAGGTCGAGTGATTTGAGTGGATCTGTCAGCAAACTGAAGTGGTTTGGCAATTCAAGTATTGGAAAGCACAGTAAGTCTGGAAGGACTTCAGAAAGCCCAGCAGCCGTTAGACTTTTGCAGATACGCCCAACTGTTCGCAAATACGGGTCGATCCACCAAAATTGATTTGCCGATTTCAAAACCGGCAATAGCGCGACAATCGACCGAAAAATGTCGATTAGCTCTGGATCACCTAAGCGGATTGATACGCGTGATAACAATTCCACAGCCGCTAAGAAATGCCCTCGCTCATCAGAATCTACATCGATTGGTTTTGCCGCCAATCGCTCGATGCACATCAATGACAATTTAGTCAGCCGACGGAGTTCTTCTTCCGGCAGAGTTGCAATTCGCTGACGGGAAAACCATAGATCGATCAATTTCTCATTGCGTAAACGTAAAACAGCTCCCGTCGCCTCAGGTGCATCGGATTCAGCAAGGAAGCGAATGGCCTTTTCGGCAAGCGAACCTGCATGGCCGAATCGCAGCGGAATTCCTGCTTCTTCCACAAGGCGTAATGCTCGGTAGGACGCGACCAAACGCTGGTTGAGTGATTCATTCCCATAATAGGAAATTGTACGCCATCGGCGTGCATCGAACCCCATTTGTCCTGTAACAGCTTGTTGGCGGAACTCTCGCGAATTCTGCTCCTCGACCCAACGATAAAGTTCCGCTGGATCGCAACTTCGAGACCGCAGCCAAGAAAGCTCGTAATCCAACCGATGATCTGGAGAATGGTCGCCTTCTAAATTGGCGAGTTCCGAATCGTTTCTGGATTGTCGCGTGCCAAAATCAGAGGTGCTCGAGATTGGGGACTGAGGCATCGGTTGCGTCGTGGCATCTGAAGTGTCCTCTGAGATGGTCTTGCGTGGGACGACAGGCCGAGTTAATCCAAAGCCTCGCATTTGGTCAAGAGTCTTCAAATGAAATAACACCCAAGACTCAATCGACCATGTCTCGGGGGTCCCTACGTCGGCCATGGCTCGCAATTCTTTTAGACATTGCGAAAGCAACTTCTCACCCGTCGCCCGATCTCCAGATTCGATCAGAAGGCAGGCGCGACGCAACGCCCAGAGCGGCATTGATGAGGTGTCCCATTTCGCGAGGAGTTCCGTCAAGTTGGTGTCATCCCATTGCGAACGAGCCGCCAAGGCCATTTCGTACGTGACGAAATTTCTGGCGGCGAGTTTTCGATCTTCCTCCATGTGGGTTGTGAATTTGTCTATCGAGTTTTTGATCTCATCAAACCGTAGAAAATCACCTACCTCTCGGGAATGTCGGAGACACTCCAATTGCAATTCCATTGAAGCGCGATCCAATTCACTGAGTGTGATTGTTTCACTTTGTTCGTCCACGGAAATCTCAATTTCCCTCGATTTCTCGGATTTCCGCCATTCTCTGTATGCCACATTCGCCGATTCGAAAACGTGCAGGGCGATTTGATCGTAAGTTGGAATCAATGAACGACGAAGTCGCCAGAGAAATTCCCATAGCACAAACATTCGTTTCGGCACGTCCAGTTCGGCCAAGATATCCGGATTCTGATTTATGCTTTGCGCATAACATTCTGTGTTGGCCCACAAATCCGCGATGGCTTCGGCATGCGGAATAGCCCACCCCGGATAAAAACGTCGGCTTTCGCGCCACCGCAGCGCCGTCTCAAGCCAGTCCTGCGCAGAAATGGCCAAGCGGAGAACGACGGGTTCATTCGAGTGAATTTGGGCCTCTGAATCGATATGCCGAGGCAAACACCATCGAGGGCGTGCCTGTTCGTAGGGCTGTCTAAGCATCTTCAGAAATGCCTCCAGCGCGTCTTTTTTTCGTGGCTGCTTCGTGATTAACGTTAATGGAAGAGGTATGACAAATCGCTGCTCAAGTAGTCGCGTTTGAAATGTTGAGAGCTCTTCAAATGTCCACAAGTAGACGGGCAATGTCTGGTTTCCGAGTCGGTCACGAACCCAGCCAGTCCATGCAAGGAAGTTAGGATCGTCTCCCGAGAATCCGACTAGGCACAAGTGTGACTCAACCATCGACACTTGCACTTCAGCAACGAAAGGACTGTACCGCTCTGGGTACGTGCGATAGTCTTCCTCCGTCACGATTGCATCGCGAAGTTCGGGGAGTGTGCCATGTAATTTTAAGATGCGAGGCGCGCGTTTGAACGGAAGATCGCCAATGCATCGCACCACTTCGTATCGTTGTTCTCGTAGAGGCAAGGCTGCCCGTTCCAGGAGCGTGTCATAGTTGGTGGTGAATACGTCCGCCCACGGTAGCCGCAATAACTCTTCGTGTACTAGGCTGGGCTCATACTCCCTGTCGGGGAGCATATCTCGCAGAGTATTCAACAAGACTGTCCGTCCGAACGCTGCCTCGACCTCTTGAGCAAGTCTCAACGCGCCGCCTACGGCTCCAGCACTACCTAATGCTTCGTCGCGAGCTTTGATATCGTGAGGATACAACAATCGTGCAAAATTCGCTGTGATTTGATTCCAGATCGGGAAGCCACTTGAAGCGGAGTAGCGCGCATTTGCATTTAGCGAGAAGCCCGATCCGACCATCACCGAAGCGCGACTACCAGTCGAGTGGTGCAACGCAGATCGAATCTGTTCAATATCTGGACCGTAGTCTCTTTGCATATTCTCTAGTTCATGTGCGTTGTAGTCATGGAAGCCTAAGCGAGCGTGCTCCTGAACCAGTTACTATGGTTCTGTTGAGAGACCGCAGTCAAACTAATTTAAGTTCAATTAGTCGAGCGAGCGGGGTGGCCGGGTCTGGAGCGCTTCGCGAAGACCCGGTGCATTGTCCGAAATCGAAAAGCCTGGCATTGCTTTCGCGGAAGAGACGCTGGTCGGTCCTTGGTAACGCCCTCCGCTACAGCAGTTCCGGCAGCGGGAAATGCTGGCCTTCGACTAGAGTTTGCGGTCGGCCGGAGAGGTCGGTCAACAGGGACGCGTGAGGGTCAAGGCCGAGGTGCTTGTAGAGGCTGGCGAAGACTTCGCCGAAGTGGACGGGGCGGCTGGCGATGGTGGCGGCGTGACGATCTGTCGAGCCGATCATCTGGCCGGTGCGGAATCCTCCACCGGCGAGTAGCCCGCAGCCGACTCCGGCCCAATGATCGCGACCGGCGTTTTGATTGATGCGGGGTGTGCGACCGAATTCGCCCCATGCGACCACGGCGACATCGTCTGCCATCCCGTGAGCGTGCAGGTCCTCGACCAGTGCGGAGAAGCCTTGATCGAAATAAGGCAGGTGCGTGTTCTTGGCTTCGCTGAAATTCTGTTCGTGGAAATCCCAGCGACCGAAATTGAGCGTTACCACGCGAACCCCCGCCTGCACCAGTCGTCGAGCCATCAGAAAATGTTCGAGGTTCCTTGGTGCGCCGTCGGCATAATTCTCGGTAAACCCCTTGCCGTATCGCTCGCGGACTAAGGGATCTTCCTTGCTCAAATCGAGAGCCTCGGCGAGTTGACTGGATGTCAGCAACCCGAATGCCTGCTGATTGAACGAATCCAGGCCCGACATCATGCCCGATTGATCGGCCTGCCGTCGGAAGCCGTCCAGATGCTGCAGCAAAGCGCGGCGATCTCCCAGGCGCGATAGGGGCAGATCACCCAGCACCAGGTTTTCCCGATCGGGGCCTGTCGGACGAAACGCCGAATGAGCGATCCCCAGCATCCCGGGATGGCCGGGTGAACCATACGGCGGATGCCCGGCCTTCGGAGCCAATCCGACAAACGGCGGCATCGCGATCGATGTCGCTCCTTGATACTTCGAGACCACCGACCCCAGCGACGGCCAGCCCCCTTGCGGCTGGTTCGTAAACGAACGGCCGGTGTAACAGATGAACGAATCGTGGCTGTCATTGGGCGAGCCGTACATCGAGCGGATCGGCACCAGCTTGTCCATCATCCCGGCCAGTCGCGGCAGATGCTCGCAGATCTGCAGGCCAGGCACACTGGTGGCGATCGGTTGAAACTCACCCCGGATTTCTTTCGGGGCGTCCGGCTTCAGATCAAACATGTCCTGATGCGGTGGCGCACCGACCAGGTAAATCATGATCACGGCTTTGTTTTTGGCCGTGGAACCCGCTTTCGCCTCGGCCGCCAGCAGTTGTGGCAACGTCAGCCCGCCCAGACCCAATGCTCCGATCTGCAGCACGTCGCGGCGCGAGACTCCGTTACACAACGGCGAACGCGTCGATCCGGTCAGGTTGAGCATCGATTCCCTCCAGCCACGTCAAGACCACGACAATACATCAACGCAAAAGCATATCACACGAACCGACCGAGTGGAACCTGAACCCGTTCTGAGCGCGAGGCCGGCGACTCCACTCGTCGTCCAATATGAGATTTGCAATTCGAAATGCCTCCTTCTTCACAGCCAGCAAGAGGTTGCGTCGAACTTTACCTGCCGATCAGTTCAAGGAGTCGCCGCGCAGCCGCCTCGGCAAACGTGGGATCATTGATGTGGTTATCGAGTTCAATTAACTCCACCGAGCCATGCGTCGCTCGAATTCCGTCATACAGTGCCCGCCGCGCCACAGGATCATCAAACGGTTTTTCAGCCTGATCAATCGCCGACACTCCCCTGAGCGGAATCATGATGCAAGTCGGCCCGGCCGCAGCCGCAGCCTTGCGGCCGATTTCTTCTCCGAGCTTTCGGTTCTCTTCAACTGTCGTCCGCATCAGTGTGACCGTCGGGTTGTGCTGGTAGAACTTGCGGTCTTTGAACTTCTCGGGGACGGTGTTCATCGGGCCAAAGTTGACCATGTTGTGG
>CAIMFH010000102.1 GCA_903840265.1 uncultured Schlesneria sp. | reverse complement strand
CTGATCGCGAACTTATCGCAAGGTTTGTTGACGGCGATCAAGCTGCTTTTGCGGCGCTGGTGCAGAGACACACGGGGTTGGTTATCAGTGCCTGCCAACGAGTGTTAATCACCCCTAGCGACGTGGAAGACGCTTTTCAGGCCACTTTCTTCGTGCTCGCTCGTCGAGCAAGATCACTGACTTGGGAAGATTCCCTTGCGGGATGGCTGTATCAAACGGCTCGCCGCACGTCTCTTAAGCTGAGATCGATGACTCTTCGTCGCAAGCAAATCGAAGATCAGGCAGCCACGGCCCAGGCAACTGTGGCTGAAGCAAGTGCCTGTGAACAAGCCTCAGTGAGGGAATTGGCAGAGATCCTGGACGACGAACTCGAACGGCTGTCACCTCGTTTTCGCGAAGTAGTTTTGCTCAGCCAGTTGGAAGGGTTGAGTCGGGACGAGATTGCCGCTCGGCTAGGAATTAGCCTGGCTGTCGTCAAGGATCGATTAGAACGCGGACGAGAACAGCTTCGAGCCCGGTTACTAAGGCGAGGGGTGACTCTGTCGGCAGCGCTGGTCTCGACCTGGCTGATTCCATCCTTGTCGCATGCTGCTTTGACGACGACCACATCTGCAACGGCACAAGCCGCAATCACGTTTGTGCCGGGAACATTGGCCGCGGGAAGTCTTTCGACCCCCGCCATATTAGCACAAGGAGTTCTTAAGATGATGGGTCTGGAAAAACTGAAAGGCATGGCAATCTGCCTGGTATCGTTGCTGACTGTCGGTGGTATTGCGCTCGGAATGCTTCAAGACAACCCGCAACGGTTTGAAAAGGGACTTCGCGGCCACGTTGTTGCCCTGAATCAAGGGCGTCCTCAAACGATCACTGTGAAGTTGGACGAATTCAATACCGTGCTCAGTCTGGATGTGGCCGCCAGTGCGAAAGTCTGGATCGCGTTTGAATCCGCATCATTTCAAGATGTCAGTGAAGGGCAGTACGTCTCAGTTCATCTCGGCGATGATCACCGCACGGTTAACGAAGTTCATCTGCTTGGTACACAACGCGAAGTCGCGATCCAATCCATCGCTCCTTCTGGAGCAATGACCGTTGTGCCTGTGGTCGACGATGACGGTGAAGATGACCAACCCGCCCCGAAGGCCGAGGAAGTGCAATTGGCAAAGGATGCTATCCTGCGCATTGGCGGTCTTCCTGCAAACCGTAACGACTTGCGTCCCGGTATGCGCGTGCCACTGGAAATGTCGGGCAATGGGAAAGTCGTCAACGCGATCGAGGCTGACGGAGATTCCGAGCTGATGATCTCAGCCCAGCTTGTGTCAGTCGACGTTTCCGGTGAAACGATCCGGGTTCGAGTCGAAGATGACGATGAGTTGGCGATGGAATTGAGCCTGAAGATTTCAGCCGACAGCTCGATGACCGTGGATGGCAAGCTCGTCAAGCTGGCTGATTTAAAGCCCGGAAGCGATGTTATGATACGCCTCTCTGAATCTCGCGACGTTGTCCGTGCGTTGCGCGCCACCGTGCCGGAGGACGAGGATAACGAGTAAGCTTCACGAGCAATTCAATCGATGGCCTCGGCAGCATCGAGCACAGTTCTGCTCAATGCTTGCCGAGGCGCTTTCGTTCCGTTGAACTAGTTGCCGCCACATGACTCGTGGGCCGTTAATCCGTCGAACAAGTTTCGCTGATCGACATGTTGTGGCAGAAGCTGCCGATGTTTGGGCGTCACGGCAACGACCTTTCTGGCCAGCTGGCAAGCTGTGCGGCTCGGATGGGTAATAGTGGATATCCGCTTCGTGAGGGGCCGAAACTTCGGAAAACTGCGTCTCTGTTTCCGTGTCCCCTCCGGCGAACGCCATGACCAAGTTGGTTTGTCTCGCGCTGGCTGTCGTGTTGTCAGTCGCTGCTTCGGCTGTCGCTGGACGGACTGAGCCGTTACAGCCTGCATTCGACGAGGAATCTACGCGCGATCAGTTCGTAACGCCCGCCACGATCTCTGGGCCGTTGGATGGTGAGAACCCTGCGGACGATTGGAGAGCAGACAACTGGTTCGAACCAGCAAATCCAATTGAAGTATTTGCTGATCCCGAAGAGGGCAGTGGAACGGCTCCATTGACCGCGGCTCCCCGCCGCATGATCTATGACACCGCCGTCACTGCAACGCGGTTGGCACCGGTCGATGGGTTTGCTGTCAGCGATGTGGATCTTCGATCGACGCTGATCATCCCGGTCTTCATCAAGGGATCGCCGCTGAGGTTGGTGCTGGGTGGCGGAACGACGATGATTACCGCGCCGGCATCGATCAACGTGCCGAGTCAGCTCTACAACTTTACGGCTGAAGTGCGTTGCCTGATTCCGTTACGAGAAACTTGGGCCGTCGATCTCGGGGCAGGGGGAGGTTTGTTCTCTGACCTCAGTGGATCGGTCGGGGATGGGTTTCGCGTGACAGGCCGAGCCATCTTCATCAAAGAGGTCAACCCGCAGTTTAAGTACTCGTTCGGCGTCCTCTACCTCGGCCGTAAGAACTTGCCGGCGATGCCCGTGGCGGGGCTGATTTATACCCCTAGCGATGACTACAAGCTGGAACTGCTGATCCCGCGTCCCCGTGTGATGAGACGATTCGCAATGACCGGGTCATGCGAACACTGGGGGTACTTCGGAGTCGAAATCTTCGGTGGTAACACGTGGGCGATCCAACAATCAAACGGAGCCCAAGACACGTTCATCTACAAAGACAATCGCATCATCGCCGGCTACGAGGCGAAAGTCCCCGGTGGTTTCGCTGGCCGTATCGAAGCGGGCTACGTGATGTCTCGCCAAGTCTCGTTCACCAACGATCCCACGACGTTTACGCCCGGCGGAACAATGATGCTCCGTGCGGGGTTGTCGTACTGATTTCATCAAATTCGAGTGGTGCCGATCTTCTCGATCACTCTTCCGCTTGCGGCGCAAATCCCCGACGAAGAGTGTTCTCGGTGATGTTGATCGGGATCAGGAAGTGCTTCAGGTAGTCCGGGCCGCCGGCCTTGCTGCCGATCCCGCTCAGTTTGAAGCCGCCGAAGGGCTGGCGAGCCACCAACGCACCCGTGATCGCGCGATTCAGGTACAAGTTGCCGACGATGAACTCATTGCGAGCCCGCTTCAGGTTGGCGGGACTGCGGCTGTAGCAGCCACCGGTCAATGCGTAATCGGTACCGTTAGCAATGGTGAGTGCTTCGCTGAAGTCACGAGCCCGGAAGACGATCAGGACGGGTCCAAAGATCTCTTCCTGCGCAATCGCGGAGTCCGGTGAGACGTTGGCGAAGATGTGTGGGCTGATGAAATAGCCCTGTGATGCCAGCTTGGGATCGATCCCGCCCAGGACCAGTTGGCATTCTTCCATCGACTCGGCTTGCTCGATGTAACGCAGGATTCGTGTTGCCGAATCTTCGTCGATGACGGGGCCGATGTCCGACGATGGCAATTCGGCAGGCCCCAGCTTCAGCGAGCGAGTTGCATCGGTCAACCGCGTCAAGAACTCGTCATAGGCATCGCCCACGACGATCACGCGCGAACAGGCCGAGCACTTTTGTCCTGCGTAACTGAAGGCACTCTGAATCACACCCACAACCGCTTCGTCCAGGTCGGCATCGCTGTCGACGATAATAGCGTTCTTGCCACCCATCTCGGCGATAACGTGCTTCACGCTTCCTTGTGATCCATGCGTTGAAGAGGCCTGTTCATTGATGGCCAGTCCCACCTGTCGTGAGCCGGTGAACGCGATCACGTCGACATCAGGACTGCCGACCAGCGTCGGTCCCATTTCTTCGCCGATTCCCGGCAAGAAGTTGACGACGCCGTCTGGCAACCCGGCCGCCAGGATCACTTCCATGAACTTGGCACCGACGACCGAAGATTGTTCGGCCGGTTTCATAATCACGGTGTTACCAGAAACCAGTGCGGCGGTAGTCATGCCGCACAGGATCGCCAGCGGGAAGTTCCACGGGGCGATCACTGCGACGACACCGCGCGGGCGATAGAAGTATTGATTCTCTTCGCCTGGCAGATCGAATCGCTGGGGATCATCCAGTTGCCGCATCTGTTGAGCGTAGTAGTTGCAGAAGTCGATCGCTTCGCAGACATCAGCGTCGGCTTCGACCCACGGCTTGCCACATTCGTAAACTTGCCACGCCGCCAATTCGTAGCGGCGTTCGCGAAGTTCGCGAGCGATCAGTTCGAGGTATTCTGCTCGATACTGGACTTCCGTCTTCGACCATTGCGGGAACGCTCGTCGAGCCGCCTCAATCGCCGCTTCAACGTCATCTGTTGTTGCCGAAGCGATCCGACCGATCACCTGGTCTTTCTGCGACGGATTATGAGTCACCATCATTGGTCGAGCGTGAATCGACTTGCCACCGATCACGATCGCATAGTCTTCCCCCAACTCATCGTTGACCTTGCCGAGAGCATCCAGCATCAACTCGCGGATTTCCTCGCGGCTGAAGTCGGCAGTCGGCTCATTCAGGAACTCGGGAGCGGGGGCCTTGCGTTTCGCGGGCATCTTCGAAGCGACGGTGGTTGGTTTCATCAGCAGATCCTCGATCTTCGCGTTCTCGTCGTAACTGTGTCGCAGGAAGGAATCGTTAGAGGTGTTTTCGAGCAGTCGCCGGACCAGGTAAGCCATCCCCGGCATCAATTGACCGAACGGAGTGTAGATGCGGACTCGATGTCCCATCTCGCTGAAGGCTCGCGCATGGTCTTCAGCCATGCCGTACAGCATCTGCAGCTCGTAGGCTCCTGTCGGCACATTCAACAACTTGGCGCAAGCCAGCGCATGCGACAGGCTGCGCAAGTTGTGGCTACCGAATGCGGGACGCAGCAGCGTGTAGTTCTGCAGGAGCAGCAACGTCAGCCGTTCATAATTTTCGTCCGATTGCCACTTCTGTTCGAACACGGGAACAGGCCAGTTGCGGCCCGCCGAGACAACTGTTTCGTAGTCCCAGTAGGCCCCCTTCACGAGTCGCACCCAGACCGACGTGCCACGTTCTTTTGACCATTGCAGCAATTGGCCCAGATCGCGTTCTGAATCGGGTAGATACGCTTGAATCACGATGCCGACATCCGGCCAATCACGGAATTCCTCTTCGAGCAACGTCTGCTTGAAGATCTCGAGCGTCAGGTCTTTGTATGCATACTGCTCCATGTCGAAATGGACATAGGCATGGTTCTCACGTGCCTTACGCAGCAGCGGTCGCAATCGCTGCTTGACCGCTTCAGAAGTTCCCTCGGCATCGGCAGGTCGGAAGTGACTCACTAGGGCCGACAATTTGATCGACACATTCACGCGCGGTAGATGGCCGTCATTATCGCAGTCGATCCGCTCGTGCTGCGGCCAGGCATTCACGGCCGGGGCGATGCCATCAATCAAATCCAGGTATGACTGCTGGTAGGCTTCGGCCTCGGTCTCGCTGATGACCGCTTCACCGAGCAGATCCAGTGTAAAGGCGAAACCTTGCTTTCGCAGAGTCGTCACGGATGCCAAAACTTCATCAACATTGGATCCGGCGATGAATCGCTTCGCCATTCGCGTCGCGTTCGCCCGAGCGTTGTATGCCAGTGCTCGCGACAGAACCGAGTCGGGCGAGAGATGTTCGACGCCGAATCGGACCATTTCCACGGCCCAGGGAAGATGCTCTTTCGCTTCCTGGAAATATTCCTGCAGGTGCCGTGTCACTTCGCGATGAGTTCTCAGTCGCGGCAGAACGTCGACGAAGCGAAACATCTGCACTTTGAGCGATTCGTCGGACATCGCCGCGCCCAGAATGCGTTCATCCCACCAACGGCGTTCAAAGATGGAGGGTTGCCGTCGAGAAAGATGATCCCAGACATAGCGGCCAATCGCCTGCGTTTCCGCTTCGATCGCCTCCGGCGAAACGGCTACGCTTGGAATTGGATCGGTCGTCACTTCGGCCAGGGCGGCGGCGGTAGATTTTCGAGTCGACTTCTTAGCCAAGGTCACGTCCGTGCTGTCGAGAAACAAGATCGAGTGTCGGAGAACCGCCATTTTAGATGGGCGAAGGCAAACTGGATAGGATCGGAAGGTGAATTCGCATCAGAGCTTTGGAATCGGGAACGTCTTTTCGACGATAACCGTGATCGATGCTCCGTTCAGCATACAAATATCATGAAAGAGTTTGCTGATGTCACCGGGTGGCCCAGCGATATTCGTGTTCCCATTTTTCGAATTGATTTGAGAAGCTGACCATGAAGACGATCGCCTCGGCTGCCAGCCTCGAAGGAATTGTGCTATGTCTTGCCTGATAGGACTTCGCAGATTTCATCACGCAAATGTCTCTGACCGCGACCGGTCGCTGAAACACGAAATCCTGCACAGAATCGCGATACCTTTCGGCGGCCGGTGTGTTCAATCCCAGGTACACCGACATCGCTTCAAGCGAACACGAAAGGGCAAACATGAAGTCGACAATCCTGGGAGGCCTCGCTTTGGTTCTCATGGCAACTGGTGCCGCTTTTGCTGAGGATACACAAGTCCCCGTTACCTTTTCAGGTGGCCATGACATTGGTCGCGGTGACTTTGGCCGACCAGTGAACTTGATTGCTGCGGCTCTCGGTGTGAAGCCCGAAGTCTTCCGAGAGGCATTTAGTGGGGTGACGCCGGCCAAGGGCCGAGGCCCATCCGGTGAGGAGGCGCGTCGCAACAAAGAGGCTTTGATGAAGGTTCTCAAGCCGCACGGAATCACCAACGATCGACTCGACGAAGTCTCGAACTACTATCGCTTCCGACCTCAAAATGGCGAACTCTGGCCGACCACATCCGCCAAGGCTCATGCCATTGTCGAAGGCGGCAAGATCAAGAAGATCGTCGTCACCGAGCCAGGTTCAGGGTACTGCTCGACTCCCACGGCCTCTATTCAAGGCATGAACACCGCGCTGAAGGTGACGTTGAAGTACAGCACCGAACTCAAGAAGAACGGCGGGATTGATGCGATCGAAGTCGCCACTAAGTGAGGTCCAGAGTTAACTAGGCGGCATCGGATCATTTGATGCCGGTTCGTCGTCGCTAAAGAGTTGTGCGCGAAATTGCTCCCAAGTGATTGCTCCATCCCGGTCGCCAGATCGCCGCTCAAGCTCCGCGAGGAACTCGTCCTCTTCGGAATCGTCTGCTGGTTTTGAATCATCGGCAGGCGAATGTTGAGCGGAGTCTGGCATTCGGGTGGTATCTCCCGTTCAAGTCGTGTAGTCCGCATTCAACTCGACATATTCCTTCGTCAGATCGCAAGTCCAGAACCGCACCGCACCTGATCCATGCTTCAGCGTCAGGTTGATCGTCACGTTCCGGTTGTCTCGCAAGCTGCTGGAAACTTCTTTCGGGTCGAACGCGACCGGTGCTCCATCTTGATAGAGCAGGAAGTCATTGACGACCAGCGACATGTCCTCTTCTTTCAGAGGGACGCCGGCATAGCCAGCGGCCGAGACGATGCGGCCCCAGTTGGGGTCGGCTCCACAGATCGCGGTTTTTACAAGCGGGCTGTCGGCGATGGCCTTCGCAATGCGAAATGCTTCATCACGATTGCGGCAACCGGTGACGTTCAGTTCGACGAAGTGATGCGCCCCCTCGGCATCGCGAATAATGTCCGTTGCCAGTTTCATTGCGACTTCATCGAGCGCCTTTTGAAATGCGGTTCGTTCGGCATCATTCGTCGGTCCGACGCCAGATGCGCCGTTCGCCAACAGAATGACGGAGTCGCTGGTGCTCTCGTGGCCGTCGACACTGATACAGTTGAATGAGTCCGCGACGGCATGCGTCAGTCCGCTGGCAGCCAGTTCGGGTGTGATCGCCGCGTCGGTCATGATCACGCACAACATCGTGGCCATATTGGGGGCGATCATCGCCGCCCCTTTGCAGACCCCGCTGATCCGAGCGATTTTCCCGCCCAATGTCAGAGTGGCGGTCGCCTGCTTTGGGAAGGTATCGGTCGTCATCATCGCTCGTGCCGCGTTGTGGAATGATTCGGGCGATGAGGACAATTGCTTGGCCGCGGCAGGGATACCGGTTTCGAACTTCTCCATCGGCAGAAATCGGCCGATGACACCCGTCGAGCATACCAGCACATCTTCGGCAGCGGCCCCAATCTGCTTGGCCAGCAATCCCGTCATCGTCTTGGCATCCACAATCCCGCGTTCACCAGTCGCCGCATTCGAATTGCCCGAATTCACGACCACCGCCCGAGCCGTCGATCGAGGCAATCGCTCCCTCGACACTTTCACGGGAGCGCCGCAGACCAAGTTCGTCGTGAAGACACCGGCTGAAGCACAGGCGCGGTCCGAGACATACAGCGCCAAGTCAAGCTTTTGAGTGTCCGGCTTTACGCCACAGTGAATGCCGACGGCGGAAAAACCTTGGGGAAGAGGAAGCAGATCCGTCATTGAGCGTGAGACTTTCAGATAGTTTGTTTGATCAAGAGCGATCCAAAATTCGAATCACTCAAATAACCGTTTCACGGAGATCGAGAATCCCGGCAGAATATCGGGAAACGAAAGCTCTTCATCACCGTTCAGGCTGGTTGCTTCCCGATCGGCGGAAAATAAATGAACTCGTTGTGTTAACGGGTCGGCGACCACCACAGTGAGTACGCCAGCCGAAAGATACTCTGCTGCTTTGGCAAAGATATCCTTCCAGCGATCGTCAGATGATTTGACTTCCACCACTAATTCAGGCGAATCAGGCCAGTATCCATTGGGCAATGGACCGCGCGGGATTCGCTCATAACTGTAAAACGCGACATCGGGGCCACGGACTGAATCAGGGTCACGCTCTGTGACGACGCCAGCATCGCCACCGCCAACTCGGCCAATATCGTGTTCTTGCAGATACTGCTGCAAGACGAAGGCGATCCGCATCATGAAATAGCCATGCGACGTATACGGTCGGTTCATTTCGACGATCCTTCCGCGCACGAGTTCCGTTGCTGCACCACCGTCTGGCAGGTGCAGGAATTCGTCCGCAGTTAGTAATGTCGTGTCCAGAACAGTCGCCATACGATGCTCCAATTATCGTCCGCAAGGGAGCAAGCCCATCGTCTCGGGTAATCCAGCCATCAGGTTCAGATTCTGAATCGCGACTCCCGAGGCTCCCTTAATCAGGTTATCGAGGCACGAGATAATCAGCACCTTTCCTTTCACGATTCTCACTGTGATGTCGCAGAAGTTCGTGTAGGAACTGTCCTTTGTCGCGGGCAGATGATCAACGACTCGGATGAACGGCTTGCCTTCGTAGAACCGACGGTACTCGGCGAGCAGCTCGGCTTGCGTGGCCGGTTTCTTCGGCGTGGCATAGATCGTGGCCAGAATACCTCGATCCATGGGGACCAGATGTGGTTGGAAGATTACTTCGACGGACTGAGACGATGTCTGCGATAGAACCTGCTCGATTTCCGGCATGTGGCGATGCGTTCCCACGCCATAAGCCGAAAAGCTCTCGTTGCATTCGGCGTAGAGGATGTTCTGCTTGGGAGTTCGTCCGGCACCACTCACACCGCTCTTGGCATCGATAATGATTCCGGTCGGTTCGACGAATCCGCCACAAAGGGCAGGGGCCAGGCCCAGGATCGAGGCACTGGTGTAGCAACCAGGATTCGCGACGAGATCGGCAGTCTTGATCTTGTCGGCGTACAGTTCTGGCAGGCCGTAAGGAGTCGATCCCAGTCGCGTCGGATCCGTGTGGACGTGGCCATACCACTGCGCATACACCGCCGGATCGGTCAGTCGGTAATCGGCACTCAGGTCGATCACCTTACATCCTGCCGCGAGGTATTCGGGGACGACCGCCATGCTGGCCGCATGGGGCAGGGCGCAGAAGACGTACTCCGCTCGTTCGGCGACTTGAGTTGGCTTTAGGTCTTCACAGCGAATATCGAGTCGCCCGGTCAAACTGGGATGCACCGACGAGATCGGGGGCGAACCTTCCTGGCGTGAGGTCACGGCGGTGACCTTGGCTTCAGGGTGATTCACCAGAATCTTCAGTAGTTCGAGCGCGGTATAGCCGGTCGCTCCCAGAATTCCGACGGTAACCATAAGTGGGCGAAGCCTTTCAAGTTCTCGCAAATAGTCGCTTGGGCATTCTTGCGGGTGAACTCGGCTCAAACAAGGTCGAAGTTCCGCAGGGATTCAGTTTTGGAGCGAGACAGACGGCAGGGACAATCCCCGCCCGACCCGGGTTCGCCGCGGCTCGCCGTGCAGTCGGTTTATGACGATTGCGAAATCTGAGCCACTCAGCCAACAGAATGGGGCTTTGGTCCGTGACACCCTCTTTTCGCGTGGATTGCATTTCGCACTCCAAACATCAGAATACTGGCTCACTTCGGCGGCGACTTCGGTTCTGCCCGAGCGATCCGAACACATTGATCAATCAAGACTTTCTGCATCCGCACCTTTGAGATTCCAGACATTATGGCGAACGTGGCGAAGCTGGCAGCCGATGCTCTGACCGCTGGAAACGGTCTTCTGCGACTTGCACCGACGTGGGTTCCTCGTTCGTTCCTGCAACCAGGGAAGCGTTTGAAGCTGCACCCCGCCGATTACTACGCCTTGGGAACTCACCGCGGCGGGATCGATGAACGCTGGTTTGGTTCGACGACCTTTGCGATGAACGACAACCGAGCCGCTGACGAAGGGCTCAGCTATGTTGTCTTCGGCAAGGAACGATTCACGCTGAAGGATGCTGTCGAAGAATTGGGTGCCGATATCGTCGGTGGTTCAATCTGGAAGAAGTACAAGAAATGGCCTGTTTACTCGAAGTTCTTCGACAACATGGGCCCGATTCCGCATCACATGCACCAGAACGACAAGCAAGCCAAGTTGGTCGGCCAAGAAGGGAAGCCCGAGTCCTACTACTTCCCACCACAGATGAACCAGATCGGCAACAATTTCCCTTATACATTCATGGGATTTGAGCCCGGCACAACCAAGCAGAACGTCATCGACGCGCTCGCTCGCTGGAACGACGGCGATAACGGGATCCTCGATCTGTCGAAGGCCTATCGCCTCAAGCCCGGAACCGGCTGGCTGATTCCTCCTTGCGTGTTGCACGCTCCGGGAAGCCTGGTCACCTACGAACCTCAATGGGGTTCCGACGTGTTCGGCATGTATCAGTCCATGGTCGAAGGCCGCGCCGTACCGCGAGCCCTCTTGACCAAGGACTTCCCCGAGAAGAAGCACGACGACCTGGAATACCTCGTTGATGCCTTGGATTGGGAAAAGAACATCGATCCGAACTTCAAGGACAACAACTACGTCGAGCCGATCAACATCGGTGAAACGTCAGCTCAGGGTTATCAGGATCGCTGGATCGTCTACGGTCGGTTTGGCGGGAAGCAACTCTTTTCAGCAAAAGAACTTACTGTCATGCCTGGTGCGAAATGCGTGATCAAGGATAACGCAGCTTCAGGCTGGATTACGACTCAGGGCAGCGGTCGCATCGGCAACATGAAGTTGCAGTCGCCGGTCATGATTCGCTTCGGAGCGATGACCGAGGACGAAGTCTTCATCAGCCAGAAGGCAGCGGCCGAAGGGGTCGAAGTCGAGAACACTGGCACCGAACCACTGGTCGGACTGCGTTACTTTGGCCCCGACGCATTCCCCGATGCCGAAATGCCAAACATCGGCGATCACAAGAAGTACGCCGTGGCTGCAGCACCTGCTAAGAAAAAGAAGAAGTAAGACAATTTACGTTTCGTCGCGACCCTGAATCAGCCATGCGCTGATTCAGGGTTTTGCGACTTGTGCTCGCGACAAATCTCATCGGCTCCGAGTTTTCATCTGGGGATCTCAACATGTCGAACGCATATCCAAAGCTTCATAACGCCATGTGGCCCGGCCTGGTCGGCAAGGGATCTCCAGGAGCAGAACCATTCATCGCGCTCGATCGAATGCTCGAACTGACGACCGCTGCTAGTGTGAATGGCCAGAAGTTTGACGGAGTGGATCTGTTTCTCTTCGCTCCCCACATCGAAATTGATCTCAGTGACGATGACGTCAAACGAATTGCCGACAAGATCGCCGGCAAAGGCTTGGCTGTCGGCTCGGTGGTCGCCCCCGTCTGGCCGGGAACGGTTGGCGACAGCTCGATGGGAACGCCCGAGCAGCGAGCGAAGTTTGTACTCGCCGTGAAGAAGGCTTGCCGGATCGCGAAGATCCTGAACAGCCACGGTGTCCGCAAGTACGGCGTGATTCGCATCGATGCCGCCGAAGGCCCTGGCCACTGGACGAGCGATCCCGCTGGAAATACCAAGAAGATCGCCGCCACTTTCCGTGAAGCGGCAATCGTCGCAGCAGGGAACGGCGAGCGATTGGCAGCCGAGGGCGAAATCTGCTGGGCCGGCATGCACTCCTGGAAAAACATGGTTGATCTGCTCGAGCAGGTCGACATGCCAGGCACAGTCGGGTTCCAGGCGGACTTGGCTCACACGTACCTCTATCTGATGGGCTACAACGCTCCTGAGCATGCTTTGCTGAAAGATGGCTATTCTCAAGCAGAATTTGAAGCCGCTTACACCAAAATGACCGACGCGTTGCGCCCTTGGACGATCGATTTCCACGTCGCTCAGAACGATGGAACCGTTCACGGATCAGGTACGCACGACAAGACGGGCCGCCACTGTCTGGCGGACGATCCCAAGGGCAAGCTGGACATCACCAAGTCGGCGGGTTACTGGTTGAAGGGTGCCGCCGATCGCGGCATCCGTCACATCTGCTGGGACGGTTGCATGTTCTCGAATGCGACCTTGGAAGACTCCAAGACTTGGAACACGATCCTGGGTGCCATGATCAAGGTTCGCGACGCCCACGGTTGGAATTGATTTGTTTGTCTTTCTCATCCGGCAAGCTGACGACCTGCTTTGAATTTCACCGAGAAATCTGTTTTTGACACTGAGGACTATCAATGAGCAAACCACTCAATATCGGCATGGTCGGCTACGGCTTCATGGGCCGCACGCACTCCAATGCGTATCGCAAAGTGACGAACTTCTTCAACACCGAGTACAAGCCGGTTCTCAAGGCTGTCTGTGCTCGCGATGAAGCCAAGGTTCGCGGTTTCGCGGATACCTGGGGCTACGAGTCAATCGAAACCGACTGGCGAAAACTGGTCGAACGCAAGGACATCGACGCGATCGATATCTGCACCCCGAACAATCTGCATCACGACATCGCGATTGCCGCGGCTGCCAACGGCAAGATGATCCTCTGCGAAAAGCCGCTGTCGATGAACGCCCAGGAAGGCGAAGCGATGTGCCAGGCTGTTGAAAAGGCCGGCGTCGTCAACACCGTCTGGTACAACTACCGCAAAGTTCCCGCCGTCACCTTCGCAAAGCAACTGATTGACGAAGGACGACTCGGCAAGATCTTCCATTACCGAGCTAACTTCCTGCAGGACTGGACGATTTCCGCCGACCTGCCGCAGGGCGGGGCAGCCTTATGGCGTCTGGACGCGGCCGCAGCGGGTAGCGGTGTGACCGGCGACTTGCTGGCTCACTGTATCGACACCGCGGTCTGGCTGAACGGCGGCATGAAAGACGTAACGGCGATGACCGAAACGTTTGTGAAAGAACGGAAGCACAACCTCACCGGCAAGGTCGAAAAGGTTGGCATCGATGATGCGTGTGCGTTCCTCTGCCACTTCAAGAACGGATCGCTCGGGCTCTTCGAATCAACCCGATACGCCCGCGGTCACAAGGCCCTGTACACGTTCGAGATCAACGGCGAAAACGGATCGATCAAGTGGGATCTGCACGATCTGCATCGTCTACAGTGGTTCGATTACAAAGACGAAGGTCCGCTGCGAGGCTGGCGCTCCATTCATGTCACCGACAGCGATCATCCGTACATGAGTCACTGGTGGGTGCCCGGATTACAAATCGGTTATGAGCATAGCTTTGTGCATCACGTGGCCGACTTCTTGGAAGGGGTCGAAAAGGGAACGCCCGTCTGTCCGACCTTCCGCGATTCCCTGGAAACTCAGAAGATCTGCGACGCCGTTCTGAAGAGCGGTAAGTCCGGTAGTTGGGCTGAAATCGAATAGCTTTTTCGTCTGATTTTGCTATACTTCTTGTGACAACTAGAGAGCACGGGCGATCAGCTAAATCGCCCGTGTTCGTTTTTTGCCTGTTCAAAATCGCCGGACTATACGCGCCGTTGCCGGCGGTCGTGATGAGGAACTCAAAATGGAACATCAACCAATTTCCCGCGAAGGCTACGACAAACTCCGAGAAGAAATTCGCCATATGGAGGATGTCGAAATGCCCAAGATCTCTCAGGCGATTGCCGACGCACGCGCCGAGGGTGATCTGCGCGAGAATGCTGAGTATCACGCCCAGCGCGAGGCGCAAGGGATGACGCAGGCCAAGATTAACCAGCTCAAGACGAAGTTGGCCAATTGCTATATCGTTGATAAATCGACCCTGCCCAAGGGAGTTGTCACGTTCGGGTCGCGAGTCACCGTGAAAGACCTCAGCGATGGTGCCATCGAACACTACGAATTCGTCGGTCCCGGTGAAGAGGATTACAGCGGTGATGTCATGAAAATCTTGACAACCAGCCCGCTGGCGACCGGAATGATGAACAAAAAAGTCGGTGACAGTGTCGAAGTCACTGTTCCGCGAGGGATCCTGCGATACGAGATCACAGCGATTGGCGGCGACTGATGCGTTAACGGTGTATTTATCGTTTAACCGTGCGGGCATCGCCCCGCGCGTGATTCACGCGACTAGAATCTGACGACGCACGGGGCGATGCCCGCGCGGTTAAACGAAGAAGCCCGCCAATGTCGTCCTGGACGGCCTACGCTCAACAACTTGCTACACAAGCTCGCGATGCGTCGCGAAAGCTGGCGACGATTACTGGTGCTCAGAAGATCGCTTGGCTGCACCGCACGGCAGAGGCCTTGGTTGCTCGATCCAGCGAGATTCTCGCTGAAAACGAGCGAGATCTGGCGAAAGCCCCCGAGTACGGACTGACCAGTGCCGAAATCGACCGTCTGCGATTGACCACTTCTCGATTGCAGAGCATGGCCGGTGCCCTGCGTGAAGTGGCTCTCTTACCCGATCCGATTGGCGAAACAATCGAATCCACGGTTCGTCCAAACGGACTGCGAGTCAGTCGCGTTCGCGTACCGCTGGGCGTCGTGTTCTTCATCTTCGAATCCCGCCCCAATGTCACGATCGATGCCGCCTCGCTCTGTGTGAAGAGCGGCAACGCGGTCATCCTGCGAGGTGGCAAAGAGGCGTTGCATAGCAACCTCGCGCTGCATCGAATCATCCGCGATACGCTGCAAGAAACTGGCTTGCCCGAGCATGCCGTCCAGCTGGTCGACACCACCGAACGCGATGTTGTCGGCGAGTTGCTCAAGCTGGGAGATAAGATCGATGTGACGATTCCTCGCGGTGGAAAATCGCTGATCCAGCGCGTCGCCAGCGAAGCGACGATGCCTGTGATCAAGCATTTTGACGGAATCTGTCACGTCTATGTCGATCAATCAGCCGACTTTGAGATGGCACTCGAAATCCTGAAAAACAGCAAGTGTCAGCGGCCGGGCGTGTGCAACGCGGCCGAGTGTCTGCTGGTCCATTCCGCGATCGCGGATCAGTTCCTGCCGAAGGCCGCCACGATGCTCAAGGGCGCCGGCGTGGCCGTCCGCGGTTGCGAGCGGACGCAGCGCTTGATCCCTTGGGCGACACCGGCCACCGACGAGGATTACCGAACAGAATACCTGGATCTGATCCTGTCGTGCCGCGTCGTTGATAAGATTGACGATGCGATCGAGCACATCGATCGATATGGTTCTCATCATACGGAAACGATAGTTACGAACGACCTGTCGTCGGCCGATCGGTTCCTGCTAGAAGTCGATTCGGCCGGAGTAATGGTCAACGCCAGTACGCGGTTTAATGATGGGGGCGAACTGGGACTGGGTGCCGAGATCGGCATCAGCACTGACAAGTTTCACGCACGCGGTCCTTGCGGCTTGCGTGAATTGACGAGTTACAAATGGATCGTTCGAGGCAGCGGGCAAATCCGGAAGTAGTCGGTCTGTTTGCGAGATCTTCATAGCCAACCCACACGGAAGGATCAGGGATGGGCGAGATTCTCAGTCGAGCTGAAGTCGATGCGATCCTGTCGGCGATCGAACCTTCGCGATCGACCACTCGCCCCGCCGCCAACATCGACCCTGTCGATGCGTGGGAGCGACACGATGTCACGCGACCGGTTGTTCTCCACGGGCGAGCTCTCAAGATCGTTCAAGCCCTGCACGAAGGGATCTGCCAGCGCTGGGTGGCAGGACTCAAAAGCCTGTTGCAGTCGAATGTCGAAGTCCGGGCGGTCGGTGCCTGCCAATCCACGGTCGCTGAGTTTCTGGCCTCATTGCAGTCGCCGCATGTGACTTGTCAGGTCAGTCACACTTCCTCGGCTGCCGAATCATTGCTGATCTGGAGCGATCAACTCGTTCAACTGCTGATCGCCAGACTGCTGGGTGGAACGGTCGACGGGGCAGGAGGGTCTCGCGTTCATTTGATGACGAATATCGAACTCCGCCTGCTTGGTCGATTGAACGAAGCTGTGCTGCGCGAATTGTCTACCTTGCTGAACGACACCTTGACGGTTTCTACAGTGGTGCAACAGGTCTCTTTGGTTCCAGGCAGCATCGCCGCGTTCTCCTGTATCTGGTTCAGCTTCGAACTGACAGCATCAGGAAACACTGGCCTGATTCACTTGGGAATTCCGGCGGCGAGCGTCGGTTTGAACAAGTCTGCCAATGAATCCACTTCGACTGGAATGACCGCTGACACTGTTCCCAGCGGCATTCAGCAGGTGACGGTCCAAGTCGCGGCCAATCTCGCCTCGTTGAAGGTCAAGGCCAGCGACCTCGCTTCGCTGCAGGTCGGCGACATCGTCATGACGGATCAAGCTCCGAATGACGGCGTCTTCCTGCAATTGGGCGATCAAGTCGTCTGCCACGCCACGATCGGAACTCATCTCGGTCGAAAAGCATTGCGATTGATTGAGCCACCGAAGCACTGACTCATTCGCAAAATGCATCGCAATTAAGCTGGAATATTAATCGCTGATGCGGTGGCGATTTCGGCAGGAAATGCAGATTCTGACGCTTTCCGTCCGCCAATTTCTGAGTGCCCCGGAATTTCGAAACCCGAAGACTTGCCTGAATCGGTAGCGAATAGTGCCAAGTCCTTGACGGAACGACGTTTCCGGGCTAATACTATTCGCCCATGTCGAGTATTCTGGCCGATAGTATCCCCAATCGGTACGAGCCACCGCATTTTGGTGCATAAGGCCGCTAGTTACCTATTCCTTGCTTGGAGTTGCCTGCAATCGAAACGACGCATCGAATCAACGATCAAATCCGCCTCTCACCAATACGAGTGGTCGACCATGAAGGAAAGATGCTTGGAGTAATTCCGACCTCAGACGCGCAACGGCTGGCGACAGAGGCGGGATTGGATCTGGTGGAAGTCGCTCCGAACGAGCGTCCGCCGGTCTGCCGTATCATGGACTATGGCAAGTTCAAGTACGAGCAAAAGCGCAAAGCGGCTCAATCGGCCAAGCAGCACCAGGTTCAGTTGAAAGAGATTCGTCTGCGTCCTAAAACAGGCGACCACGATATCGAGTTTAAAGTCAAGCAGGCTCGGGAGTTCTTGACTCACAAGGACAAGGTCAAATTCAACGTCCAGTTCAAGGGGCGCGAAAACGCGCACCACGAACGCGGACGAGAAATTCTGGCGGGAATCATCGAGACCCTGCAGGATGTCTCGAAGGTCGAAAAGAACCCATCGATGGAAGGTGGGCGAAATATGACCGCGGTTTTGGCTCCAAAAAGCTGATCTCCGTGGTGAAGTTTGATCGGTGAGAGGCGCGAAATTCAGTTTTCGCGGTCTATGACTGGCAGCGTCGTTGTCGGTCGCTTATACTCTCCGCCCCGTTAATGGATAAATTCCAGCGGATCGAATTCCGCTGGCGACGTTAATATTTCCCACATTGGGATGAGTTAGTCAGGACTTGAACCATGCCGAAGCAGAAGACGCACAAGGGAATTCAAAAGCGGTTCAAAGTCACGGCTAGTGGTAAGGCCAAGTGTCGTAGTGCTTTCCGTGGACACTTGCTCAGCCATAAGTCGGGCAATCGCAAGCGACACAACCGTGGCGACACAGTTCTGATCGGTGCGGACGCCTTGATGGTCCGTGAAGCGCTGCGTCCCGCGAAGTAATCCTCTGCTTTGAATTCTTGCGAAGATTGACGAAGGACTCGTCGAGGTCGTCGCAGCCCCGAGTTATCGGGGGCGTTCCGTCATCATCGATTCCAAGCTGTTTTAGTGAAGCGTGAAGAACTATGAGAATCAGTTACAGCGTTGCCCGCCACCGTGCTCACAAGCGATTGTTCCGCGAAGCCAAAGGTAGCTACGGCGGTCGTAAGAATCTGCTGCGAACGGTTAAGGAAACTCTCGTTCGTAACCGTGTCTTCGCGTATCGCGATCGTCGAGTTCGCAAGCGTGATTTCCGCTCATTGTGGATCATCCGTATCAAGGCAGCCGCTGAAATGCGTGGTTTGTCCTACTCACGGTTCATTCATGGTCTGAACCTCGCCAATCTCAAGCTGAATCGCAAGACGCTCAGCGAACTGGCGATTCACGAACCACAGGTGTTTGACGAAGTCACCCAGGCGGTCCGCGACGCACTGGCAAGTGTCGCCAAGTCTGCCTGATGATTCGTCTCGAATCATGAATCTTCACACCGCCTCGGCTTGCCGACTGGCGGTGTTTTTGTTTGCTGGAATCTCAACGCGCTCGGTGGGTGAAGCGACATGGATCACGAACAATCCTTCGCAAGTTATGAACAGGATGCTCTGAAGTCGATCGAGGCTGCTGCGACAGCTGACGCTTTGGAAGCGGCTCGGATCGAGTTCTTGGGAAAAAAACAAGGCCGCCTCAAAGATCTTCAAGGAGCCTTGGGATCTGTACCGGTCGACCAGAAGCCGGCTGTCGGCAAACGCTTCAATGAGATCAAAGACCGCGTCACGGCGGCGTGGGAACAAAAGAAGCTGATGTTAGAGTCGGCCCCGAAAAAAGCCGCGGGGTCTGAATTCGATGTCACGTTGCCTGGGGCAGGGCTGTCGCTCGGAAAGCTGCACCCCCTGACGCAAACCATCGAAGAATTCAAAGACATTATGGCCCGGCTGGGCTTCGAGTCCGAAGAGGGCCCCGAAGTCGAAGATGAATGGCATAACTTCGTCGCACTGAATATTCCTGAAGACCACCCCGCACGGAACCCGTTGGATAATTTTTATCTGTCTGTAGCGTCGACTGTCACTAAAGAAGCTCGTTTGCTGCGAAGTCAGACTTCCACAGTCCAGATCCGGACGATGGAACAACGCCAACCGCCAATCCGTATCGTGTCAGTGGGCCGCGTCTACCGGCCAGATCAGATCGATGCCACTCATCACATGATGTTCCATCAAATGGAAGGCCTGATGGTCGGTCCCGATGTGACGATGGCGTCGCTCAAGACCGTGCTGCAGTTGTTTGCGACCGCCTACCTCGGTGAGAACGTCCCCGTTCGCTTCCGCCCCTCGTTCTTCCCATTCACCGAGCCGAGCGTCGAATTCGATGTCAGACGTGGTAACGGTTGGCTGGAACTCGGCGGAGCAGGGATGGTCGATCCGAACGTGCTGTCGGCCTGTGGCTACGATCCTGAAAAAGTCAGCGGCTTCGCCTTCGGCTTGGGAATAGCGCGCTTCTGCATGATGCGTCACGGCATCGACGATATTCGCCATTTCTACGAGAACGAACTGCGGTTTCTGCAGCAATTCTAGGGGTTTTGTCAAAGGTCGATCTCAGGTGTCGCCAATCTCGCCTAGAGATTCGGTTCCTTGCGATCCCACAAAACGACTCTCTTTGTCGCACTCGTAGCCCTTTTTGGAAAGCCATGAATGCGCATGGTTGCGCGCTCAGCAGATTGTTTCGCACCAGGCCAGCGGCAGGTCTAACCCAACGTATCGAAGACGCAAGGAAAAGCTCGCGACTTCGCGCCATTTCGCCTTGGCGTTGAATCCGTATCCACGCGTAATGCGCGATGCTGATAGAGCGTGTTGCACATCTGGCACCTAATGCCTGTTGAAGATCTCTGCAAGTTGCCAACACCGGCATAAGTCTGCGCGGCGATGATTCACGTCGAAATCGTTTCCGAAACTCCGTAATCGGTACACTCAAACCCCGTTTTCTGGGCACTAATCAGCACCAATTGCTCTTGATCAAAATGAAATTGTTGCTTTGAGCGAATGACGTGCGTAGGATGGTGACCGGCTCCAGCAAAGTTCGTGAAATTGAGCTGGAAAACGAAGGAGTGGCAGGTGGATGCCGGTCGATGATTTCTCCAAGAATCTTGTTGACATTCAGCATCACCAACAGAACAATACCGTCGCTTTCGGTGAATGCCTACCTGCTGATCTCTCCCGTGTACAAAACAGATTTCCTCTGCAATTGAATGAAGTGTGTTGGTGTGCGCAAGCTCATCAGTCGGGAAGATCGTTGATAGGCCGCGTTAATCGTTTCTGATGACCCAGTGGAATACAAGTTTCTGTAATCTTGGGTTTTAAAACAGAGTTAGTTTCGGGAGATTGGGCGAATGTCGTTCGACTACGACGTAGACGAGATGGAATCAGAAGAACTAGAGTACGAAGCCGTTGAAACGGGAACTGAATTCGGCTCTGAATTCTCTGCTGGTTTTGAAGAGATCGACTTCGATTCTCTCGGGATTGATCCTGGCGAACCAACTACTGCCAAGCCCGGTACAGAAGAAAAAGTTCTGATGCTGGCTGCCCGCTATGCTGCGGGGGTTCCGCTGTGGCACGACGAAGACTGCTACGATCACGGCCCTGGCCAATCGCTGGCACGCCTCATCCGGAAGCCCTGATCTGCTTGTCGGACAACTTGAAAAGTAAATCTCACAGCCTCGTCGTACTTAGTGCGACGAGGCTGTGAGCATTTGTCAGCCAAAGTAGACGGCACACTCCGTGTGCCGAAGTCTTTCAAGTAGCCTTCTCGCTCCGCCGAGAAGTGAGCCAACTGCAAATCCGCGTTCCTGTTGAATCGGCGCGGAATGGCGATCATCGCGTGGCGTTCATTGGCTGACGTCTCGGCGGAGCGAGAAGGCTCCTTAAGGAAGCGATTCTGTCACCGCCTTCTCTCTGCCGAAGTCTTCCGTGTGATTGACTGCGTTTCCTATGTTTAATTATCCCAAATGGTCAGTACCGACTCATTTCTCAATCGCCCTCATTGATCCATCAATTCGGTTATCCCGCTCTATCACGAATAACAGCGCATTCAACTTGACTCGTTTCGCCTGCCCGCAATAGAAACGACGGCGACGCATCCCCGCCAAGTGAATGGCTGAGGGTGATGCCATCGGGCCCTCTTTCCTTCCGGATCTCTCTCGCTCCAGCGACACATGCTTGGCTCGTTCCTTCGCAGGCGTCGTATCGATCAATAGCGAGTCCGCTGCACTCCGGTTCAACAAAGCACAGAACTGTAATTCTCATTGATCCCATTGGCTGACTGTGGCAACGGATCTCCAATCGAAGATGTGGTCACTCTCCTGAATGGATTCGGGGTTTTTGCGCATGGATGCCGCGCTGTTAAAGCGATCGATGAATCTCTCTGTGGCCGAAGGTTCGCTGGCCACGATCATGGGGACGCTGACCAGTGGTGTCTTTTTGACCGGCTTCGCCCTTGAGATGGGAGCGACCCGTCTGCAGATTGGCGTTCTCTCCGCATTGCCTGTCTGTGCGAACCTGGTGCAACTGGGTGGTGCCTACCTGCTCGAACGCCGCGGTGAATGCAAAAACCTCTGCCTGATGACCACAGTAATCAGCCGTTTACTTTGGCTGCCGATCTTTCTGGTTCCCTTCTTGTTTGCGAAGAGTGGGCCATTCCCCATCTGGGTCATGATCGCCGCCTTCGCCACTGGCAGCTTCCTCAGTTCAATCGGCGGGGTCGCCTGGTTGCTGTGGATTAAGGATCTGATTCCCAAACAACAACGTGTTTCGTTTATGGGTCGACGCCATCTCTTCAATACCGGACTCTCGCTGGTGGCGGGAATGGTCGCTGCAATCGGGTTGGATTGGGCGAAGCAAAGTGGTCAGTCTTCGCTGGGATTTCTAAGTGTCTTCGGCGCAGCGATGCTCTGCGGGTTGATCGGCATGCCGTTACTCGGAGCCATTCCCGCGCCGGGGGCCGCCCATCCACATCAGGCCTCGTTCCGCCAACTATTTTCCGACCCACTTCGCAATCGAGACTTTCGCACGTTGCTCGGCTTTTACGGAGTCTGGAACATGGGGCTGCAATTGGCGCAGCCATTCTTCGCCGTTTACATGCTGCAGAAGATGCACCTCTCGTTTGGATGCATTACGGCGCTCGCCACGATGTCCAGTGTTCTGGGGATGCTGACGACAAGCTTCTGGACGCGACTTTGCGATCGGTTTGGAACGAAGCCCATCGTCTTGATTGCGACGATTGCCGACCTGATGACCACGATCGCCTGGGTCTTCGTGATGCCGCAGTGGTTTGGCCTGCTCGTGCTGATCCATTGTTCGGGCCTCTTCAGCGCCCCCTTGGCGATGGGGCCTAACAACATCCTGCTGAGGCTGGCTCCCGAGAAAAATGCGGCCTTCTACCTCGCGATCTTCAATTCCATCATCGGGACAGCGGCCGCCGTTGCCGCCATCGTCGGAGGACTAATCGCCACCATCTTCATGAACTGGTCCATGAGTCTTGGCCCGGTCGAAATCGGGGGCTTGAAACTCGTCTTCATCTTGTCCGCAGTCGTTCGCTTGCTGAGCCTGCCACTGCTGGCTCGCGTTGTGGAACCCGATGCCGGTTCTGTCTCGCAAATGATCCGAGTGTTGCGATTTCGTCAAACACCCGCGATCCCTGCCATCGTCAATGAGAAGCAAGCTGCCTGAAAAGGCTGTCCGCGTGAGGTCTAGGGTAAAGCTGGGTCATTTCCGAAAGCCGTGCCACTGGATTGGCCGCTTCGGACAACCCCGTGCGATCGCTATCCCGGGTGGAATCTAGAGCGAGATTCCTCATTACCGCGCAGCCTTGATGGAAATAAGAAGGTTTGGTTTGGAACGCGCTCGTTTCAGGCCACGCTGGTCACAGAGACAGCACCTTCGTGGTCAAGTGGCATCGGCACTGGGTTGTCCGAAGCGGCCAATCCAGTGGCACGCCTCTCGTGATGGAATGCTTCCCATCGTTGCCAGATGAACTGGGCAATTCGTTTCTTGGATGCATCGTCGCTCCGACGAGACCTTACCACGAATCGCCAACATGAATGCCCGACCACGACAGTCCCCAGGCTGCGACAAGGGGCAGGGCGACCAGTGTGGCCTTAGCTGACCAGGCCGCAGTCCCCTTGAGCTTTGCTAACGGCCCCATTTCGAACAGCCAAAGCATGAGCGGTGCCATCGCGATCAGCGCAATCGTCGGCGGGTTGATCGCGTCATTGATCTCGGCGGTCAGCAATTCACCCGCCAAGAGAATGCACGCCGGGCCGATCAAACCGCGGATGATTGCGGGATCGCGCTTCCACAAGAACGCCAGCACGCCGCCCGCCAGACCAGTTGCTCCGGCGGCACCTAGGAAGCCAATCCGAGTACTGAAGGCAAACGCTACCAAGGCCGAGCCACTGGCCACTGTCGCGGCTAATGCGATGAACACGGCACCATCATTCTTCGGCCGAGTCAGCAGTCGGTCCAGTAGATTCCAGAACAGCGTCACGCCGAGCGTGAAGTTGATCACGTACGTCATCCGCATCGGGGCGAATGAGGCGCGAGTGGGAACCAGAAACCAGGCCGCAGCGAGCGAGAACAGCGTCACGAAGACCAAGCGTTCGATCGTACCGACACCAGTCGCGATCGCAATCGCCCCCATGATCGCGGCACAAGCGACAAGCCACGGCAGCCACTGCCAATGCAGCGTCGGCGATAAATTTCGCGGTTCGAGATACGCGTAAGCCGCCAAAAAACCGGCCGAAATTCCAAGTGCCCCGGCATAACGCGAGGCACTCTCACGTGAGAAGCAGACGGAAGTCAGCAGCGAGACGATCATCGAGACTGCGATCGAAATCGCGATCCCGATTAGAGAGTCAGCCATGAAAGTCTAGCCACGGATTGAACACGGATTTAGAGGGTCTTGGCCCCGACGGGGCAAGACAAATCAGCCCCGGGCAACGCCCGGGGAAAGCTCAAAATTACGAGAGACGTGCCACTGGTTGGCCGCTTCGGACAACCAGTGCCGACGCCAACTCGGCATGACGGTGATCTGTTGGGCCTGCAACCAACGATTACTCAAAATGAGTAGAGACGCCTTGTTAGACGGCTTTTCGATGGCAATCGCACTGGTTGTCCGAAGCGGCCAACCAGTGGCACACCCACGTTTATCCACGGATCGAAAATCGCTCACGGCGTTGCCAGAAAGGGCGGCTCAAGGGGCTTGTCCACGTCGAGGTCTTCGACATTGGATCGAAGACCTCAACACAGTGGCACAATGACATCTCGCGAGATGATGTCCTCTCACCTCTGTCGCTTAGCCCTCAGCCTTCGCCCCTCAGCCATTAGGCTGGTCCTGGTTTCGCGTCGGTCTTCTCGCCGACAATGACCTTCAACTCGACCGTTTTTTCTACCTTGTCGGTGGCGGTCGTCATGCCGAATTCGGCACGATCAACCTTAAAGTCGGCAACCAACGTGATCCCCGCATCGGTGATCGTCACAGTCGCAGGGATAGTGATCGGCTTGGTCTCGCCGTGCATTGTCAGGTCGCCGGTGATCGTCGCCTTGCCGTCAGCGGTCTCGACCTTTGTCGATTGGAACTTGATCTCGGGGAACTCTTTCGTGTCCAGGAAGTCAGGGCTCTTCAAGTGAGTCGTCAGCTTGCCGCCGATTTCGGTCCAGGTCGAATCAGTCATGATGTCGAGCGACACCGCGGTCAGCTTGCCGGCATCGACCGTCAACTTGCCCGAAAACTTCTCAAACCCGCCCGTTCGTGGATCCGGCTTTTCACCCGTATGGGCACCAACGAACATCACCTTCGTGTTTTCCGGGCTCAATTCAACGGCACCGTCGGTTACCTTAACTGGCGCAGGTGCAGCACCCTTCACAGAGGCGGCTTCGCTCGCCGTGGTAGCGGTCGATTCCCCCAGATCAGAAGTTGTCTTCTCAGCACTTCCAACTGTCGGTCTCTGCACAGGCGGCTTCGAAGGAACGCTCTTTTCGCATCCCACCATCAATACTGCACCGGTCAACAAAAACGCATGCAACTTCATGGACGATCCCTCATTCACACAGACGCAAAATAATCCCGGCCCACTGTCCAGCGATGATACAACCCTGTCCACCATTCGTCGAATGCGTGGGGGCGCCGTTGTCGAGTCGTCGGTTCTAGGTAACGGTGATCCTTGATATAAGTCATGTGAATGTGTCGCTGATGTCTTCGACTTGGATGCCGCTCAACACACCAAAGCCCCTCGGTACCTTCCAATGATCAATCGTTTCTTAGTCGCATTATTTCTGATGCTTGTGGTACTGATCGCCGGGTGTGCCAAGGATTCGCAGCCCGTACTTCCGCAGCCCGCGCTGAAGTTCTTGGCCGAAGGTGTTGCGGCCCAGGACGCAGACCAGCTCGATCGAGCTATTGAAAACTTCACCGAGGCTATTCGCCTGGATCCGAAACTTGTCATCGCCTATGACTTCCGAGCTTTGGCATCTGTCGCCAAAGGCGACTTCAAGGCAGCGATCCGCGATGCTTCCAAAGCGATTGAATTAGATCCGAATTCGAAGCAGTCCCACGTCACGCGAGGGAAAGTTTACATTTCAATGGGTGACTATGAGGCCGCAATCAAGGACTTAACTAAAGCGATTGAGATTGATCCCAAGAACGCCCTCGTTTACAGCAACCGAGGGATCGCGTTTCAAGGTATCGGCGATATCGAAAACGCGTTCGAAGACTACGATGACGCGATTCGGCTGAATCCGAGCAGCGCGCAAGCCTGTTGGTATCGAGCCACCGGGTCGGCTGCGAATGACGATTTTGATTCGGCAATCGAGGACTTCACGAAGGCAATTGAACTCGATCCAAAACACGTCGCCTCGCATTTCGCCCGAGGGCAGATCTTGTTTGGGCAGAGCGAGTTCGAGGCCGCTATCAAAGATTTTACCAGCACGATCCGCCTGGATGTGCGTCACGCGGCGGCGTATCTGGATCGAGGAAATGCACGTGTCTATCTAGAAGACTATGCTGGTGCGATCGAGGATTTCTCTCACTGCATCCGACTTGAGCCGCGAAACGCAGACGCTTACAGCAACCGAGGTAGTGCCAGGGAGAGGGACGGCGACTACCACGGTGCCATGACTGACTTCCAGAGCGCAACCGAAATCGATCCAAGCCTTGCCTCTGCCCACAATGGCGCTGCCTGGCTGCACTCCACTTGCCCCGAGGCCAAGCTGCGCGATGGAAAAATGGCAGTTCTATTGGCCACCCAGGCTTGTCAGATTTCCGGTTGGGAAGAGTGGATCTATGTGCATACTCTCGCTGCCGCCCACGCCGAATGTGGTGGTTGGGCCAAAGCCATTAAACGACAAGAGCAGGCGATTGAGTTAGCAATCGACGAAGAAGACAAGAACCTCGGACAAGAAAACCTGATCCTCTTCCAGCAGCAGAGGCCCTATCGACAAGGAGAGGAGGCGGCGGAAAAATAATTGCTGCCGTCGCAGAGATGCATCCGAAATTCAGTAAACTGACCCCACTGAGGCTCCTCACGCCCAGTATCCAATCACGATTGGAGAAAGAGCAGATCTGCGTGACGCAGGCTCTGATTTTTCAAGTGAGGCCTCAGTAGTATGTCACCGTTCATCTAAACGGGATTTACGATGACGGTGACTCAGGCGAGAAGACATCAGGATGAGTGGGCCACCTATCTGAAGGTCCCCGTGGAGTACACGAACAGCATCGGAATGAAGTTTCGGCTAATCCCACCCGGTGAGTTTACGATGGGCAGCACGGCGGCGGAAATCGAAGAAGCCGTCAAAGTTTTGGACGCCAGCTGGAAAAGTCCAATTGAAAGCGAAGGTCCGGCACACAAGGTCATTCTGACCCAGCCGACCTACATAGGCATTTATGAAGTGACGCAGGCCGAATACGCAAAAGTGATGGGAACCAATCCCTCACATTTCTCACCAACTGGTGATGAAAATGCATCAGTCGCTGGGATGGAGACCTCCAGCTTCCCCGTGGAATGGGTGAGTTGGAAGGACGCAGCAGAATTCTGTGCGAAGCTGAGTATGCAAGAGAAGATGAAGCCGTTCTACCTCCGTGACGGCGACACCATCACACAACTCAATGGGACGGGATACCGCTTGCCTACTGAGGCAGAATGGGAGTTTGCGTGTCGCTCAGGCACGACGAAACAATTCTGGATCGGCGACCAGAACGATGATCTGCTGCGTGTTGGCTGGTCTAGTGCGAACTCTGGTGTTCGCACGCATGCGGTCGGGGAGTTGAAAGCGAATCCGTTCGGCTTGTTCGATGTGCTAGGTAATGTCTGGGAATGGGTCCATGACGATTGGGAACAAAAGTACTATCGTGAGTTCGCCCAAACGCCTGCGATTAACCCACGTGGCCCGTCTTCCGGCGATCAATTCCGCATGATTCGGGGCGGCAGTTGGTATCGCCCCGAAGTCAACTGCCGTGCGTCGTCCCGTTTTTCCCACGACCCGGCGGCCGATAATGTCGATATTGGCTTTCGGGTTTCGCTGACGGTGGCAACGGTGAAGCAAGCGAGTTTGACCAAGACCGCGAACATTGACGGCCTTGAGTTTAAAGAATGGATGAAGGATGTACAGGTGATGTCTGCTGATAAGCAGACGAAAGCTGTTACAAAAAAGCTGCGAGAACTAAACCCTGAATTTGATGGTGCCCTGACACCTCGAATTGAGAATGGCAAAGTTGTCGGATTGAATCTGTCGACGGACCATGTGACTGACATTTCGCCGTTACGCGCACTAACTGGGCTACATGATTTAGATTGCAGTGGAAGTGGCAAAGGACTCGGGCGATTGGAGGACCTGTCACCACTGACGGGACTCCCACTTACACAACTAATACTTACATATACGAATGTGTCTGATTTGAAGCCTCTTCGCGGAATGCCGTTGCAGTCCCTGGATTGTGGAGTCACTCGCGTTACTGACTTGTCACCGTTGAAGGGAATGCAGCTGATACTGTTCAAGTGTGGCTGGACGAATGTCTCGGACCTGTCGCCTCTTCAAGGGATGCCTCTACAAATGATCTGGTGCGATACTTACAAGATATCAGACCTGTCAGCATTGGAGGGAATGCCATTACGGAGCGTCTTGTTCAAGTTGGCGAATGTAACGCGAGGATTGAGCGTACTCCGCCAGATGAAAAGCTTGGACACCATCTATTATGATGCCGGTAAAGGCCTCCCCGCTGAGGAATTCTGGAAGAAGTACGATGCCGGTGACTTCGGCCAACCGCTTATTGGCTACAACTCCCCTGCCTTCGAACAATGGATGAAGGACGCTGCGTCGAAGCCTGCCGAGCAGCAGATCGAAGCCGTCAGCAAGAAACTGATTGAATTGAATCCGGACTTTGACGGTAAGGTGACGCCGACTATTGAGAACGACATCGTTACCGGCTTCGAGATTGTCACTGACAACGTGACGAACATTGCGCCAATACGAGCATTGGCAGGTTTGAAGGCCCTGCGTTGCGATGGCACCGTCAGTCCAACTGGAGAGGTCAGAGGCAAACTGGTCGATCTCTCGCCGCTAAAGGGGATGCAGATTGAAACTTTCAGTTTCCCCTACACCGCTGTTTCCGACCTTTCGCCACTGCGCGGCATGCCGCTGACGGTGCTGAATTGTGCCGGAACGAGCGTGTCCGATATCTCTGCATTGAAGGGCCTGCCGCTGAGGCATCTGCAAGTTGACGTAACGCAAGTGCGCGACCTGTCGCTGATCAGGGAAATGCCCGTTAAAGTCTTGGGCATTAACGGCAAGACTTCAGTTGTTGACCTGCTGGCACTCAAAGGGTCGCTGCTCGAAGAACTCTGGATGATCGACAGCGATGTCACCGACTTATCTCCTCTAAAGGACGTGCCACTGAAGCATATCCACCTCGACTTCCTGCCGTCTCGAGATATCGAACAGCTTCGCGCCATCAAGAAGTTGGAAACGATCAACCGCGTACCGGTGGAAACATTTTGGAAGGACGTGGAAAGTCAGCAATCGGCGTTTCAGCAGTGGATGAAAGAGGTCGCTGCGATGCCTGCCGATCAGCAAGTAGATGCCGTGACCAGGAAGATGCGGGAACTCAATCCTGGTTTTGACGGTGTCGTCGCGGGCAACATCGTGGACGAAGTCGTCGACGGAGTCACTTTTCTAACAGACAATGTCACTGACATTTCGCCAATCCAGGCATTTCCCAAGCTGAATGCGGTGTCATGCCGGGGCAGCCAGCCGCGTAAAGGCAAGCTGAGAGATTTGTCGCCGCTGAAAGGGAGGCCGTTGCGATACTTGAGCGCCGGCTGCAATCTGATCAAGGATCTCCGGCCGCTCACTGGAATGCCGCTGGAACAACTGTATCTCGACCGTACCAACGTCAATGACTTGTCGTCCATCAATGGAATGCCACTGACTCACTTGTGGATTCAAGGCACAGCTGTCACAGACCTCGCCCCGCTGAAAGGCATGCCGCTGACGGAAATCCAGTTGGATTTCAAGCGAGATCGAGATACCGAGCTACTCCGTTCCTTGTCGACGCTAAGCACCATCGACGACAAATCGGCCGAAGTTTTCTGGAAGGAAGTCGATCACGACTAACGATTTCGATGTCTCGAACGGCGAGCGTTGCTGCGAAGGCCAATCAGAACTCAACGATTCAAAGCAAACAGCCCTGTCCGCAGATTCTGCGGACAGGGCTGTTTGTTGAGTGGAGACGACGGGGGTCGAACCCGTAACCTCAGGCTTGCAAAGCCAGCGCTCTCCCAATTGAGCTACGTCCCCGAGTGCAGGTGACTCTGGATGAGTAACCTGCAGATTTAGTGAACCACCGGTTTGGGATCGGTGGCCCTGAGGTGGGCGTACGTGGATTCGAACCACGGACCTCAGCTTTATCAGAGCTGCGCTCTAGCCAACTGAGCTATACGCCCTAACACCTTCTGATCGAACGGCTTGGGAGGGTGATCCCTTGGCCAAGGCCAACTGCCGGTCGGACGGAAGAGGGAATAGTATTACAGCCGAGCGGATTACTGTCCAGTCAGCCCCTGTCACGAAATGAGATTCGTGGCAAGTTGTTGCGGTGGAGGCGGTTGTGAGGCGTAATTACGCCCGAGCAGAGGAACGCGCGGGGCGATTCCCCGCGCGGTTAAACGCGAGGAGCTGCAACCGCTGCCAAAGCCATTTGCATTGTGGTGATCGCTTGAATGGCATCGGTCACCGTGGGGACGGGGACGAGGCCCCCCAGGGCTCGGCGGCAGAATTGGTCGAGGATGATTTCGTATGGGGAACGCTCGTTGCCGTGGATCTCCTGTCCGCATTCTTCGCCCGCTTGCCAGGAGATCTGAGTCTTCCCACCCAGGCTCGCCGAACCTCGCTCGCATTCCACCTGGCGACAGTCGATCGCATCGGGGGCGAAGTGAATCGTGGCTGTGGGGGGATCATTCGGCTGAGATGCTCGGGCTGCAAAGCTGAGCTGTAACTGTGACCCTGTCGACATGGTTTGGAACGAGACCGCGGTGCAGGGCGTTCCGACCAGGCAGGCACACCAGTCGAACAGGCCGATTGCGCCGGGTTGATTCTGAGTCAGCCAATCGGTCACGTCAGCGGCCGTGACTTCAGAAAGTGGGACGGTGACCTCGATCTTGTGGACCGGTCCAAACTTCGTGGCGATCAGTTCGCGCAGGCGAGTTGTCGAAGGAGTGAACCGCTGTGGAAACTCGGGCATCAGGGGTTCGCCACATTCCACCGCTTCAAGCATCAGGGGCAAAAGCTTGGTGATCGGGGCGCAAAATGTGTTTGCGTACAGGGCCGGGCGGCCATGTTGCACCGCAAGGGCCGCCGGATACGTATCGAACCAGCCAGGGTCGAGGATCAGCCAGGCGTGCAGATCGGTGCGTTGAGTCAGATGCCACGGGCAAGAAATCGGCATCGCCTCGAATTCATCGGCGACGACTGCCGCTCGCATTTGCACGCTATCGCAGATCGCTTTCACGGTCAATTTAGATGACAGGCGTTGGATCGCGTCGCGGTAATGCAGCTCCCAAGTCGAACCAACCCCGACCAGGGCGACTGAAACTTTCGCGCGACTTGTCTTCTCTCCCATCGTCACATCCGTTGAGCGGCGTCCGACTTCGGCAACGGCTGACATATTAGCGGGAGACAATAAGATTCGCACGACAGTCCCCCGAGTCTTCAGAATTCGCCCGGTTTGTCCAGACAGTTGCCTTCTGTGGCGGTGTTGCGATGATGACATTGGAAGCTGGTCGTCCATTTCATGCGAGGTCTTCAGATGAACGCGAATGCTCAACCAACGCCGCCAAAATCGGGACACTCGATCTGCGAAGACGTGGAGCTCTCGGGCCACATCATCGACAGTCTGCTGCTGCCGAAAGTCCTCGACGAGATCACGTCGCTCGGCGGTGAATACCAGAGTCAGGAAATCCGAATCGGGCACAATCGGAACGATCCCAGCTATGTCCGACTGACCGTCACCGCGCCGACGTTGCCGTGTCTGGAGACGATTCTGACTGCAATTGGCCAGCATGGGGCGGTCCCGGTGCAGCATCACGATTGCCGACTGGAAGTGGTCGATATCGAAGGTGCATTCCCCGAAGGGTTTTACGCCACAACAAACGAGCGGACTGAGGTTCGGCTGAACAACGCGTGGATTCCCGTCGAACTACAGGAAATGGACTGCGCCATCTCGGTCGATCGAGTCACTCGGAAAGCTCGTTGTGTGGCCATGGCCGATGTGAAACAGGGCGAGTTTATCGTCGTCGGGCGGCTGGGAACTCGCGTGTTTCCCGTTGGACGCGATGTCGATCAACGGCATTCGTTTGGATTCATGAACAGCACCGTTTCGAGCGAGAAACCCAAGAATGTCACCGTCCGAGAGATCGCCGAGCAGATGCGTCGAGCGGCTCATGGTACGGGCAAGATCCTGGTTGTGGCGGGTCCGGCAGTCGTGCATACCGGCAGCCGCGAACTGCTGAGCTGGTTGATTCGAGATGGCTTCGTCAACGTGTTGTTCGCGGGGAACGCTCTGGCGGCTCATGACATCGAACAATCGTTTTTCGGGACCAGCCTGGGGATCTCGATGGAGCATGGCGGCTCGACTGAAGAGGGGCACGAACATCATCTGCGGACGATCAATCGCATCCGCCGCCTGGGAAGCATTCGCAAGGCGGTGGATGATGGTCTGTTAACGCAGGGGATCATGTACGAATGCATTCATAACAACGTTCCCTATGTCCTCGCCGGCAGCATTCGTGACGATGGGCCGTTGCCCGATGTCATCACGGATACGCTGGTCGCTCAAACGAAGATGCGAGAATTGGTTCCGGGGGTAACGTTCTGTTTGATGATTGCCACGACGTTGCACAGTATTGCGGTGGGGAATCTGTTGCCGGCGACTGTGAAGACCGTCTGCGTTGATATCAATCCGGCCACGGTGACGAAGCTGGCGGATCGCGGGACTTTCCAGTCGGTGGGCTTGGTCACCGATGTCGAGCCGTTTCTGCGGGTGCTTGTACGGGAACTGGGCGGACCGGCGTGAAATGCCGGATGGAGGGCCCTCAGCCCTGGTCCCTCAGCCATTTTGATAGTCTCAAGAGTCTGCGGTGACTTTGCCGATGTTGTCGGTGAAGCCGGTTCGTCCGATGCCAGCCATCGTGAGCGGGCTGAGTTCGACAGTTATTCATATCGCTATCGCATCTCACACGAAAACTCTAAGGACTTGGTTGTTCGGCCGATATCTCTAACAGGGACATCGTGGCGGATGACTGCGCCCTGTTGATCCCATTTTGAAATCCCGCGGTACCAAGGAAGGGACAGCATCATGCCACAGCAGGGGATCAACGTTTTGGCTTTGCTGAAGGGCAATGAACGGTACGTCTTCCTGTACGACGATCGCAGTATCGAGCAGGTGCTGCAGACGATTGGCCGCTACGCCGCGGATCCCGAATTGAGCTTCACCTGGTACGACGCGGCGGTCCTTAGCCAGCGCGTGCGAAAGCTGATGGCCGATGCCACTGCCACCGACATTGCGCCCTCGGCGGGCAGCGATGAACCGACTCATAATCGGATCCGCAGATCTGCGGCCTAACGCAGCCACGGAAGAAGAGTTGAGCCACGGATTCACACGGATGAAACAAGGATAAGAGAGAAAGAAGCAAAGGATTAGTGTCCTTGATTCTGTTCTCATTCCCGTGATTTTGTCTTCGTTTTGATCCGTGTTCAATCTGTGTCAATCCGTGGCTAAGCCTCTTGGATCTCACTCATGTTTGCGGCGATCGATGGCTTCTTGCGTTATTTGAAGATCGAACGCAATGCGTCCGAGTTGACGATCAAGTCGTATTCGGAAGACTTCGGCAGCCTGCAGGACTACATCCGTGATCGCGTTGGCGAGGTCTCGACGCCTGCCGAACTGCAGATCGCTCAGCTTCGTGGTTATGTGGCGTACCTTCACGAATGTGACTATGCCCGGACGACGATTGCTCGCCGGCTGGCCAGCCTGCGCAGCTTCTTCCGTTATTGTCAGCGTGAAGGTCTGGTCACATCGAATCCGGCCAAGGTCTTGCGCACGCCGCGAGTTGGTCGCAAGTTGCCTCATTTTTTGACCATTGATCAGATCACACAGTTGCTCGAAGCGCCTCCTGCCAATGAAACGGAAGGACTGCGTGATCGAGCCCTGTTGGAAACGATGTACTCGGCTGGTCTGCGTGTTGCCGAACTGGTCGGCATGAACGTCGATAACTGGGATCGCGATACCAACGTGGTCCGCGTGATTGGTAAAGGTCGGAAAGAACGGATCGCTCCGATTGGTCGACATGCGTCAAACGCGTTGGGTCGCTGGCTGGAAGTTCGCGAACCCGCGCCCGATGCCAAGCCCGCTCATCGCAATGCCATGTTTTTGAATCGGTTTGGAACTCGACTGACGACTCGTAGTGTCGGCCGCATGATGGAAAAGTATCTGGCGTTGACGGGACTCGATCGCATCACCACGCCGCATACGCTACGGCACACGTTTGCCACACATCTGCTCGATGGCGGAGCCGATTTGCGTAGCGTGCAAGAACTACTGGGCCACAAAAGTCTGACAACGACACAGATCTATACGCACGTCAGTACCAAACGCCTGAAAGACACGTACGAGCAGTCGCATCCTCATGCGGCGAAGAATCGGAAAGTCGAAGAGTAGCGAGAAGAGTTGGCCACGGATGAACACTGATCAAGGCAAACGAAATGTTGAAGAGTTGAATGGGATTTTAGGTGTCTGGCCCTCCTCTCATTATCGTATCTCTTCTTACGTTTTAATCCGTGTTCATCTGTGTCAATCCGTGGCTCGCCTCACTCCGTCTTCATTCCAAGTCGAAGCAGGCCACCTCGTTGGCGTTGCGGACCAGTAGCTTGCCGCGGACCAGGACGGGTTGGTTCCAGGTGATCGCGGCTTCGTCCAGGGCCGTGAAGGTGGCGACGATGTCGGGCTTGGAAGGCTCGGCGGGGATCTGCAGGACTTCGCCCTTTTCGCTGACGACCAGCAGCATGTCGTTGACCAGCAGGATCTGTCCGTAGCCGTAGCGGCCTGCCTTCCAGACCACTTTGCCAGATTCGATGTTGAGGCAACTGAGCGTGCCGTCGTCTAAGCCGTACGCGTAGCCATCGCGAATCACGAAGTCGTTGAATTTCGGTCGGAATCGATTGGACTGCCACTTCTTCGTGACCGACCAGTTGTCGCCTTTCTCCACTTCCAGTCTCACGGTCCCTTCGCCGTAGCCAATGCCGTACAGCACAGATTGTTCGTCTAGAGCCACGGGCATCGCGCCGCAAACTTTGGGAGCGTTCGTCCACGGGAAGAACCAGAGTTGCTTGCCGCTCTCGAGGGCATTGGCCGACAGGCCAGTTCCCAAGGGGGCGAGGACGACTCGTTCACCGCGTAGCGTTGCCAAAGTGGGGCTAGCGTAGGTGGCGGGTTGATCTCCAGCCGACCAGATCTTCTTGCCGGTCGATCGGTCGTAGGCTGCGATCGATTTGCCGTCTTTGCCACCCGGGATCACGATCACAAACTGATCGACGACCAGCGGGGAACCGGACATGCCCCATTCCAGGTTGGCACCCGGCTTTCCGTCGCTGCCAGCATCCTGCAGAATGTTGGTCGTCCAGTCTCGCTGCCCCGTTCTGGCGTCGAGGCAATTCAGAATCCCGGTGGCTCCGAGAGTATAGAGTTTGCCCTCGCTGAACTGCGGGGTCGATCGTGGGCCGCCGCCCCCTTGAACCTCGGTGACACTGAAATAGGCGTCATCGGTATGAGCCCAAATCTGTTCGCCCGTGTTCAGGTGATAGGCGACGACGACTTCTTTGTTACCTCGTTGTTCTTGAGTAAACGCATAGTCACCGATGACCGCGAACGAAGACCACGAATGCCCCACCGGATGCCGCCACAGTTCCTTTGGCGGGTTCGCGGCCCAGTCCGTTCGCAGTCGCACGTCACGCAGCACACCCAATCGATTCGGTCCGCGGAAGCCGGGCCAGTCCTGTTCGTCGGCGACCAGCGGCTTGGTTTCCGCGACATCTGCTGGAGTGCCCAGTGTGCCTGGCTGGAGTTGTTCCAGATACTCCTTGGCCTTCTGATCAGCACTCGGCTGCCAGCGGTACGTCAACCGAGTCGGCACCATGTCGCCATCAAAGCGATCGGGGCGGAAGACGGAGAAGAACGCGACGATACCGACGACACCCAGTCCGATCAGTCCGTACCGGACCTTCGCGGACCAGCCCGAGAAGAACGTCCACCAGATCAGCAGCGAAAAGATCGCTGCCGGCCAGACGAACAGGATCGACATCTTGAAGTGAGTCGGATCCTCCCACCACATTGTCCAGAGAATGCTTTGAGCAACGGAGGCAATCAGGAAAATGGCTGCCCCAATCTTCCAGCGCCCGCGTTTCGACTTCGTCGAGGCAGGGGGGGAGGCAGCGGATTGGTCAGCAGTGGAGGGGTTCGGGCCAGACATTCCATGTCTTTCGTGATGCACGCGATAGCCTGATGGCGACGTCGCGTCAAATCCTGGAATCAGACGAAAACTATAGGGTGGCGATCTTCGGGGCCAGAGTGCAGATCGTCAAGTGGCGGGCGATTTCAATGTGGCCGAGGCCAACTTACGGAAATAGGATTGAAGAGAAGGTGAGCCACGGATTGACACGGATTTTGAGGTGGGTTTGGATGCGGGTGGTGGCGAGACGATTGAGTACGCAGTACTGAGTTCGGAGTACAGTATCATGGTCTGGTGACACAACCTCCGCTTCCGGGTGGTGACACAACCTCCGCTCCGGGTGGTGACACAACCTCCCATTCTACTGGGGGTGTTGATCGCAGATTGGCGTTCAGTTGTCAAAGAACAATCCGACGCGGCTAACCGTGCCGTGGGGTGTCTGGCGTTTGGAGCCAAAGCGGTATCAAACCACCGCACTCCAAGGTCGCTGCTGATCGGCATTTGATTGTGAAAGAGCATTCGCGCGTGCGCACATCTCTAGGTGACATTCGCTCAGGGTCTTGGCGACCTTGGCTACAGGAATATCTTCACACATCGACTTCGCCCAATCTCTTGGCGAGATTGGCGACGAGGGATGCGATTTGACCGGCATCCCGATTGTGGTTCTCTTATGCCATAGAATCGCTGACTCAAACAATCCCTGAAATCAGGTATTTGACTCATTTTCCCCGAGTTTATTGGCAGGCCTTGGTGTGTCCCATTCCCAACCTGGACGAAGCCCCTATGTGTCTCCGTGAGAGCCAGTTCAAAGAATGGCTCTCGCACAGAGACGCGGAGCCACAGAGAGACGTTCAAACGAAAACAACCGGCCACACCTTGATTGCTTTGCAGCGTTCAATGGATCTGGCCGGTTGCCATCGACTCGAGATTGATCTGCTCGAGAACAGGGATCTGCCGTGGCGGCTCAGTCAGCAACCAGGCCGATACCTGGATAGTAGGATTCGTGCTTCTTGACCACCTTCGTTTTCTTCGTCGGTCGGATGACTGGACGAGGTGGAGCGTAGGAATTTCCGGTTAAAGAAGCGTGTTGCTGTTCGAAGTCGCTACCGAAGGTTTGCATCGGGACTTGGGCTGGGGTGTAGCCTCCATAGAACGCTTGCGGAGGGAGGTTCACGCCGACTCCCAGGCCGTATCCGTAACCGACTCCGTTACCGAAGTTCAGGCCGTAGTAGTAATCGTTGTTGGCATAACCAGGTGCCCCGTACCAGAAGCCTTGAGCATTCGCTTCGCGACTCGTCAAAGCGGCACCCATCAACAATACAGCAAAAGCAAGATATTTCATTTTCGATTTCCTTCATCTCAGGTTCGTCGTTGCGACTTGCACCCGACATGAGGAATTACCGGCGAGGCGTGAGGTTCTTACACGGGTCGGACAGGTACTGCTGCCTTTTTTGTGTGGGGGGTGAATGTAAATGCTTATCAGTAAATGGATAGTGGCGTCGGTGATCGACGTGCTGCGGGTGTGAAAAGGCCCCCAGTCGCGGCTTACGCCTTGAGGGGCCAGGGGACTGACATCCCCGCTCAGAATGAGGAGAAGAGAAACAGGCAAGTCGATTGGCTTGCCTGTGTTTTCGGGTGGCCGTGTCCTCAATTGAAGACACGGCTTTGTCGAGGACTCCAAAACCGTGGCACCCCAACAAGATCCAAGTCGACCATGAACGCTGCCACTCGTTAGCGACTGAGCAGCATGCGGGCGACTCGTCCTCCTGGATGCAGGTTCAAGCCGTAACCGATCAGGCGGCCGCCGCCGGGAGCCGGGACAGCTCGGATTTCGTCGCCGGTCGGGATGATGGTTGACGGGGTGGTCATGAGCGGGCCTGGAGCTGTCGCAGTTGGTTCGGACTGAACAACTCGACCGCGGCGGCCTGCTGCTGACGCTTCATTCTTGGACACAGACACGAACGTCAACACAACGGCACACAGCACAACACTTCGCAGCTTCATCGGATCGATTCCTGAACGTTGGTAATAAATTAACCTTGCACGGGAGATCACACCGAAGGCGGAGCGCTGTTGAAAGAGGGTTCCCCGAACCTGTCGTCGTTTTAACTTCAAAGTGTCCGACCGTAGCAGGTCGCTGGTTTGTGTCGATTTTGCCAGGCGCGGTGGTATCGCTTGGGAGTGTCTTAGGGGGCTGACATCTCGACGCCTGCCGCGGTGGGTGACTCGTGGTTGAGAGAGGTCTATCAGGTTGTCCGCTGGCTGACCCGCCTGAGTTAATGTGGGCACGCCGACGATCGCGGCTCGGCGGCAGCCTCGCCCTCCCAAAAACAAACAGGCAAGCCGAGGGGCTTGCCTGTGTTGAATTTGAAGCTCTAGTTGGCCAGAGCGGTTGTTGCGGGTGCTAGTGCTTGAGGGCGTTGTTTGGCAGTGGTTCAGGAGGAATGCTGAACATGCCTCCGCCCATTCCGCCGCCCATGCCACCCATGCCGCCACCCATTCCCATGCCTCCTCCGCCCATACCTCCGCCCATGCCGCCTCCCATGCCTCCGCCCATTCCGCCGCCCATCCCACCACCCATGCCCTGGGCCTGAGGAGTACGAATGGGGATGACGAGGTCGGCCACGGGGTAGACCCGGGTCGACATCTTTTCGTCGGCCTTGGCCTGCGTGGTGATCTTCATCACTTCGTCTTCGATGATGTAGGTGAGGCCGAGTGGTTCGAGCATCAGTCGCAAGGCACTTCGAAGCGAGATGCCGGTCATTACCAGCGTGATCTGTTGATCAGTAGCCACGCCTTCATCTTGCAGAGCCTGCTT
>CAIMFH010000101.1 GCA_903840265.1 uncultured Schlesneria sp. | reverse complement strand
CGTCGGCTCACGTGTTTGCTCCATGCTTCTTTCAGACGACCCCTCGCGGAAGTCGCCCTTGCACTTCGCTAATCCTTCACCTCCATCAGGTTGGATAAGGGACTTGCACCCTCAAGCTGAAAAACATGCTCGGCACACAACGAAAACGAACCGGGAACTGCTTCCCGGTTCGCGCGAGTCATTGTGGCGGCCATCAGCCGGCACGGCTATTAGCTGGCGGTGACGTTGACTGCCCGATCGCTGTCGAGAGTCAGCAGCAAGCGACCGTTCAGCTTGTAGGCACCCTTGATCAAATCGCGAGTCGGGCCTCGCAGTGTTTCTGGGGGCGCGTCGTATGCGTCCTCATCCACTTCCAACACGTCGCCAATTTCATCGACCAATAGACTGACTGGGCCGTCGTCGGTGCGGATCACCACATTCATCGGCAACCGGTCGGCAGACAAAGCGGGTAAGCCCAATCGGCGGCGCATGTCGATGGCGGTGACGATTTGCCCTCGGAGGTTGATCAGTCCGCGAACGACAGGCTGGGCCAATGGCACGCGAGTCATTTCCTGATATCGAATCACTTCCTGGACCTTCTGGACTTCGACTCCGAAATAGAGATCGTCCAGGAAGAAGGTGCAAAGTTGTTGTCGGACAGACATGGAGATTTTCCTTCAGCGGTGTTTTTGCGGTTCAAGACCCATGGATGTGAAGACGACGAGCTCTCTGCGGCTGAATTCATCAGCCACAGAGAACTCGTTCGACTCAGACCGCCAGTGTGGTGGATGGCGGCGCGAAATAGTCTCCATGGGATGAGAGAATCAGATTGTGAATATCCAGCAGATCGGTGACGCGATTTTGGATCACGGCCGAGCCGAGTACTCCCAAGCGTTTGCCCGCCTGCTGGATAATGAGCGTTGTTTCCACAATGTCCAGGATGCGATCGACGACCAGCCCGACGCTGCGTCCGTTTTCGGAGTAAACGACAACTTGAAGCATCGTCGTTGATTCGAGGTGGGGCGAACCCGTATTCAGGACGTCGCCCAGATGCAGGAGCGGCATAATCTGTCCACCGTATTGCACGACTTGCTGTCCGTCCGCTCGCTCCACGGAACTGAGTGGGATTTCTTCGAGTCGAGAGACCGAGGAGAGCGGAAGTGCCAGCCGATGGGTTTCTCCCAGGCCGAGCAGCAGCAGCGTTTGTTTCAGATCGCCAGTCGCCTCGTCGTTAGCCTTAGCCTGCGTCATGTGACGGTCACGAGCTTCGGACACCACGCCAGATCGCTTGGCGATGCCGATGACATCCAGAATCAATGCCACGGCACCGTCTCCCATGATTGTGACACCGGCGTAGGTCGAGATCTCTTTCAGGTGTGGGCCGAGCGGCTTCACGACGATTTCCTGCGTGTCATCGATTCGATCGACGACAAGTCCGAATTGGCGATCTTCAGCATTCAGAACGACGATGTTGACAGCCGTGTCCGGGCTCAACTTCGCTCCATTGCGAGCAGGCCTGAGATTGAGTTGTTCGTCGAGATACAGCAGCGGTAACAAATTGCCCCGCAGACGGTAGACAGGCACATTGTGAATATGCTCGATCTCGCGAAGTACGCGTTCACCCTCCAGTCGAACAAGCTCGACCAGATTGTTTTGCGGAATGGCATAGCGATCGGCACCGGCGGTGACCATCAACGCGGGAACGATGGCTAACGTCAGCGGAATCTTGATTCGCAGAGTCGTCCCTTTGCCGAACACGCTGTAGATATCCAGGGTGCCGCCGATTTTTTCGACGTTGGTTTTGACGACATCCATCCCGACGCCGCGGCCCGATACGTTGGTCACCGTTGGTGCTGTCGAGAATCCCGGCAGCAGGATCAAATTCATCAGTTCGCGTTCGGACATCGACACCGCCTGGTCGGGGCTGATCAGCCCTTGACTCAAGCCTTTTTGTCGAACTCGCTCCAAATTGATTCCGCCTCCATCGTCACCGATTTCGATGATGACCTGTCCACCTTCATGGAACGCTCGCAACAGCAGCGTTCCCTCAGCCGGTTTGCCTTTAGCCTGCCGGATCTCCGGAGGCTCAATGCCGTGATCGACCGAGTTTCGCACGATGTGTGTCAGCGGATCTTTGATTGCTTCCAAGATGGTCTTGTCGAGTTCGGTTTCGGCCCCTTCCATCTTGACTTGGACTTTCTTGCCGCATTGCAGAGAGAGATCTCGAACAACGCGTGGAAGCTTTGCCCAGGCGTTCTGGATCGGCTGCATCCGCGTTTTCATCACCCCTTCCTGCAATTCTGAAGTAATCAGATTCAGTCGCTGACTGGCGGCGATCAAGGTCGCATCTTCCGTCGTGCGGCTGTATTGCAGGATCTGATTGCGAGCCAGAACCAGTTCGCCCACCAGATTCATCAATCTATCGAGTAGTGCAACATCCAACCGAACCGTCGTCTCGGGGGCGACTTGGTTCTTATCAGTGGGATCGAGCAGTGCCTGCATCTCGGCATCGATGCGACGGCCTGCTGGTGCCGTTGCGGCGACGGTCGGCAACGCGATTTCCGCCGTTTCAACATGGGGTGGTTCCGGCAGGGATGGCATTTGAGTCACCACGGCCGCTGGCACTGGCGTCACTTCCATCAACGTTGTTGTGGCAGCAACAGCCTTCGCCTTTCTGGATGTCTTGGGTTTGGGGGCGGGTGCCACCTTCGGCTTTGCTTCTGCCTT
>CAIMFH010000100.1 GCA_903840265.1 uncultured Schlesneria sp. | reverse complement strand
TAGTTCCCTGCACAGCGGAAGAGTGGAAAAACAGATCCTTGCCGCTTGACGTGGCGATGAATCCAAAACCCTTGTCCATCACCTTTTTGATCGTGCCTTCGGCCATTTCTGCATTTCCTGAAATCATTAGTTCAATCGTTTTCAAACACTCAGAGCAGTCTACGATGCCGATTGAAAGCATCTGTAGATCGGCCAATAGCATATCAACCGAAGTGTCCGTAGCCTATCTGGATGAGGCGATAATTGCGAAAGTCTCTTGACAACGATCAACTTCAAGCCGCGCACTGGACGTTTTTCACGCCTCCGAAACGACCGAACACATCCGTGCCAAACTTGATAAACTCATGCTGCTGAATGTGATAACTGCGGGTGCCGCACAGAGCTTTAGATGTTCGTTGGCTATCGGATTGCCAAGGCTCGATCTTCGCGAACCGCACACGCAACCCGTGCAAGGCAAAAGCTATGCGTCCGATCAACTCGCCATTGCCGTACTCCAGTGACGTGGAAGTGATCCCCCTCGATGAACCCGCCGATCTGCTACGAGTGGTCCAGACGCTGCGGTCGATTCTGACCAAAACCCAGGCGAAGAGCGGGCAATTTCGCTCGGATGTCCACGTCAAAACGCATGGCTACGCCAATGGAGAATTGCGGGTCCTCCAGAACCTGCCCGACGAACTTGCACAGGGTCTTTTCCGCCGTGACGGTGTTTATCCGGTCGTGATTCGGTTCTCGAACTCGTCCAGCCAACCTCTGGCCGACGCTCTACCGGATGGTCGCGGCATGGCCGTGAAAGTGCTGAGTGTCCCCGGTGACGTGATCCAATTGGACGAGGAACGCGGCTCCGTTCAAGATTTCGTGATGATCAATCACCCTGTATTCTTCGCGCGAAACGTGAAGGATTATCTACGACTGGAGCAGGTTCTCTCGCAAGCAGAAGACAGCCCGCTCGCGGCCGCTCAAAATGCACTCACCGACGGAAATTGGAATCCCCTGCATTGGCACTGGCGCGAGATGCTGACCGCCGCCCGGATCGCAGGGCACCTTCCCGATCACCCCGCCAGCAACACTTATTTCAGCATGGCACCGATTCGGTTCGGAGATTACGTCGCCAAGTACCGGGTGAAGCCCATCGGTGATCGAGCCGACAGCTACGTCGACGTCATCAAGAAGTTAGCGGGCAACACGGATGCGATGCGACTGGCCCTCGAAGAGACCTTGCAGACACAAGAAATCTCGTTCGAATTCCAAGTGCAGTTGCGCACGTCCGAACAATCAATGCCCGTCGAAGACCCCACGATTGAATGGCCCGAGAGTGAATCTCCCTACCGAACAGTAGGTCACCTGTCGATTCCTCGACAAGAGATCGAACCACTGCGACATCAGCCAGAGTACAAAAATCTCGCATTCAACGTCTGGCACGCCCTCGCAGCACATCGACCGCTGGGAGGCATCAACCGCTCCCGTCGCGCCGTCTATGCCATCTCATCCGCCTGGCGTCGCCAGCAAGGATGATCGAACGTCGTTCCCTCTTCTTAGCGACCTTCGTGCGTCTGTATTTCAGATTCTCCACTACCGTCTCGTACTTATCCCGCCAACGGCTTCTCAAACACAAACGCCATGTATTTGGAATGACTTTGCACATGAGCGTGCGCGGCGACGGCGGCAACGCAGGCGTGCCAATCGCTGCGCGACAGCGATCGATAGAGCGGATTGCGCCACTCCAGCAATCGTCGGCCGATCGATGTTTTCGCCAACCCTAAGACAGTCCGAAACTGCAGTTGCAGCGGCGCTGTCACGCGGCTGCTCCAGTCGTGACTCGCCGCCACCCGGAAGCCTGTCTCGCGAGCGGTCGCCTCGTATTCCGGCAGCGAATAGAAGTCGTCCCACTGCCATACATCGCGGACCAGCATCGTTTTCGGATGATCCTTCTGCACGCGATCCGCTTCGGTATTCCAGGCAAAGTCGACCACCACCAGTCGGCCACCGGGTCGCAACACGCGATACGCTTCCCGCAAAAATTCCGCTCGATCCGGAAAGTGAAACGCCGCTTCCAGGCACAGAACGCGATCGAATGATTCGTCTCCGAAATTCAAATCCATCGCGTTCCCGGTCTGATACGACAGGTTCCGGGTTCCTCCAAACAGCGTTTGAGCCGTCGCCGTATGCTGCTCGAGCAGATCGACGCCGGTCACCGTCGCGTTTGGATGCAGACACTGAATCAGGTACGAGCTCTTCCCGCGACCGCAGGCCACGTCGAGCAAATCCTGCTCACCGCGCATCCCCAGTAGCTTGGCCGCTTCCAGTACCATGCGGTTCTGAGCACCCTCTACCGACGACATCAGATTGAGCGGCGCGAAGAGTCCTCGATAGCCGAAGTAGCCCAGGTTCATCAGGGGCGACCCCCAGGTCTCCAGCCGCAACAGGCGGTACACCACCTTCGAACCGTCATAGGAACATTCGGGATTCGATGTGTCTGGGCGAGCAATAGGGCTGAGGATAGCTGTCACGATGTTCGTCCCGTACTTGAAATGGATAATTAGAAGTCACTGTGCGCAGTGCTAGACAGCTATCATGAATGGCGGCCTCAAGCAGATGCGTGGTGGACAAGTCGTCTCGGTCTATCAACAGACCACACCCGGTACGCGATGCGGTTCAACCTGCGCCAGACGCAGGAGGCATGTCACTGGCGCCCTCGCCCCGATGCGGTTTCCCCTCGTCAAAGCGGTCACAGCCGCTGATACCGGAAACACGCAGTTCGAAGGGGCGCAGCTTCTCATCGATGCAGACACCCATCGTCAAGTTCTGCACGGCCGCATGAGGCTCGATCTTCCACCAACGACAATCTTTGCAAAGTCCCCAGCCCGCATCTGACATGATCAACTCCTCGTTCTAAGCGGCAGCAAACGCTGTCGCTCCACTCCCTCGTTGCTCCGCGGCTTCGTCACCGACCTCAATTTGTGAATTGAGCAACAGGTCGAAAGCTGGTCCGGTTTTGACCTCCCCGATCCTCATCGGTGGCAGGTCAGGCGAGCAAACAAGTAAAGCATTTCGCATGCCACGTAGAGACAGCGTATGAACGCGAGGAATTCATCCATTCACTAGCGAGTCGCTCTAGAGCGATGGTCGCAGACCCATCAATCCGAGCGGTCAGCGTACAAGGTAATTGGCTAATGTGGCCAAATGGCGCTACGCGACAATGTCCGGATAGAATCTCAGTTTTGGGTGCCACGGTTTTGGAGTCTTCGACAAGGCCGTGTCTTCAAAAGAGGACACCGCCCACTCGAAGGCTGTGAGACGGAGTGTAAAGCCCACGACTACGATGGGAACAATCGGCAATGGGGCGATGTCATGAACCATGGTCCACAACAATCACAGACCCATAGGATTGAATTCCGGAACGTATTCTTCAATGACGGTATTGTCCTGGGCGCCGCACGCTCTCAACGATTTGCGGATCACGGCCAGACCCCGATCGCGGTCGTTGACGACGATATCCAGACCGCAATACTCGATCGTATCGCCGTCGCCCATCTGCGATCCGCCCCCGGTGACCTCGCCCAATTCACCCAAGGCTTCCCCAACGGGAACCTCATACTTTTCTTCTCGTTCGAACGGTCCCAGCGGTTCGCGAATCAGCACATAGAAAAAATGCTGACCGTCCTCAGCCGCAGCCAAAGCAAATTCCAGCATCACTTTCTGACGTCCGTCGAGTTCATGTGGATTGGGCAACATCTGCTGGCTTTCTGGAAATGCGTCGTTGGGAAATGCGACGCCATTTCACCAACCAAACAAGATCGCCGCAATTGAGGTCGACGTGATCGCCAATCCCGCAATGACAAGCGCCAGAACCCCTCGCCGCACATTGATGCGAAAACGGCAAGCGCGACAATACAACTGCCGATCGATCAAGACCGGTGGAGGCTCGTGATCATCGAGTTCGACATCCGTTGCCGACATTAAACCAACCAATGAAGGGACCGAGGCTTCTTTCAAGTCCGTGGTTGCGAACAAACAACGGCACCGGCGACATTCGCTTCGCCCGGCGTCCGGTTGGCCGATCTGTTGATTCGTTTGAGGATGGCACATGTTCGTTATGTGTGTTCGTCCGCAACCATGGAAGAGAGAGCCATTCCGACGAAGAGATGAACAAGGGCCGCATGACGTGGGTGAACGACGATTGCTCCGTTGCAGATGGGGGCGCAATGTCTCCGGAAAACAGCGACCAGTCGCTTGTCGACATCGCGAAACCACACGGCATAGTTTGTGTGGTAAGCCCACAGGTCGATCGCACCTTCCCATTGGTCGCGATAGCCGATACGGTACGATTTGACTTGTCGAACAACTTCTATCTCTTCCCGGAAGATTCGCGAAAGAGGCAGCAATTCAACTCGATATCGAACTCCGTTCGCCGCCTCCCAGTTGATGGTCCGGCCACTCACCTGAGGCACGATAGTTTCTTCTGGCAGTTGAATTGTCCAAGGCTTGCGGACGGCTAGCCAGTTTGATCGCATAAGAATTCGCACGGGGACCCCACACTACTTCAGCCAGTACTCCAGAAAAATAAATTCCCACTGCAGCGCTTCGGCAGTAGGAACGTGAGTCTTCGCCACGCGGTCCTTGTGCTCCAGCAATTCATTGACCGCGACCAGGTGATTGAGCGCCGCCCAGTTGCTTGGAGGGTCTTCTGTTCCGCCCGAAACAAGCACGGGCCGAGGTGCCATCAGGGCGTGCGGGTCAACCAGATCGTCTCCAGCGTCGATGAGTTCATGATACAGGACCGGCCGTGGATTGTCTTAGTCCCGGCAGGGACGACAGAATAGTTCGATGACGGTTGCCGCTCGAATGCCAAGAGACGCGATGATCTACAAATTACTTCGACCACGTTGGCAAAGTTGTTTACCGATCTTGAACGCCGTAGGCGACGGGCTGGAAGCGCATCCCACGAAAGGCGGTCGACGTTCGCCATCAGTCCAGCGTGATCACGCAGGGGGTCTTATCGCTATCACTCTCGGACAGGAATGTGGCGAGTTCCACCAGCAGCCCGCGAGCCTGTTGTCGAGAGAGAACCAGGAACTTGTTGGCCAACCTGATTTCGATCTGCTGCCGTGCCTGAAAATCACGAACCAGTTCTGCTCCCGCTTCGGACAGGACCGGCATCGTGTCGCTGAGTCGTGCAGGTGGGGTCATAGGGTTCCTTCCCGATCTCTTGAATTCTGATTCGTGAAGATCGATCGTTATTCGCGGTCCTTGTTCTTGCTTCGAGCGAACTTTTGGACGCAACCGCGAATCGGCACAAATCGATCGGCGGCGAAACTCAGGCGTGGCGTCGTCATTCCGGTGGCGGTCAGCGGCGCAGTCACTCCCGCGACGAGGGTTTCTCGCCACGACCCCCGACACGCAGAAGTGTAGTTCGAATTCATGACCGAATTCCGAAGGGCGCAGCGATCAAGCACCAGGATGTGAGCAGACGACGAACGTCGACAGACATAAATAAACGATGAAGGCACAGTCGTCTCAACACAGAATTCAGCTGGCGACATCAGATTCCGCGGGAATGGTGGGTACCACGAACACGGAGTCCTCGACGTGGCCGTGTCTTCGATCGAAAACTGGCGACACCGAGGGAGGGTGGGCCACCTTCTTCAGGTGAGCCGCGCCGGTCAGCACGCGGACTGATTAGCAACGTGACTGCATCAACACGAAGAAGCAGATCGGCTTGTCTTTGAATCGTCCAAAGCCGACTGGCTGGCACTTACCGGTGCCGCGACGACCCTTACCCAAGGTCCAGGCGTGACCACGCCTTCGGCACTTCCGCACTCACGGTAATCGTCTCTTTCGACGTCGGATGCTGAAACGTCAGCGAGGCGGCGTGCAGGCCAATAAAACCGTCGACTTGGATCTTTGAACCGTACTTCTTATCCCCGGCGATCGGCCAGCCGTGATTCGAGAGTTGGACACGAATCTGATGGCTGCGGCCTGTCTCGGGGCGAATCTCGACCAGCGTCAGGCGACCGGACTTTCGCAGGCGGCGATAAGCCAGCACACAGTCCTGCCCATCATCATCGTCTTCGTCGACGACCGCCACGACGTTGCGAGCACGATCCTTGACCAGTCGATCCCGCAAGATCCCTTCCGGGGGCGAGACGTTTCCTTCGACCAGCGCGTGATAGGTCTTCTCGACAGTCCGCAACCGGAACTGCTCGGACAACCGGCTGGCTCCTTTGCTGGTGCGAGCGAACAGCACCACTCCCGACACAGGCCGGTCCAGTCGATGCACGACACCGACGAAGACGTTGCCCGGCTTGTTGTACTTACGCTTCAGATAGTCTCGCGCGGCATCGACCAAAGTCGGGTCGCCCGAGCTATCGCCCATCGTCAGCAATCCCGCAGGCTTATCGACAGCCAGGCAATGATTGTCTTCAAACAAGACGTCCAGCGCGGTACTCAATCCAAACCCTGTCGTAGGTGAAGCTTCAATGTCGTAGGTTATGCTTCAGCATATCTCTGCTCGTCTTCGATATGCTAAAGCATAACCTACCAAATCTTCAGCAGATCAAGATGCGAGCTACCGCACGGTGTAGGCGGCGGGATACGCCTGCCAGCTGCTGCTGGTGACGCCGTTTGCGGCCGAACCGGTGAATTGATTGGGGGTCTCCACAATCGTCACCGTCACGACTCCCTTTTCGCCATCTTTCAACAGGCCGGCATGCACTGCCACGGACGCCAGGTCGCTATCCGCCGTGTAAGTGCCCGTTCCATACACCGCGGCCGACGTGCGACCAGTGACCGAATAGACGAACGATTCGCCGACTTTCTGGCCGAGGGCGATGAGGTTGCCAGGATTCGGGAGAGCGTCCTTTTCCATGACGCCGCCTTTCAGGCGAGCCCCAAACACATTCCCCTTCGCGTTCAATTCGGACGGGGTCAGGAAGCCATCGCCATTCTTGTCGAGCTTGGCAAACTCGGAGTACTTCGATCGATCCCACTCATACAGGCCGATCTGGCCATCGCCGTTCTTGTCGCGAGCTTCGTATTCCTTCGGCAGCATCGGCACCATTCGTGATCGCCCGCGTCGGCCACCCCCCGTTTCGGGTCTGGTTCCGGGTGGTGTCACCGGCGGCACCACGACTTGCGGAGTCAAGGTCATGACCTTCAAGCCACCATTACCGTCGATGACGACGTCGCCCGAGTTCACCGTCTCTGCAGTAATCGTGACAGCCTGAGCCCCCTCGGGACTGAGTTGGATCTGTCGTTCCTGAGCGTGACCCAGCGATGCGACCAGCATCAGTACAGCGAAATGGACGATGAGCTTTGGCATACGAACAACTTTCGACAGCGAATCGCTCGGCAAAATCCAAGGCAGCAGACGCCAGGCCAGCCGACAGAGTTCCGCGATTTTACCCTTTGTGTCTTAGTAGTGGTAGAAGTCTATTTGCATTTCCGTCCGAATTATTGCGCAGGTTCTTGCCAGACCGCGTTTTCGCCTCGTTTTTTGAGGCAATTCGTGCAATGCAATCATGTGACATCGGTCAAAAATGATATCCCGCATCAGTGAAATACGTTACGCCGTCGCAACCACACCCGCGTGCATTCTCCCCTCATTCCCGAGCAGGCATTCTGTTCATCGAGCTCAAAGGCTGGGGTGTCACGGACTTGGAGCCCTCGACATGGCCGTGTCTTTGAAAGTGAACATGGCGAATATGGCACGTCAGTTTAGGCATCTTCATCGCGTTCTCAAATCGCAACGGATTCAACGCAAAGGCGCGAAGGCGCAAGGACGCAAAGGAGAAACAAGCGAGTCAGATTGGCCTTCCTCTCTTTATCCCTTGCGTCTCTGCGCCTTTGCGCCTTTGCGTTAAAACCGCTCATCCTGCGCGAATGCTATGGCGGTGTGGCCACACCGAAGACGGTGAGACCGTGGCGCCCAATCCACTATCCAAAACTGTCGTCACACAGGATCCAAAGACATCCCTGAATTGACGGCGGACGGGTGGGTGCTGTAGACCGCTCGCTGTCTCACTTTCACGGCACACGGAGTGTGCCTTCTACTTTGCGCAATCGACACGGGCATCCCATTTAATGCGTCGGCCGATACAACAGCAGTTGCTGGTTCCCATGCTGGTCGTCGTCCTGGCCGGCGTGGCCGTCGCCAGCTTGGCCGGGGCCTGGCTGGGGGCCAAGTTCGCTCGCGAGCAGGAACAGGAAAACCTGCGGCGGCTGGCGGGAACTCTCGTCGATGCCGGCTTCCCCCTAAGCGAAAACGTTTTGCGAAAGATGGCAGGACTCTCCGGAGCCGACTTTGCCGTCCTGGATCACGATGGTCGCCTGATGCATTCGACATTAAGCCTGAGCGATTCCGAGGTCGCCGATCTCCAGCGTCAGGACAGTGCGGGGGGGGCGTTGCCAGAAGTCTCAATGACTCTCTCGTCCAGTCCCTATCGATCGGCCAGGTTGCCGATTCGGACGGTTCCGCCGCAATCGGAAGGGCAGTCCCTGTACGCACTTTATCCGGAAGAACATTGGGATCGAGTCGCTCGTCGCGCCGCGTGGCCGCCGCTGGTCGCGGGGTTCGTCGCCGCGTTGGTCGCCGTCGGCCTGACGACATTCCTGGCTCGTCGCTTCACTAGTCGCGTCCGCCAACTCAGCGAGCAGGCGTCGGCGATTGCCGCCGGCCAGTTCACTTCTAGGACATTGCCGGCAACCGACGACGAACTCCTCGACCTCGCCACGGCTCTCAATCGCATGGCCGAGCAGTTAGGTCGCTATGAAGAGCAGGTGCGGCGTAGCGAACGTCTGCGAACGCTCGGTCAGATCGGGGCCGGGATCGCGCATCAGCTCCGAAATTCCGCGACGGGCGCGCTGATGGCGCTCGAATTCCATCAGGCGGATCTCGACGCGTCGACAGACCGCGAATCGTTGGATGTTGCGCTGCGACAACTCCGGCTCATGGAAACGTCGTTGAAACGCTTCCTGCATCTGGGACGCGGTGATCAACTCCCCAAGCAGGAAGTCTCGTTGCGAGCGCTGGTCGAAGAGATCCTGCCGCTGATCGGGCCTGCCTGTCAGCACGCCAACATACAACTCGACTGGCAGCGACCTGAAGCGGAGGTTGTCGTCACGGGCGAGCCTGATTCGTTGCGACAGTTGCTGCTGAACCTGCTCGTCAATGCGATCGAAGCGGCAACACGAGCCGACGGCCAAGCGGGAGTGATTCGCGTGGAATTGGATCGAACACCGACGGGAACGTCGCTACGAGTCCTCGACAGCGGCCCCGGTCCCACAGAGGCCATGTCACAACGACTGTTCGAACCATTCGCCACCAGCAAACCCGACGGCACCGGCCTGGGTCTATCAGTCGCTCGCGAAATCGCGACAGCGCACGGTGCAGAACTAACTTGGCAACGCATCGGCGAAACGACCTGTTTCGAGCTCCAATTTCCCAACGCATAGCAGGCAGCAGGTGGTGCTTTGGGTGCCACTGGCGGTAGCTCTGGACCGCCAGTGTCTTCACGTCGCTGCGATCGGTTGAGGTAGCGTGAGGAGCCTATTAAACAATCAGTCTCACCATGCACGCTCTTCGCGACTCGCCATGTCTGCCGTCCCACTGGGACTGAAAACGGGCGAGCTGCGGAGAGACCCCGAAACGCTGCCATGGACCGACAAACACTGCCAATTCGTAATGTTCGCTGCCGATCCTGTCGCATCGCGTGACACTGCTGGCTGTTCCAGCGGCGATCCCTCGAACTGGAGCCGTGTTACCGCAGTCGCTACGATCGCCATGAATGCAGTCGAACATCAACTCGCGCGGAAGGTTGTCGCAATGGAATCCGGGGGACAACGCCTCCGCTGGCGTAAGCGTCTGCTCTTTAATCTGGTGCTGCTGATCGGGATGTGGGGCTTCATCGAAGCCTTCTCTTATGTTGCGGTGCAGCTCTTTCTGGGATCCTCAGAACAGTTGGTGAAGCAACAGCAGGGGGCCGCTGCGGAAGATCCGTTTCAACCAGGCGGACAGTTCGCGGCACCGGGCGTGATTCATCCCTATATTGGCATGGTGATGCAGCCACGTCCCGATCAGAAGCTGACCTACGACGACAAGTATCGCGTCACGGAATTTGGCTTCATCGACGACAATCTACCGATTCACAAGCGATCCCCAGACAAAGTGATTATCGCGATCTTGGGGGGCTCGGTGGCCAGGCAACTCGGCATGAATGCCACTCAAGTCATCGCCGCTGAACTGGCACAGTCCCCCGAGTTTGCTGGAAAGAAATTTGAGTTCGTGCGGCTGGGCAGCAATGGTTACAAGCAGCCTCAACAACTGATGACGATGAACTTCCTGACGGTCCTGGGTGCCGAGTTTGACATCGTGATCAATCTGGACGGCTTTAACGAGGCCGCATTGCCAGAAGTCGACAACGTCCCCTTTGGAGTGAATGCTGCGTACCCGCGTGATTGGGGCAAGCTGATCGCCGGGACGGCCAGTCCCGAGTTTGTTCGCATGGGGGGCTATGTCACTTACCTGCGACAGCAGCAGCGCGACGAAGCACAGTGGTTTGCGAAGGCTCCGTGGAAGTATTCGCCGACGGCTCTGCTCGTGTGGGGGATCCGCAAGAATCGTTCGGATCGGCTCATTCGAACCCAGACGACGATGATGTCCCGCTATAGCGAGACGGAGCGGACTTATTGCGGGTCGGGCCCGCCGGAACATTTCGAATCGCCTGCGGATGTTTACAATCACTGCATCGACATCTGGAGCCGTTCGTCACTGTTGCTCAATCAACTGTGCCTCGGTCGCGGAATCCGGTACTACCACTTCCTGCAACCGAATCAGTATCTACCCGGTTCAAAACCAATCGGCGCCCAAGAGGCAAAGACCGCCCTTGATGAAACATGTCGATCCTGCCTCAGTGTCCGTACCTGTTTCCCGTTGATGCAGGCTCGCGGTGCAGAGTTGGTCGCGGCCGGCGTCACCTTCACAGACCTGACGCAAGTTTTCGCCGATCATCCCGAACCGATTTACAACGATGTTTGTTGTCATGTGGTACCGGCGGGTGATGAGATCATGGCGAAAGCGATTGCGGCCCGAATCAAGAAATCGAGTCGCTGACGAAGATTCAGTTCACTCTGACTGACCCAGCCTCACGACGAACATCCAGCAAAGAACGACGATGCCGCGAATTGCGATTGAATCACTGGACGATCCCCGGGTGCAGATGTATCGACATCTGAAGTCGAGCAACCTGCTGCGCGATGGACGGTTGTTTATTGCTGAGGGAACAAAGCTGGTCGAACGACTGCTAGCGAGTGACTATCAGACTGAATCCGTCTTAATCGCCGAGAAGCGCGAGGCGGAATGGGGACCGAAAATTCCGCCTGAAATCCCACTGTATGTCATCCCGCAGGAAGTCGGTGAACAACTGACGGGATTCAACTTTCATGTCGGAGTGCTGGCGTGCGGCATTCGCCAACCAGCTCGGACGATCGATGAAGTCGTCCCCCGACAAGCGGATCGACTGACGGTTGCCATCTGCCCGAACTGCGACAACCCCGAAAACCTCGGGACGATCATTCGGCTTGGCAGTGCGTTCGGGATCGATGCGTTGCTACTGGGCCGAAGCTGCTGCGATCCGTTCTCACGCCGTGTGCTGCGAGTCTCCATGGGAACCGCATTCCGGCTGCCAATCGTCGAGTCTGTCGATCTGCAGCGCGACGTACTGCGGCTGCGCGAGGAGTGGAACCTGGAACTAATCGCGACTGTGTTGGATAACAACGCCAGCCCGCTATCAAGCGCCGATCGTAGTTCGCATGTGGGTCTACTGTTTGGCAACGAGGCCGATGGACTCGACGAGCAATGGCAGTCGATCTGTCAGCGGCGATTGACGATCCCCATGCGTCGCGGGACCGATTCGCTGAATGTGGCCATCGCAGCCGGGATCTTTCTGCATCACTTTAGTAGCTGAGGCAATGATGAGTTCTGGTTGGAGGCATGTTCGATGAAGCTGAGGTTGCTGACTGGCAACGATGTGCGGCAATGCCTGCAGATGCCGCGAGCAATCGACCTGATGGCCAAGGCGTTCGCGGCGTTGTCGTCAGGGCAAGTGAGTGTCCCGCCGCGAACGAAGATCGCCAGCGACGCCGGGACCATGCTCTATAAGCCCGCGTTGTCGTCGCAGTCGGGAATCTATGTCGTCAAAGCGGTATCAGTGTTTCCGGGTAACGTCGCACTTCAACTTCCTGTGACAACCGGATTGTTGCTGGTGAACGATGCGTCGACTGGGTTACCACTGGCTCTGATGGATGCCGAGTATCTGACGGCGCTGCGAACAGGGGCGGCGTCGGGGCTCGCTTGCCGCTTACTCGCCGACGCCAAGATTACGAAGGCGGCTCTGTTCGGGGCAGGGGGGCAGGCCGGTCAACAGTTGGCGGCGATGCTCGCCACGCTGCCACTGGAAGTCGTCTTCGTGTTCAGTCGCAAAATCGAATCTGCCGAACGCTTTTGTCGCGAGCAAGCTGCAAACGCAGGCCACTCCCGGTTGATCCCCAACCCCGATCGAAACGAATTGAAGAGCTGCGGCGTGATTTGCACCGCCACAACCAGCCAGACTCCGGTCTTCAGTGATGACGAACTTGGTCCCGGCGTCCACATCAATGGAGTCGGTTCGTTCGCACCGACGATGGCCGAGGTGCCGGCAGCGACAGTCTGCCGAGCCACTGTGATTGTCGATCAACGTGAAGCGTGCCTCGGCGAAGCGGGAGACTTGCGGCAACCGATCGAGCAGGGACTGCTGCCCGCGGACTTTCATCCCGCCGAACTGGGCGAAGTGGTCTTACGGACTGCAACAGGTCGGCGATCGCCGGACGAGGTCACATTTTTCAAGTCGGTCGGCAACGCCGTTCAAGATCTTTACTGCGCGACTGAGATCCTGCGACGCGCCGAACAAGACGAGGTCGGAACCACGATTGTTCTCTAAGGATCGCTTCAAGGCGGGGTGCTGTGCGCCGCACCCGGTTGGGCATGAGGCTGCGGCATGCCGTGAGGTTGGGGCATACCATGTGGCTGTGGCATGCCATGTGGTTGTGGCATACCTGGCTGTCCATGCGGCTGCGCCATGCCTGGGGGTTGGGCAGGACCGTCAACCGGGTTGCCATCGGGACCACTCAACGATTTGAAGAATCTCTCGCGCTGGGCCGCATACTTGTTTTCGTCGCGAGAAATGAACTCGGCTCCGAACAAGCCGGTGGGTGCCAGGTAGAAACGCATCAGATTAATGTTCCCTTTCACCTCGATCTTCATTTCCATCGCCGGCATCGAACCCCCTGTGATTCGACGCGTTGAGAGCACGCGAGCCCCCGGCATCTGCGCTGGTGTCTTCTTCTCGATTTCGCTGAACATCAAGTCCACGGTCCCAGGCAGCTTCAGCGCCTGCTGTACGTCTGGAGTGAATTGAATCCCTGTCAACGACATCTGGTACATGGGCTTTGCGAGAACATAAGTCTGAACGCCATTTTGCGATTGCCCGGCATTGAAGGTGGGAGCACCTGGCATATCGACCTGCGCGATCCCCAGCGGATGTCGGAAAGTCGTCCAATTCTCCGCGACTCTACTGGCCGAGATTCGGGCCTGGTTAAATGCCGCAACAAACATTCCCACGACAAACAACACCGCAATCAGTCCGCCGCCGATGGCCCCGATCAAAAGCAGTATGTTGGGACCCTTCGACTTGGATCGGCCACCCTTCTTTTTGACCGGCTTCGATGCCCGAGACCGTGGTCGCGCGACCGGTTCATCATCGTCGAAATCATCTTCCGCTGCGCGTCGTTTGCGCTTCGTGGGGGCCGGTTCGTCCCATTCATCGGGCTGTTCGTCGTCATCGCTGGCAGGTTTGGGAATCGCAATCACCGACGAACAGCCGGGACAGCGGATCTTCTTGCCTGCGAGTTCGTCCTTGACCTTCAACGACTTGTCGCAGTCCGAACAGGTGACGGAGAGACTCATCGGCGGATTCCTTGGACGTGAGCAAGATGTGACTGGCGATCGCTCACTCTAACTACGCGGCGTGGCGGACGACAAGCGTCGATTTCCCTGATTCTGAGGGCTCCAATGAGATGGACACTGCGATAGAATAGAAACGACGAAGCGCTTAAGAAACGAGCCGAGATGCTGGGTCTTTCGATGACTGACGAATTACCACTGATCCTGCTGCCAGGGCTGGGAGCCGACGCACGAATGTTTTCGTCGTTGCGCAACGGCCTGCCACAGCTGGTCACCCCCGCCTGGATCGAACCGCTGCGCGGCGAAACAATCGCGCAGTACGCTCGGCGGTATGCTCCCACCATCGATCCCGGTCGTCCCTGTTTTATCGGCGGGGCGTCATTTGGTGGTGTCCTGGCCCAAGAGCTGGCCGTATTACTTCCCCACGTACGCGCCTGCTTCGTGATCGGAAGTGCTCGATTTGCCGACGCCCGCCCGTGGCGCATCCGCATCCTGCGACCGATCACTCCGTTCATCGGCATCCTGCCTCGAGTCTCCCCATTGCTCGTCACGCTGCTGGGGAGTTGGCTGCGCCCGCCCACTCGTGGCGTGATGGCTCAATTGGGCGACGCTGACAGGCGATTCCTGCGCTGGGCCGCGCAAGCCATCTTGACGTGGAAACCGTCTCCCGAGATCGCGAACGTCCGCGTCTGCCAGATCCACGGCGATCGCGACCGCGTCTTTCCGATCTACCGAGCAGACCCCGATTGCGTCGTCCCCGGTGCCGGCCATCTGATCTCGATCACACACCCCAAGCAAGTCGTGCAGTACCTGTCGACCAAGATGGCCGAGATCCAGCAGGAAGAACAGTTGGCTCATCCGATTGCTGAAAAATGACCAGTGGCTTCGTTCCTGCTCTCGTTTTCAAACCATGAAAATCGCGATATCAACTTTGCTGCTTCCATTCCCGTCAGCGCATCCACATGCCACAATCCTTCTGCTGAGATGAAGGCCGAAAATGGAGTTTGACTGATGCAGATCTTCGCGAACAATCACAAAGCCACTGCCACAGCCCTGCTGGTGTTGGCAGGGATCACGATGGCGGGCTGTAGTAATTCGAATCGACCAGCGTTAACAGAGCCCGTTCAGGTGAAAGCCGCCGAGACGACTCCAGCGAAAGGAGATACTGACGATATGACTGCTGCCAATGAATCGCCCGCTCCGACCGAATACAACAAACTGACCCCCGATGAAGAACGAATCATCGTGGGGAAGGGGACAGAACGTCCGTTCGTGGGTGAATATACCGATCTGCACGATGCCGGCACATTCGTCTGCCGTCGGTGCAACGCGCCGCTCTATAGCTCGAAGCAGAAATTCGAAAGCCATTGCGGCTGGCCCAGCTTCGATGACGAACTCCCCGGTGCCGTCCGGAAAGATCTGGATCTCGACGGGATGCGGACCGAGATCCTCTGCGAGAACTGCGGCGGGCATCTCGGCCATGTCTTCGCGGGCGAAGGCTTCACCAAAAAGAACATTCGACACTGCGTGAACTCGAAATCGATGAAGTTCTATCCAGAAGGAACGCCGCTGCCCCCGGTCGTGAAGAAGGCGGAATGACCGCGGCGGTACCGGATTCATCTCCAAGTGCAGCAGCACGCCCCATCCCCAGTCAAAGGTGGGGTGTGCTGGAGTTCTGTGCGCTGAGCCTGCTGGTCTGCACCATCGCCGGCTCGCTTGGCGCCTGGTATTGGTTACTGGATCTCTGCAGCCATTTCCGCTGCTACTACTTCGGCTTCGCGGTCCTCTGCCTGATTGGTGTCTGGCGGCGCAAGCAGTCGACCTGGAAATGGTGCTTGGCTGTCGTCTTGATCTGGAACGGCAGCTTGATCGCTCCTTATCTTCCGACGACCACGTCTGAACCGACTGGCCAGGTCACGCCGATTTCGATCGTCTCGCTGAATGTGCACACCAAGAATCAGAACAAGAAAGCGGTGGTCGACTACCTGCGCAAGCAGAAGCCAGATCTGATTGTGGTGATGGAGATCGATGTCGACTGGGCCGTCGCCCTCAAAGAACTAGACGACCTGTATCCCCATCGCCTGATGAATCCGCGCCCGGACAATTTCGGCATCGGCCTGATGTCGATGTGGCCCCTGTCCAGGCCCCGTGTCATGGACTTCGCCGACAACGACCTGCCGAGCATTGTGGCTACGATTCAGCACGACAGCAGTCCGTTGCAGATCATCGCCACTCATCCCTTGCCACCCATCGGATCATCACGAGCCGCAGAAAGAGATCAGCAACTCAGAAAGGTCGCCCTCTTCGCCAAGTCGTCAACGATCCCCTGTCTCGTGGCCGGCGATTTTAATGCGACCCCCTGGTCAGCCGCGTTTCACGAATTCGCGTCTGTGAGCGGTTTGAAAGATTCCGCCCTGGGCCGCGGTGTGCAAGCCTCTTGGAATGCCCGAGCCTGGTTCATGCGGATCCCGATCGACCACGTCTTCGTTCCGCAAGAGGCCATCGTCGTTCATCGAGCCATCGGCCCTGACGTTGGATCCGACCACTTTCCGGTGGAAGCAACAATCGTCATTCCGCGAGAAAGCCAATGAAATTCTCTTACGTGAGCCGCGCTGCGTCAGCACGCGGACCGATTGGCACGAAACCGTGAAACGAAGACCGATTTTGTAGGTTATGCTTCAGCATATCTCTTCATGCTTTAGCTCAAAACCACCAAACACCATCGAAGAAGATATGCTGAAGCATAACCTACAGGGTCGATACCGATTCAGAACTTCCCCGGCAGCACGCGAGCCATCTCGATCAGGAATGCCCGTCGCAGCGCGTCATATCCGCGATCATTGGGATCTTCGAGATTGTCCCAGTACCAATAGTGCGGATCCTGAGCACAATACGCGTGATGCCAGAACTGAGTGCAGTGGATGCCGTGTCCCAGGAAGGCCGCTCGCATATCGACGAGCTCGACATCGTCATGGCGTTTCGCGAATTCCGCGAGCACGCTGTTGTACAGTGCCAGGACTTTGACTCCGTCTGCCCAGGCTGGAAGCCCGGCATACACGATATCGCCGTCGCCATCGGTCGGGTCGTAGATATTAGCGATAAAGATGTGGCACCCGCCGGGAAACGTTTCGCGAACCTTGGCCGCGATCTGTTCCAGGCGAGCATCAAAGTTCTTCGTCCACTCGGTCACTTGATCGGCCTTCGCCCCATACATCGCCCCTTCGCGCGGAGGGGTTCGGCCGTAGTTGTGAATCACATCGTTGCCACCCGTCGTGATGACCACGATTCCAAACGTGTCGTCGTCGTACGGCTTCAACTTCGGAAGTTGATAGTCGACGCATTCGATGGACGTCGTTCCCGAGATCGCGAGGTTCACCGTTTCCAGGTTGGGCAGGACATGCGACAGGCAGACTCCTTGCATCTCGGGAAACTCATCCGCCGGGTTTCGCGCCAGTCGTTGAAAGTACGAATAGCCACCAGTGCTCGCGCCCAACCCTTGAGTGACACTGTCGCCCAGACCCAGCAGGACGACCTTGCGCTCACTCCACGGCTTTTGAAACGCCTCTTTCGCAACAGTCGGCCCAGCCGGTCCCACACCGACGGGCCTCGCGAATCGATAGTGACTCCACAACGCCACACTGAGGGTGATCACGACACCGATCGAAACCAGCTGAATCAACCGCAGACGCCGATTTGGCGCTGGTGGTGCTGGCTTTTTCTCCACCCGCTTGTCAGACGCATCGCCCTCAGAAGCAGCAGACATCCCGCTTTCGGTCGCTAGCCTGGAAAGGGGCGACTCCTGAGGCTCCGTCATGGTTATGCTTTCTGCTTGCGTCCTGGCGCTAGGATCAGCAACGCCGAAATCAGGGTCACTGAAACGGTGACATGGGAATAGGCGAAACTTCTCTCGCGAAACTGCAGAGATTCTTGTCTCTGGAAATTGGGGCGATCTTGATCCAGAACAGCGATTAATTCGTCTGCAGTGATTTCGTCATGCCAAAGCGCACGACAAATGCCCGCTTCGTTGATCATCGACCACCAGTAGAGTCGGCCTCGCGCCGAGAATAGCATGTTGTAATGACGAGGAGTCGAGACTTGGACGACATCTCCTGCAGTGCGACTCTTGATCCAAGCCGCCATTAACGCCAGTGCCAGTAACAGCACAGCGCAGCCGATCCATCGTCGCTTGGTGTGGAAAAAGGTTTGCATGAAAAGGTTCATCCAAATGGGCAGCGCTCTCGCCCGCGCTGGGCATTCATGATGGCCAACGAAATCATCTATATACCGCAGCCTTCAGCCAACTGCGAGGATAATTCCGCGTGCTGGGCCAATGAAGTAATTTAGCCGAAACGTTCCCCCAGAAAGTTCTCGACGTTTAGACGCCATTCTGCTCATCGATTGCTAAAGGAACGAACGGCCAGACCACACACCAGGACCGTGATCGAATTCCCACCCACGCAGAGTTCGAACGGTTAGCGTCCAACGACCTGTCCAAATTGTTGAGACAGTATCTACAATTCAATTCGAATCGGCTTGTCGCTGTTCATGAACTTGACGTGGTTGTTGAATTGGCCGTATTTCGTAGGGCAAGTTGACTCGTCGTTCGTCTTCAGAGGGGCTGTGCTGATGTTCGGATGGTTTAGACCTTCATGTCCGGTTGACCTTCAAGACAAAGTCTGGGTCGAGCAACGCTTGCAATGGTTGTTTGAGCGGTTTGACGACCGGCGCATTCTGGAGGCACCTCGAGTCCTTCCTACTCGAGAATTCTTTCCTGAACCTTATGCCGGGACCGCCGACGACTTGCCCGCCCTATTTGCTCGCGTGTGCCAGTACATGGGGGCTGATGCCAGCCGATTTCAACTGAAGCTATTCACGAGGGAAGACCGAAAGGATGCGCTGGGGCTATACCATCAGCCGCGGGGAGAACTGCCGCATATCTGGTTGCTGCGATCGTTGCTTCCCGATCAGGAGGCGGTCGTTGCCACATTGGCTCACGAGGTCGCTCATGATTTGTTACTGGGGGCTGGTCTGGTTTCAGGTGACGAACCCGATCACGAACATTTGACGGATTTGCTTCCTGTTGTGTTAGGGATGGGAACATTTCATGCCAACACCGCGATCAAGGAATCGAAGGAATCAATGGAAACAGGGACCTTCTGGCAGATCCGTCGGTCGGGCTATATCACCGCGGCATTGAGCGGCTATGCGATGGGGGTGATCGAGTACCTTCGTCACCGCAAGTCCGCTCCTTCGGTCGCTTACCTCAAAATTGATGCTGTCCATGCGATGCGGGCGGGACACAAGTACCTGATGAAGACGAACGACTGCCTGCTCGACCCGAAACGTCCGTCCGCGACCCTGGCCCGGCTGACGAGCGAACCGCTTGATTTTGGAGGCGGCGCACCAAGCCGTTGCCTATATGTGCTGAATACTTGGTGGGATGATGAGGCGGTGAAGCCACCACAAGTGGAAGCCGCGCTGGCTGCTTTGCGGCATAAAGAAATCGCCGTTCAGACGGCCGCGATTGATCTGCTGGCGAAAGTTCAGCCGGTACCGGAACGAGTCGTTGATGCAGTCTTATTGGGGCTGCTCTCTCCGCACCATTCTGTGCGTGAGAGAGCAGCGGTGGCCGCTGGTGCGTTCAAGCTGCCGTATGATTTTCTCGCGAAGGATAGAGAACCGCTGTCAGAATTACTTCTAAGTCTCCTGGAAGACCGTGACACTAAAGCGGCGCTCGCGGCAGCGGTCGTGCTGGCCAGCCACGGCCCAGAGGCAATTGGCGCTGCGCCCGCCATCCTGCAGCGACTGGCGACAGAATTGGTCCGGCATTCGGAGTTTTTTGATCCGCTGATCGATTGCCTCCAACGGATCGTCGGGAATGTCAAACAATATCTGGAAGAGAATCCTGATTTACTGCCGGAGGGGCAGGACGAGCTGATTCACGACCAGCTTCGTGCGAGACGGCGCGGCCGGTCCCACACCAACGGGCCACGCGAAGCGATGATGTGAGCGTTGTGCAACCTAGCATAGCGAGATCGGCAGCAGCGCACGCGATTCGTCCCCCAATGTCTTCATTCGTGAGATTCGTCTTATTCGTGGTCCCCCTCTTTCTTCACTTTCGTGTTTTCGGTGTATTCCGTGGTTCAATTTCTTGGTTTCTTGTCGAGGTTCCAATTCGTCAAAGTTTCGCGATTCTCTCGCCGATAGACGTGTCAACAACAATTGTGTTGACGATTGAATACCCGACTCCCTAAAATGGAAGTATGCCGACACCCACTGCTACCGATATTCGTGCGCCGCGGTTTGATTCGCTCTACCAGCAGGCTTACCTCAGCCTGTGGCGGACGTACGACCGTTTGAAGTCGCTGGAAGACGAATTGTTTTCGTCGTTCGATCTCTCGGCCCAGCAATACAATGCGCTGCGGCTGCTCGAAGCGGCGCATCCCGCGACGGTCCCCACGCTGACGCTGGGAACGCGGTTGATCTCGCGAGCTCCCGATATGACGCGGATGATCGACCGGCTGGAAGAGCGAGGATTCGTTCATCGCGAACGGCGTCCCGAAAACCGCCGCGTCGTGGAAGTCGGCATCACCCCCGCCGGTTTGAAGTTACTGGCTCAGTTATCCGACGCCGTGCAAGACTGCCACAAGCGGCAACTGGGGCATCTCCCCGCCCGCGATCTCAAGCAACTCGTTGAACTACTCCAAACGGTCCGCCAGCCCCACGAAGAAATCGGTAGCAGTTGGCGTAAACCGTAATCCATTTTTCTGTTCCCTCGCAACCTGGAGCATTCCCATGATTCAATCGACACCACCCAATGTCATCGTCATCGGCGGCGGTCCGTCCGGAACGACCACAGCGACGTTGATTGCACAGAAGGGCTACAAAGTCCGGTTGTACGAACGAGAAAAAGGGCCTCGATTTCATATCGGTGAATCGCTGATTCCGCAGACCTATTGGGTGCTCCAGCGGCTGAATATGCTGCCGAAGATGAAGTCGAGCAACTACATCAAGAAGTACAGCGTGCAGTTCGTCGGCTCCAGTGGCCGACTGTCGGAACCGTTCTACTTCGTCGATCACAAGCCACACGAATCGTCGCAGACCTGGCAGGTACGACGCAGTGAATTCGACAAGATGATGCTGGACAACGCGGCCGAGCATGGCGTCGACGTGCAGCAGGGCGTTCGTGTCCTGGAAGTGCTGTTTGAAGGCGATCGCGCGGTGGGTGTCCGCTTGCAGGACGAGAATGGCGAAGAACGAATCGAACACGCCGACGTGATCGTCGATGCCAGCGGCCAGAGCACCCTCATTCAAGGCAAGCTCGGTCTGCGGGAATGGGATCCTGAACTCAAGAAAGCCGCCTGCTGGACCTATTGGGAAGGGGCTTATCGCGACACCGGCCACGATGAAGGAGCCACCGTCGTCCTGCAGGTGCAGGGCAAAGCAGGCTGGTTCTGGTACATCCCGCTGCACGACAACATCGTCAGCGTCGGCATCGTGGCCTCGCACGACTACCTGTTCAAGAACCGCCCCTCGAAAGACTTCGAAACGATCTACAACGAAGAACTCGAGAAGTGTCCTGCCGTGAAGCAGCGTATCGCCAACGCAAAGCGATCGGACATCTACCGTGCCGCGAAAGAGTATTCGTATCGTTCGAAACAAGTCGCCGGTAACGGCTGGGCCCTGGTCGGCGATGCCCTCGGCTTCCTCGATCCACTTTATTCGTCCGGCGTGCTGCTCGCCTTGAAGTCAGGCCAACTGGCAGCGGATGCAATCTGCGAAGGCCTGGCAGCCGGAGATACCTCGGAAGCCAAACTACGAAGCTGGGAAGTCGACTACTTCCGCGGCATGGAACGGATGCGGCAACTGGTGCTGGCCTACTACTCTGGCCTCAGCTTCGGCAAGTTCGTGTCTCAGCACCCGCATCGCAAAGGCGACATCACCGACCTGTTGATCGGCGATCTCTTCCGCCCAGAACTCGACGAAACGCTGGGCCTGATCGGGGAAGCGGTCAAAGCGCACACCGCGATGGCGTAGGCGTCGATGTCTGGGACTAGGCTGCGACTTAGTATTTGGGAGGGCGAGGCTCCTGCCGAGCCGCGCATGTCGATGGACTCACATCAACAAACGCGGCTTCAAAGGAACTTGTAAGAAAGTTCGAATTCCTGGTGTGGCACGTCCCTGAAGCTTTGTGAAGGGCGTGGCAATCTGCCTCTGCCAAAACCACCCTTCACTCTCGTTCCCAAGCTCCAGGTTGGGAACGCAAGTCTTCGAAGCTCCGCTTCGCGTCTATCCCGACTGATCTCGAACCAGAAATCCAACAGACAGTGCCAACGGACGAGGAGCACACCCTAACGGTATGGGGAAGCCTTGTGAAGGGCATGGAATTCTGCCTCTGCCAAAACCACGCCCTTCGAAGACTGAGGGACGTGCCACACCTCCGTGAACTCGATGAAACCCTAATAGGGGAAGCGGTGAAGGCGCACATCACGATGGCACAGGAATGGGAGTATCCGGGGAGGGCCTTCTGGATAGCTGGCAGTTTCGATCATGCTCATCGCGAACGCAGGCGGCCTTCCGTGACTTGTAAAAGTTCGCTGCCATCAAATTTCAAATGTTCAGACAGGTATAGTGGAATGACGGCCTTTGATCGGCAGAACCAGTCGTACGGATCTGAACTGATCGAACCTAATTCCATTATCAGGGCGTGGGTATTGTCATCCCAGTTCAAAGTCGCGTGAGTGTACATTTCTGGATTGTCGATACAGCCTGCACACGCAGCCTCAAATTGCGCCGAAGACGAACGAAGTTTCTGTGATTGGTCGTCCGTGAAGCCCGCGAGTCGAATCTGACAAATGCATTCGTGAGGCTCTCCGGAGTCGCTCACGATCTCTAGAAGATCGATATCCATTTCGTTCGCGAGCGAGACAAATACCCACTTTCCCTCAAAGTTCTTTACCGTGCTGGGGAACACACGGCTAGACCAAAGCGTCGTGAAAAGCCAGCTCACGAAAGACATGCCATACCGCCGAACATTCAATGTAACTCGCCCACGATCAGCAACGGGCTTCCATAAAAGCGAAACAAGGCCCAGCATATCGTCGGGGCATGTCGGACGCGATGATCGTCAGGCTTATGGATTCTTCCGTCGCGTCATCATTGAGCGGAGAATGATATCGTCGAGAGTCAGCCGAGATCGCGGAATACCTTGCTCTGTTACTTCTGCTCGATAGAGCGAATACGGTCCAGCAACTCTTGAGCCCGCGCTATAGTTGATTCGCCTGCATCACCCGGAAGCTGATTCAGCACGGACCTTGCTCGGTGCAACTGCTTAGGCGAAAAGACCGAGAATTCGATGAGCGAAAGACAACAGGCGACCATCTCCAGACTCTCATCTGCAGTTCGACTTCGATTGTGAAACAATTCCTCATATCGTTGCTGATTGCTCGAAATATTCCGCTTGTGCTCGCGACATGGCATGCAGCGGACACAGTCGGACTCGATGGGAAGTCCGAGTTCTTCGTACCAACACCGTTGCTCTTCGCCGAAGAAGATAAACGGTCGTCGACAACCGCGGCAAACGCGCTCGACGTCAAAATAATGCGTTACCGGCACGGTTGCCCGGGATTGGAGAGTCAAATCCGCGGCGATGGCTGTGTTCGGAATTCGCTTGCAATCAATGCCGAAATCCAGTGTCTTGTCATGCGGCCATTTCTGTCCTGTCAATATTTCAAAACGCTGAGCGATTTCAAGCGAGTTGGTCGAATGCCAGTGCAATAAGACATCCACGGCAAACGGATCGGGGTTCAATCCCGTCAATCTCGGCCCGCGACCGTAACGGGGATGGTCAACGTATTGAGAGTACTTATCATCTTGATTGGACATGTCAGACTGCGGCCGAACGTTTAAGGTAACTTGCCCGCAATGGCCTACATAAACGAAACAACCCCCAACATATCGCTGGGACCATACGGTTGCGATGGCAATCTCACGCCGCAGCAAGCGAATACCGTGCGTTAAGACGATATGATGCACTCTTCACTGATCGCTCTGAGTCAGGTTCCCCATGCACACATTCTTCCACGGTTGGCGACGAAAGGCGGGCATCGTAGCGCTGGTGATCGCGTGCGTGTGTCTCGTGGGATGGATCAGGAGTTTCATTGTCACGGATCATTTGACGTGTCGTACCGGCCAATACGCAGTTGATGAGTTATTTTCTGCTGATGGCAAGCTCGGCGGCATGTCCTATCGCATCGATCAAGAGAATCAGTATCGCGGTGAAATGATTTCTCTCACAACGTGGTGGCCCGAGTGGTCGACGTATCCTGCAGACAAGACATCGCTTAATCGATTTCGCTGGCTAAACTGGGGGTATGGTATTTATGATTTTGAACCGAATATCGTTAAACGGTATCGGCACCCGGTCATCCCCTATTGGGTGATCATTCTCCCCTTATCCGCGCTGTCCGCGTATCTGATTCTCTGGAAGCCACGGAAGCTGGTTTGAGCCATCCCTAATTTGGCCAGTGTTAATCGACGACGTGTGACTAGAAATCGGTTGGAGCCAAGCTGCGATAAGCCCCTTCGATGATGTGAAGGCGTTTAGCAAAAGTGACCGGAAGTAGTGGATCGCTGCGGTTCTGCTTACTATTCACTATCCCCTGGGCCCTATTCCCTCTCTTCCGAATTGCCGCCATGACAACTCCCTTTGCGCGGATCGCTGGCTTGTGGCTCTTGGTCACCACAGCTTGCCTGGCCGCCGACACGGGCTATCAAAAAGAAGTCACCGTCGCGCAGCCGACGCGGCTCGACTGGACGTTTGTGGTGAGTAACCAAAGCGTCGTCGATCCACCCGCCGAATGGTTGCAGGGTTACGATTCACAGCAGCAACGCTATGAATTGTTTGTCCCTCCAGCAAAGGCGAAGAACGACGGCCTGCCGATGATCTTATTCATCTCGGCCGGGGACGCTCCGGCGGGATGGAACCAGCTCGAATCGGTCTGCAAACAGAAGGGGATCGTGTTTGCCAGTCCGTACGGGGCAGGGAACAACACTGCGATGCCACGTCGCGTGAAGACCGTACTGGATGTGCTCGACGATGTTCGTCGCCAGCATCGTATCGACCCCGATCGAACTTACATCGCCGGGTTCTCGGGCGGTGGTCGAGTCGCCTGTGCGATCGCGTTCGCCTTGCCAGAACTGTTCGGTGGCGCGATGCCGGTCTGTGCCGGTGGCGAGTTGCGCGAAGAGCCCTGGCTGCGGCATCGTGCGATCGATCGCCTGAGCCTCGCGTTCCTGACCGGGACGGAAGACTTCAACCAGAGCGAAGTCGAACGGTTTCGTGGTCCGATGTTCAGCGAGATGGGAATCCGCACGAAGGTGGTCGTGGTTCCCAAGCTGGGGCATGCGATCCCCGACGCGAAGTCTTTCCAGACCGCAATCGAATGGCTCGACGCCGGTGCTGTCGAACGACGGAAGCTCGCCAAGCAATATCCGGCCAGTCACACATTGAGCGATGCGGCACCACGCCGCGAGGAGCAGGCGAAAGCGCTGCTCGATGAGGGCCTGTTGCGACTGAAGGACCGTAAGACGACATTTGCCGGTCTGATGCAGCTTCAAGGAGTGATGACGCGCTGGGCCGATCTCCCCGCTGCCGAGGCCGCGAAGAAGACGCTGCTCGAATACGAGAGCAAAGCCGAAAAGCCCTGGGAAGCCGATGACATCGCCGAACAACGCAAGTTCCTCATCGCCCGCGTCCGAGCGTTAGACGCCTATGCCTCGGGCAAGCTCCCCGACCAGTACGTGAAGCAGCGCCCCGATATGGCCAAGGCCGCAATTGCCCTCTGGCAGGATGTGATTGAAGATGGCCAGGACGCCAAAGCAGCCAGTGAAGGCAAACGCCGCATCCCAGAATTGAAGAAGCTGGCGGAGTAGGGGAGCCTTAAACGTAGTAGGCACGCTCCGTGTGCCGTAATTTTATCGCCACCGAGTTCATCTCGGTGGTTACCACGCCTTTGCACTACATCAGATGCGATTTGTCTGGTCAATCGTGAGTAGTGCAGAGGCGCGAGAACCACCGATTCAAGATCGGTGGCGATAAAATCACAGCCTCTCCGTGTGCCGTGTCCAGCCTAAGTACAGTGCTGCCCACCCAACTTCGCGACCTCCTCAGAAGCCGCTCTGCGCGACGCGCATCGTCGTTTCAAATTGAGCGCCTTGATTCCGCCGACACCGCTGCTCAGCAAAGAGTGGCTCGCGGCTTTGCTTTCTGTTATTCCCTATTCTCCACACCCGATTCCCCTCATCCTGAAAGCCACATCATGTCACACGCAAATCCGCCCGTATCCCGCCGCCAATTACTACAAGGTGCCGCAGCCGTCGCCGTGGGAGCGTCGATGTCCCAAGGTCTGCAGGCCCAGCTTCCTCGACAAGACGCCGACCCCAAGTTTCGCGTGAAGAACGGACGAATCCGGCAGAGCGTCATGGGCTGGTGCTTCAACCCGATGAAGAACGAGGTCCTCGCCAAGCATTGCAAAGAGATCGGGCTGGTCGCCATCGAAGGAATCGGGCGCGAAGCGTATCCCGCAGTCAAAGAGCTTGGCCTGGAGATCTCGCTGGTCAGCAGTCACGGCTTCGGTGAAGGGCCCTGTAATCCCAAGTATCTAGATCACTGCATCGAGAAATTGACCGAAGCGATCGATGTCGCCAAAGCAGTCGGTTCCAAGCGAGTGATCACGTTCACCGGAATGCGGTTCCCCGGCATGGACGAAACCAAAGCGGCCAACGACTGCATCGAAGTCTGGAAAAAAGTCCTGCCGCACGCCGAACGTCAGGGAATCATCCTCTGTCTGGAACATCTGAATTCGCGCGATAGCAGCCACCCCATGAAAGGTCACCCCGGCTACTTCGGCGACAACGTCGACTTCTGCGTCGATTTGATCAAACGAGTCGGCTCGGACAACTTGAAGTTGCTGTTCGATATCTATCACGTCTCCATCATGAACGGCGACGTGATCCGCCGCATCCGCCAATACAAAGACGTGATCGGTCACTATCACACAGCAGGCAACCCCGGCCGCGGAGAACTCGACGAGACCCAGGAAATCAACTACCCACCGATCATGAAAGCGATCCTCGAAACAGGCTACACCGGCTTCGTCGCCCAGGAATTCATCCCGACCTGGAACGACCCCATCGCCGCGTTGCGACATGGGGCGCAGGTGTGCGATGTGTGATATCGCTCCGTCCCGGCAGGTTACGGCGACGACTCGTCGATGGAATCCTCACTGCGACGCGTGACCAGGATACCACTCGAAAGCCTGTGGACTGATCGGGGTGCGCTACAAGCAGTTCGAACTCGATATTTGTCCGCGACCGACCTTCGTGACATGCTACGAATCGGCCCGGTCGATTTTTTGTTGCCAACGTTAATGCCACGTTATGTCGTATTGATTCGGATGAATGCTACGCATTCTGGAGATCCGAGGTTCAGCCTCATCTCGTTGAAGAACCGGAAAAGAAGTTTCATCGCGAAAACTTCCCGGCCGAGTATGCGTATCTCGCTTCTGAATGGAAGGGCGAGACTCCGCTTCCAGTGGTCTTGCTGGAGATGTACCACTAATCGCGTTAAATGATTGGCTCCCTAATGCATAGGCAACAACTTGCGATCATTCTTCCACCTCTTTCGGCGTTGTTGATGGTGACACTTATCGTCAGCATCGTTCACACGGAAGACGATCGAGCAAGCGTCGCGAAATCTAATCCAGACTCCAGAACTGTGATCGGCCATTCGTATCCTCGGAGTGCAAATTCGATTAATCCCGCTGGCAATCAACGGGCAGTTGAATTCCTCAAATGGGCCGGGACGAAACATCCGCTCTACGCCAACGTCGAACTGGAGGGTCATGGTGATATCGTTCGATTGGACGTTGAGGTCTGCTATCACGTCAAAGATGACGAGTTAAAGACTATCGCCCAGCTTCCTCAGCTCTCCGAACTCGTCTTCAATTCCAGCGAAGTGACTGACATGGGCCTCAAGTACCTCGAAGCAGCAAGATCACTGAAAACTCTCACCATCCACGGGGCGCTTCGGCAGAGGGTAACGGCGAAAGCGATCCAGAGCCTTCAAGTCGCAAACCCCTCGTTGGTGATTCGACTTGACGACATCAGGGACACCGTTTCCCGAGAACTTAGGAAGGTTGGCAATTGATACCAGTCGGGGACGGCTCACGCGAACTGCAGGTGCGTTTGGACCTGACTGCGGGTGTCACACGGTATCTTGAAGCACGCGCCATTGTCCGGTCTTGTAGGGCTTGGGGACCTCTTTCAAGCCCAGCTTCAGCGATTGCCAGTTCTCGTCGTCGAAACTATTTAAGATCCGTTCGACGACCTTCGTATCACGAGTGATGCAGCCGACGACGCACGGTTCGAAGGTCTCCCAATGCCCTTTGCTTCCGTCGCCCGAGTAACCCGCCACGGTTCCCACTCGCTGTCCGTTTTCAGGTGGGCCGTCCGTCATGCGATGTAGCGGTTGCTTGACGATTTTCACGACCTGAAACGATTCGCCACCTCCGCAATCGAGATCCGTCATGACTGCGACCAGGCCTTTTTCGGCGTCCACAACAATGCCCGGGTTGGCGCATCCGTAGATCATGACGCGCGACCAGGGGATCCAGATCATGAACAGCATCGCGATGCCCGCGACGAGGCCCGCAATCGCGGCGATTCCCGGGCGACCCGTTTTCTGCAGGACGCTGGAAAGTGTCACGATGCCAACAACCATCGAGAACATCACGCTGGCGGCCGTTTGGAGAGGCCACGACCTGAACGTGTGCAGCCAGTTCACCCTCACATGCCCCGGGTTTGAAGCCGCTGTCCCGCGGCTTAACACCCGATCGACGGATGTGATCTCAGGTAACCTGTCCGAAGCCTCTTCCTCAAGTGCTCGTGCTTCGCGTCGACAGTCGCGACAGAGTACCGTTTGCGGTTTCTTCGGTTCAAACTCGCTCCCACACACTTGGCACTTCTTCGTAGACACGACGCCGCTCCTCATTCAATGTGGACGATGTAAGATCGATCGTATAACAACAACTAAGGAATGGCACGGTCCTTCGTCTCGGCAGGCACTTCATTCCGGAATCATGTATGCATGATCGTGTCGCATGCAATCCCACAGGTCCGAAAAGCTCGAAATTCCTTAGACCTTTGAACTGGGCTCTACTCGACAATCGAAGAGTCGGATCGACGATACGGATCGAACCAGCTTGCACCCTGTGCTGTGGCTCGTCTAAATCGAAAAATGCAATCAACTGAATAATTGGGGAGGAGCTTCACTGATGCCCTACATCATGGTCGACATTGAATCCGATGGCCCGATCCCGGGCGATTACTCGATGGTCTGCTTCGGAGCAGTTATCGTTGAGCCCGAATTGAAGCGGACCTTCTACGGCAAGCTGAGGCCGATTTCGGAGAAGTTTATTCCGGACGCGCTCGCTGTCAGCGGGTTCTCGCGCGAGGAATGTCTGGCGTTCGAAGAGCCCAAGATTGTCATGGAGCAATTTCGCGATTGGCTGGCTGAGAACGGCAAGGGCCGGTTGATGTTCGTGTCGGACAACAACGGCTTCGACTGGCAGTTCATCAACTGGTATTTCCACCACTTCACCGGCAAGAATCCGTTCGGATTCAGCTCCACGAACCTCGGTTCGCTGTATAAGGGAATGCAGCAGGACACATTTGTGAACTTCAAGCATTTGCGTAAGACCCGGCACACTCACAATCCAGTAGACGATGCGATGGGGAACGCCGAGGCATTGCTGCAGATGAAAGAGATGGGGTTGAAGTTCAGTTTCGAGTGACTTGGTTCACATCAGCAGGGGGATAATTTCTCAGTGACTTGGAATGAATTACAGACGTTGACCAAAATTCGTCTTGGCTCAATTCTTAACTTTCAGTATGGTTTCGCCAATGATCGGCCACTTCGGCCGACTCCCCTTGAGAGTGACATTGATGTCGAAGACTCTATTGCACCAATGGATGGTGAAAGCTTGCTTGTGTTTGGCCGGTTGCATCCTGTTCGCAGGACCAGCGCCAGCGGCTGAACCCGAAGTCATCGCACAGCAGATTCGCGAGTTCCGCATCCTGGTGGACGGCAAGCACCGGGGCGATCAGTCGATGACGTTTTCGCGTCGCGCTGACGGGTCTGACATGATGCAAGGCGAATCGGAAGTTCTCATCAACTTGATCGTCTACCGGTATCGCTATGCCTCGGCCGGGACTGAAGTCTGGAAGGATGGCCGACTGATCAAGCTAGTGAACGAAGCCGACTACAACGGCGACAAGTACGTGATCCAGGGATCGGCGGTTCAGCAGAGCCTGCACTATGAAGTAAACGGTGAAAGTCAGAAGGCCCCGTCCGATATCTGGGCGGCGTCCTACTGGCGCGAACCCGATGCCAAGCGAGTGGGCAAAAAGGTCCGATTGTTGGACTCAGACAAAGGGAATCAACTGACTGCCACAATCGAGAAACTGGATCCCGAAACGATCACGCTCGATTCAACGCCGATCAAGGCCAACCACTATCACTTGGACGGCGACGTCGATGTCGATGTGTGGTACGACAAGTATGGCCTGATCGTTCAGCAGGAATCGGTCGAAAGTGGTCACAAGACGCGACTGCAGCTGACCAAGATCAGCAGAGGAAAAGTGGCGGCGAGTTCAAATACCCAGCCGCGGTGACACGTTGGACTGGATCCCTGGTGCCGGTCCGGGTTCTAAATTGCAGCCGGATGTCCGGACATCGATTCGCCGGAACTGCGACACACCGCTCTGCAGACCCTGCTCCAGGCCAATTCGATAGCCGGCATACCATTCTTCAATTCGTGGTTTGCCCGCACAAGAACGGTAGTAGGCCTGCCAGTAGCAGGATGGCGGGACACTTGGTGGCAGTGGTCCGCGTCCTTCCGCCAGATCAATGTAAGCCTGCACGAAACCAGCCGAAAAGTCGGCCGTGAGCTTGGCTCGGCATTGGCAGCGATACCTGGCTAGTGCATGGATGCCGCAGTTCTTACCCGTTTCCCAGACGACCAGATCGTCGACGCATTGAATGTACATCGGTGTGGGAACCCAGGGGGGAACGCAGTCGCTGCAGAATAGTCCGCCCCCGCGGCCCAAGGTACACCCTGAGACGGCCAGGCTGATCCCGATCGCGAGCATGACTGCCGTTCTGCACTTCATCCGGCCACCTCCTGCTGCAGGCGAAGCCGGGGATTCCGGCGACTCCGTGGGCAACAGTTCGTTTATCGGAAACGATTCCGCGGGGGTCGATGGTTTCCCCAATCGTGCCGGAAGTGCTGGATTGTGCGAATCTTCCGGTTGTAGTGATCGTGGCGACGCAGAGTTGGGCCAGGTCAAAAAAGAAAGACTTCCGAAGTCGATGTGACTTCGGAAGTCTTTTAGTAATCAGCTTTTCACGAGGAACTCTAGGCGACTTGGACGAGTTCCGTTTCGACTTCGCCTTCTTCCGCAGCAGGAGCTCGGCCGGTCGTCTTCATCGGGATGTGGTCGTTGACGTCGTAGGCCAGTCCGAAGAAACGCAGTGTCTTGATCGACCACCAGGTTGGATCCAATTCCCACCACTGATGTCCTGCCGGAGCGACACTGGGGTGAGCGTGATGATTGTTGTGCCAGCCTTCGCCGTACGCCCAGATGGCAACCCACCACAGGTTGCGGCTTTCGTCGCGAACGTCGTAGTTGCGATAGCCCCACAGGTGAGTGGCCGAATTCACGAACCATGTGCCGTGATAGACCATCACGACTCGCATGCACAGGCCCCACAACAACATGGGGACGCCACCGATGGCATACATGGCGACACCAGAAGCGACCAGCCAGAGGAAATAGGTCTTTTCGAAGAATTGCAGCATCGGATCGGTGACCAGATCCGGAATGTACTTCTTGAACTGAGCTTCCTGTTGGGCTGGCGTTCGTTTGACGAACATCCAGTTCAGGTGCGACCAGATCGCTGTGATCAATGGTGAATGCGGATCACCTTCCTGATCGGAACGGTGATGATGCATGCGGTGTGTCGCAGCCCAGACCAGCGGCGAACCTTCGCCCGACAGCGAACCAGCCAGCAGAGTCACGAAGCGGACTGGGGCAGCCAGCTTGAACGACTTGTGCGACAGGAAGCGGTGATAGCCCAGGCAGATGCCGATGCTGGCCGTAAACCAGTGCATCACGAACGCGACGGCTAATGATTCCCAGTTGAAAAAGAACGGTGCCGCCAACGCACCCGCATGCATGACAACCATCCAACCGGTCACAACCCAGTCGATGTTGTTCAGGCGAAGACGATCAGGCAGCCAGGGCCCCCAAACAGGTTCAGGCTTATTGGCAGCAGTCACAACAGGCTTCGTGACCGGATGTTCCGGATGAGCGTGCTTGCGACCACGACGAGATGGAGTCGAGATGGACATGAAGTTCCAATCTTTGGTTTGAGTTCCCTCGGACAGCCGAAACAATCCCTTGCTTCGTTCTTGGCCATCAGGTGTCGAGCACGCGATGCCAAAGGCCGGAGAACTTTATCCGAAGATCGGAATCCATGTGTCATGAGTCCGTCATGTCTCTGTCAAACTTCTGTCAAGGGCGCAAGTTGTTTCAGAGAATACGGTTGTGGAGCCGATTTTTTCGGGGAACAGAGGGGCGCAGGTTGACCCTAGGCGGGTTCCTGGACAGCATCCGTTCGGTCCTCCGTAGCGGCATCCGGAATCCGCTCGAAGACCAGGGGATGATCTGACTGCGGATCGGCGACTCGCAACGAGATTTTGCCGTTCAGAACATCGGTCAGCAGGTCGCCACAAACCTCGGCTCGCCAGCCTTGGGTCAGACGTGGCGGCTCGCCTTCTTTTTCACCGTAGGCGTGCCAGCGGACCAGGTGCCGCAGGTCGGCTGTCTTGCCGATCAGGCCCATCGCGACGTTCAGTTCGGCACACCGATTGGCCAAGGCCAGCCCCAGCAGTTGGCCGACCACCTGCTCGTCGTGTGACTTCTCTTCGTCGAGTGACTTCGGCAGCACTGGCAACTGGTTCTTTGGAACGGCCATCCCCTCGGCGACGCAGGCCAGCATGGCTGCGGCTGCCTTCTTGTATTCGGGACGATTCATGTCGCGGACCGCCAGCAGATCGGCTTCGCTGGTTGGACGGCGCTTGGCGATTTCCAGGACCAGGTCGTCTCGCAGGATCTTTCGCATCGGCCGGTTCTTCGCGGCGGCTTCGGCTTCGCGCCAGCGATAAACTTCGCGGACGACGGCCAATTCGCGAGCGGACAGGCGATGGATTCCCGGCAGTCGTTGCCAGCTTTCGGGGGCTCGTTCCGAAGCGACTTCATCGATCATCCGCTGCATTTCGGCCTGCACCCAAGTCTGTCGCTTCAGCTTGGTGAGCGACTTCTTCTGGATGTCGTAGATCTCCAGCACATGCTTCACGTCGTCGACGGCATAGGCGATCTGATTATCGCTGAGCGGACGCCGTCGCCAATCGGTGCGAGTTTCACGGCCGTGTGCTGTTCGTCCGAGGATCCGTTTGACGAGTGCGTCATAGCCCAGGGGGAAGCTGCGAGAACGCAGGCCTTCGGCGACTTGCACGTCCCACACTTTGCGAGGGGCGATGTTGGCGTAGGTTAGGCAGAAGCGGACTTCTTCGCGGCCACCGTGGATGATCGTGGTGGTCTTGTCGCCCGCCATCAGTTCCCACCAGCCGCTCAGATCCTGGACCTCGAAGGGGTCGACCGCGACGCATCGCTCGGCCGTGGCGAACTGCAGCAGGCACAGTTCGGGGCGATAGGTGTATTCGGAGACGAACTCGGTGTCGAACGCGACGAGTTTCGATTCGCGCATATGCTGGCACAGGTCATCGAATTCGGCCTGAGTCGTGATCAGCGACGAGGTCATCGGTAGACTTTCCAGCTTCCAAAACTCTGACTCGCGAACGCTCTCAGCGCTTTCGAAAGTCTTGCGACAATAAACTCAGTTTTGGAGAGGTCGGTCTCCGGAGGCGACTCCGAAAACCGACCTTCCGTGCATCAGACAATCAGCGACACACCGTTACAGCGTTCCGCCGTAACGAGCTTCGCTTCCCAGCATTTCCTCGATACGGAGCAACTGGTTGTACTTGCAGATCCGGTCCGTACGGCTGGCCGAACCGGTCTTGATTTGTCCGGTGTTCAGGGCGACCGCCAGGTCGGCGATCGTTGTGTCTTCGGTCTCGCCCGAACGGTGACTCATCACGGCCGTGTACTTGGCGCGATAAGCGGTCTGAACGGCGTCCACGGTCTCGGTCAGCGAACCGATCTGGTTCACCTTGACCAGGATGCTGTTGCCGATCCCTTCTTCGATACCGCGCTTCAGTCGCGTGGTGTTGGTGACGAACAGGTCGTCGCCCACCAGTTGAACCTTGTCGCCGATCGCCACAGTCAGCTTCTTCCAGGTCGCCCAATCGTCTTCGGCACAGCCGTCTTCGATCGAGCAGATCGGGTACTTTTCGGACCAGGTCTTCCAGATGCCGACCAGTTCGTCGCCACTGACCTTCTTGCCGTCCATCTCATACAGGCCGGTCTTCGCATCGAAGAATTCGGTCGACGCACAGTCCAAGGCCAGCTTGATCTGTTCGCCCGGCTTGTAGCCAGCCTTTTCGATCGCCTTCAGGATGACCAGGATCGCCGCTTCGTTGGATTCGAGGTTTGGAGCAAAGCCCCCTTCGTCGCCAACTGCGGTGCTCATGCCCATGTCGCTCAACACCTTCTTCAGGTGATGGAACGTCTCGACACCAGCTCGCAAACCGTCGCTGAAGTTGGTGAATCCAACGGGAACGATCATGAATTCTTGCAGATCGATGCCGTTGTTCGCGTGAGCACCACCGTTGATGATGTTCATCAGCGGGACGGGCAGCGTGTTCGCACCGACACCGCCGAGGTAGCGGTACAGTGGCAGGAAGCTGACTTGAGCGGCAGCGCGGGCACAGGCGAGCGAGCAACCAAGGATCGCGTTCGCACCCAGGCGAGACTTGTTCGGGGTGCCGTCGGCTTCGATCATGGCCTTATCGATGGCGGCTTGATCGGTGACTTGCAGGTCGATGATGGCATCGGCCAGGTGTTCGGTGACGTTTTCAACGGCCTTGCGGACACCCTTGCCCAGGTAGCGTCCCTTGTCGCCATCTCGCAGTTCACAAGCTTCGTGAGCTCCGGTGCTGGCACCGCTTGGAACGGCAGCGCGACCAATCGTGCCGTCTTCCAGTTCTACGTCCACTTCAACGGTCGGATTGCCGCGGCTGTCCAGGATTTCCCGGGCACTTACGGCCGTGATCGCCACTGTCATCTCGGACTTTCCTTCCCACAATATTCGCTGGATGTTTGGCGAGAAGACTGTCTTCGCCTCGATAACACCCGTCTTGCAGGGCGTTTTTTACCAGAATCCCACACGATCGGCCATCAGCCGCCCCGGATTCTGGGTCAGAATGTCTCGCGCATCACTGAAACACGGGCAAATCGCGAAATGCTTCCGAAGACTTCAGCGAGAAACACTGTCGAAAAGATGACGGGTTCGGAATGTGAAGAGGCGTTTGAGTTCCAAATTCGAGGGCCGCGGCCTACAGTTCTAGTATCGAGAGTCGCTTGATTCTCTGTCGTAACTCCAATTGCACGAATGTGATCCGAAGACGAGAGCGGCAATGTTCACAGGATTGATTGAAGGTCTCGGTCGTGTCGTCGCCGTGAAAACCGAAGAAGCGGGGCTGCGAGTCGTGATTGCTCCACCTGCTCCCATGCTCGGTGGCTCGGGGACAGATCGTTGCCAACTGGGAGACAGCGTCGCCATCAACGGCTGTTGCCTGACCGTGATCGAGATCAAGCACGACTGCTGGGCATTTCAAGCAGGCACCGAGACTCTCTCCAAAACCAACCTCGGTCGTCTGGCAGTCGGTCACTCGGTCAACCTCGAGCGATCGTTGCCAGTCAACGGACGGCTAGGTGGCCACTTCGTGCAAGGTCATGTCGACGGCATTGGCCAGGTCGACGTCATTGATCGCGAAGGAGAATGGGTCGCCATGTGGTTCCGCGTCCCCGAGGCACTCGCTCGCTTGATGGTCCCCAAAGGTTCGGTCGCTGTGGATGGCATCAGCCTGACCGTTGTGAACGTGGAAGCAGACCGATTCAGTGTCGCTTTGATCCCGCACACGTTGAGCGTCACGACGTTGGGTTCGCGGGCCGTTGGTGATCCGGTGAACATCGAGACCGATATCCTGGGCAAGTATGTCCAGAAGCTAATGGCCGGTAAGACGGCTGAGGGCTGAGCGACGAACTTCTGTAGGACGGATTTGCAATCCGTCCCGTTCCGAAGTTAATTGGAACGGATTGCAAATCCGTTCTACGAATGGCCGTGATAACCTCTGTTTGAATGTGGCATGACACAACTCCGCGGCCGTGGCTGCGTGGCTGGGTTTTCAACGCCAAGTCGCAAAGGCGCGGAGACGCAAAGACGATGATGTCAGCCGCATGACACAACCTCACGATACCACAATTGCCGATCCTCTTTTGTCAAAGACGGAGCGGACACGGACGGTTGCGCAGTGAGGTTTCTGGCGATTGGAGCCAAAGCGGTATAAAGCCACCGCACTCCAAGGTCGCGTTGATCGGCGTTCAATTGTGAAAGAGCAATCCCGCCAGGCGGGCTTCTCGTTGTCGAGATTAGCGACGGTGAACTGAGCGATCCTGTCTCGAACATTACGAAATGGCAGAATTTGTCAGTCCATGGCAGTGTTTTGGGGGGGGGACCGATTTTGTCAGCGAGATGTCTAGCGAGATTTTGAGAATTGACAGTGTGATACTGACACATCGATCTGCCTCCTACGAAAAACGGCCACACCTGTAGACCCCGATTTGGCGGGTCGACACGTGTGGCCGTTGGTTACGGTCCACTGATTTTCAGGACGTAGTCGATGTTCGTTATGCCATATCTTGCGTGAGTCGAGCTAGACGGTGTTTTGGGTATTTTGCCATTTTTCGCGAAATGTCTCGTCACTCGCGGTGGAGGCTCATCTACGAGGCCGATCGTCACTGACAGTTTTTGACACCCCAGGACAGATTTTGACATTGGGGGACAAAAAGGGCCTGTTTTCGGCAGTTTTCCTCAAAAAAGTGGATGTTTTGTGACAGATCAATAAGTCAGGCAGAGTGACGAGATGAAAGTTATGAGTGACGAGGGAAGAGGCAGAGAGGAGGGGCTACCACGGAACAGACGGAAGGGACGGAACAGAACAAGAGTGGACCACGAATTGGATCAATTCGCACGAATTCAGAAATGGGGAATCATGCGGACAGGGCGCGGCTGAAAAAGAAAGAGGCAGAGCAATTTGGTTGCTCTGCCTCTGCTTTCTTCCGCGACAGTCCGCGTGACTCAGAAATCGCTGACGGCGTGACCGTCGGCGCGATGGCCGAGGTAGTTGAAAAGCGTGGCGTCGATGTTCAGGCTGATAAAACGGACGGCTCCGTCTGCCATCGTGAAATGGACTCCTCCCACGTGCGGTGAACCAAACTGGTAGCCATCGTTGGCACCGCCGCTGCGCGAATCGTTCATGGGGACATAGCCGGTCGTGCGGACCGTATCGGGGTCCCAGCCATCGGTGAAACCGCGATCATCCGCCCAGTAGCCACCACCGTACGAGGCGACAGGCAACCACTTCTCACCAACCATGATCGTGTTTGAAGAGCCGTCGGTGATATCTCTAAACGAACTCGTTCTGATCGGTGCGACAGTGTCGCTGTTCCGGATAATCACTCCCTGGTAGGGGGCATTGACTGGGATCGCCCAGTTGCTGCCGTACCAGAACTGATCCCAGGAGTTGGGTGAATCTGCCGGCGTGCAGGCCGCGTAGTCATTCAGAGCCAACGTGTTGTTCGTAATGACGGTTGGACCGCGACGCGATGGGCAGAAGTACATCCCCACGGGCGTGGCCATGATCACAGCAGCATTGCTCGACTTATACAAATTGGCCTGATCGATGTACGGCAGGATTTGAACCATCCAGCCGACACCCAGATTCGGGGGATCGTCAACATTGCCGCCGTTGTATCCGATGTTGGCCCAGGGAAACGAACCCCCTGTCGGCATGCGAAGCCGGGTGTCGTGGAAATTGTGAATCGCCAATCCCATCTGCTTGAGATTGTTCTTGCACTGAGTCCTGCGAGCCGCTTCGCGCGCCTGTTGCACGGCTGGCAGCAGCAGCGCAATCAACACGGCGATGATGGCAATCACGACCAGCAATTCAATCAGGGTAAACCCCGACCGCCGAGTCGAATCGCCTCGGTTGTTGGTTTGCGGAATAAGACGACGCACGATTTTTAACCTCCGCTGATCGATCAAGGACGACGAGAAAGACAACACCCATCAAACAACGACGCAATTATTTGGCGTCGGGAACAAGTTCTTTGAATCGATCGCTGGCGACTTCTTCGACTCCCGCATTGGCAAAGGCAACCAGCCGTCTACCACCCGACCCCTTCGCTTCGTAGGCGACGACCGTCGGATTGCCCGGTTGCGGCGGCGGAATCGTGATTCCGTAGCGAATCACTAGCTCTGAATTATCGCGAGCAGAATAAAAGAGATCCTGAATTTTCTCGATCCCGATGGCCTTCATGTCGGCCTCGGACAATTGGCCCAGGTATCCTTCGAATTCTTCTCGATCCGCTGGAGTCTTGCCGGCATGGCTCCCCACAAAACGCATGTACAGAATTCCAACTCGCTTAACAGCCGAATCCGCTCCCTTTTGTGGAGCAGGAGCGGCGCAACCACCCATCGTCAGCGCGCTAACAAACAGAATCGCACAAAAGGACCAATCGCGAACCATTGCGTACCAGATAAATCGGTGTGGTGAATCTCATCAAGAACCCCCTCAGATCGAGGAGGCCGAATCTCGAAGCATACAAGAGTGGGCCCGTTTTTCCCGTCGAAAACCTGACCGATTGTGCATCGAACGATGCCGTGGAAGTCGGTCCAATCGTGCTTCGCCGGAAACCCCAAATCGTTACCAATCCCGAGTATGAGGACAAGTTATTTCCACCGTTTTTCCAGTTTTTCGGCCAAAACCAGCGAACGGCGACATTTCCGCAGGGCATTCGACCTGACGTAGCAGGCCGTCGCTCCGCAGAAACTCCGCAAAAGGCAAGTCCGAAGCCTCCGGAAGAAACGGCATCGCAAGCAGGATTTGACAGTCACTTCGCAATCGGCCCGGCAGAGGCGGGGGAAAGCGTTCGACGGCGAGTTTCAGTTCTGGCAATCCGGGCCGTGCTACGACCGGAACCTGGACAACGACGGAACGATCTGGGCCGCAATTGACTACATTCATCTGATCCCCGTCCGTCGTGGACTGTGCACTCGTGCAGTTGACTGGCCGTGTTCGAGTGCCGGAGTATTCGCAGGACTGACAGGCCCCCTCCCGATCGATCGAGATTCCTTGCCCCCAGATCCACGAAGCTGAAGACAGGAAGAGCACGACCTTGTCGAAGACTCCAAAATCGTGGCACCCTTTGTTGAACGCTTCCGATGCCTGTCCAATTGCTGTGCAACGACCAGTGAGGCGAATGCCAAGGCATGCGCACACGGCGTTGTTGAATCACCACGAGCTGCCTGGTTTCATTCACGGGATGGGCTGCCAAGATGGGGCCGAGAGTCGACCTGCTTCGATTCCCATGAAACTTGGATGCGTGTTGACAGACCGGGTCTTCGCGAAGACGCTCCAGACCCGGCCACCCTGTCGGAGCAGCCGGAAGTCCAAGTTGCCAGGAAATCGACGTTGATGAAAGGTCGGCCTTGGACAATTGCCCGAGGTCAGCGTTCGCTAAAATGAATCCCGTTGCGATCGATCTGTGTGTCGGTGGAGACATACCATAGACCGTTTTTGGCTTTGAACACCGTGACGTAAGCAAGACGCTCATTCACGAGCCCGGCTTTGCTGACGTAGTTGATGCGGTAATGAACCGAGCGGATGCGATTCGGCCAGTCGTCAACTTGGCGAATGTCAATACAGCCGGTGATCATGTTGTTCCGCTCATCGACAAAAATGGCCTCTCGAAGACTTCCAGAATCGAGCATCGATTGGACGTAATTGTCGGCCACCCGCCGTGGAGATCCGTGGATTTCTAGGAGTGCATCCTGTTTTGCCTTTTCTGCCAAAGTCAGAAACTTGCCATCCGCCTCCACAAAAGGCGAGTCTGCTCCCATGATAATATGCACGGCTGAGCGGCGTTCGTGCTCGGCATTCTCTTCTGTCGATTTAATTTTGATGGCGAGTTGGTGCAGCTCTTTTGCCAGATTATTTGCAGCTTTGGACTTGGGGGTTATCCGTTTCAGGTTACGCTGCAGGTTGGCCTCCTGTTTCCGCAAATCGCTCAGCAACTCTTCGCGATGTTTGTCCAGTTCCACAACTTTTGCATCCGCCTTGGCTCTCTTTTCGTTGCCTGCAGTCAGACCTTGGGGTTGGTTGGGTTTAGCATCAGCCGGTTTTTCCGGCGACCCTTGCTCTCCCGTGATTTTGATCCAGTCAAACGACATCGCTCCCTTGGCCGGGACAAATTTTCCGATCCGAAACTGCCCTTCGTTGCAGGGTGGTCCAGGCGGTAATGGGGTCGTCGTCACATCTTGATTGTCGATTCGCACACGGATCTGTTCATCCGACAACGAGAGTTCAACTTCATGGTCTTTGTCGTCGGATACTTTATAGGGAATCGTCACCAAGGTCTTTTCCGGGAGGCCCGCAAAACCGGCGAGGGCGATCTTGATGCTTCGGTTCTTGTCTTCACCAAAACGGCAAACGAGTTGTCGATAGCGATTGGATTCCTGCGGTTTCAGTGCGGGAAATTCGCTTCCATCCGGGGTCGTCGCAGGGAATACGATGAACAACCCGTCACGAATTGGACTCTTGAACTGGAGGGCGACTGGAAACGTGGTACGCTTAGTCAGCGTCATACTCAGCCACTCGTTATTTCCGCTGAGAATCAAGCGGCCGTTGCGTATTTCGGATGTCACGGATTGCCAGACCGCGATATCGGACGGCACGCCATTGGTGTCGAAAAGCCAATGTTTCAACAGGCCTTCGGTTTGTTCAGGTGTCTTGGCATTCGGCGGATTAGGCAGCGCCTCGCCCATAATCAGTGATTCCCTGATCATCGCAGCCTTATCATCGAGAGACGCGAGGTCGGCATGATCCATCAGCAGGTGGATCTTGCCTCGTTCCCGATACCAATCTGCACAGTCTGGATCAAATTCGATCGCCCGAGTCAGATCCGCCAAGGCCTCCGCAAAGTCCTGTTCATCACCGTGGACCAGGGCACGATTGGCGTAGAATTTGGCTGTACCCGGAGCCAATTCAATCGCCTTGCTGAAGTCGGCTAATGCTAGACCAAGATGATCCTGCCGCAAATGGGCGAGACCACGAAGGTTGAAAGCGTCACCCGTGGTCTGATTGATTTCAATCGCTTTGGTCAATGCTTCGAGGGCACCGGTCAGGTTGTCGTCCTCCAGCGCCGTCCGTCCCCGAACCATCCAGGCGTTGAATGACCTTGCCCTTCCATCGACTGTGAGTTCGTCCGGAGCCTGATCGACGGATTTCGATGAAGTCTGCACGGGGGCTTCAGGACTGTTCACGGTCGCCAGCGGAACCTCCGCCATAGCTGGCTGCGTCTTTTGCGCCCGAGGCGTCGGTTTCGCTGACTGCGAGCAGCCGATTCCCATGAGTACAGTTGACGCAAAACACAATAGCCTGATGAAGCTGCGGCCGATCTTTGATGAATGTCTCGTGGCATTGATTGCTGTTCTCATTCGATTTTCCAAGACGGAACCTGCCCGGACTATGGCGGCGAATAATTGGAATGAGAGTAACATGTAGTTGCTGGCGTCTCCACGATACCTTTCGCTCATTCGACGGTTTCAGCCCGCCATTCTTGGTTCACAAACTCCCTCTTGTTAACCAAATGTATATAACGTTCACGTATTCGGTCGGCGACTTGGTCGAATCCCACACCAGTCAAGTACTGGTCGATCTATCGTGCGATGTCAGGCTCGGAAGGGATATCTGTTGGACGATTGAATTGTGAGGAAAGTAAATCGTGAATCCGTGAGGAGGCAAGGATGCCAGACTTGGCGAAGAAGCTCAACGTGGAATTGTCTGGGGCAAAGCGGCAGGGGGGCCGGGTCGGGAGCGTCTTCGCGAAGGCCCGGTGGATGTTCAAGCGGCGTTGTTGAATCACCGCGAGCTGCCTGGTTTCATTCACGGGATGGGCTGCCAAGATGGGGCCGAGAGTCGACCTGCTTCGATTTGCATGAAGCTTGGATGCGTCTTGACAGACCGGGTCTTCGCGAAGACGCTCCAGACCCGGCCACCCTGCCGTGAAGCGCCTCTTCGACATTCACGGTTACCGAGGTGCGATCTTTTTGCCTATCGCTCTAAGCTGTGGGCCAAGCTGATTCGCAGGAACGTCGGTGGTCATCTGAAGCCTTTCTGCCCCCCGTAACGCGCGCATCGTATCCTGATCCATTTTGTGGTAGTGCTGCTTACCAGGATTGATCGCGTAGAATTTGATGGCGTACTCTTTGTCAATTGCCGAATCCAGGCTACTACGAGGAATGCGGACAACCACATCTGTCGTAGGCCGCTCTAACTCGTGATGACCTTCAGGCTTACCATTAGGGTCTTGCGCTGTCGGCGGCGAAGGAAATGCTCGCCCTTCGAAAGGATCAGGCAGAGAGTGAATTATGACAGACTCGTTCCCTTTTTGGGTGACTTCATAAGCATAGTTTCCCACTTTTGCATTTGATATCACCGCGACACCAGGAACTTCAGCGGCGCTTACAAGTTTCGCCTCACCTGCTCGATTCACGCGTAGCACCAAATGCAAGTAGCTTTCCGGCTCCATCCCCGCAGCTTTTGCTGTCGCGTCTGCAGGTTTGCCTCGATTATTTCTCTGTGCGTCATCGGAACTGGCGTGCATTTCAGTTGCTCCTCGCAGTTCCAGGGGTACTGTCATATACATTTTTGAATGCGTGATAGGCGCAGGCCCCGCGGGCGTGGGCGATGACAAATGTGGTCCGACGATACTCTGAAGATGTCGAGCACAAACCGGACAGTAAGGAGGAGAATTACTGCGCATCCGACAATCATCTACCGGCCGATAGAGCCCTTTCTCAAAAGTGCCGCCGCCTAGAAATTCTCCTACGGTTTGATTCGGGTCAACTCCTACACCTAAAGTGGTGGGAACCGGGGTTGAGGGCAATATGAGGTCGTGCCAGGCGACTGTGGTCCTATCCGACACGGACGCAACGTTCGGACCATTGACGACTGATCCAGAGTAGGTCGTGCTTGGGTTGAAGTATTCGTCGAGCAACCCTCCGATTCCATGCCCATATTCATGCGCGATGACATCCCAACTCACACCTCTCGGGACGTATTGCCTTCCGCCGCCCCCGCAACCACCGTAAGCGTCCTGATTTAAGATTACTAAGACGTAGTTGTACGTCGGGACGTACTGACTGAGCGCCGCATCGAGTAGGGCTTCGGTGTCATCTGAATACTCAAGCCAGCAATGCGCCCATGACCCAGACCAGATGAATTTCAGGGCCGTGTCTCGTGGTGCATCGCTGGCGATGGCGTCATCGGAAGGATCAAACGGAGTGCCATTGTCGTTGTAAACACGTTTGCTGACACCCGTCTGATTCGAGATCAAATTGACTCGGTAGATGTTAAACGCATTCTTGTTTAGCTTGTAGAAATCATGCCCAAAAACACCGTTCAGCAGAAGACTATCGACATCGCTGTTGAATTTGCTTTGATCGGCATCACTGGACGAATATCCCTCGGCGAGAACCGCAATATTTAGCTTTAGTCCGTCGTTACCGCTATTCAATACTTTCGTGACTGATCCGCGCGGCGGTTCGGCCCCACTCGACGGAATCGCGAATAATATTAGGAACAAAGTTGTTATGTGGGAATTGCGAAAAAAACCGTCGCTCAGAGAAGCGTATTGCCTGTGGTGTTCAGGATTCGCCGCCGCGTGGAAGGAATGCAAGCCCGATGCGCATCGCCACAGTCTTTTGCCCATTGAATTTATCCTTGGTCAAACCGTTGTTGGATAACACAAGACGACTAATTATCCAAAATAAGAGTTATCATGAGTAAAATCAATGCGGCGTGCGGCTAAACACTACATATGTTAAAAGGGAATGGACGGCGCTAGAGTTGTCGTTGCATTGCAGTCCAAATTGCGTAAAGCAGACTAATGCGACGGGTGGCTGGGGTCGAGCGAATGCGAGCCCCCAGAGATCATAGCGAAGGCGGCAGGGTGGCCGGGTTGGAGCGTCTTCGCGAAGGCCCGGTGGAGGTTCAAGCGGCGTTGTTGAATCACCACGAGCTGCCTGGTTTCATTCACGGGATGGGCTGCCAAGATGGGGCCGAGAGTCGACCTGCTTCGATTTCCATTTAACTTGGATGCGTGTTGACAGACCGGGTCTTCGCGAAGACGCTCCAGACCCGGCCACCCTGTCGAAACGGCCAACCAGTGGCTCGGGCACATCGGCGGAACGGCCGGCCCTTCAGGCCTCAAGAATCATTGATGTGGCCCTGTGACCCGGCCCACAAGGGCCGGGCTAAGTGAACTGCCGGCCCCTTGGGCCTCAGGAAATTGGGCGTGGTCGAGGGCCGGCCGGTGGGGTCGTGGCTCGGGTTGGTCGACCTCAGTCAAGTAGGTCAGGCTGTGCCTGACCGAATAACCTTTAGCGACATCGAAGACCAAGTCGGCGAACCAGACTTTCGATGCGAAGACTCTACAGATGAATCGCGGCAACACATCCCGTCAGGCACAGCCTGACCTACACAACTGCGGCACTCACGCTTTGTTTGAACTTGCGAGGGTGGTGCGAATATGGAATTCTGGCTCTTTGATCGCCTTTCCCTCCGCAGCCATGTGCGATCGGATCGCGGGTGCAATTTCGCGGAAGGAGGCCAGCTTACTTTCTGCTTCTTCGGAGAGCCTGCTCCGTTCAAGAACCTGCAACAACCAACCGAGGCAAATCTTTTCTCGATCGGCTTCCGGCAGCAAAACGGCTTGCAGCCAGCTTCGGTCCCTGGCCGACCACAACAGACCGCTTATCGACGTCCCGGTCAGGAGTCCGGCAAAGAGGATTCCCAGAGATCCCATCAGACTGACATTCGTGCCGAACAGCGCTATGCAGCCTATCCAGACACCTGCACTGCCGAGGATACCGCCCAGACAACCGACTCCGCCCGATTTAGTTCGGCTTGCCATTACCTCGGTGAAACAGATTGCTTCCGTGCAGCGGCGCGTACTCGTCAAGAAATGGATGCACTGCTCTTCATCAAGTTGGGACCAGTTCATCAATGATCGCTTCAAATCGGAGTGCAGGCTGCTGGGTCTCAACTTTCCCAGGAGAACGAAGACCTCTTCCAAGCGTGCATCCGCTCTGAGTCTTTCCAGCATCACTCTTTCGTAGAGCACCGGGTTGGTCAGACTCAGTATCTGTTCGAGATCCAATCCCACCGATTCGGCAGGCGAAAGTGACCTGTGCTGATTCCAAGTCTCGCTTTGGAACTCACAACCACATTCGCCACAGCCAAAGGTCGTCGAGGAATGCGGAATAACGATGGGAATTCCCATGATAATTCCGCCGCTCACAGAAGTTCGTTCGGTGACCTGACACCGCGTCATTCGTCGGCAATGCGGGCAGACGTCTGCGATGAGCGCCATAGATCGACAATCTCCATCCGAAAAATGATGAGGCTATCGAGGCTGAGATTGGTCATTATTCTCAGAAAGATCCCACTTTAAAAGGCGCTTGAGTTGAAAACACGTGACTGTGGCATTCGACAGTGAAGTAGGTCAGGCTGTGCGTGAGGGAGTCGCACTTCGTCATGCATGCTATCACCTCTCCATTCGTACTCTAAACAGCCACTTGAGATAATTTCCAAACGAAGCAAGCCCCAGCATATCACACCCGCTTCCGTGGCTTCCCGAGGATCAGGTAGGCGGAGAGCAGGGTCAGAGGGATCGCGAGAGACCAGTAGGGGATCGTCCATGTCATCAATGGAATTCCGATCAAGTGACCTTCACCCATCTCGAATCCATTCCATCGGAATCGCCGCTGCCAGTCGATTTCAGCAAAAATGAACGGGTGGATCACCTTCTGTTCAACTGGCCACTGTAGATGAGTGATGCGGTCAGATGTCGGGAAATTGCCCGCATGGCGCATCCAACTGAAATGTCCGCCGGTCGAACTCAAGACATGCGTTAAATGCGGAAATTGGACTACGGCACCCTGTCGCTGAAGGGAGGGCCCTACAGGCCACAAGAGTCAATGAGGCGACCGGTTCCAGGGCCTTCGACCCTGGCTAGAGAAACTGCCGACCCTTTGGGCCTGGAAACAAGCAGAT
>CAIMFH010000099.1 GCA_903840265.1 uncultured Schlesneria sp. | reverse complement strand
TCCTGGGCACCTCGATGAAGCTGAAACAAATGGGGCTGACGCCCCATCTTCTGGCTTCACCGAACTGCACGCATGTGCGCTGCCATTTTCATCCAGATTTTCCCCCGGAAAGCGCCGCCGTTTTCAACCGGGCTTAACAAATTCAGGAAAGAAAAAACAAGAATCCCCGTAATTTCTCTAACCGATTGCGGGTAGTGGCACTTCCGGCGACGGTCACATTTCTGTTTTTAATCTGGTGTCCGTCGAAGCTGAACCGAAATCAGTTTTTTCCATCTTTGTCTGTTGGCGAAACAAATGTTTTGGCCCGGACTCAAATTTGGAAATGATCGACATGCAACCTGAAAGGAAAGATGAAATGGGAAACCGATTGGATGACACGGCAAAGGTTCTTTTGATCTTGGAACTGTTGCTCGAAAGAGCCAGGCAGGAAGGTCTTGGCGAAGAGATGGTCGAGGTGCTTTATGCAAATCTCGGAGAACTGTTGGATGATAATTCTGAGGGAGTGAACACAACATTGCTTGAAGCAATCCAAATTGTTCTGAACCGTTAGCGAGTAGTCTGTCAGTCGTCGGTTGCTGATGCGAGAATCGCAAGAGGTGCTAGCGGGCAAAGGGAGATGGTTGGAGATGAATCAGATTTGCAGAAATGAATCGACCGGCTCCGTCAAGGTGATCCACGGGGCCAACGACGATACGTTCAACATTGCTGGCGTCGAAATTCAAAGCGTCAGGCGGAATCTCGCCGATGCCTTCAATCTTCCGACACATGCAATCCCGTTCGTCAATGGCATTCGGGTATCCCTCGATTTCCATCTGGTGAAGGGTGACACGTTGGAATTTGTTGTCCCTTGGGGTCGCAAGGGAGCAACGGACGACCGAGACGATTACTTTCTAAAGTCCACTGACACGTTGCTGAAATTGAACGAAGTCATCTATCGACTTGGGCGTCTCGAAGAGCTTGTTGCTGAGGCAATCAAGCAGCAGGCTCCGTCAAAGGAATTCTACACCGTCGAAGAATTCGGAAAACTCGTTGACTCGTCACCTTACACTGTTCGGGAACACTGTCGGTTAGGACGCCTGATTGCGACAAAGGCAACAGGCGGAAGAGGCAATACGAAGGAATGGCGGATTCCGCATACCGAATTGGTCCGGTATCGAAATCACGGACTACTCCCCCTCCGAAAACACGGCGGCTAAAAGCTCGTGCTGCCTTTGCGGAAACAGATGTCGGTATCGCTTGCGCATTTCGTCGGTTTGGTGTCCAACCGATGCGTCGATCACACGCTGATCCACACTCTTCTTTGCCAAGCAACTCACGAACGAATGGCGGAAGACGTGCCATCCTCGCAGCACCGTCCATTTGGAATCTGCGACTACAGTGTTGAACCAGCGAGCCGCTTCATCGACTGAAAGCGCTTGACCGTCTGATCCGCAGAAGACGTAGCGACCACCGGGATGGCTTGCGAACCAATCGTTCATGACCTTCTGCAAAAATGGCGTAACCGACACTTGTCGCAGCGTGAAGTCTTTGCTGCGGTCCTTCTTCTTTTCACGCCATCGAACCATCGGCATCTTGGATGATTCGCCGATGTCCCAATCATTGTGGAGTGAACGCAGGACTTCGCCTTTACGACAGCCGGTGTGGGCGACGGCGACCAAGGCCGGGTAAATCCATCCGGGCAAGCCGGGCTTCGTGCGGACAAATTCAAGGAATTCTCGAATACGTCCAATGTCGAGAAACAGACAATCCCAGAGGTTGGCGATTTCGATTTGCGACAAGCCACCCCGTTCAACCTGCCGCTCTATTTGTTCCCATGTTTGGAATGGAGGGCGCTCACTTTCCTTGGGGTAATTGAGCTTTCCAAACGTCGCCCGAAAGTCTTTGGCGACGATTTTTCTGAACAAGGCAAAGTTGTTCCAGACGTTTCGAAAACTGCTGATTTCCTTTCCAATGGTCCGAGCCTTCACCAAGCCACGTTGACCTTTTTCCTTGGACCTGACCCTGATGTACCGTTGCAGGTCGTCTGTGCTGAGATCGGTGACTCGGATCGTTGGTTTAAGGATTCGGCAAAGGTGGGAAAAGTGTGTCGTCTCGGTGGCGAGGGAATTCTCTTCCTTGGACCCGGCCGGTAAGGAGACCAGATAGCCCTTCCACATTTCTTCCAAAGTCGGCGAAGTCGGTTCCACAATTTTGGGCTTTGCCACATTTTTGCCACCCGACAAAACGTATTGGATCACGTCTGAATCTTCCGGGGGCGGCGGAATCACCCCCGAATTGATTCGTGAGATGTTGACTTCGACATCCTTCTTGATCGTCTCAGCTTCGTCGGTGTTGGTGGTTCCCAACGAGCGCCGGAAGGGCTTTCCGCCGAACCGAAACCGCAGGTGGTAGATGCCATTGATCTGCTGCAAAGTAGCCATTTTCGTGACCTCCGAAGGCGAAAATAACACCCGGAAGGTCGCCAACGAACATGCCCCTCACAACGCCCCTACAAGACCAGCAACCGTGTCAAAAATGTGGCAAAGCCTCACCTTGAAAAGCAAAAGGACTTACGGGTCATCTCCGTAAGTCCTTTCGCCATTTGATGCCCAAGACAGGAATCGAACCTGCACGGGTGTTACCCCACTAGGCCCTCAACCTAGCGCGTCTGCCAGTTCCGCCACTTGGGCCGGAGAGGGGGAGAGAATACGTTCTCTGGTCGATGTCGACAAGGTCTCGGCGGGCAATTCTTCGAGTTGCCGGGCGAAGGGGGGCGTGATTTACGTACGACGGATTTGCAATCGAATTTGTTGGTGGACGGATTGGGGGCGGAGGAGTTTGACGGGGTCTACTGGGACGGATTGGAAATCCGTCCTACGGAAGAGGTGGCAGCGAGGCGATCGTCATTACAGCTTCGGCAGGACCGGTTCGACAGGTTTTGCGGCCGGAGGCTTCGGCTTGGTCGGTGCCGGAGGTTCCGGTCGTATTTTGGGGCCGGGTTTGGTTATGGCGGCGACGGCTGGGGGGGCTGGCGGTGGTGGTGGAATGAATCGTTCTACCAGGCGAATACCGAATCCGTCTTTCAGCTCGCGTTTCGCCAGCATTTCCCACGGCGTTCCGGGCGCGTCTTTGATGACCCGCTGAAGGTGTTCCTCGGCGATTCTGGCTTGCTTCCGCATGGAAGTCGCGTAGTTCAGTTCTTTGTCGGGGCGGAAGATGATGTGATTGACTTTGTTGTTGATGTCAGACTCTGTGTAGCTTCCCTTGAGTTGTGCCAAGGCGGAGTTGTATTCGAAGGCACGCACCTTCTGGGCGAGCAGGCGGCCATAGTCGAGGCTAAACGCGAGACGCCATCGCGGCGACGTTTCGGCGGCGTACAACTTTTCGGTGTTGGGCGGCATTCTGGCGAGGATGTTGTCGACGGACAGGCTGCTGATCGCCGCGGATTTTTGTGCCTCGGTAAACTGCTGACGGAAGTTGTTCGCCCGCACGCGGAATTCGAGTTGTGGAGTTCCTTGCCCGCGCAAATTCGTGGTCTGGCTATACTCGGCCATACCGACAACTGCGGCCCGCAGATGATGTTTTGTCAGATCCTGCGCGAAATCAGCGGGCGACCCAAAGCGATAGTCCGGTTCGAATGCCTTCATCATGATCGGATCGAACTGACCAATCGTGCTGAGTTCTGAGTTCGTGGTCATGTTCGTCATGAAGTAGACTCCGCCGGTCTCTTTCACCAGACGGTTCAGCGCGTAGGGACCGAACCCGGATGAGAGATATGTGAGCTGCGGGCCTTCGTACCAGTAGGGGAGATCGACATTCTCGACGACGACGGATTCAGGCCCCAAATCAACAGGAAGCTGGTATGTGCGGCCATTCTCTTTAGCAACGTAAGGGATGTACCCCTTCCGGCGACCAAATGGAGCGGCGGGGCCGATGACGTACGCCTTGACACCGTGGTGCTGGCATTTATTGATCGCCATTTCTAACGGAGGGCCGTGATCATCGCCCGCTTCGTCGGTCAGGGCGATGACCATGATCCGGCGGCCATTGTCAGTTCGATACTTATGCCAACGATCTACCACCTGGCCGACGGCAGAAAAGACATTCTCCAATCCCGAGGGATCTGTCGGGGCAGACTGGATCCCGGTAATGATCTCATCAATCTTGTCGGTTGGCTCTTTGGTGAGGAACGTCGTTTGCGCACCAAACAGAACGACACCGCTGAGCAATGGTTGCTCAAGGCGCGGCAGTTGGCCTGCGCTCTCAAGGGCTCCTAGTTCGCCGTAGATCCGACGCAATCGCTTCACCAGTGCCTGACGTTGCGGGACCACGCTGCCGGAGGCGTCGATCAACCACACGACCAGAACTTTTTTCTCTTGTAGATTGCGAGCGATTTCCCACGTGACACGGTCGAGAGCCGAATCCATTTGAATGAGGCCTTCGCCCGTCGTGCCTGGGATGACGACCGTCTTGCTCAGTTCGCGGCCTTGCGGAATGTCATAATGTGGCAATTGCTTCTGAGTGGCAAATTCCATATTCACCGAGTGGACTGGCGCCGATTCTTGCACAGGATTGTTCGAAAACTCCACCCCCACTGATTTGGCGTTCATCGCCTTGCCGACTTCCGTTTCGCGATCACCCGGATTGGCGAGTTCGTACTTTTTAATCTCGGGGATCTCAAGCGGAATATCGGTTGGGGGAGGATCCGTGAGGACGGTCTCAATCGGTTCCCTGTCCGAACGTTCGCGCACTTCGAAAGCAAGACCTGAGAGGGTGAACAGCAACCACCCATGGAAAATGATGCTGAACGCCACGCCAGCGGTGATACCCATCCAGGACGAATTGTCCGGAGGCGTACCTTCGTCATTGATGGCCAATTCCAGCAGGATTGGTTGTTCGTTCCAAATCGAAAGGTTGTCGTTAGTCGAGGGATCGTCTGGCATCATGGCTGTCTCCATCGCCTTATCCCAAGCAGGGAATCGAGATCGATCTCGAAATTCTAACGTCAAGTTCTGGTTTTCAGAACAAGAAATGCTGATGAAATGATTGAAATGAATCGGTATTTTTTGCTGCCACCGAAGCAGGCTTCGATTCAATGCTTGCCAAAAACGCCGCTTGTTGAGGTGTCGCCAACCGATTCTGGATGAACTGCTCCTTAAGTTCGTCGAACATCGAGCCTATTTTTTGCCCAAAGAACGTTGAATGGCGAAGAATTCGCGAAGCAAATCGCGACATTCGTCGCGCAAGACACCGCCGACAACGGTCGCTCGGTGGTTCAGGCGAGGATCGCTGGTAATCTGATAGAGCGTGTGGCAGGCTCCAGCCTTATCGTCTGTGGTACCGTAGATCACGGTGGGGATACGAGCCTGAACGATGGCACCGGCGCACATGGGACAGGGTTCCAGGGTCGCGTACAGTGTGCAGTCAAGGAGACGCCATGATCCTAAAGCCTCGGCCGCCTGCGTGATGGCGATGATTTCGGCGTGAGCTGTCGGATCTTTAAGCTGTTCGCGCTGGTTGCCAGCGGCCGCGATGACACGGTCGTTGTGAACGATCACCGCACCGATGGGAACTTCGCCTTCATCAAAGGCGATTCGAGCCTGATCCAGGGCAGCTCGCATCCAAAAAGCGTGGGGTTGGAGCAGTTCATCGTTCGGATCAATCACGGAATTTTTCCAATCGCGGCAGGCACGGGTTTCAGCACCAATCGCTGAACTGGCATAATCATAATGCGTCTTGCCAAGTTGTAACTACCGACGCGAGTTGTGTTTTCAATGTTTTTACCAAACGGTCAATTGAATGATGGTGGCAGACCAGTGTTTGGCCACAAATGTTAATGAGTAGGGGTCGTAGCAATACCATGAAAGAATAACGGTTGTGCTGACGATACCTTCGATACGCAATGCGCCTGGTGTACCGATTTTGGCAATTATTTGGTCCAAGACAGTTACTCCGGTGGCATGGATTCCGCCCGATCGGGGTGGGATATAGTCGAATTGTCAGAGGGGGATCCGTCCGATGAGATGGAGACGATCAATTCGTTGGATAAACGCGCTGCTGCTGATCGGCACCGTCGGTTGCCGTTCCGCGCAGGTCACATACTTCGGTAACGCCGAGCTCCAGCACTACCGCGACAAGATGCTGGCCGTCGAGTACCCGAACGTCGATCAAACGACGCCGCAAGAGGTGGCCTACTCGCAACATCCACGAACAATCAAAGAGCCGACCGACGACGAAATCTGGGAAATGACGTTGATGCAGGCGGTTCAAACCGCCGTCACCAACAACAAGATGATTCGTACGCGGGCGAATGGTCCGCAGATGCTGGCGAATCCCACGACATCGCCGTCGGTCTACGATCCGGCGATTGGCGAAACCGGATTCCTGTTCGGTAATCGCGGTGTGGAAGCGGCCCTGGCTGACTTCGACGCTCAGTTGACCGCATCCACGCAGTGGGGCAACAACGCGACGATCCAGAATAGCTTCGGCACATTCCAGAACAACAGCGACACAGGATCGTTCAATTCCGGCCTGTCGAAAGCCCTGGCGACGGGGGGTAGTTTCTCGGTTAATCACAACTGGAACTACCTGAGCACGAACTCGCCGTTCGTACCGGTTTCCTCCAGCTACACCGGGACGTTACAGGCACAGTTCACGCAGCCGTTGTGGGCTGGTGCGGGTGTCGAATACAACCGCATCGCGGGTCCGCCACGTGCCGGTCTGGGTTCGATCACCGGGGTGTCGCAGGGGGTGTCAATTGCCCGAATCAACTGCGACATCGACGTCGCCGACTTCGAACTCGCCGTCATTCAGATGGTGAAAGATGTCGAGGATTTGTATTGGGAACTGTATCTTGCCTATCGCCAGTACGATGCCGAAGTCGCCAATCGCGAGAGTGTGCATCGATCGTGGATTGAAGTGAAGGCGAAGATGGATGCGGGTGCTCGTGGTGGTAGTGCCGCCGACGAAGCACAGGCTCGCGAGAATTATTTCGACGCTCAGTCGCGAGTCGAACAAACTCTCTCGAACATCTTTATCACAGAAAATCAGTTCCGAAAAGAGCTTGGTCTGGCTGTCAACGACGGCAAAATCATTCGTCCTCATGACGATCCGATGGAAGCCGAATTCGTTGTCCAGTGGGAATCCAGCGTGCTGGACGCCTTGACGCGTCGGCCAGAACTTCGTCGCCAAAAGTGGCAGGTGAAGAGCCTGGAACTGCAGTATAAAGCGGCTCAAAACGTCGCGAATCCGCAGTTGAACTTCGTGTCGTCCTACCAGGTCAACGGATTCGGTTCCAACCTGTTGTCGTACACGGATTCACCGAATAACAGCATGTATACCTCGATGGGAAATACGAACCTGACTGGCTGGACAACCGGCCTGCAGTTCGCCATGCCAATCGGTTTGCGTGCGGCTCGAATGCAGTTGCACAACATCGAGCTTCAGCTCGTAAAAAGTCGTGCAGCCTTAGCGGCCCAGGAGCAGGATATCAACCACGATTTGGCTGAAGCTGTTCAGCGAATCGATGCCGCGTACCGAATAGCGCAAACTCAACTGGACCGAAAAATCGCTGCTGTCAAACGCGTTGAGGCGACGATGGCCCTGTATGAAGTGGGGGCTCGCGACGAACAGAATCAGGGGGTGACGCTCGACCTGGTGTTGCGTGCTCAAGCTGCGAACGCGGCCGCTGAAATCGCCTACTTCACCGCTTTGATCAACTACAACAAGGCGATCACCGAATTCCATTGGCGTCGCGGGATGCTACTGGAAGTCGATGGGATTCACGTCGCTGAAGGTGACTGGGATGCCGCCGCGAAAGAGGATGCTCTCAAGCGAGCCTGGGAACGCAGCTATGGAAGGCCAGCCGAATACCTCGAAACACAGCCCGAGGAATTTGGTTCAGGGGTGCCGAGTCCTAAGACAGACCTGTATCCAGGTCTGCCTCAAGGAGCGGAGGTTCATTCCATCTCTGATCCAACCGGATCGCCAACGCTCGCTCCAACTTTGCCGGCACCCGCAGCCGAGCCGGCAGGCAAAGCCCGGATTGAGTAACGGAACTGGAATCGGAACGGCGCTGTCATCTCGACAGCGCGCGTTCCAGATGCCAGGTGGTCATGGCAAGATCCGACTTCAAACTGTCGTAGCGCTGCTGAGCGGCTGACTGTGTTTCCGCAGTGGCCGGACTGCGGACGGCTCGTAGCAACACGTTTTTCGGCGTATGCTCAAGTTCGATGAACTCCAGAATCTGCGTTCGATAGCCGTGGACATCGAGCAAGCGTCCTCGCAATGCGTCTGTGGCCATGGCGGCGAATCGCTCGCGAAAGATGCCGTAATCGGTGAGTCCCGGTAGGACTGCTTTGTCCAGGATGTTGTTCAACTCGTGTTGGCAGCACGGAACGGCGAGAATCGCATCGGATTGCCAGCGAATCGCGCCGGCAATGGCGTCGTCTGTTGCGGTATCGCAGGCATGCAGTGAAACGGCCAAATGGACGTGGTCGACGGGTTGGAATGACTCAATCCGCCCGACTTCGAACCGCAGCCCGGCGCAGCCAAGTATCCTCGCGATCCTGGTACAATCCGCGATCACATCCTGCTTGAGATCCAAGCCGACAATATTAACCTCGCGGCGGTGGATTCGTGTCAACAAATGATGCAAGGCAAATGTGAGATAGCTTTTTCCACAGCCGAAGTCGACAACATGCAGCGGCCCTTCGGACGGCAGATGCGGCATCAGATCTTCGACGAACTCCAGATAGCGATTGATCTGCCGAAACTTATGATACATGGCAGACTTGATCTGTCCGTTCGGCAGCATTACTCCAATTTCAACGAGAAATGGGCAGGGAACGCCCACGGGAATCAGGTATTGCTTCTCTCGATTGTGGCTCAAATCTGTGGGCGGCTTCAGCGTCGGCTTTGATTTTTTGAATCGGACCTGGCCGCTGCGATGCCGTTTGAAGGCAAGATCTTCCACTTTTGTGAAGAGATGCGCGTCAGCGAAAGAGATGCAAAACACCGATTCGACTCGCTTTTGCAGTTCTTCTTCCGTCAGATTTTCGTGGTGTTCCTGTGACCCGATCCGTGCGATCCACTGGTATTTTGTCTCGTCTCGAAGTGAAACTGGACGGACGGTGACTTTGGGCGCTGTCCCCGCCATCGGCTGCATCGGCTGACTGAGCGTCAGCCGCAAAAACGAGCCATCCTGGAGTGTCGAAGAAAGAGATTCGCTGAGAGAAGTCATTCGCAAAAAGTCCAATGGTGTGCTGCTGTGATTCGCGGGGGACAATTTGTACGATGCCAGCCGCCGTGCGAACAGTCATTGGCACACAATGAGTGGTCACTGAATCGCGAGGAATGCGTTAATCAGGCCGCAAACTCATTGAATTTGGAATCTCTGAGATCGCCGATGCCCACCGAAAATCAATCCCCGTTCAGCGTGCGTCACGCGACAGTTGACGACGTGAATCATTTGGACGCGTTTATCGAACCGTTCGTCAGGTTAGGGCGCCTGCTGCCGCGAACCCGCGATGAACTGGAAGATCTGATGGAGAACGGCTTTCTTGCGGAAGTCGACGGTCGAATCGTCGGCTTTGCGGCTCTGGAGATCTACTCGACAAAGCTGGCAGAACTACGCAGCTTGGCCGTGTCTTCCGAATTTCAAGGACGCGGCGTGGGCAAGGCTCTCGTTCAGGCCTGCGTCGAATTAGCCCGGAAAAAGCACGTCTTTGAAGTGATGGCGATCACTTCGTCCGACGAATTCTTCCAACGGTGCGGGTTCGATTTTACGCTGCCCGGCGAGAAGAAAGCGGTCTTCCTGCAAACGCGTGAGTCATACTAACTGCAATTACTTCGAGCATGGTTTGACCCATGCTCGAAGCAGTTGAATCGGATCACTTCTTTACGAAGGCGGCCTTCTTGATTCCGTCCAGCTTGGGAAAGCTGGCGTCCAGAAATTTGTTGCCTTCCTTCTGAATTCGCGGTTGCTGATCGCTGGGAGCCCCGCCGTAGCCGCTGTACAGGCTTTCGACGACATCCATCCCTTCGACCACTTCACCGAACGGGGCGAACCCCTGATTGTCCAGGAAGGTGTTCGCCTTGTAGTTGACAAAAACTTGAGTGGTTCGCGAATTCGGTCCTGAAGTGGCAAACGTGATGTAGCCCTTCTTGTTGGATCGACGGACCGGATCGTCTTTGATCTTTGCATCGCGCCACTTGTCCATGACTTTCGGATCTCCACTGATACCGAACTGGACCATGAACGGCTCTGGCTTCTGGATCACACGGAAAAATCTGCAATCTTCATAGAACTTGGCCTCGATCAGTTCATGGAAGCGCTCCGCTCCGATCGGTGCCCATTCCTTGTGAACTTCGACGACAAAATCACCGGCAGTGGTTGTGAACTTCACGCGGTAGTTGTCCGGCACGCCCCCTTCCTGATTTGAAACGAGCTTGATCTCGTCTTCACTTTCGGCGAGTGCGGGGGCCTTCGTGACTGGAGGATCACCTTTGACCTGAGCGGCTCGCGAACCGCATCCGACCAGGACGAGCCATCCCACCACATACAACCATTGCCGACGCTGCATCGTTTCACTCCTTGAGGTGCTGTCTGAAATTGAATATGAGTTGAGTCGTCTCGTGGCAAGATCTTAGTAAACGTGCGCTCGACATAGAAGTCTGCATTGATTCTTAGGGATTTCGCGATCAAGCTGCTGAAACTCCGCCCCATTTTCCTGAAGGCTTTATGCCGAAACAAGCGTCTCGTCCTACTCCTTCACCGATACCCCGTTTGCCAGGCGGGGACGGACCTGCGAAGCCGTCGTTCGATGGCTCCTGGCGATGGTTCTGGCCTTTCGTGGCCATCTGCTTAGTCCTGCAGGCCGTGCTGGCGGTCGATTGTGCTCGTCAGTGGACTCCCACCCACGACGAATACTGGCATCTGCCGATTGGTCTACGCATGTGGAAGTCCGGCAGATTCGACGATGATGTCATCAATCCGCCACCTGTACGATTGTGGGCAGCAATTCCGCTGGTTCTGGGGGGAGCCAAGCCGGGCGACATCGATTCCAAGTTGGATGTCGGCGACATCGGGGATGCTTTCTGGAAGGCCAATGGCGACCAAGCTCGCGGCTGGTTCTTCTGGGGCAGATTGATGATCGTGCCGCTCGCCACATTGACCGGCCTGGCCGTTGTCGTCTGGTCTCGATCCTGGTACGGCGAGCGGGCGGCGTTGATCAGTGTGCTGTTGTGGACCTGTTGCCCGACGGCACTCGCGAATTCGGCGATTGTGACGCATGACCTGGCTTTGGCCGCGTTCTGGACGATGACGTTGCTTGCGCTGGCCGGGTTTGCAGAACTGCCAACCTGGCGACGGGCCATCCTGTTCGGGGTCTTGCTGGGGCTAACTCCGCTGACAAAGTTGACCGGATTGATTCTGGTTCCGCTCAGTGTCGTATTGTGGTTCGTCCTACGTTTGGGTGCGGTAAAGCAACGGAGTTCCCCTGAAGCAAAGTTGATTGGCGTCGATCCGGCCACCCTACAGCTCCAGGCAGGCGGTCGTTTGCGAACCACATTTATGCAGTGGGTTGTGGCGCTATCGGTGTCCCTCGCCGTGATTAATGCCTGCTACCTGTTTCGTGGAACGGGCACTCCCTTGGGTGGCTTGAAACTGGCGAGTTCTCGACTTCAGGCTGTGCAGCAGATCAATGCTTTGACGAGCGTGCCGGTTCTGTTGCCTGTGGATTTTGTCGCGGCACTGGATCGCTTGTCGCAGGACTTGGAAAGACATCATCCAGTCTATCTGGATGGGGAATGGAGCGATCGTCCTTTTGCTCGCTACTACGCAGCAGCCATGTGCTACAAGCTGCCGATCAGCACGTTGATTCTGATGCTCGTGGCGCTGGCGAGTGTGGTGCGACCACGACAGAACTCGCTGGACCGACGACATGGCGTGTTCCTAATAGTCGCTGCGCTCGTCCTGCCCGTTCTGGCCAGCGGTTCGTCGAATCAGATCGGTATTCGATATGTGCTCCCCACGATTCCGTTGCTCTGCGTCTTCGCAGGCCAGTCCGCTCGCTGGTTAAACTGCGACAGCGTCTCCCTCCGTTCGGTGTGGATGAAGCGTGTCGTCTGGGCGATGCTGGTTGCGGCTCCGCTCTCGCTTCGATTTCATCCTCATCACCTGGCCTATTTCAATGTCATCGCCGGTGGTCCACTGAATGGACGATGGCATCTGGTTGATTCGAATCTCGACTGGGGACAAGACCTGTATGCCTTGAAAGCGTTTCTCGATCAGCAGCATGTCGATGATGTGGGGTTGGCCTACTTTGGGACGGTCAGTTCGGATTCGATTGGAATTAAGTCACACGTCCCGCCATCGCGATTTCCACAGGCGGGCTGGTATGCAATCAGTGCGAATTTCGTCCAAGGGCGTCCGCATGCAATACGAGGGGATGACGGCAAACGCTTAAACGTCGGTCTCGAAGAGTTCGGGTACTTCCGGTTCTTTGAGCCTGTGACAACGATCGGCTATTCGATCTATGTTTATCGTCTCTCGCAGCAAGATGTCGCTCGATATGCTGCGGCACTGCAACAATTGGAGCGTGAATCCGGAACGTGAAGCTTCCGAACATTTCCTTGCCGCTTTAGATTCTAACGCGACGTCTGGCGCAGATCGTGCGGGACTTGCCGGCGACCTTGGCGACAATCACCACACCAGGTTGCTTGCCAGGCAATGGGAGACGCCGACGTAGTGTCTCGGCCTGAACGGGGATATGGCGGCACTTGATCTCGACTTGCCCGAAGTCGGACTTCCGTAGCCAGCTCCGCAACTCGTTCTCGTTATGAGGCAATTCGGCCAGAACTTCGAACGCTTGCACGAACGCACTGTCAACGAGTGTGTCTGAAGTCAGGTATTCCTCGGCGTCATCGATGCGAGTCAGTTCGAGCTTCTCCGCGACAACGTCGAGCAATCCCGCGCGAACCACCGCCGGATCAGGGTCATAGACGTATCGGCGGAGCGGAGTCACCATGGCGACGGCGTCCAACGGGTGTCCAGCAATCGTCTCGCCGGACGGTAGAACTGTCGCGCGAAACGGCTGCGGTCCGGCGAGTTCGCCAAACCAGACGGTGGCCTCTTTGCATTCGCCGAACAGACTGATGACCTCGATTTCGGTATTGGGAAACTTACCGCCGAAGTTGCTGGCCGGGCCAACTTTGATTGCTCCGCCTCGACATCGCTGCATGATGCTTAGTAAGTCTGGCAGGCCTGGGACGTAGTCTTCGATCCGCGAGGCCTTCCCTTCTGAACCCGCTCGACGATCGGGATCAACGTGAACCAGCCCGCCGAGATCTTCGAGTTGTAATACATCGCGGCAGACAGATTGGAGTTGGTTGGCAACACCGTAGACTTCTGCGTTCCATTGCGTCCGCAGGCAAGCGGCGGGGTTCAGATCCACCGCGGTCACTTGGCAGTGGGTGGCGATAGCAATGGCATCGCTACCGATGCCGCTGCACAGATCCCAGACCGCTCCTTCGAATCGCTTCGATTTATGAAGTGCGACAAGTTCCGCGGTTGCTTGCTCTAGCCCCCGCCGATCGCACCAGAGCGCTGATGCTCGTGAAAACTTAGCAACTGCTTTTCGCCGCAGTTCATGCAGAGTTAACGCGGCGCGGACAAGTTCATCTTCGAACTGGCGTCGCAGTTTCGATTGCAAGCCCAGTTCAGAACCCTTCGACTCCGCGATCAGATCGAGGATCTGTGGTGTGCGACGCAACTCGCATAAGACACGACATTCCTCGTTGGCGTCTTCAAAGGCCGTGGTATGCTCGGATGCGATTTCGTTATTCATCAATCTGACTTTGCCTGGAAGAGCCCACGGCTGAATCGTAGCTATTCGTTGAGAGGGACCGACCGGTGCTGGCTGACTATCGAATCCACCAGTCAACGTAGGTGTTGACCAACCAACTTAACCAGTCGATATGGTCACAAAGCCACACCAGGGGGGCGTAAAATTTCGCAATCCATCGCGGTCCACCGACATGAGTGGCCGCGAACCAGTCCCAAAAAAAGGGGCCGATGGTGGCGAATGCGATCAGGAAATACATCCCCAGATAAACCACAACGCGCACGGCAAACTGCCGCAAGTAACGCCCGACGCTAAAGGGGAGCGGCGAGGCAGATTGTATCGGCGGCGACTGATCTTTCTCGGCGACAGCATTTTCATTCATCACTACAGGATATCGAATGCCGCATCCCTTCGAAATCCCGTCCAGTGATACAAACAGGCCACCGTTCGGCTATCACCTTCGCAAGGATCCGAGGTCCCTGCAGCGGCGAACTGATGGCCGCCGATATCCAATTGCCCCTTTCGGAGGAGCATAAAACTGGAATGACCGGTAAAGTCTGCGATATTGATTGATTTGGGGTTCGTTTCTGGTGGAATCCGCCAACTCGACAGCGATTTCAGCGATGAATCGTGAATGTTACTCCGAAGCAATTGATTCAGGTTCCCGCCAAAACACGAGAGGCAGCAGCGAAAATGCGGATTGTGGTCGCCAGTTCCGAAGCGGTTCCATTCTCGAAAACCGGCGGGCTGGCCGACGTTGCCTCAGCGCTTCCCAAAGCACTATCGCAAGTGGGACACGATGTTTCGATCATCGTTCCTCACTACCCCCAGGTGCATGCCAAGCATACCGACCTGCCCGATATCGAAGATATTGGGGTCTCTCTACGAGTTCCGGTTGGCCAGAAAATCGTCGAAGCACGAGTGCTGAAGTCGCACTTGCCTGGCACCAAAGTCACGGTCTATCTGATCGACCAACCCGGTTACTTCGACCGACCGGGGATCTATGTCGAGAACGACCAGGACTACCGAGACAACTGCGAACGCTTCGTCTTCTTCAGCCGATCGGTGATCGAGACGATCGAGCGCCTGCACCTGGCTCCCGATATCATTCATGCGAATGACTGGCAGACGGGGCTGATTCCGGCACTCGTGTCGATTGAGATGCGTCACATCGCTGGTTACGAACAACAAGCGTCGGTGTTCACGATTCACAACATGGCGTTCCAGGGTCGCTTCTGGCACTGGGACATGAATCTGACGCGACTCGACTGGAAGTATTTCAACTGGCAGCAAATGGAGTTCTTCGGTCACCTGAACCTGCTCAAGACCGGAATCACCTTTGCGGACATGATCACCACTGTCAGTCCGACCTACGCTCGCGAAATTCAAACGCCGGAATTCAGTTATGGCTTGCATGGCTCGTTGTTCTCACGTCGATCTGACATTGTCGGTATTCTGAACGGAGTCGACACCGAGATCTGGAATCCTGCGACCGACCCCTACCTCGTCAAGACGTACACCGCAGACACGGTCGAAGCGGGGAAAACGGCTTGCAAGGCCGCTCTGCAAAAGCGATTGGGATTGCCTGTGCGTCCCGATGTTCCGCTATTCGGCGGCGTATCGCGGATGACCGGGCAAAAGGGGTTCTCGCTCATCGGGCAGTGCGCCGATGTGCTGATGGATCTCGATGTTCAACTGGTGTTCTTGGGGACAGGCGATCCGCGGTATGAAGCACTGATGTCGCAATTGGCAGCCGATCATCCTGATAAAGTCTCGACGACGATCGGTTACAGCGAAGAGTTGTCGCATCAAATCGAAGCGGGTTGCGATGTCTTCCTGATGCCCAGCGAATTTGAGCCATGCGGGCTGAACCAGATGTACAGCCTGATCTACGGCACGGTGCCGATCGTGCGAGCGGTTGGCGGACTGGCCGATTCGGTGATCGATGCTTCCGATGCCAATCGCGCCAATGGAACTGCAAACGGGTTCAGCTTCAATGACTTCCGCAGTGACGCTCTGTTCTGGAACATTTGCCGTGCGCGATCGCTCTTCCACGATAAGACGGCTTGGCGGAAAATCCAGCGCCAGGGAATGCAGCAAGACTGGTCCTGGACCCGTAGTGCTGGTGAGTACGTCCGCATCTACGAACGCGCGATTGCCCGTCAGCACTTGGAATCCGAATGCGCCGGCGACGAAAAATAACTGACATACTGCCGCTGTGCAGATGTCCTCTTGAGTTCTTTGGTTCTGCTTCGAGTTTGTTCCGTGTCCGAGCTTCGCAAAGATCCGATCGTCAATCGCTGGGTCATGATGGCGCCCGAGCGCGCTGAGCGACCGATTCAGATCGCGGAGCGACAGCGGCAACTCGATGTTGAGTTCGACCCGTTTGCCGAGGGGAATGAAGGCGAGACCGCTCCGGAATTGCTGGCGATTCGCAGAGTCGACTCCGAGCCCAACAAACCCGGCTGGCGAGTCCGCGTCGTTCCCAACAAATACCCCGCTGTTCAGCGGATTAGCGAGTTGGAGCGGCGACACGAAGGCCTCTACGAAGGTACCAGTGGCTTCGGTGCTCATGAAGTCATCATCGAGTGCCCACAGACCGAGCCGAATCTCTCACGATTGAGTTCACAACAGGTGACCGACGTGCTGACCGCCTATCGCGACCGGCTGATCGACTTGGGAGCAGATCGCCGGTTGGCCTATGCGATGATCTTCAAGAACCAGGGGACTCTGGCGGGAGCATCCGTTCATCACGCCCACTCGCAATTGATCGGCACACCCTTCGTTCCCTTTACCATTGCCGAAGAACTAGCAGGTTGCCTCGAATATTTTGACCAGCACGGCCGAGACATCTTCGAAGTGATGATTGAAACCGAACTGCATTCGCAATCGCGAATTGTTCTGGAAACGCCCCGGTTTCTAGTCATTTGCCCCTATGCCAGTCGAGTCGCCTACGAGATGTGGATCGTCCCTCGCGACGCCGGCAGTCACTACGAGCAAATCGGCACGTTGGAACTGGAAGAGTTGGGTGGCGTCTTGAAGACGGTGCTGCAGAAGTTAGAGATCGCGTTGGACGATCCCGCTTTTAACTACGTGCTGCACTCGGCCCCATTTCAACAACCCCGACTGCCTCACTATCGCTGGCACTTCGAGATTCTTCCCCGACTCACGCGGCTGGCGGGTTTCGAATGGGGCAGCGGTTGCTACCTGAATGAGGTGCTGCCCGAAGTCGCAGCAAAACGGCTGCGTGAGACAGTCGTCCACTGATCTGCAACGATTCCTGCCTATGGGCCTCGCCCCGGATATTCGGACGGTGACCAACCCATCACTCGTTTGAACGTCGTCGAAAATACGAAGGCATTTTGATAACCAACCTGATTGGCGATGACTTCGATTTTTGCGTTGCCTTGAATCAATAGCTCGGCAGCCCGTCGCATGCGCAGCCAGATCAATTGCTGGCGAGGGCTGCGTCCCAGTTCGCGCTGACAAAGTCGCTGCAGGTGCTTCTCGCTGAGGTGTACCATTTTTGCCAGGCCTGCAATGGTCCACGGCGAACCCGGCGCGGCTGAGACTTTTTCCCAGAGTTGCCAGAGGCGTGGGTCATGGCTAGCGGGCTCCGCAAAGCGCAGGACGTAGTGATGAACCAAGTCGATCCAGCGATTGATCGCGCTGGCGACGTTGCTGGTGCTGCATTCGTGATAGAGGCCGAGGATCGATAATCGCAGCGGTTCGGCGTCGTAGCGAGCGACGATTGGTGTCCGTGCTGTGGCGAGCGGCTTTTGGCCTGCTCGTTCCTGATAGCGCACCCAGCAGAAATCCCAGTGTCGATCGGGCGTCGCTTGGAAGGCTTGCAGCGTTCCGGGGGGTAGCAGGACAGCGTGGCCGGGGCGACAGCGTGCCCAGCGGCCGTCGACGAGGACGCGCCCTTCGCCGCCAAAACAGGCCAAGAAGTAGCTGCCGCCGAGTTTTGTGCGGACAATTTCAAACGGCGAGGGCATCTTCGCGACGGCCAGATGTCGGATTTGATGATGCATCAAGTTGGGGCAAACGGGTGCTTTTGCCAGCCATGCTCGCGAATCGTCGGCATCCGCCCGTATCATCGTCACATCGGCATTCGCCGGCCGAATGTCGGTTTCAGATAGGTTATGGTCGGATCGACTCATGGCGATGATTCATAAATTGCGTAGAATAGTCTGCTGTCGAGATCCAGACCGCCGACCGCTTGTCCTTCAAGTTTGACCAATCCAGATCGTCCCCACCAGAGAACGACACTGATGACCCGAGTTGCCAGTTGCCTGATCGCTGCCTTGATCATGCTACCGCACTGTTCGATGGCTCAGTCACCTGAACCTATCGATTTCGGCAGACAGATCCAGCCGATCCTGGCCAAACGCTGTTACGCCTGCCACGGCCCCGATAAAGCCGAGGGTGGACTGCGACTGAATCAGAGCGAACTGGCGTTCGAAAAGCTGGAATCCGGCAAGCAAGCGGTTGTTGCCAAGGACATCGAGCATAGCGAACTGCTGCGGCGCATTCTCTCGAAAGATGAATCTGACCAGATGCCCCCCGAAGGTCCGCGTCTGACGCAAACGCAGATCGACCTGCTGTCGCGCTGGATCAAAGAAGGAGCGGAATGGAAAGAGCATTGGGCATTCGTCCCGCCAGTGGTCCTGCCGGCTCCTGCAGTCAAAAATGCCAAATGGGTCGCGAACCCCATCGATGCCTTCATTCTTTCCAAGTTGGAGAAGAATGGTTTGTCGCCGGCGGCCCCTGCTGACAAGTTAGCGCTGCTGCGTCGACTGACCTACGACCTGACTGGATTGCCGCCGACCCCTGCCGAAGTCGACGCGTTTCTGGAGAACAAGTCACCCGACGCGTACGAAAAAGTGGTCGATCGCCTGCTGAAGAGCGACCGGTATGGTGAGCAATGGGCGCGACACTGGCTCGACGTAGTTCGCTACGCCGACACGAATAGTTTCGAACGCGACGGCCCCAAACCGAACGCCTGGCGGTACCGCGACTATGTGATCCGCTCGTTCAATGCCGACAAACCTTATGACCAGTTTGTTCGCGAGCAACTGGCCGGGGATGAACTGCCTGAGACCGGATCTGATGGAATCATCGCCACCGGCTTCTATCGGCTTGGGCAATGGGATGATGAACCCGCCGATCGACTGCTCGCGCTTTACGACGGATTCGACGACATCATCACAACGAGCAGCCAGGGCTTCCTCGGGTTGACGGTGAACTGTGCTCGCTGTCACGACCATAAGATCGATCCCATTACGCAAGCCGACTACTACAGTATGTTGTCGTTCTTCCAGGGGATCACTCCGAATGGAAATCCCAATCCGCAAGTCGAACGGGCGATCTTCGAAAGCGATGAAGCGAAGGCCGCCTATGACATCGCGCTGAAACAACATCGCGAAAAAATCGATCAGACTCAGGCACGAATTTCGGCGATTGAGAAGACCTTCCGAGACAAGCTTACGAACCAGGATCAGAACCTCGATCAGCCTGACATGGACGATCTGGAGTATCGCTTTTATCGCGACACGTGGGAAAAACTGCCCAATTTCGATGCGTTGAAGGCGGAAACCACCGCCAAGATGGATCGGCCTTTCTTCGATATCTCGCCGGCCACACGCGAGTTCTCGTTCGGGTTTGTCTTCGTGGGTACGCTGAAGGTTCCCACCGACGGCGAGTACACGTTCTTCGTCGATTCGGATGATGGATCACGTCTGACTGTCGATGGCAAAGAGATCATCCTGCACGATGGCATTCACGGTACGGGTACGCCGCAGTTGGCAAAGATCAACCTGAAACAGGGTCGGTTGCCCATTCGCGTCGACTACTTTCAAGGGCCAGGCGGGGCGAAAGAACTGATCGTCAAGTGGTCGGGGCCGGGTTTCGAGCAACGCTATTTGTCGGCCATGACGGAAGAGGGCGTGAAGCTGGCAGATCGACGCGGCAAGCGACGAGACTTCGTGACGCTCATGAAAAGCCAGGGTCCGACAATACTGGGGGCTGATCGCCACAAGGAATACACCGCTCTGGCAAGCGAATTGGAAGAATTGAAAAAGGTCAAACCCGCCGCCAGCTATGCTTTGTGCGTGACGGAAACAGGGCCGACTCCCGCCGACACTTTCCTCCTGAAGCGAGGCAACCCGCAGTCGCCAGGGGACAAGATCGTTCCGACCTACCTGTCGCCTCTCGGTGGCGGCAAGGCGACGATTCCGTCTGTCGGCCCCAATAGCTCGGGGCGAAGATTGGCCTTAGCGAACTGGATTGTCTCGCCGGAAAACCGACTCACTTCCCGAGTGATGGCCAATCGAATCTGGCAGCATCACTTTGGGCGCGGCATCGTCCGCTCGCCGAATAACTTTGGCCTGCTGGGTGACAATCCAACCCACCTCGAATTGCTGGACTGGTTGGCGAACGCATTCGTGCAGGGGGGCTGGAAGATGAAGCCGCTGCACAAGCTGATTGTGATGTCGAACACCTATCGAATGTCGTCGCAAGCGAACGCCACCGCACAGACCAAGGATCCGCTCAACAATTTGTTCTGGCGCTATGATATGCGCCGTCTGAGCGCGGAAGAGGTGCGCGATTCCGTATTGGCTGTCGATGGACGGTTGAATCCCGCGATGTACGGTCCGGGAATCTTTCCTGACATCTCGGACGAGGTGAAGGCCGGGCAGTCGGTGCCAGGTTCCGGATGGGGCAAGTCGACACCCGAGGAACAGGCACGCCGTAGCGTTTACGTTCACGTGAAACGATCGATGGTGTTGCCAATCCTGTCGGACTTCGATTTCGCTGATACCGATAGCAGTTGTGCCGCGCGGTTCGTCACGACGCAGCCGACGCAAGCCCTGGCGATGCTTAACGGAAAGTTCCTGAATGATCAAGCGGCCGAATTCGCCAAGCGACTTCGTAAGGAAGCGGGTGACGATCTGAGAAACCAGGTGAGACTCGGATACCGACTGGCTCTCTGCCATGAGCCCGATGCGAAACTGATCGATCGCGGCCTGACGCTGATCGACACGCTGCAAAAGAAGCATGGCAAAACCGCCGATCAGGCCTTGGACCAGTTCTGCCTGATGGTCCTAAATTTGAACGAGTTTATGTACTTGGACTGATCCTGATCGGCCGGTTCGTCCATTCGAATCAAAGCGATAGAGTAAGCTCTGGAGATACAGATCATGACACCATCCAATTTCTGTGGTCGCACGCGACGTGAGTTTTTGTGGCAGACTGGCGGCGGTTTTGCCGGAACCGCCCTTGCCGGAATGCTGCAGCGGGACGGTTTCTTTAATTCCGCGGCTCGCGGTGCCGAAGGGCCTGCCCACCAGAATCCGCTGGCGGCGAAGGAACCGCACTTCATCCCCAAAGCGAAGCGCGTCATTTTTCTGTTCATGTATGGCGGACCAAGTCATATTGATACGTTTGACTACAAGCCAGCCATGAAAGGGCGAGATAACCAGTCAGTCGACGTGAAGACCTTTGGTCGCGGTGGCCATAAGAATCAGGGACGAATTGTCGAACCGCGTTGGAACTTCAAGCAGTACGGCGAATGCGGACACTGGGTCAGCGATTTGTTCCCTCATGTCGCCACCTGCGTTGATGACATCGCGTTTTTGCACTCGATGACGGCGGATTCACCGATTCACGGTTCCGCGATGCTGATGATGAACTCGGGCAAAATCCTGTCGGGCAGTCCGTGCCTGGGGTCGTGGGTCAACTATGGCCTTGGCAGCGTCAACGAAAATCTGCCCGGTTTCGTGGTGATGCTGGATCCGACCGGCGGTCCCATCAGCGGGGCGAAGAATTGGTCGAGCGGCTATATGCCCGCGACGTATCAGGGAACGATCCTGCGTTCCAAAGGGGCACCGATCATTGATCTCAGCACCCCGGAAGGAACAAGCCGGGCGATGCAGCGCGAACTGCTGGACACATTGCGAGACACCAACGCCGATCATCTGGCAAGTCGAGCGGACAATACCGACCTGGCGGCTCGCATTAACAGCTATGAACTCGCGTTCAAGATGCAGCAGCACGCTCCTGAAGCGGTGGACCTGTCGACCGAGACTGAAGCCACGCAGAAGATGTACGGGTTGGACAACCCACGCACACTCGATTTCGGCAAACGCTGTTTGCTCGCACGACGACTGGTTGAGCGAGGTGTTCGCTTCGTTCAACTCTATTCGGGCGGAAATCACAACGACGCGAATTGGGATGCGCATGGCGATTTGGAGAAGAATCACAATTTCCACGCGGGTAATACTGACCAACCGATTGCGGCTCTGCTGAAAGACTTGAAGCAGCGCGACATGCTGAAAGATACCTTGGTCGTGTGGGGTGGCGAATTTGGTCGACAGCCGACGGCCGAATACGCGGCTGGAACCGGTCGAGACCATAATGCGTATGGCTTTACCATGTGGATGGCGGGTGGTGGTGTGAAAGGGGGAACCAGCGTCGGCACGACCGATGAACTTGGTTCGGTCGCGGTCGATTCACCGTTCCACGTCAAGTATCTGCATGCCACCGTGCTGCACCAGATGGGCCTGGATCCCAATAAGCTCTCCTACTTCCACGGCGGGTTGGATCAGAAACTGGTGGGTGTCGAGCATGTGGCGCCGATCCGCGAAATCATCTAGAGCCAACCCCATGATGTTTGCGATTGCGTGACCGCACGGATCGACCAGCACCGAGAGCATCAACAGGAGTTCGGTGTGGGCATGTCAGCACCTCTTGAATACACGACGAGACTCCCAGCCATTTTGGCTCTGGTGATCGTGGCGTTACTGACTGGACGTCTCAATGCCGATGAACAACGATCGTCGGCCGCGCTGGCACGGCTACGAGCCGAGTTGCCCACAAAAACGCCTGCGGAAATCGAGTCTGCCGATTTCGCGGCAGTTCCGCTCACAAAAACGGACGCGGCGAGTGCTCGCGAGCTTCTCTACCAAGCTCACACGGAGCGAATTCGCAAAGAGCGCGAGGAAGAGCTGAAAGCGGGCGTACTCAACGAAGGCGATCTGTCGATGCCCTTCGTGATCCGCGAATTCGGCGACGCCCCCAAGACGGGGCACAGCATCTGGATTTCGCTGCACGGCGGCGGTGGAGCACCAAAGCAAGTTAATGACAGTCAGTGGGAGAACCAAAAACGATTGTACACGTTGCAGGAAGGGTTCTATGTCACTCCCCGAGCCCCAACGAATACGTGGAATCTTTGGCACGAATCGCACATTGATCGATTGTTTGCGCGACTAATTGCGGACCTGGTTGTCGTCAAAGGTGCTGATCCCGATCGAGTCTATCTGATGGGGTATTCGGCTGGTGGTGACGGCGTCTACCAACTCGCTCCCCGGATGGCAGATTACTGGGCCGCCGCGGCCATGATGGCCGGGCACCCCAACGATGCCTCGCCACTGGGACTTCGCAACGTTCCTTTCGCCCTGCAAGTCGGCGCGAAGGACGCGGCTTATGATCGCAATAAGATCGGCGCCGAATGGGGGCTGAAACTGGATCAACTGCAGCAGGCCGATCCCGACGGGTACATCCATTTCGTGAAGATTCATGAAGGTCGCGGACATTGGATGAACTTGGATGACAAAGCGGCCATTCCGTGGATGGCCAAGTTCCATCGCAATGCCACGCCGAAGCGAGTCGTCTGGAAACAATCGTCCGTTACGCACGACAGTTTTTATTGGCTGGCGGTGCCGCCGGGAACCGCTAAGTCCGGCTCGCTAGTTGTGGCGACAGTGACTGGCCAGACTATTCAAGTATCCGAGGCAAATGATCTTTCCCGTCTGTTGATTCGACTTGATGATCGGCTGATCGATCTTGATCAAGCTGTCACCGTCCGATACCTCGACAGAATCCTCTTTGAAGGAATTGTTCCAAGAACGATCGCGACGTTGGAAAGAACTCTGGAGGCGCGACGTGACAGCAAGCTCATGTTTGAAGGCGAAGTTGTTGTCGATCTCTCGGCTGCTTCGCAATGACGGCGCATCGCGCTGTTGTCGGAAAGCTGACCAGCAGCGATCGGCAACAAATGAAAGATTGAGATGCAACCCGTTGAAGTCAGCGTCTACTACCTGGAAATGGTTGCCTGGGTGCGACATACGGTTGCAGCTCCTCGATCGGAACTGACCGTCTTCCATCAGGTGAAACCATCGGTGGAGTACTATCGAATCCTTTACAACGATGTCGGGGAAGAATATCGCTGGCTGAGTCGCCGAAAGCTAACTGATTCGGAACTGTTGTCGATCATTCACGACCCGCTCGACGAATTGCATGTGCTTCAAGTCGCGGGCGTCGATGCCGGATTCGCTGAACTGGATTGCCGAGTCTTGGGACAAATTGAGATTGTGCAGTTCGGATTGCTCCCAGCGTATGTCGGCCAGGGCCTGGGAAAATGGTTTCTGAGCCAGATCGTTGAGTACTGCTGGAGTCGCAGTCCAGATCGAGTCTGGCTGCACACCTGCACATTCGATCATGCGGCCGCCTTAACCAACTACCAAAAGGCAGGATTTCAGCTCTATAAGACCGAACTCGTCCACCGTGAGTATTAGGAAAGCCTTCGCGCTGCCGACACTATGACTATCGCACTCGTACGCGAGTCCGCTGATTGAGATAGTCCACCAGATCGTCGCCGAGGTTATGGCTGGTATCGATGATCACTCGCTCGATGGCATTGCGGCGACAGAGATCGTCGAGCGCCGTTTCGTAACGCCGCATCGCCTGGAGATAGCCTTGGCGAATGTCTTCGGTCTGCGTCAGATACTCGCTGACTTCTTCGAGCCCCAGAAACTTGACCATGCCCTCGAACTGGAAGGTCCGCTCGTGATGGTGCAGTACATGAAATAGTACCACTTCGTGGCGATTGTATTTCATGCGCTGTAACGCGGCCTCCAAGGCTTCCAGATCCGTGAAGAAGTCGCTGAAAATCATCACAATTTCACGACGCCCCATACGGCCCGTCAGCTCCGTCAGGCAATCCGCCATCAGCGTTTTTTCAACCGGCTTGATCTCATCCAGATGATGCGTCATCCGATGAATCTGAGCGAGCGAGTTTCCTGGAGGGACATAGCCGCGGACTTTATCGTCGAACGTGGAAAGCGAGACCTTGTCGTTCTGACGAATGATGGAATAGCCGAGCGTCGTGGCCGCTTGAGCCGCGTACAGCATCTTTTGCTGCAGGTCGTCACCGTATCGCATCGACGCACTGACATCCAGCAGCAGATGGCAGACGAAATTCGTCTCCATTTCGTATTGCTTGATCGAGAGGCGGTCGCGCTTGTAGTACAGCCGCCAATCGATATGCCGCGGGTCATCGCCGACGATGTAGTCGCGATGGCCAGCGAATTCGACAGCGAATCCGGATAAGGGTGACTTGTGAGCCCCAGCCAGATTCCCCACGACCAGTCCGCGCGGCTCCACTGGCCGATCAGCGACTCGGCTGAGGACTTCGGGATTGAGATACCGTGAAAGAACGGATGTGGTCATGGTGCTGGTCGACTCGGAAACAGTGGCTTAAATACTGCGTCGGCTAGGCTGGCTGAACATACTTCTTGTCAGCGGGAAGCTTGTCCATCAGCATGCCGATCAGCTTCTCGCTGTTCACGTCGGCGGCTTGCGCGGCGTAGTTCGGCGCGATGCGATGTCGCAAGGCTCCCTTCGCAACAGCCTGCACGTCACCGACGGTTGCGTGATAGCGACCGTACAGGATTGCGCGGGCTTTGGCGCAAGTGACAAGCGTCAGCACACCGCGCGGGCCTGCTCCCCAGTTGACCCACTTGTTGACGAAATCAGGAGCTTCATTCGCACCAGGTCGAGAAGCGCGGACGAGTGCATGAGCATAGCCAAGCACTTGATCGCTGACGGGGACGCGGTGAACCAGTTTCTGGCAAGCAATGATGTCATCGCCATTCATCGTCTGCTGAATGTCACCCATTTGTCCGCTGGTAACGCGGCGAGCGATCTCCCATTCATCGGCGGCAGTGGGGTAGTCGACGCGGATATGCAACAGAAACCGGTCCAACTGGGCTTCGGGAAGGGGATAGGTTCCTTCCTGCTCCAAGGGGTTCTGGGTTGCCAGCACGAAGAAGGGGTCAGGCAATTTGTGAATCTTGCCACCCGCAGAAACTTGTCGTTCCTGCATCGCTTCGAGCATGGCGGCCTGAGTCTTCGGCGGCGTGCGGTTGATTTCGTCTGCGAGAATCATGTTCGCAAACAATGGCCCCGGTAGGAACTTGTATTCGCGATTGTGAGTCTCGACGTTCTCTTGAATCACGTCGGTCCCGGTCACGTCGCTCGGCATCAAGTCAGGCGTGAACTGAATACGTTTGAACGTGAGATGAAGTGCTTGAGCCAGCGAACTCACCAGTAACGTCTTAGCGAGGCCGGGAACCCCTTCCAGCAGGGCATGTCCGCGAGCAAAAATCGCGATCAGCACTTGTTCGATCACTTCATTCTGGCCGACGATCACCTTGGCCAGTTCGTCACGCAGCTTGTTATAGGCCTGCTCGCATTTCTGAACGGCGGCGACTTCGTCGGGAGAGAGGTTTTCGGTCGTCATAGTCAATGGTCTCGGAATTAAGTGACAGGTTGATTTGCAGGCCGCCAGCTCGTCTATTCACGCTCAGCGGGCTATTCGTTTTGGATGGGTTCAGTCCACACTCTCGAAGTATTTCTTCAAACGTTCTTCGTAGGCGCGCGGTGGTTTCTGGCCAGCACCGGCTCGGATCGACTTCCGAAGTTCCGGAGGCAGCTTGGCGAACCAAGCTTCATCTTTCAGTTGCCGAGCCAGTACGCTCTCTTCTTTTTCGCGACCCTTGTCGCCCTTGCTGTCTCCTGCGTCGGTTCCTTCCGGCTGCTTTTGAATTGCCCCCTCTTTAACCTTCTGATTGGTGGTGGCCTGGCCCTTCTTGGCCGTGAGCTTGCTGGAGTTGGACGGCTGCCCAGGAACCGGCTGACCCTCTTCGGCTTGGCTCTGTTGCGGCTGACCGGGTTGTCCTGGGGGTGCTGGTTGACCGGTTGGCTGTGCTTGGGCTTGAGCCATTGCCTGCTGAAGAGCTTGTTGTGCCTGCGGTCCGGCCATCATCTGCGCCGTCACTTGAGGCGATTGTGGGACGAAACCGGTTCCCAGACCAGCCTGATTTTTCGGCTGACCCGGAGGAGCCGATTGGGCCTGTCCATCTGCTGGCATCGGCTGACCATCGGCGGGTTGACCTTCACCAGCTGGCTGGCCATCGGCAGGAAGCGGTTGTCCATTCGCAGTTTCAGCTCCCGTTTGGGACAACGCTGGCATCTCTGCGAGCGGACCAAGTGGCGGCAGGTTAGAGGCCAAGTCCAATGCTTCCCGCAAAGGTTGATTTGCGACTTCGGTCTGGCCGGATAACTCAACGGCTCCCTGGCCAGTGGCTTGCTGAGCATCTGCGAACTGTCGCTGAGCGTCATTCAGCTTCTGGGCGGCGGACATTTGAGCGGGTGTGGGCGGAGATCCAGCGTCGGCTGGCATCTGTTCCAAGCTGGCCGCCTGCTGGGCGATCGTTTCCACCGCGCCTTGTTGTTCGGTCGCAAGATTGGCGATTGATTCAGCGATTGCTTGGTCGCGACGCACTTCCTGTTCTTTTGCAGCCAGGTCTGCGGCGGCTCGCTCCAAGGCCGTTTGTGCAGAGTCGGCTGCCACTTGCATCTGCTGTGGCGAACCCTGTGCTTCGGCTCCCATGTTCGCGGCTTCGGCGGCAGCATCGACTGCTTCCGCAGCGGCAGGATCAGCGTTGGCGACCTGATCCGCCAACTTCTCGGTCTGGATGGCTTGCTCTGCCAAAGCTTTCCCTTGCTCGGCGGCAGCTTGCTTGATGGCTTCATCTATTTTCTTGCCTGCATCTTTGAGCGCTTCCGCAGCCTTGGTTTGAGCTGTCGCTGCCGCTTCAGGATTTGAAGTGAGCGCCGTTTCGGCCGCTTCTGTCGCAGCGGCCGCCGGAGCGATTTCGGCCCCTGCTGCTGGAGAGGCCTCAGCGGCCATCTCTTGGGCGCCCTTAGCCGCATCTGCGGCCTTGGCCTGAGCCTGTGCGTCGGGTTTGGCAGTGGCTGGTGCTTCACTTGCCGATTGCGATTCGGCCTGAGCAAGGTTCATCGCTTTTTCGAGAGCGGCTTCTGCCGCTTCGCGCGAGGCTTCGGCTGCGGCGTCGTTCCCGTCCAAGGTTTGTTTTGCCGCTTCGGCTGCGGCCTTTTGTGCGTCGTTTAAGGCTTGAGCGAGTGGGTCTGTCTTGCCCTCCTTCTTCGCTTTTTCTGCCTGTGGTCGCTTGGCGGCCGCATCAGCGGCGGCCTGAGCCTTTTCAGCAACTTCTTCTTGCTTTGCCGTCGCTTTCAGTTCAGAACCTTCACCATTTTCCGCTGCGTCGGCGGCGGCATTGGCGGCGTCCTGGGTATCCTGGACTTCAGCGATTTGATTGGCAAGTTCCATGGCCGCGGCGGCTTCGGGCTTCCCTTCGGCCTTCGCCTGTTCCTGCATCGCTTCGTTCAGCTTGTCTTTGGCGGCTTCCAACTGGGCAACCTTGTCGTCGGTTGGAAGGCCATCGATCGCCTTCTCGACGGCATCACGAGCAGTCGCCAGTTCTTTCGCCTGCTCCTGGCTCATGGCCGCCAATTCCTTGGCGGTCTTGGCGATCTCCTGACGCAGTTCTTTGGCCGCCTCTGCCAATTTCTGTGCCGCGTTTTTCGCTTCGGCAGCAGCTTCCGTTGCGGCAGCTTTCGGATCCGCGGCCTTCTGGTCGGCGACGGATTGCAGATCTTTACCTGACTCATTGGCTTCTTGAGCTGCCGCGGCAGCGTCCTTGCTCGCTTCGGGAGCGGTTTCAGCCAACGCTTCCGCAGCCTTCTCCGCAATGGCCTTCACATCCTCTTGCCGTTCGGCCAAGTCTTTTGCGGCCTCGGACGTTGCGGCTTTGTCGGCACTCTCGGTCTTGGCAATCTGCTCGGCGTCTTTCGCGATCGCTCGTTCTTCAGCAGCCGCTCGTTCCAGGACTTCGGCAGCTCGAGCCAACTCGCCAATCTTCACGGCCGATTCCTGACGTTTGGCATCGGCGATCGCCGCATCGACCGTATCTTTCGCTCTTTCGAGCGCATCTTGCGCTTTGTCGAGAGCCTTCTCTTCGACGGCAGTCGCCTTTTCCGGCTTGGCTTCGGCCAGGTTCTTTTCGGCCTCTTTCGCAGCGTCAACAGCTTCGGCCAACGCATTCTCGACAGCGCTCGGCAACTCGTGAGAGTCCATTGCTTCTTTGATCTTATCAGCAGCGGATTTCTCTTCGGGGGCAGCGGCTTGAGCGTTCTGCTCGGCCTTCGCTTCGGCTGTATCCTGCTTCTTCTGGGCTTCTTCGAGCTGCTTCTTCACTTCCTCCAGCGACTTCACCGTCTTGGCTAGCTCGGTTGCTGATTTGTCTTTCGATTGCTGCTTAGCCTGATCCTTCAGGGCCTGTTCCAGGGCGGCCAGATTGCCCAGCACTTTGCCTTGATCGTCGATGGCCTTTTCGAGTTTGTTGTCGAGAAGATCCGCGGCAGCATCGAGTGCTGCAGTCTCGGCCTGTTGAATATGCGTTTCCGCCTTCGAGTTGTCGCGAATCGTGTCTGTCAGTTGCGAGATGTCCTTCTGCAACTTGGCCTGCTGTTCGACGAGTTCTGCTGAAGGCGTCTGATTCTCTTCCAGCTTCCTGGTCTCTTCGCGCAAGTCTTTTTGCTTGTCGGCCAAGGCCTTGATCTTATCGATCACCGCCATTTTCTCGGAATTGAGCGCCCCCTGAGCTCGCTCGATCACTTTCAGTAGATCTCGCAGCCCTTTGATGACATGTTCTTGGTGGTCCGCCGCCGCTTCAAACTTAACCGCCTGTAGAGTTGTCCCGGCGCCGTCCAGATGTTTGCCAACATCGCCCGCTTTTAAGATCCGCAGCCCGTCGGCGGCGGCCATCGAAAGTGTGCCGCTCCACGACTTCATGTCGATCATCGTGTCGACCAGATGCAGGAACAGTTCTTTCACATCGCGCTGGTCCTCAATTGTCTTCAACGTCAATGCTTCTTGTCGTGTCTTGGACTCAGCAGGCAAACCGCGAGTAGCAGTTTGGACGGCGGTCTCGACACGAATCAAGCGACGTACTTGCTCGGCCAGTTCAGCGATCTTCAGCCGCTTCATGAGGTTTTGTCGCTCGACAGCGAGTTGCCGTACGACGGTGCGGATTTGCTGACGTGCTTCGACGAATGCGGCTTCGCGTTTCTCCGGGGGCATTCGCTGGGCTTCGGCCAACAGGTCCACAACCTTCGACATTTCAGTCTCAACGAGCTGATTCAAATTCGCTCGCATCAGCTTGATGTCGCGGAAAATTTCCTGATCGCCCAGGCCGTTTTCTTCCAGCTGACGCAGTTGAATGTCCAGCACCCCGCCGAGGAGATCGCGGGTCATCGTGCGTGCCCGTTGCTGATCCTCTTGCTTACGTTGCAGCGCTTCGGGCTCCAGCACTTGAGCCCACACTGGTCCCACGGCCGAGATCCACGCCAATCCAGCCAGCACAACAACTCGCCAATAGGTCGCGGTCATATTCGAACTCCCCGGTCTCAGTCCTTCGACATGATCAAATAATTGATACGCCATCCGTGGGTGCATTATTTCTTCTCGTTCTTCTCGCCACCGATACCCAGCTCGCGTCGCAAGATCTCGTCCAACTGTTTCGCAGTCTTCTTATCTTCATCGCCTGTCTGGGCGAGAATGCCGTTTAGGTCAGTCACGTTGAAGGTGACGGATTCGCCCAACCCTTTTTGGCCGGGAATCGAACCACGCCAATCGGTGACCTCCAGTGTCACTTTCACTTCATCCCCTTTTTGCAGTTCGAAAGGCGACAGGGAAACCGGGATCTGTCCGCGGGCAATCGTCTGTGGTTGATCTTTTTCGTCGATTCGCTTCGACACGACTTCGTGTCGGGTGGAAGTGCCGTCTTCGCGTGAGATCTGCACGACGGCGACGATCTTCGCGACACCAAAATCGTCTCCAGCTGCATAATCCAGTTTCGGAGTCGCCGTCGGCAGGACTTGTCGTGTGACGGCAGAGGCGACGATGCGTGGCAATCGGTCCGTTCGCAGTCGGATCTGTCCTGTAATCGCTGGCTCCATCGACAACCCGTCTTCATCAACAACTTGAATTTCGTATTTCAGAGCTTCGCGAATCGAGTCGAATGGAGTGCCTGCAGGTAGCACCCATTCAGAGCTATTAGCAGAAGGTACTTTCACCAACTCAAGCGGAGCGGTACCACCGTTCAATGTCAACTGCGCGCTCTTCAGCGTCTTGTTGGAACAGCTCAGTGTGAGTTTCGCTGCCGAGCCTTCGAGGACCGACAATTGACGAGATCCGCCATCAGCGTCGGATTTGGTTACCGCCGCTGCGTAGCTGGGGGGAGTAATTTCCCAGTGAATGTCCACGAGAGGAAGTGGCACAATTAAGATTTCAGCGGGATCTGAAATCGCGTCGCCAAACTGAAACCGCACTCGGAACGAATCCGCGACGTGAGTGATCTCACCCGTGAAAGACGATGATTCACCCGGTTTTGGTGAAAGGTTGACTCGATTCGTAGCATCGCTATTCACGCCAGAGAGGTTTGCGAAGCCAACTGCTGGGACATTACCGCCACACTGAACGTCGACCAGAATCTGTTGACCGTAAGGGATGCGCACCTGATTCGGCGTGCCCGCGGAGAACACGGGGACCGTCTGACCATTTACAACGATATTCTGTATCTTCGTCTTCGTCGGGTAGTGGGCGGATCCCAACAGAAATCGATTCCAGAACGCGGCGGCATGACCTGGAAATGCGAATGCGGCGACTAAAAGCACCAGCATCGTCACACCGAGTATCGACGCTCGCTTCGGAAGCGGGTGATACGAGAATCCCTGAAAAACATCGAGGGACGGGCTGAATTCAGCCACATAATCGACGACGGCTTGTTTCAGCCGCGAAGAACCCCATGAGGCTGCTTTGGGATCTTCGAATTGAAGCGCGGCGACCAGATCGCTGTCGATCTTGTGCTGCTGCTCAACAATTAAGGCCACATCCTGATCGGATTCCTGCTTGGAAATGAGCGACCAGGCAAATCGACGAATCGCCCAGGCACCACCTATCACCCATCCCAATAAGACGACCCCGCGCAAGACAACTGGCAAATTAAAAGACCAGTCACACCAGAATGCGGCGACCAGCAGCCACAGTGCAAATGCGAGTGGTGCGCAGACGGCGCTACCCCAGCGTACGGCAGCCCGCGATCGTCGGAGGCCGCTAAGTCGAGTTCGAAGTGTGCCGAGTTTCGTTTGCATCAGAATCTAAATCGTCTTAAGCCAGGTTCACTAATTTTCGCACAAACCATTCCACCATCAGCGCCGCAATCACGACTCCGAATGTCAGCCACGTGCTCCAGAGTGGCAGAATCTCGACGCTTGTTTCGCGCAATCGCGGGGCCGAGAAGTCGTCGGGGAAGTGATCCACATCGGTCAGGTCATAGGCCTTCCCGTTCGTCTCGGCCGAGATATTCCTCTGCAGCGAGACGTTGCGAACTGGATTACGCCGCTCGACAGAAACATTGGCTACATCAAAGTTGATTTCAGCCGCCTCGTTGGCGACGGGGTCCGTGACACGCAGGCGATATTCGCCACCGCTGAACACCGGGATCCGCGTTTCGAAGACCCCCGGTTTTAGTTGAGGAATGCTGAAGACTTGAGATCGATTTCCGTCCGTATCGCGGTCGGGGCGAATCAGTTCGGCAACGAGTCGATGATCCGGGACATCCTTCGCGTCGAGCGGTTGGAATTCTTTATCGTAGGCTTCAACAGTGATCAACACTTGATCGTCGGCTCGATACTGCGGCTTGTCTGTGCGAACGACGAATCGCTTGTGGCTACCAAGGGCATGACTCAAGCCCAGCCGATGGATGAGCTGGCCCCAGAACTGGCGATAGTACTCTTCGCCGTAAAGTCGTCGGAGACGCCACATTTCATTGAAGGCGAGGTAAACGACTTCACCACGGCCATACTGACGCACGGCGATCAGCGGCTGCGGAGTTTTGCCGTCGACGCACATTTCGGTGGGATGCTCGGCCAGGACTTGCGTCCCTTTGATTTCCAAGCGGCGAACTGGTTGGAACCAGGGGAGCTTGCCCATGTTGTTCCAGCCTTTCAGATTTTCCTGATCGGTCTGGCCCAGGCGCATGAAATCGTATTGAGCAGCGATTGGTGTGAGGGCCAACCGGAATTCTTTGTCATCGCGACGCTTACCGTCAGGATCGACGACCACCGGTAGCATATCTGCCAACGCTGTCTCGGCCAGTTGACCGGGTCCAAATCGAGGGCCTGCCATCACGACCAGGCCGCCGCCAAACTGACTGACAAATTCTTTCGTCATCTCGCAGAAGCGAGATGTCAGAGCCGACGCGGGCATGTCTCCCAGAAAGATGACATCGTTCTCGAAGAACTGACTGCGAGGAAGCGTCAGGCTAGGCAGGAACAGCTCATTGGTTTCACGGACGACGGGATCAGCCGAGCGAATAAAGGTACGAAAGCCGCGCGTGCCGACGAGTTTGTCGCGGTGAAAAACCTCTTTGACGAATCGCCATTCCCATGTTGGCTCGTACTCCACGAACATCAAACGCAGGAAGTCATCAATAATTTTGACCTCACGTTCAGCCTTGTTGTTCTGAACGACAACTTCGCCTTCGACTGGATCAATTTCCGCAGTGAAGATGAATCGGCCGGTGGCGACGGGCGTGTATGGGAATTCCACCTGCTCGCTGGATCCGGAGATTGTCACCGTCTTCTCGCCTACTAATGTCCTCGCGGGCTCTTCCCCCGTCATGTCACCTGGCTGATGAGCGTAGAGTTTGACGTGAACGGAGGTATTCTCCAGTTCTCTTTGGCGAACGGTCACGTTGATGGTGGAAGATTCGGCCTTCTTCATCGTGGGCGGAGCGAGCAGATCGACACTCAAATCGATCGCGGTCAGTGGGCCGACACCGACTGTGAAAATGGGGACTCCCAATTTCTTCGCTGCGGCTAAGGGGGGCGTGCCAGCGTTCTGATCGAAGTCACTAATCACCAGCACGGCGGCCAAGTTGTCCGAAGCATGCTTTCGAGCCAAGTCTTCGAACGCATCACCGAGAGCCGTGACCGAGCCCGTCGTCTGCCAATCCACGTTGGTTGGGACACCGGTCTTTGAGTCGCTCGAATTCAGTGACCGCACCCCTTCGGCATCGGCGAAAGTGAATAAACGCAATCGGTAGTTGGCTTCCAGTCGTTGCAGCAGATTCTTGTCTTTGCGAGCCAGCATCGCCCTGGCATAGTCGGCACGCGCCGGCCGTTCGGCTTCACGGGAATGAGCCTTCTGGTACGCAGCCAAGTCCACTGCCTTGGCGAGTGCATCACGTTCCTCGGCGGGGAGTTCATCTGGAATCGACATGCTGTCGCTGCCATCCAGCAACATCCACAACACCGGCTTTGGCTCGCTGACGAAGATCAATTCAAGTGTCGGATCGGCAAGGATCAGCAGCAGTCCACACAACGCGACGGCGCGTAGCGTGGCGAGTATCAAACGAGTTGGTCGATGTCCGCGCGCTTGCCAGCGAAGATAGAACCAGACGGAAAGAGCTGCCAGGCCAATACAGCCGAAGACGACCAACGCGGGCTGCGCATGAGCCCACGCCGAGCCAAACGACACATGTGCCGAGTCGATCCTCGACACGTTGTCGTAACCCAGCATTCGGCCGATCGTCGACGTCCAGTTCATTTCCCAACCTTGACCAGTGGCATTGCGCCAGAACTAATTCTTGATTTCGCTCGATGCCAGTTTCTTTTGACCAAGCATCGGCCAAGCCAATACCAATTGCTCCAGCAGCAAGCTTCCCAGCACGCAGCAAGCGAACAGTTTCCACAAATCCTGTCCACGTCGCGTGCCCCCTTCGACCTGGATTGGTTCATCCGCGGTCAATACACGCACGTACTCGTGACCCAGCTTCTGTTGTAAGTCGGCAACTGGGATTGTCAGGAGGATCGATTCCGCTTCCGCCCCGTTCACAGCGAGTGGGATCTCATCGATCGATGCCGCCGCCGAGCCAGGTGCCGATTCGTCGGCTCGTTCGGCCGCAATCAGATACGTCCCGGCGACGACGGGTCGACGAATCAAAACTCCAGAAACATCCGAGCCGATTGCTTCCAGGTTCAGAGGTTCACGCTGTCCTGATGGTCGCGTCACGGTCAGTCGCTGATTGTTTCGTCGTTCCATCGGCACGGCGATTTTTTGTCCCGCGTGAAAGTTACGAACAGGAAGCGTGGCTTCCATGAGCTGGCAGAACGTGCGGTGAAACATGTACATCGCGCCGGAGCCGCGCAGCAAGTTCCAATTGGAGCTAACACCGCTGGTGAACATCACCACACGGCCGGCTCCAATCGATCTCTCAATTGCAAATGGCATGTCGTTCTTGTCAAAGGTGGCCAACACTCGCGGCATGCCGCGTTTGGCCAAATCTGCGGGTGCGAGACTTCGATCGACGAGCGGCATCGGTGATCGCCAGTTCCACCAGGCAGGTTCGATCGCACGATACTTGCGATCTTCTTCCGCATCGCGCGCTGAGGCCGTTTGTTCAGTCGAACGAGCGGATTGGCGCGAGGCGTACTGTTCGAGAAATGACTTCTCTTCGGTTAGCCGCTGAAGCTCTGCTTTCTGCATCGCTTCCAGGCTGGTTCCAGTGACTTCGACCTTCGCGGCTTTGAAGAATGGAGTCGCTTCGAACAGTGACGCGAGCGATTGAGGATCTTCGCCGTCAACCAGAAAGAAGTCGTGATGCATCGATGCGAATCGTGCGAAGAAGGCCTGTACTTGTTGAGGTGCCTCTTCTGGCGTGACGCCCAGCGCCTTGGCATCCAATGGGGCGGGCAGGATCCCGCGTCCATCCAGCCAGGCACGTTCCTGCCAGGCGACAGAGTCGAAGTGGGCGCCCGCTAGAATGACCAACGGCCCCCCTTGCTGGACAAATTCCCGCAGTATCGAAACCAATCCCTCATCAGGTCGCTCCACACCCGCGATGACGACTAGTCGAGCTGATTCCAGAAGTTCCTGAGTCACCTGCTCGGGCCGGACGTGTTCGATATGGATCAGTCGTCGCTGCGATTTATCGCTACTTGACCGAGGAGCCATCAGATGCCGCAACGCATAGGTTTCGCCGATCTTGTTCTTTTCGAGATTCTCGTCGTCGCCGTATTGATCCACGAACACGACAGGTAACGAGGCGACGATCGGAACAACGATCTGCTGATAATTATCAGACGGCAATTGATCGGAGGATTGTCGTTCGGATTGAACGACGACTGTTGCCACTGCGGAACCCGGTTTGAGTGGATCGGCGACGACGTCGAATTGATGTGTGAACTCAACTTCTCGCGATTGTCCGGGCGACAACTCGACAGACTGGCTGGCAACTTCGGTTCCGTCGATCAATAGTCGCACTTGTGCTTCAAATGGAGTGGCGTCCCTGGTTGGGGTCGCACTGGAAGCTTCGATGCGCGCTAACAGGCGGCAAGGAACTTCGGCGCTGGCCAAGCCGTCTTCCAAATGCAATTTTGAGACAAAGACGTTTGCGGCAGAGGTGGTGGTGACATCGACGACCTGCATCCCGGTCAGTTGTTTCAGCAATTCAGGAGCGACTCCGGACTGCCACTGGTTCGCCTGGAGGTCGGTGATTAAGACGACGCGTTTCGTGGGCAGATCTGGCATCTGCTGACAGGCTTGCTGCGCCTGTTCCAGCCCGTATCGAACGCTTCCCTCGGTATCGACCAGCTTGACTCGTTCGAGCTGTCGGCGGGCATCTTCCTTATTCGGATATGCATTCAATGTGAACGACTGATCTTCCGCACCGGCGAGCGGCAAGACTGTGATTCGACTTTCGGGTGGCAGCGAGTCAATGAATTCGACCGCCTTACCCTTCGCTCGATCCAGCAGCGTGCCACCAAGAGCTTCCACTCCCATGCTGCGACTGTTGTCGATGATGAGGACGGCATGCACTGGAGCCCGTGCGTTCGCTGCCGCCTCACCGTTGGCCGATGACTGGCGGGCGATTCCCACAGCACCAAATGCGGAACCGATCAACCCCAGCAGCAGCACCCCTGTTGCCGCCAATCGTGTTCGGCCCTGGCTTTTGGACGATGTTGCGAAGGCGATCCCTGCGCCAAAGGTGAGTGCGAGACAGAACGCGAGCAAGACCGCATGCCATAACGCTCCCGCGGCGGAACCTTTGAAAAAGGGACGAGCCAGTACGAGCCCGAATAGAACGACGGCCAGGACGCGGAGTGCCAGCAGTAGGATATCGCGAAAATGAAGGACTCTGCGGTTGCGTTCGAGCGCCTCTCGCAGAAAATCCATCGCAGCCCAACTGACGGTCTTGAAGCGTCGTCGATTCAGCAGATGGATGATGATTGGTCCGGCCGCGGCAATGGCACCGGCAATCGCGAACGAACTAGCATCGAAAGAAAGCATTGTGAACCGAATCGAAGTCCAAGACTAAAATCGCCAAAACCGCCCGCCGACGCGATAGCACATCGGTCAATTACTTTTGCCCAGCTTTTCTCGTAAGCCTTCAATCTTTCCCTCCTGCAGAATCGGGAGGTAGCGATTGGGAATGGACAGGATGAAGCAACTGACGGCGGTTCCGTATAAATGCCCCTGTTTTCCATGGACCCAACGAGTGTCCTTCCACGAACCATCTTCAGCAGGGTTTTCAGGCTTGCGGAACTGCCCGGCAATCAGATGGTCACGCAGCAACGGATAATTTTGCCGCCAAGGTTCGCCGCCTGACTGATACAGCGCCTGGCCGACGTAGTAGAGCGTGTAGGCATCGAACGGGACCTCGCCGAGCCCTTTTACAGGCTTCAGGCGTGAGACTTCCTTGGAAATCAGATCGAGGTTTTTGCCAATCCGCCAGTCATCGTACTGCCCAAATTCTTGCAGGCAGACCACTCCGCACGCCGCCATGGCCAATGTGCCGCGGTTGCCATCGTAGGTGAATTGTCCAGTTCCCTCTTTGGCACGCTCGTCCAGCCCTCGCGCTCCGTTGTCCGCCTTATAGTGGTCGCGAACAGACTGAATTGCCAACTTGATGACATCGTTGCGGACTTCAAATCCGCTATCAACGGCACTGCGTAACGCCTTAGCCTGCATGACGGCTAAGCTCAGATCGTGGCCATGTTGCTGTCGACGGGCTCGATAGTCCCACCCGCCATCATCGCACTGAGTATTGGCGATCAGCTTCAGGGCTTTGTCCAGCGTCTTGCCAATCTGGGGATCTTCAGTCATCCCATAAGCTTGTCCGAGTACGAATGCGGTCAAGCCATGGTTGTACAGGTCGCGCTGAGCGTCGGCGATATTGAGCAAACCTGAAGGTTTCGCGTTCTTGACGATGTACTGCAGGGCACGATCAACGTGATCCCCGTATTTGCCACGCCCTGGCATATGACCGGCCGACAGAAACGCGAGTGCCCCCAAGCTGACGAGCCCGAGGTCATTCGATTCCCAATTTCCTTGCGATCCCTGAGTTCTGGCCAGCCAAGACAAGCCACGTTCCAGCGCCAGCTCGCTTTCGGGGTTGGTCTCCCATTCCCCCTGAGCCAGCACGGGGCTGACGAAAGCCACCAGCAGGACAGGAAACGTCAGCAACCATCGTAAGTTACGCGAATTGAATCTCATGACATTCTATTGGCCTGCAACCAACCGGGGTTACGAAGAATTCGGAGAGTCGTTGGGAGCGTGGCCTGATTCGTTCGGGATGTCCGATTGTAGCGCGGATTTGAATCGCCCCTGAATTCTCGTCGAGGAGAACTACCACAGGCACTCTTGCCATTGAGATCGCGGCGTTTCCCATCGTGAGGACGAGACAATCGCAGTCTCAAGACGGCACCGTTTCGAATCGGTGAGTTGCTCACGGCTTTTGAGCCAACGCACGATCGATCGCGGACTCAATCGGCTCCGACGAATTGACATTCCAAATCAGATTGTATTTGCGATCGATGACCCAGACTTGCGGAATAAAATCCGCCTTCAACTTAATCAGCGTTCCGACGGCTCCAAATCCATTCGGCCAAGTGATCTTTGTGTCCGCCAGAAAGCGACGATTTTCCGCGTCCTGATCGGCACCTTCACTTGTCAGCCCCAAAAACACGACTCCACGCTCGCGATAGCGCTCGTGGAGTTTCACCAATTCAGGAGCAGAGGCGCGACACGGACCGCACCAGAACGCCCAGGCGTCGACGACCAGAACCTTTCCATGCAGTTCTTCGGGAGTCGGGCCGGGGCCGTTCAACCAGCCGGCGGCCCGGATTTCTGGTGCCTTCGAAACGGGGCGGATCGTGAAAGCGAATGCGAACGCAACGGCAACGACAACCAGGAGCACCGCGCTGAAGATCTTGCCGCCATTTGACGGCGGTCGATGTTGCAGGCTGGGTTCCGTTTCAATCTCTTCACTCATAGATCACAGCCAAGCCATCTCAGAATTTCAGTGAATACAGTCCGCCGAACTTACGTTTCAGATGATTCATCAACGGCACATGCGAAAGAGATTGGCCAGTGACGATTTCAACCAGTCGTTTCGCAGGGTATCGCTTTCCATGCTGATGGATTTTTTCATTCAGCCACTCCTTCAGCGGTCGGAACTGGCCTGCTGCGAAAGCGGTATCCAAATCACCCAAATCTCGGTGAGCTGCCTCGAAGAATTGAGCTGCATACATGTTACCGAGGGCGTAGGTGGGAAAATACCCCAGCAACCCAGCACTCCAATGAATGTCCTGCAGGCACCCCTTGGAGTCGTTCGGAACTGCCAGACCAAAATACTCCATGAACTTTTCGTTCCACATTCCGGGGACATCGGCTGGCTTCAGGTCGCCAGAAATCAGCAGTTGCTCCATTTCAAATCGCAACATGATGTGCAGGTTGTATGTTACCTCGTCAGCTTCAACACGGATGAACGATGGTCGCACGTCATTGATTGCGAAATAGAAGTCGTCGAAGCCGGTTGAACCCAGGGCCTGCGGAAAGGCTTCTTTCACGGTGGGATACATGTAGGACCAGAATGGACGACTGCGTCCGACAAAATTCTCCCACATTCGTGACTGCGATTCGTGGATGCCCAGCGAATCAGCCTGACCAATGCCCAGGCCAAAGCTGTCGACAGGCAACCCTTGATCGTAGATGCCATGCCCGGACTCGTGCAGCACTCCAAAAAATGCGGAGGGGAAGTGATGGTCGTGATAGCGCGTGGTGAGGCGGCAATCGCCTGGTCCAAATCCACTGCAGAAGGGATGAGCCGAAGAATCGATGCGCCCTCGCTTGAAATCGAATCCGATCATCTTCGAAGCCGCCTCCGCGACGACGATTTGCGGCGTCTTCGGATAATGACGTTCGAGTATTTCGGTGTTGGGAAGCTTACCAGAGTGATGGATCGCTGCGACCAGCTTCACCAATTCGTCGCGCAATGGACCGAAAACTCGAGCGACTTCGGCCGTAGTCATGCCCGGTTCATAGTCGTCCATGAGCGCGTCGTAGGGAACGCCAGCGCCGTATCCAATGGCTTGTGCTTCTTCGCGTTTCAGGCCGATCATCTTTTCCAGCCAAGGCAGGAACACCGGAAAGTCGGCATCCTCACGAGCCTTAACCCAGGCTTGTTGAGCAAGTGTTGTTGTTCGAGACAACTCCTCGACCAACCGCCGCGGTAATTTGGTGGAGCGGTTATAGCTGCGGCGAGCTTCGCGAACATTGACGGCCCGATCGCCGTCTGGATCGCCGAGGTCGCCTGATCCTTCGAGTTCGGCGAGCAATTCACCCACCCGCGACGATGTCGCTCGTTCGTGCGTCATTCCCGCAAGCAGACCCAATTGCTCGGAACGGAACTGGGCGCCACCTTCAGGCATGAAAGTTTGCTCGTCCCACCCGAGCACATTGCTGCAGGAACTCATGACCGCGGTTTCGCGCAGCAATCGGGTGAGTTCCAGATACAAATCGTCCGTCCGTGACATGGGCCGCTCCATGGTTGGCAAGCAAAGGTGTCTTCAGGTGCTTAGAGATTAACCAGATTCCCATATTCGCGATTCGGGCGGGAGAGTCAAGGATGCAATCAGACTGCGACTACAAGTTGCGCTTGCCTTCGATTTCCTTCCAAATCGGGCCATAAATCTCCTTATCGAATGGAGGGCATCCCGTGGGGTATTGTCCGAGCGGATGATCCTTCGAACGCATCAGATTCGTGCAGTATGAGAACGTGCGACAGATCAGCTTGCGGTTCATCGTGCCATGCTCCTGCAAATGTCTCACAAAATCAGGATGCGAGAGGGAGGCGCGACCGACGCCGACGAGTGAACAACGACCGTCACGCACGTTGCTGGCCGCTGCTTCCATGGCAAAGTCCTGCAACCAGCTATACCCGCTGCCGATGATCGGAAATCCGGGGTTGGCCTTCTGCAGCGAGGCTGTCGCTGAAAAATGGCGCATAACCCCGATCAAGGGATGCTCGGGAGCGTCATAGCCGTCGACCGGCGCAAATTCGGCGGGCCTCACAACGTGCGGATTCGCGTAGGGATTTCCCATCGAAACGTTGATCGCGGCGACGCCCCATTCACGTAGCCAGGCGGCTAATTGCAGTGGTTCCGTTAGATCGCACTTCAGATGGTTATTCGGATCGACTCCGAAGGCCACTTGTAAGGGATGCAGATGCGGAACTGGTATCCCAGTTCCGCTATCATCGGAATCTGTGGGCAGCGCGAGCCGATCTCGGCGAACGTAGGGGATTCCATCGTAGACGTTCATCCGCGTTACGATCGTGAGTTCCGGGAATTCAGCACGAATCCGACCGATGACGTTGCGCACCAGACGCGTCCGATTTTCCAAGCTGCCGCCATATTCGCCGGGGCGATTTCGGGCAGCCAACAGTTCAGAGAGCAGGTACCGATGACACTGTTTGATATCGACGAAATCGCACCCAATCCGCGCTGCCAGTCCGGCCGCTACCACATACTGATCTTCGATTCTCTTCAAGGCGTCGTCGCTGAGCAGCGGGTAAGAGGCGTCGACGAACTTTCCCGTGGATTTGTCGAGCGTCAACGGGTCCAGTAATGGATCATGCATTGCCAGTTGAGGGCGTCGAAAACTAAAACGGCCCGAATGAGTCAGTTGCAGCCCCACGGCGAGACCAGCAACGCTCCCAAAGGATTCCGTGTGGGCCTTTCGGCAAACGGACAGCATGTCTTCCAACGCGGACGCCGTTCCGTCGTGTATCCAGAGTTGGCGCGGGTTCATCCGAGCGGCTTCATCAATCGCGGTGGCTTCGCCCCAGATCAACTTGGCTCCGCCCGCCCCAAATCGTTGGTAGCGGCGGTACGTCAGTTCGTCCGGTGCTCCGTCGGTGGTTCCGTCACATCCCTCCATCGGTTGAATACAAAACCGATTTCCGATGGCCAGACGACCGATCGAAATCGGTTGAAAGAGTGCGGACGGATCGCTCGATGTGGGGAGGGGGCTACCCAGTTTTTCCGCGCCGGCCCGTAAGTCATCTGCGGATTTATATTTGAAGAACCGTGCCATGCTGGCTGCTCCAGATGTTGTCGCTCAACTGGAGGCGAGTATAAGAATTGCGATTATTCACGAACAGGACCGCAGGTCGCGCCGTCGTCACCATGTCTCAATCAGGCAGCCTTCATTCGTCAGGGCTTTTCGGCCCGGTTCAAACTCGCTCGGAGCCGACTGCAGGACGCGAACCGAAACTGATTCGTGATCGCAAACCCCGGTGATCGCGATGTGTGCTCCCAGTTGATCCTCGTCATTCACCGATCTGGTCTGCCAGGCAATGTCTTCGATGCTCGAAAACAGCGTGGCGATCGCCAGCAGGTCGACTCGAAACCGCGGTGCAGTCTGATGTCCATCTAGGGGGCCGCCGACGATCTCGGTGTGAGCCGGAAAAATGGAGATTTCCCAACATCCTTCAGAGAGATGATAATGACAGCCAAGCGGGGGCATGGGCTCTAACGGTTCCAGACACGCCGTAACGTTATTGGCGAGATCGATTATCCACAGTGGGGGCACGGACATTCTCGAAATTCCCTTCGCTGACGGCGACGCGTTGGCCTGCAAGCGAATTGAGGGCAACTGCAGTGCCGACGTGGTTACTACGGTCGAGATGTCATACTGGGCTGGAAAATGATTGACCACGATGCTTGTATGATCCGGATAACCGCTCTGACCCTAGCAACCGTTGCAATCGGTGCGACCTTTATCCGCCAACTAACCAAACCTTGACGCACGAGTTGATGGAGGAATGACACGTGCGACGTGATAGTTCGAACGGGCGATCCGCAGGCGGCGGAGCAAAATCATTCGATGGCACACTCTGTCTCAAAACTGAGCGACCACGATTTGAGCGATCGGACCTCCGATTGATTCCTTCGTGAAGTTCATCGAACTGGATATCCGTTCGAAAACATGAACACACTGTTACTTGAAATTGACTCTCGTTTGGCGCGAATTCCATTCCGCTTTTTGATTTGTGAATCAGGTTCTTCACCCCGGGAATGTGGTTCACGACATCAGGTCCGGGCGATCAGATGCAGCGGTCTGTCTCGCGGCGTATCATCAATCCCTCAAGTCGATGTCTCACGCCACGGTCGGAACAGCGAAATGCAGAATCAACAGATTGCGATGTTGTTTGAAGAACTCGGTGACTTGTTAGAGATCCAAGGGGCCAATTCTTTTCGCGTCAGGGCCTACCGCAATGCGGCTCGCACTTTGGAAAACATGTCCGAATCGGTGACCGACATCGTCGAATCACCAAGCCGAAAACTGACAGATCTGGAGGGGATCGGAAAAGATCTGGCGGCCAAGATTGAGGTGGTTGTTCAGACCGGCGAACTCCCGCAGCTCAACGAATTGCGAGCGGTAATTCCGGCTGGTGTCCTAGAGATGCTGCGCATCCCAGGCTTGGGGCCGAAAAAGGTCGCGGCACTCTTTCACGATCTGGGAATCTCCACGCTGATTGACTTGAAGGCAGCATGCGAGTCTGGTCGAGTCGCCGAGATGAAGGGCTTCGGTAAGAAGACCGCACAGACAATTCTCGAAGGAATCGAGCACGTCGAAGCGGCCGGGAATCGAGTTCTGATTTCCATCGCCAGCAGATCCGCCGAGGAAATCGTCGCGGACCTCAAGCAACTTCCTTCCGTCTCGCAAGTTTCTGTCGCGGGAAGTTGTCGCAGGCGACGCGAAACATGTGGTGACTTGGACGTACTCGCGATCGCCCAGGATTCGGGCGAAGTCATGGATCGTCTGGCAGCGCACCCACTGGTTGAGAAAGTTCTGGCACGTGGTGAGACCAAACAACGAGTCCGCCTGCGCAGCCGTATCGAAATGGATCTGCGAGTTGTTCCTGCCGAGTCCTACGGCGCGGCGATGCAGTACTTCACGGGATCCAAAGAGCACAACATCGTCATTCGTCGCAGGGCTCAGGAACGCGGACTGAAAGTCAACGAGTATGGAGTCTTTCGTGGTGACGAATACGTTGCCGGTGCTACGGAAGAGGAAGTTTATGCTGCTGTCGGTCTTCCTTGGATTCCGCCGGAACTGCGTGAAAACCGCGGCGAAATCGAGCTGGCCGAGCAAGGACGGCTCCCCAAATTGATTGAAGTCGAAGATATTCAGGGCGACCTGCATATGCATACGACCGCGACCGATGGAACGGCGTCGATTCTTGAAATGGCCGAGGCGGCGAAGGCTCGCGGTTTGAAGTACATCGCGATCACGGATCATTCAAAACGCGTCGCCATGGCGAATGGCCTCGATGCGACTCGCCTGCGTCAGCACTGGAACGAAATTGAAGACGCACGGGGGAAGATCTCGGGGATTCAGATTCTCAAAGGGATCGAATGCGACATCCTTGAGGACGCGACGCTTGATCTGGACGACGAAGTGTTGAGCGAGGCGGATTGGGTGATTGCGGTGCTGCATTATGGACTAAAACAGCCGCGCGAACAGATCATGCAACGTCTGCTGAATGCGATTCGTAACCCCAATGTCGATGCAATCGGACATCCGTCAGGCCGACTGGTTGGTAGCCGGCCCGCCGCAGACATCGACTATACGACATTCCTCAAAGCGGCCGCCGATCACGGTGTGATGCTCGAAATCAATGCCAGCCCCAGTCGACTCGATCTCGATGACATCCAGGCCGCAGCCGCTAAGGCGCTGGGAATTCAAATCGTGATTGATACCGATTCACACGCCACGAACGGCTTTGAATCGCTGGTCTATGGAGTCGGACAGGCTCGGCGGGCGGGGCTCACAAAGGCTGATGTGGCGAACTCTCGATCGTGGCCGGACTTCCAGAAGCTACTTACCAGTCGCCGCTGACGGCCGCTATTCCTTTGGCAAGCGGGAAAGATCCTCTGTTGCCCCAATCAGTAGAAGCGTGTCTTCCGTTTGGATGATTTCATCAGGTTGCGGAACGGACAGGCTGTCACGGGTTTGTTCCATGCCGCTACGATTCACTGACCGAACGGTCCTGCGAATCGCAACCAGGTTGACGCCATAGCGTACTCGCAGATTCAAGTCGCGTAGAGTTTTTCCGCGAAAACTACTGGGCGCATGCATTTCGATGAGGGTGAATCCTTCGCCAAGATCGACAAAATCTTCGAGAAACGGGTTGGCCAATTTGCGAGCCAGTTGTCGACCCGTCTCAGACTCGGGCTGGATGACTTCATCAGCGCCAATCTGGGTGAAGATTTCTGCGTGAATGGAGGTCGCCGCGCGACAAATGACGCGAGGAATCTTCAATTGCTTCTTCGCGATGGCCGCCGTCAGTAAGGCCGCTTCGAAGTTCTCACCAATCGCGACGATCAGCACGTCAACCTTGTGAATTTCCTGGCTGCGTAAAGCTCGTTCGTCTGTCGAATCCAAAACGACGGCGACATCGACGCGGTGTTTGACTTCGTCCACCAGTTCGCGATCGGAATCGACCGCAATGACTTGTGCCCCGCTGGCTGCCAGTTGCTCTACCACTGCCATCCCAAATCGCCCGAGCCCGATCACGGCAACTCGACGCATAACAGTCAATCCTTTCCTGAAACCAACTCGTCGTCAGTCAGAAAAAAAGGGTGCGAGGTCGAAACCTCACACCCTATTTTCAGCAACCGTTCAAATTATCTTCGCGAGCTAAGGGGCCCCGCATTGATCCTGACCTCGTGGTCAGATCGCATCAAAACAATCTTTAGTGACGTGCCAGATTGATCGTCCGTGGTTGTGCGTCGACTTGAAGTTGTGGTTTCGCCTTGGCGACGACTGGTCCAACCTGCGTTGTGCCAGACACCATAAACTGCCGTCCACGTGGTGCTACGGCGCGCGAGGTAATTTGCGAGTCGAGACGCAGGGTCGTATCATTCTTGTCGTCGATCGATGGCCCGGGCGCTGGCTTCTTCGACTGAATCACGGTGCCGGTGGAATCGTCATTCCCAGGGATCGCGATTTTCTCAGTGGTAGGCTTGAACGATCGTTCTGTCGAACCGTTCGATGATCGTTCACGGAACATCTCGGTGTCGTTCTCGTCACGTGTTTTCCCTGGGGCAGGGGCCTCAAAGTTGGTCCCATCTTCACGGTTTCGGGTCGGTGACCCGGCGTCGTTGTTCCGATTCCGATTCGGTGCCGAATTGAAGTTGTCGGGTGCGTAGGTCCTAGCGCGTGGCGGAGTGATTCTGAGTTCTCGTTCGATCACTTCCAGACGACTCTCTATATTACGAGCGGTTCCGTTCGCCGGATCAGCGACTGGCTGAAGACCGCCACCGGGAACTGAATTCGCCGTAGTCGAGCATCCGGTCCCACAGTTGCCCGAAGCACAGCCTGTTCCGCAGTTGCCACCACTGCAGGGCGAGCAATTGTTGCAAGACTGGCAACTGCTGCAGCCAATGCCAGCGGCATAGCCACTGGAGTAAGGCGAATAGTATCCAGTGTAGTAGCTGGAGTAACCAGCAGAGTACGGTGCGTAGCTCGTGTAGTACGGTGTGTACCCTGTGGTATACGGAGCGTAACTTGCCCCATACGTCGAGCCACCGCTACCACAGCATCCTGCTTCAGTCAGTGTTGGTGTTGCTGCTCCAGTCAGACACACCACGAACAGACCCAAATGGCACAGACGCGACATCATTGCGCTTCCTCAAGGTATGGAGACACCCTCAACTGACAGATTTGCGCGTCTCCTCATCCTTGACGCCAACTGCCTAGAGCACGGTTCCTACCGCGCCGTTCGTAAAATTGGGCATTTCCCGATATTTGTTGTACCGCTGGCGCGCGACTGATGTCAACGAGTAACCGTACGCAACAGCAAATGGTGATCGAATATCTAATCAACAAACTTTTTGATTCCGACCACCCTACCTGAAGTGTGAGAATTGTTTCCGCCCGATTCGACGCTAAAATCTTTCCTTTTCCCGGTCCGAGAATTTGGGCCGAAACCCTAACACGGCCGAAGGATGACAGTGACAACCGCGGTATCCCCCAAGAGCTCCGATCCAGTATTCGTCGATCCTAAACAGGAAGAACTGATTCTGGTTCTCGATTTCGGAGGCCAGACCGCGCAATTGATCGCCCGGCGAGTTCGCGATCAAAACGTCTTTTGCCAACTGGTTCGGCACGATCTGACACTGGACCGAATTCGCGAGCTTAACCCGCGCGGATTGATCCTTTCCGGCGGTCCCGCAAGCGTTTACGACAAGGGGGCACCGCAGGTCGACCCCGCCGTGTTCCAGTTGGGCATCCCCGTTCTTGGCATCTGCTACGGCATGCATTTGGCCTGGCAGGCCTTTGGTGGTGTCGTCAAACCAGGGGCCAAACGCGAGTTTGGGCGGACCAGTTGCCACATCGTTAAGGATGACCCACTACTGAAGGGTTTGCCTTCGACGACCACCGTTTGGATGAGCCACGGCGATCAAGCCGACGCCGCGACGACTTCGTTCGTCCCACTGATGGATACGCCCACGTGTCCCTTCGCCGCTGTCAAACATGCGACGCTGCCCATCTACGGCCTGCAATTCCATCCCGAAGTCACTCACACTGCCGACGGCACTCAACTGCTGTCAAACTTTGTGAAGCAAGTCTGCGGTTGCCACGGCACCTGGAAGATCAGTTCGCTGATCGAACGCGAAGTCACGACGATTCGAGAGCGAGTCGGCAAGAGCCGCGTGATCTGTGGATTGTCGGGTGGTGTCGATTCGTCCGTTGTGGCGGCGATTTTGTACAAGTCGATTGGGTCGCAACTGTCATGCATCTTTGTCGACAACGGCTTGCTTCGTAAGGGCGAAGCCGAAAAGGTGCGAGACCGCTTTCAGAACCATTTTAAGACTGACCTGCACGTCGTGGATGCCAGCGAGCGATTCCTGTCGGAACTCGACGGTGTCACTGATCCGCAGCAGAAGCGAAAAATCATCGGCCGCGTCTTCATCGAAGTCTTCCGCAAAGAAGCCGAATCGATTCAAGACGCCCACTTCCTGGCTCAAGGGACACTGTACCCTGACGTCATCGAATCCGGTGCCAACGCCGATGGTCCCGCGGCCACGATCAAGGCTCATCACAACGTCGGTGGACTGCCGGAAGAACTTGGTTTCGAACTGATCGAGCCATTGCGAGACCTCTTCAAGGACGAAGTCCGTCGCATGGGCCTCGAATTGGGCCTGACCGAGGAACTCGTTTGGCGACATCCATTCCCCGGCCCTGGACTGGGAGTTCGCTGCCTCGGACCGCTCACGGCCGAACGGCTGACGAAACTTCGCGAGGCCGACGCAATCGTGTTAGAAGAATTGCGAACCGCTGGCCTTTACCGCAAGATCCAACAAGCCTTCGCTGTGTTGCTGCCAGTACAGTCAGTCGGCGTCATGGGTGACGGTCGGACCTACGAAGAAGTCATCGCCGTCCGTGCCGTCCAGACCGACGATTTCATGACAGCGGATTGGTACCCCATGCCGCACGAGGTTCTGGGTCGCATTTCGACCCGAATCATTAATGAAGTTCGCGGCGTCAATCGCGTCGTCTACGACATCAGCTCGAAGCCACCCAGCACGATTGAGTGGGAATAGTAGCGCTCTCGTGTGAAGACGCGAGCAGTTCTACGGCAACAGCGACTGAAAGCCAAAGAGAAGCGATCCCGATGCGGAATCGTTTTCACACAGGCGCCGCGTCAGGGGAACTGAAACCGAGAAGCATCACGGCACTGTCGATGACTCGTACGTCAGTCGATGATCTTGTTGATCGGATACTCAACGATCCCCATCGCTCCAGCTGCTTTCAGTCGTGGGACAATCATGCGGACGTAAGACTCGTCGACGATCGTGTTGACATCGACCCAGTCTGGATCGGAGAGAGATGCTACTGTCGGCTTCTGCAGGGCGGGAAGCTGTTGCAGGATTGCGGCGAGGTCGACGCGGCGGACATTCATCAGCAAGCCGACTTTACCCTCTGCGGCCAAGCACGATTTCAGCATCAGCGAGATGTTTTCCAGCTTTTCTCGCTTGGCCGCGACTTGCCACGCGGCTTTGTTGGAGATCAACCGTGTCGTGCTTTGCAGGATTTCGTCGACGATTCGCAGGTTATTCGCGCGTAGAGAACTGCCTGTCTCGGTCACTTCCACGATTGCGTCGGCCAGCTTGGGCGGCTTCACTTCCGTGGCACCCCACGAAAACTCGACGTTCGCTTCGACACCGTGCTTCGCGAGATATTGCCGCGTCAGTCCGACGACTTCTGTTGCGATTCGCTTGCCTTGTAGGTCTTTAACCGACTGTACCGGCGAATCGTTCGGGACGCAGAGAACCCATCGCACTGGACGGCGGCTAACCTTTGAGAACATCAGCTCGCAGACTTCGTGGACCTGCGCGTTGTTCTCCAAGATCCAGTCATAACCGGTGATCCCAGCATCCAGCACCCCTTGCTCGACGTAGCGAGCCATTTCCTGAGCGCGGATCAGCATGCATTCGATTTCGGGATCGTCGATCTCGGGGTAGTAAGACCGCGACGAGAACTTGATCGTGTATCCCGCCTTCTTGAACAGTTCGGCGGTCGCGTCCTGCAGGCTGCCGGCAGGGATTCCCAGTTTGATTAGCTTGTCGGACATGGTGACTCAGTCGTGATTAGTAGGGCAGCCAGTGCTTGGAACGGGTAACGCACTTGCGTTTTGGTCTCTTACGAAATCGCTCAGACCTATTTTTTGTAAACCACTTTGGGGTCGAAGACTCGCTCTCCGATGACAGTGACCGCTCCGGATTGGGGGTCTATCTGGCGGAAAAAGCAGCTCTTGAAGCCTTCATGGCAGGCCGCACCACCGATTTGATTCACCTTCACGAGCAACGTGTCGGCATCACAATCGTAGAACAGAGCCTTCAATTCTTGAACGTTACCGCTCTCTTCACCCTTGCGCCATAGCTTTTGCCGACTGCGGCTGTAATAGCACACGCGGCCTGTTCGCATCGTTTCGGCATAGGCTTCGGCGTTCATATAGGCGAGCATCAACACATCACCGGACGTGACGTCTTGCGCGATCACGGGAATCAGATCAGACTTCGAAAAGTCGGGGCCACTAATCTCAAGCATCGATCAAGAACACCTTATTTATCTAGCCAGAATCGTCAAACTCGCGAGCAGATAAGCTACCAATTCCCCTCGCCTGAAGCCAGTTTCAGCGGCGAACCGATTAGTGCCGGCAGACGACACAATGTAGACATTGCCTCAGAATAAAGGTTCAGCAGGCCGCTAGCCGCAAGCGCGCACAATCTTGACGAGTTCGCGAACGCGATCAGGATCGATCGGCTTCCCGATGTCGCCGTCTCGCTTCAAGGAACTGCCGACGATCAAACCACTTGCGCCGGATTGAATGAGGCCGGCGACATTGTAGGCTGCCACGCCGCTTCCCACGAACACGGGGACCGCTGTGGCACGGCGAACAATCGCCAATGTGGACGCGTCGGTTGGATCGCCCGTCGCCTGACCGGATACGATCACTCCGTCGGCATGAGCTCGCTCGACCAGATCTTTCGTCTCAACTTCAATCGGTCGTGCTGCCAACGGGGCGGAGTGCTTCACGTCGACATCCGCCAGAATCCGAATGTGCTGGCAGCCAAGCGTCGTCCGTTCACGCAGCAAGTCGTGAGCAATCCCTTGCAGCAGGCCTTGATCTGTGACCCGAGCGCCGCACAGGACATTGACTCGAATGTATTCGGCTCCGCAGACGGCGGCAATCGCCAAGGCACTACGGCCGTCGTTGCGTAACACATTGATTCCGAGCGGAAGCGCGACTCGCTGGCGGACTGCTGCGGCCAACTCGGTCATCGCGGCGACTGTGATGGCCGGAACTCGATCAGGATAGAACGGCGTGTCACCAAAATTCTCGAGCATCAATCCATCGACGCCCCCATCGCGCAGCAACTCGGCATCGCGCAGGACAAACTGGCGGACTGAGTCGAAATCGCCGCGATAGTCTGCCGATCCGGGCAGCGGTGGCGAGTGCAGCATTCCCACGATCGGGATCTTGACCGTCGACCAGGAAGGGAGAAGTGACATGCGGATATCTCTCTCAAATCGTCGCGCTGTGTAACTGTGTCACCGTTCCTACCAGAAAGCTGGCTAGTTTTTCCGAGGCATCCATCGCATGTTCACGCATGCGCCACATGTCTTTGATGCTCGAAGGCCGCTTCCAGAGTGAGCCGATCACCGCGCCAAATCGGATTGCTCCGGTGTCACCCACCAAGCTCAAGATTTCCGGTGACAAATCGGTCGACAGATCGTCGCTAATCGCCCGCACGGCCATGAACCGCGTTTTAGTCTGTCGACACACGGTGGCCACGGCCAAGGTCTCCATGTCGACAGCAATCGCTCCGGTTTGCTCTGCCAAGGCACGCTTTTCCTCGATCGTGCGAATCATCTTGTCGACGGTCAAGGTCCGGCCCACGTGCAGGCCGCTCGCAGGATCCGAAGCCATACCGAGATCAATCTGTAACGGTTCACTGTTCAGGCCGACGATTTCATTCGCCACCACAATGTGGCCTCGCTTCAAATCGGTATTTAACGCGCCGGCAAATCCCGTCGACACGATCCAGCGAGGTTGATGCGCGTCGAGCAACGCGTGGGTGGCACGCGTGGCTCGTGCCGGCCCCATCCCCGCTTCCACGATGGCGATTCTGATGTCGCCGCAGAGCCCGCCCACAAACTTGAACTGGCCACCGCTGTAGGTTTTCAATCGTTTACAGCGTCCCAAGAACTCCGCGATCTCAATCGGTAGAGAACAGACGATGCCGACATCCGCGCGGGCGGCGTCGATGGCGGCAACGTCGTTGGAGTTCATTGGGTCGCTCAGATCTTCAGCTTGAGACGTCAGGCTGGATTCTCGGCTTCGAATTTCCGCATGAAGTCAATCAGGGCATCGACGCCCGCTTCAGGGAAGGCGTTGTAAATACTCGCTCGCATCCCGCCGACGCTGCGATGTCCCTTCAGTCCGTCGAAGCCCGCTTTCGTCGCGGCCGAGCAGAACTTGGAATCGACGTCGGCATTGCCAGTGACGAAGGTGACATTCATTTGCGATCGGCTGTCGACCGCGGCTGTTCCCTTGAACAGTTTGCTTTGATCGAGATACGAGTACAACCTTCCGGCCTTGCGTCGATTCAAGTCGCCCATGACTTCCAGGCCACCCTTCTGCTTGATCCACTTCAGGACCAGGCCGACCAGGTAGATCGCGAATGTTGGCGGGGTATTGTACATCGAATCGTTCTTGGCATGCGTCCGATACTGCAGCATCGTCGGTACGTCTTTGGAACCGCGTTCCACAAGATCCTTGCGCATGATCACAAGTGTCACGCCGGACGGACCGAGATTCTTCTGGGCACCCGCGTACACGACTCCATGCTTGGCGATGTCGATTGGACGCGAAAAGATGTCGCTGCTGGCGTCACAGATCAGATCGACATTGGCAGGAACGGGCGGCATGCCGCTCCATTGAGTACCGAAGATCGTGTTATTGGACGTGTAGTGAACGTATGTCGGCTTCTCGCTGTAGTTGCACGTCTTGGGAATGTAAGAGAAATTCTTGTCTTCGCTGGAGCAGGCGACGTGAGTTTTGCCGTATCGAGCAGCTTCTTCGAGTGCTTTCTCGGACCAGGCTCCTGTCACCAGGTAGTCGGCGGTCTGGTCTTTCGACAACAGGCTCATCGGTAGCATGAAGAACTGTGTAGAGGCCCCACCTTGCAGGAACAGCAGATCGTAGTCATCGGGGATACCACCGATTTCACGACAGAGGGCGACTGTTTCTTCGTAAACAGCGAGGAATGCTTTGCCTCGGTGTGAGTGCTCGAGGATGCCAATGCCGGTGTTCCCCAGCGACATCAGGTTATTGCGAGCCTCTTCCAATACCGATTCCGGCAGGACCGCGGGCCCGGCCGAGAAGTTCCAAATCCGCTGCGTCATGCGTCGCCATTCCTCAATCAAATGAACAAAACACCGCCGCATCGGCGTTAGCCCGGCGGTTCGTTGCAGTAGTATGTCTGCTGCTTTGGGAATTCGTCAATGTCCGTGGACACAAACAATCGCAGATCGGTTCAAGCAATGTCCGACTTGTCATCAAATGGACCGATTGCCCATTTGGAGACTCACTCGGCCTGCTTAACTACTGCCAGAGCCACTACATAAAGCTCGAATGCTGCGGCCCGAGGCCTCTAGGCAGGCACATCGGAAACTGCCCTAAGATTCCCAACAGCAGTTTTTGCAGGCGATCCGCTGCGGCATTGGCCACCGCAACGACATCCTCACCTCGGACGGGAGTCGTATTTGGCGCAAGACACTCATTCGTGACCACCGAAAACCCCAGGACTGGCAGACTCGCATGCGCTGCGACCAGTGCTTCCGGGACGGTCGACATCCCGATCACATCCGCGCCGGCCATGCGAAAAAAACGAATCTCCGCTTTGGTTTCATAGTTTGGGCCCGTCACGCCAACGTAGACCCCCTGCCGAAGCAAGATCCCGCTCTCACTTGCCACGCTCGCGGCAACATTTCGCCAGTGCTGCGAATACGTTTCGGAGATATCGGGAAATCGGGGACCGAAACGATCGTCATTCGGACCGACTAAGGGGTTGATCCCCATGAAATTCATGTGGTCGGTCAACATGACGATGTCGCCAACACCAAAATCGGGATTCAGCCCGCCACTCGCATTCGTCAGGATCAGCAGTTCGATTCCCAAAGCGCGCATCAGGCGAATTGGCAACGTAATCAAGTCGAGCGAATGCCCCTCGTAGACGTGGAATCGTCCTTCCATCGCGACAATCGGCAAGTCGCCGATGCGCCCGCAGACCAGCCGCCCACGATGGCTCATCGCCGTGGCGGCAGGAAAACGAGGTAGGTTCTCACGTTCAAAGGCCGCTTCAATCTGGATCTGACTGACGAAGCCCCCCAGTCCAGTCCCGAGCACGATTCCGACCCGCGGCGTGGCTGTCCAACGTCGTCGGACGGCGGCTAAACAATCGTCAATCGGATCACCAGAAGATACGGTCATGCTGCTTCGAAAAATGGGTCGAGATCATTCGCCGCAGATACTGACAGTTTTCTCGATCGATGCAAGCCCTGCGTCACTCCCAGCGAGTGATCATTCTGGCGTTTTCGCCGTCTGCTCCAGGGCGACGCGAAACTCAACCGCCTGATAGGCCTTCGTGATCTCGTCGCGATTGAACAAGTGGGATTCCATGTTATTCAACATCCGGATGAGATCGCGACGCGCCGATTGCGGGTCAACCATCCGGTCGGGATCGTGATCGGGAAACGACTCCATTCGATCGATGCGGGTCAGAACTTTTCCATTGTTGAAGGGGTCGAGAAAAATGTCCTGAGTCGGCAAGCCTGGTGCCGCTCGTTTGCCATCATATTTCACGATGTAGCGGCCTGCAGTCGGAACACCGACAATCGGCAGATCCAATCGGCGCCCGACGGCAATCACCACATGCGAAACTAAAATGGGAAGACCCTGCTTCGTCTCTAACACCTTCTCCAGCGAACTATTGGCCGGGTTCTGATAATCGTCGAAGTTGCCGCCAAATTTCTCTTGATCGAACAGAACTTCGCGCAAGACGGTCACCATGCGATCCGGTGCAACAGACTTAGGTTCGATCTTGCCCAATTTCTTGCGGACCGCATCTGCTAACTGATCGAGTTGGCGGGTTAACGTCGCTTGCTGGACATCATGATTCAGGATTCGAGCAATCAACCACATGCCCTCTTCGAGATTGAGGTCCTCATCGCGCTGCTTGGCGAACGCTTGAACGGCCTCACCTAAAGTAAGTGCCTGCTGTCGCAATAGCGCAGCAACTCGCGAGCGAATTTCTGCAGACTTGTGAGTCCGAGCTTCTTGCAGTAACGGAATCGCCTGCTGGCCGAGGCTTCGAAGTTCCTTGGCGGCCGCCTCACGCTCCTCGAAGAACACTGAGCCCAGTTGGTCGATCAGCTTAGTTATCTTGGGGACATCAAGATCGGCCGCGATTTCGTCGGCTCGAACTGCCGTTCCGACCATAGACGCCACCAGGGGCATGCAGATCACTACGTACCGGACCAGGCAGTAGGTTCGAATTCTGAAAGTCATCACGACCTCCGCGGATTGCCAAAGACACGGCGAATTGCGATGCGATTGTAGCGAACCAAACGCCAAATCGTGAGCTCTGCTGGATATCGGCTCTTCGGAAAGTCCGACCGAGACGAGTGTTCAATGCTCATGCGGACTTGAGAACCCCCTCTCGCCACGGGTACATTGCACGGATCGATGATGCCCGCCTGGCACGAATTCGATCGTGCCACGAGTTCTCACCCTGATTCTGTTGCTGGAGACAGACGAATGCTGAGTTGGACAAGATATCTGGCCGTGTTGCTGACTGTCTCAATCGCATCCGTCGTGAATGCCGGCGATGTCGAGTTTCCAGACGCAAATCTGGATACGGTCATTCGCGAGATTCTGAAGCAGAAGCAGATCGACAAGACTGACAAGGCGAAGAAGATCACCGACGAAGATGTCGCCACGATCTACTTCCTGAAAGCCCCGAATCGCGGAATCGAGAATCTGACTGGTTTGGAGAAATGCCGCAATTTGATGGAAGTGCGACTGACGGGCAACAAGATCAAGGACGTCAAACCACTCGAAGAATGCGTCAATATTCAATCGCTTGATCTCGCCAAGAATCAGATTGTCGATGTCGCACCGCTGGGAAAACTGGTCAAACTGCAGTATCTGCAACTCGACGACAACCAAATCCAGAAACTGGATGGCTTGGTGACTCTGAAGGCATTGCAGAACCTGTATCTCAGCCGCAATCAGGTGGAATCGGTGGCTCCTATTGCCGAACTGACGAAGGTTTACTCGCTGTACCTGGAAAAGAATAAAGTTTCCGATATCACGCCCTTGAAAGCGTTGCGCTTGGAACGTCTCGACCTGAAAGACAATCAGGTGAAGGATGTCACGCCGCTGAAGGATATGACCGAACTGCGGTATACCTTCCTCGAACGCAATCAATTGAGCGATTTGTCACCGCTGGTTGAGATGGCAAAGAAGGATGCTGCTGGGGAGCGGCGATTCGCCCCGTATTGGAATTTGTATCTCGCGGGCAATCCGCTTTCCGCCAATTTCAAAGGCGAATTCGCGGAACTCATCAAGGCTGGTGTGCGAGTGAAGACTGAATAAGGCTGTCGCGGGTCAAAGAAAACATCACGGCCGCGGGTCTCGTCTGTTGCGAGAGACCCGCGGCCGGTTTTGTTTTTGGTGAGGTGCTCAGGCAGATGAACCTTAAGCTTAGTAGTTCGATGAGCCTTCACCCTGGGTGCTGACACCCATGATATCGCTGTTCGAATCACAGCTATCGATGTTGTCTCGGAATTCAGTACCGCTGCTGTAACCTTGGCAGCCTTTGATTCCTTTGACGCAGAACGTCTGGTTGATCGAACCGAAGGCTGAACCGACATCTTCGAGTTCGTGATTGACATTGATGGCGACTTCCGACAGTCCAACGATCATGGCCAGCACAGCGATGGTCGAGACCAGAACCAATTCGGCGGAAACGATGAAACCAGATTCGTCATTGATCAGGGCAGCGAAAGTCGTCATGGCGGAAGGTCCTTTCTGGGACTGTTTGGTAAGTCAACTCGCGAGTCTCAACCTGCTGGATCGTCTCGCGGTGTGGTTTGGTGTCGTCTTGTGTTTCGCAGGATGAACATGATGTAAAGCAGAT
>CAIMFH010000098.1 GCA_903840265.1 uncultured Schlesneria sp. | reverse complement strand
CGTCCGAACAACTGGAGCGACTGACCCAGGCCTTTCATGCCGGAGCCCGTATGGGGTCCCGAGCCATGCAGGACTGGCTGTCGGCACCGGCCGAGATTTCGATCGATTCCGCGGATGAATGTCCCCTGGACATGGCGACGGCCGTACTCGGTCAGTCTGACGAAATCGTCGGGATGTGCCTGATGCAGATGGAAGGGACCTTGAACGGCCAGATGGTGCTGGCGTTCGACGATGCCAGCGGACTCTCACTGAGCGATCTGCTGCTGGGGAATCCGCCCGGAACGGCAACGAACTGGGGCGACGTCGAAATCTCGTCGGCGCAGGAGTCGATGAACATTCTCGGCAGTGCCTACCTCAATGGCATGGCGAGATTCCTGTCCGAAGGATGTGGTGAATCGGTCAGCCTGATTCCCTCACCTCCGACCTTCTTCCGCGACTATGCCGAAAGTCTGCTGGAGACGGTCTTCATGGATCAGGCGTCAACCGGTAATCATGTCCTGTTCGCCCGAGCCCAGTTTGAACTGCACGGCTGTCCGCTGAACTGGACGTTCCTGTTGATTCCCGATCCGCCGTCACTCATCAAACTCTCGCGAATCCTGTCAAAGCTCGGTTCGCACGGTGAGATCGCCCGATGACACCTCCCATTCGAAGTTCCACAGGCCTCGGTGCCGAGCCTCGACGATTGCCCGAGCGAAAAGTCGCGATGGGCGAAATTGAGGTTGTTCGCGGGGCGTTCCTGCTGCGAACCTTGCTCGGATCGTGCGTCGGCCTGATCCTGTATGACCATCGGAATCAAGTCGGCGGACTGGCGCATGTGGTGCTGCCGAATTCCAACGGCCAGGGATCCGCGCTCGGCAAATATGCCGATACCGCCCTGACCGAAATGCTGCGTCAGATCGAAGAACTCGGCGGACGCGAGCGGCAATTATCCGCCAAGGTGACCGGTGGGGCCAATATGTTTACGACGTCAGGTCCCGCGTCGATTGGTGACCAGAACGTCACCGCCGTCGAGCAGTTACTGAAAGGCGCGGGAATCCCAGTGATGGCCAGACACTGTGGAGGACGCGCCGGGCGGCGAGTCGCGTTTGAGGTCGATACGGGCCGCGTCACGATCGAAATGGTTGGATCGCCACCGATTGAAATATAACCACTCGATCAATAATAAACCGCTTTTTTCGAACATCAACGGACTTGGTATCTTATTGTTTATGTCGATCTGATCGAAAACGCGCGTCCCTTTCGCGTAACGGATCGAAAATTGCTGGAGTGAAGTCCATGAACCGACTGTTGATCGTCGACGACGCACTGATCATGCGGATGAAGATCCGGGATATCGCCCGGTCCGCAGGATGGGAGGTCGTCGCGGAAGCCACGAATGGGGACGAAGCCGTCCGCCTTTTTCAGGAACACCGTCCCGATCTCGTAACACTCGACATGGTCATGCCCGGGATGGACGGATTGGCCGCATTGAAAGCGATCCGCCAACTGCATCCGGATGCCAACATTGTCATGGTGAGCGCCGTCAACCAGAAGGACAAGCTGCGAGAATGTATCGAAAGCGGTGCTCTCGATTTCGTGGTCAAACCGTTTGATCCGGTGAATTTGAAAGCGTTTTTCGAGCAGTATCGGCAAAGCACTTAACGCATGGAAAACTTCAAGGTACTGGTAGTTGACGACTCGGCACTGTTTCGAACAGTTCTCATCAATACGCTCCGATCCGTTCCTCAGTGCGAGGTCGTCGGAACCGCATCAGACGGCCAGACCGCTCTCCAGAAAATCATCGAACTGCAGCCTCACCTCGTGACACTCGACATGGAAATGCCCGAGATGGATGGCATGAGCGTCCTGCAGGAACTGAAGCGTCGCCGGATCCGGACCAAGGTGATCGTGGTCAGTCGCCTGACGTCGGCTGGGGCGCAAGTGACAACCGATGCACTGCTGCAGGGAGCCTACGATTTTATCCTGAAGCCCTTCAGCAAAGATCCCGCCGCCAACAAGGCGGAACTGCTGGCCGCCCTGTCAGAGAAAATCTCGGGGATTCGCGAAGATACCGGCAGGGAACGCGAACCCGCGCCGGCCGCAGCCTCGAAAATCGAACCGAGACGCTCGCGCACAATGAATTACGAAGCCGTCGTCATTGGCTGCTCGACCGGTGGACCTGACGCTTTAGGGCAGGTGGTTCCGTTTCTCGAACCGAATTTTCCAGTCCCGATTCTCATCGTTCAGCATATGCCGGAAGGCTTCACTGCTTCGCTGGCCAGGCGACTCAATGAAGCGAGTGAAATTGACGTTGTCGAGGCCTCAGATGGGCTGGTGCTGCGCCGCGGGATGGCTGTGCTGGCCCGTGGAGGACGGCACCTGTCTCTGGAGCGGCGTGGCCTCGCTCAGGTCGTCGTTCGCCTGACGGAAGACCCGCACGAACACAATTGTCGCCCCGCGGTTGACTACACGATCCGTTCGGCGGTTGACGCCTTCGATGGCCGACTATTGACCGTGATTCTGACAGGCATGGGCCGCGATGGAACCGAGGGAGGTCGGCTCGTTCGTGACCGTGGCGGCGAAGTTCTGGTCCAATCCGGCGAGAGTTGCGTGGTCTTTGGGATGCCG
>CAIMFH010000097.1 GCA_903840265.1 uncultured Schlesneria sp. | reverse complement strand
TTCCCAAGCTTTAGGTGAGGGTTCGATTCCCTTCACCCGCTCTTTCTGGCTTCCCGGTGATGGTTTCTATCACCTCTTGATCGCTCCCATTCGACGAATGGTCGTAGCGACCAAATCGAAAACGGCGACCGTTCCGCGTGAAGCGGCCTTCTTGAGGATCTGCCGATGCTCCGCCACTGCCTCATCACATTGTTTGCCTGCGGATTGTTGGCTTCCGTGGTGCAGGGGGCTGAACCGGCACCGGCAGAGCGTTCTTCGCCAAACGAAGTTGCCCGGGAACTGCTGCAGGTTTATGGTCGGGAATTAAAGAGTGTGACATACATCCCCGCGCTGGCGGTAAGTAATCGCTGGCGGTTCGGCGAGTTGGCGAAGGATGGCTCGCAGCGAGCAGTCGTGGTTGAGCTATTAGGGGCTTCGCGCCCCGTCTCGAAGTCGCATGTCGAGTTCGCCGGGCATTTGGTCTATGCCACTGTGGCGCATGATGCAGAGGGAGCATTACGAGATCAATGCGTCGCCGCTGTTCGTTTGGCTGCTGATCAATTATTTGAACCGGGTTCGACGCAAGTGCGTCTGCCGGGACCGCACGAGATGAGCGATGCCGTCTTCATGTGTGGTCCGATTCTATGCGAAGCCGGGGCATTGACGGGCGAGAAGCGTTACTTTGATGCGGCGATACAGTACCTCGCCGAAATGCGCCGCTTGCGAGAGCGAGACGACCACCTCTATCGACATGGGCATCTCTGCGACGCGGCCTGGGGACGTGGCAATGGGTTTTCTGCTGTGGGAGCTGCGTGGTGTTTGACGTTGCTACCGCAAGACCATCCCGGTCGTGGAGACTTGCTGACGGCGTTCCGGCGTCACATTGGAACGTTGGTAAAGCAGCAAACCGCGACCGGTCTATGGCGACAGGTGATCGATGTCCCCGAGGCGTACGAAGAATTCAGCGCCACCGCGATGATTGGATTCTCGTTGCAGCGAGGTGTCTCTTTGGGATGGCTAGATCGCGCGACCTATCAGCCGCACGCCGATCAGGCGTGGCAGGCGATCTGTCGACGTATTCGGCCCGGCGGCAAGTTAATCGATGTGTGCGAGGGGACCGGCACGCAGAAGTCGCTACAGGACTATCTGAAACGGAAGGCGATCCGCGGAGTTGATGATCGTGGCGGTGCGATGGCACTGCTGTTTGCCGTTGAGCGTCTCGCGAGTGACGAGTGACGCGAAGCCTTGTGAATGCGGCTACTCGACGAGTTTGATCTTTAACTCGACGCGTTCGCCGTTTCGCAGCACTGTCAGTGGTAGCGTGTCGCCGACTTTGTAATTGAGCTTGATGAAGACGTTAAACTGCTTGGTATTCATCCGCAGCGGTTTGTCGGCGAGGGCGATGATGATGTCTTTTTCTCGCAAGCCGTCGTCGAATGCTTGCTGACCACCAATTCCTTGCAGATTGATCCAGCGGACTTCCAAGGCCGTGTCTGTCTCGGGAAGTCCGAGTTTGGCCTTTGTTTCGTCTTTGAGGACCGGAGCCCAAGCTTGAAAGCGCGGGGGTGCATTCCACATCGAGCCGCGCCAGGAGAAGTCGGACTTCTTCCAGCCCGTCTGCAGTGAAACGACATGTTTACCGGAGTTGGTGGTCTCGATTTCGACTTGCGTGTCGGTATTAGGTAGGTGATGCAGCACCCACTGCATATCAGCGATCGAGGTGATTCGCTGCCCGTTCATGCGCACGATCTCGTCATCTGGTTTGAGTTGTGCGCTAGCGGCGGCTGAGTCGGCGATCACCTTTTCGATCCGTATGCCGCTCTTACGATCGATCTTTAGCCCGATATTGTCGGGCAGGGGGTACTTCCACAGCATTTCGGTCGAATAAGTCCCGGTATTCAACGCGTGCTGGTGTTCGGCGTCGTGAATGTTGTGGCAATGAATACAGTTCGATCGCTCCGTTTGCTTGGCGTACTTCTCTGGATTTCGCAGGCCGGGCAACTCCAACGCGTTGCTGGCAGGCTTTGGAACTCCGCGTTTTCCTTTCAGCTCTGCGAGATTGCTCGGATACGCCGCATGGAGTTCCAGGACTCGCTGCATCGTGTTCATAAGGCCTTCGATCGAGTTGTACGCGTCGGGCCCTTCGGCACTCTGAGCTCCGTAGCGCGCATAAACGACGCCGTCACCATTGATGAACATGCCTGCCCAGCTCAGATCGTGATCGAACTGGAAGAGTGAGAGGTCGACCCCCTTCATTTCGACCTGCCGAACCGAGATAAACTTTTCCTGAGCAAGGGCGATTACTTTGTCGTTGCCGTTCGCAACATCGGCATCGAAGGCCGCGCAGGCTTTGCAGGGGACGCACCGAAACGTCACGAATAGCGGCTTGTTCTGTTGCTTGGCGACATCCATTGCCTGGCGGATGTCGTTATAGACCCAGACATCGGCCCGTTTTCCGTTGGCGTCCTTCAGGCGTTCTCGAAGGCTGTCGTCAGCCTGCAACGTCGCGGAGGCCGACAGAAAGAGGATGGCGATGAAAAGTGAATGCGACATGTGGGGCCTATTCTGCTCGATGTCAAAGACGGGTCTCGCCAGAAAACAACGATCTTTTTCTGGCGAAGTGTGTCACTACGTTAAAGAAACAGACTCGTTTGAGGCGAGTCGATCGACTGTGCTCCTCGACGAGGAGTTGTAGTGACTATAACATGACGCGCGATTTGGCTTCCACGTGGTGGCCAATCGGAATGGCCCAAGAAGAGACGGGATCCACGCATGGTTGACGCTGATGCCAAGCTACCAACGCCAGATACCCATGTGCCAACACCACTCTCCGTGGAAGCCCTCGCGCCGCTGGAAGCGGAAAACCTGATCGATATTTATCAGGTGATCGCCGAGTGGATCCGATTTGCAGACGCGAAGGCCGCGGTGGTACTGACTGTTGGCGGGGGACTGGCCGGGTTGCTGATTCCATCGCTCAAAGACTATCTCCACAACGACAAACTCGTTCATCCTTTTGCATGGTGGACGAAGTTGGTGGTGGGGCTGTACATGCTGTGGTTGTTGCTGCTGGTGCTGTCGAGCATCTGGGCGTTTCGGTGCATTCTTCCGTTTCGACGCCGTGGGAAGCATCCCGCGTTGGGACGATGTGCTCATTTTCATCCCGCCGCAATTCACTATGCCTATACGCTGGATGACGTCGATGAGTTCATCACTGATTGTTCGAAGCTGGGAACGGTCGGCTTGAAGAACGAAGTCGCGGCAGGATTGTTGATCGATTCGCATATCTCGGCCGCGAAATATCATCGGGTGACAACTTCCATTCGACTGATGGGGTGGAGTGCAATTTTTGCGCTGGGTTACTTACTGGCAAGCCAGTTCTAAGTGCCTGCGCTGGGACTCGCTCAAGAAGAACGAGCAAAGTGCGATACGACTCGACGACCGATTAGAGTCTGACCCGAGACACCGGGAACAAACGCATTGAAGCGAGTACGGATCTCGACGTTGGCACCGAAGCGGTCGCGATGCGTCAAATCCGCGACCATGGGCAAGCCGACGGGAAACAGCGTGACTAACTGGGCACCGGACTGCCTGCTGTCGGCCACGGAATAGATCAGGAGAGTCGTGTCGTCGGTTCCCTCGACGGTGCAGGGAAAAGGGACCAGATCCGTACGGATTCGCACGGACCGGAATCGCCCCGCCGAATCGCGAAGAGAGAGCGATTCGATGATTCGCGTTTGTTCGAACTGTGTGAAATCGAGCTTGCGAACGGGTTTCGAAGCTGCCGGGGCGACTCGGCGAAGTCGTTTGGTCGCGACGTCATCACCACGAAATGCAGCCATTCCAGCGATCAAAGTGGCATTGGCGAGCAATGTTCCTTCAGTGGGGTTCGGCCCCAAGGCATCGGGCGGTAGGCCGAATGCCTTTTCGAGAAAGGGGCTGACCCAGCGGTCTCGTTTGTAACCGTATGGTGTTTCGATCGTGCTAAGCAGATAGCCGTAGGTATGTTGCAGGCCGGCGTGAACGATTGAGTCATCCAAGGGCATGCCGGCAATCTCGCCGATCGCTGCAAGGACTGCCGGTTCCACAATGGCAACATTCGCCAGTTCATCGAAATTGCTGCTCAGGCTCCACAGATCGAACAGGCCACGGCAAGCGGCGTCAGCGGAGATTTGTCGGCAGAGCCATGGGCATTCGGTCTGCAGATCTGCGGTTGATAGCCGGTTCGCTTTTGCCTTCCTAGTCAGCTTCTCGGCAATTTTGGGAAGGCGTCGGTTCGCATCCATGAGTAGAACGTCAATTCTGAATCAATAGGCGGCAAGGACGTAAGCGACAATCTCCACTACGTCGTTAGTTCGCGGATTGTACGGTCAGCCGCCGTGGGATGTCATCTATGTCTCTCACTCACACGATCCTGTACGTCGCAGAACGCAACTGTAGAGATCGGGTTGGTGCATAAAAGAAAGCGGGCACAGTCAAATGACTGCGCCCGCTTGTTCTTGCTCGATTAGTCCAGGAAGACCACATGGCTCATCGCTGCGGACTGAGATTCGGTGTTCATCAGAACTCGATGCCAATCGTGCAGCACAATGGTTGCGTGATCTGCGTGACGAATTCGGCCTTTCACATAGACCGACGGATTGCGACTCATGCTGGTCCAATTCCAGTTTTTCGCCGCTGGGTTGCGTGACACAAACGTGTTGAATTGCGTTTGAGTTAAACCGTTTGGCTTTCGTGGACAGATGTAGACGACTTCTCCACCTGACCGATACAGGAATTCGACCATATGCGGCTTACCACCGCCCCGTCGAAGTGGTTCATGGCTGAGTACGAGATTCGTATTCAGGATCAAACCCGGTTCCGGTACGAAGAACCATTCGCCTTGACGAATGAAGGCTTCGTTGCGTCTCCGGTTCCAATTCTTGCGTCGAACCTTTAATCGCGTTTGCCGAAGAACGACTTCTGTCGGCTTGAGCGCTTCCATCGCCGTCTGGACGGTCGAAACCGGCCGATTTTCGGGTACGGCTGCGACGAACCAGTGTCGTTCGTCATGACCACAAAGAAACTTGTGCTTGGCACCTGTTTCCGTGTGAGTCATAAGTAATAGATGTCGCTGTCGAGGTTCGAGATGCAGAACATCAACTTCGACGCGCTGCTGTTGCGAGGCTCGGATGTCGAATATTTCGCCGAGTTGGTCGTGCGCGATATCCAAAGTTACAGAGTTGCGGACTCGATCCTGCCATGTGAAGCGGGCTCGAGCACCAATGCGGCTGAAATGCCGCTGAAGAACACTCACTTCCATACAAATTCCCTTGGGAAGATGACGTGAGTCTGTTGGGATTCACGTCAGAAAATAAGACCATCGCGGACATTCCGCGTGGGACTCGATCGATGCCTTGACCTTTGCAAACGGGTGTTCACCATGGGAACCTCCTTTCTGAAATGTGCTGTTGGACAGATTGGGGAATTGGACAGCGGTTCTTGAGAAAAGTTCGGGGAAACGACACAAATTGATTGAGCCGTGGTTGAGCAGCAGGCAAACTGAAACTTCTGGCAGGAAACATTTAGCTCGGTAGCGAGATTGGTTACAATTTGGACTCGTGCCAAAAGGCACCTGCCGCCTGCCTTGTCTACCCACCACGAGATTCTCGCCGAGGATTGTTATGCCCCGCCTGTTTGTTGCGCTAGGATTGTCGGCTGCGCTATTCCCGCTGGTCTTTGTCAGTGCGGCTGAACCCGAAGTTGTGGATCCGAGTCGGTTTGAAGTGACGCCGTTGGTGACCGGGCTGAAGCAGCCGATGGAACTGGCCGTCGCGGATGACGGGACGATTTTTCTGATTGAACTGGGTGGCAAGCTCAAGTCGATCCATCCGAAGACGCGGGAGATTTCCGAGGTCGGTGATGTGAAGATCACGACCGAACAAGAGAACGGGTTGATTGGCCTGGCGCTGGATCCGAAGTTCAGCGAGAACGCTTGGATCTACCTGCAGTACTCGCCACCGAATTTCACGGGCCAGCACATCAGCCGCTTTACGCTGGTCGACGGTAAGTTGGACATGGCATCCGAGAAGGTGCTGCTGAAATACGAAGAGCAGCGCAAAGAATGCTGCCATCATGCGGGGTCGATGCATTTCGGTCCTCGTGGCGAGTTGTTCATCGCGACGGGTGACAACACTCATCCGCATGGCGATTCACAGGGGTATGCCCCGATCGATGAACGAGCCGATAAGGCTCCGTGGGACGCTCAGAAGTCGGCGTCAAACACCAACAGCTACAACGGCAAGGTGCTGCGGATCAAGCCGACACCGGAAGGGACCTATGAGATCCCGGAAGGAAACTTGTTTCCTCGTGATGGTTCGAAGGGGCGACCCGAGATCTACGTGATGGGTTGCCGTAATCCGTGGCGAATGAACGTTGATTCGGAGACGGGATTTGTCTACTGGGGTGATGTGGGACCCGATGCGGGTGGCGACGGACCTCGTGGACCGCGCGGGTATGACGAAATCAATCAGGCTCGTCGCGCTGGCAATTTTGGCTGGCCTTACTTTGTCGGGAACAACTACGCCTACCACGATGTTGATTTTGCGACGGGAGCCATCGGCGAGAAATTCGACGCCAACGCTCCGGTGAATGAATCGCCGAACAATACGGGCGAAAAACTGTTGCCTCCGGCTCAGCCTGCGTTCCTTTACTATCCGGGTGGATCGTCGGCTGAGTTCCCCGAACTTGGCAGCGGTGGTCGAACGGCTTGTGCGGGGCCGGTTTATCACTACTCGGATGCGCTGGCTTCGAATCTGAAGTTTCCAGCGGTGTTTGATCGTTCGCTGTTCATCTACGAATGGTCACGTCACTGGATCAAGGTCGTGCATCTGGATGCCGAGTACAACGTGAAAAAGATCGAACCGTTCATGCCGACGCAGCAGTTTGTCCGTCCGATCGATATGGAATTTGGACCAAACGGTGCGATGTATCTGATCGAGTACGGCGACACTTGGGGAGTGAATCAGAACGCCCGCTTGGTTCGCATCGACTACGTTCGCGGTAATCGGGCACCGATCGCAGTGGCTTCGGCCGAGAACAACATCGGCAAACATCCCTTGGCGGTCTCTCTGTCGAGCAAGGGATCGTTCGACAAAGATGCTGGCGACGATTTGAAGTATGAATGGCGAGTGACTCGTGCTGCTGAAGCAAAGGCAAGCGAAGGGGGGCCGGTTGCTGCTCCCGATGTGAAGGTAGTTTCTCGTGAGGCGAATCCAACGATCACGATTGATGAACCGGGTGTTTATAACGCGGAGTTGATCGTGACGGATGCTCACGGAGCGACCAGTTCCGGATCGGTTCCCGTTCTGGTGGGCAACGAGCGTCCCGTTGTGCGTTTCGTCCGTCCGCAGTTGGGCGACTTCTTCGATCCCGATGAGCCGATTCAGTATCAACTGTACGTGAAGGATGGCGAAGACGGTTCGAATGACGATGTTGAGGTTGATGAAAACGGTGTGAAGTTAATCGACGCCGATTCGCCAGGCCGCGTCTCGATCAATGCTGCCTTTTCGAAGGAGCCGATTCCGGTGACCGGTGGGGCTGGTGGTAATGAGGGGCCTGCAGGGATGCGGCTGATGAAACGCAGCGACTGTTTCAATTGTCATGCTGTCGATCAGAAGCGAGTCGGGCCGATGCTGCTGGAGGTTGCGACCAAGTACCGCGGCAAGGACGGAGCGATGGAGGCTTCGATTGAACGGGTGCTGAAAGGTTCGACCGGGGCTTGGGGCAAGATTCCAATGATCCCACATGCCCAGCACACGCCGGACGAAGTCAAACAGATGGTGAGCTGGATCTACAGCCTGGAACCTGCCGGGCTGGTTCGTGTCTTCTCTGGCTTTGTCGGTGACATCCCCGTGTCGAAAGAAGAGGGGGGCAAGTCTGGCCACTATAAGCTGGAAGCGAGCTACATCGATCGCGGAGCCGGGGCGGTTCCACCTCTCAGTTCCACGGCGACCGTCTATCTCAGGCCGCGGTTGGTCGAGGCGGAGTTGGCAGACGAAGTGAAGGGGCCTTCGATTCTCGGGTCCGGTTCGGCTGGTGGAGGGAAGTTTGTCGGCGCGATCAATCATGGTCACTACCTGCGATTCAACGGGGTCTCATTGGACCCGATCAAGCATTTAGCGCTGAAGATCGCTTCGGCTGGTTCTGGCGGCTCAATCGAAGTTCGACTCGACGGTCCAGACGGCGAACTGCTGGCCACGATCCCAGTCGAAGTGAATGGCGCGTGGGAAAAGTTCTACGAAAAATCTGTCGACCTTCCAGAAACGAAGGGGCGGCATGATGTCTATTTCGTGTTTGTCCATCCGAATAAAGCGGGCGGGTTGATGAATTTGGATTCAATCAATTTCCAACGTTGATGCGGTGCTGTGAACACAACGATGCGCTACGTCCTGCGATTGTGGTTGGTGAAGGTTCGAAGAATGACGAGAGCCCAGCCGATCACAATCGGGAATGCGTCGATTTGGCCAGCGATTCGATTGAGGGACAAGTCTGGCCGCGCACGCTAGACTTGAGGCCCTCATCTTTTATTCATCTCACGTCGCCACGTTCTCGGGATTCTCAATCCAATGAATCAATTGTCGCCTACTGTCAGACCCCGTATTTGGTTGGTTTGTGCATTCATTGTCGCCAGGTTCGCGACCTGCGAAGCGTTCGCAGAAGAGACGATGAAGTACCCGCTGGCAGTCGCCGTCGGCAAGGATTCGGCGGTCTACGTTGCCGATCGGGATCTTCCGGGGATCTGGAAGTTTGCTGACAACAAATGGTCGATCTATTTTCAGGGGTCGAAGAAGTTTCGGACGCCGTTGAATGCGGTGCGTTGCCTGGCGATCGATCAAGACGGAAAGTTGCTGGCGGGCGATTCAGCCACGCGCGAAATCTATCGGTTTGACGACGCCGGTCAGCCACAACCGCTGACGAAGGGAAATGTGGGGATCCCAATGGCGATCACCGTTGCCAAGGATGGGGCAATCTACGCGTCCGATATCGAAATTCAGCGGATCGTGAAAGTGCCGTCGGGCGGGGGTGAGCCAGAGATCATCACCGAACTGGCGGCTGTGCGCGGATTGACGATGGATGCCGAAGGCCGCTTGATTGCGGTGTGTCACGGCAAGGACGCGGTGATCCAGATCTCGGCCGATGGCAAAGAACGCAAAGTTCTTGTCGAGGGGCGACCGTTCAACTTTTCGCACCATGTGGTGCTCGGGTCGGCAGGAGAAATGTATATTGCCGACAACTATGCCAAGACGATCTGGAAGGTCGAATCCGCCGGGGGCGCTCCGGTCGAATTCGTGAAGGGCGACCCTCTGAAAAATCCTGTTGGAGTGGCGATGCTCGGTGACGATCTATTGATCGCCGATCCACATGTGAAGGCGATCCTGCGACGGACGGTGGACGGCAAACTGGAACTGCTCGGGAAGTAGTCCTCAAAAGAAAATCCCGCCGGGGTTACTGGCGGGATTATTTGCTTGTCGAATTGCCGGAGTTGTCGTAGCTGACGACCAGTTCCCCGTCTTGCATTAAGAATGTGGGTCGTGACATCTGCCATGCCGTTTGATGCCCTTCCTCATAGCCGGATTGGTAACCCGTGTACCACGCCATCACGACCAACCAGGCGGCGAATGGTACGACCCATAACTTCCAGTTATCAATAGACATCTGTCATCCTCCAGCGTCAGAGCAAGGCGATCTCTCCACGGAATCTGCACGCAACCAAATTATTTATCGGTTGTTCATCAAATCTTCATACTTATCGCTACCGCAGTCAACGCCAAGAATTATGAATTTTTCTGGCGAGTTCAGGTCAATCGAATCGCAAGCTAGCCGATTGAGAGGGTCTGCCGGAGTTCGATTTCCGTGATATTCGATTGGCGGACGATATAAATGTGTGGTGACGACTTCGTCGAAACCACGATCCGAACGATGTAACGCAATTGCTTCCGAGAGATCGGGATGCAACAATTAATTGTGCTACGCCCGCCAGCATTCCCGCCAATTGATCCGCTCTCTTATACGCTCCCCGCAGAAGGTCGCAGGATGTCCTCGACATTTCGATATCTCGTTTGTTGCTCGCTCGTTGCCCTCTGCCTTCGGCCAGTCGTCGCCGCAGAAGCATTGCCCGCCGAAAAGGTGGAATTCTTTGAAAAGCAGGTTCGACCGCTGCTGATCCAGCACTGCCAGGAATGTCATGGGGCGAAGAAGCAAGAGGCGGGGTTGCGTCTGGACAATCGCGGCGGACTTCGCAAAGGAACCGATTCGGGACCGGTGGTGGTTGACGGGAACGTTGATGGCAGTCGGTTGATTCAGGTCCTGAGTCATTCCCCGAATGACACGCAGATGCCTCCTAAGGGAAAGTTGCCGGACGATCAGATCGCCGTTTTGCGAAAGTGGATCGAACTTGGCTCGCCATGGCCCGATGACGCACCTGGAGCGAGTTCGTCTGCCGATGCCACTAAATCACACTGGGCATTTCAGCCCATCAAGGCGCCCGCGATTCCGGCAGGGACTGTCGGCGAGCGATCACCGATTGATTCGCTCGCCGCGGCCGCTCTGCAGGTCAAAGGGTTGCATCTATCGCCCGCGGCGGATCGTTACACATTCATTCGACGGGTCACACTCGATCTGTGGGGTATCCCGCCGACAATAAATGAAGTTCAGGAATTTGAAGCGGAAGCCGCGCCGGATGCGACTGAGCGACTGGTTGACCGGTTGCTCGCATCGCCGCTCTATGGACAGCGTTGGGCTCGGCATTGGCTGGATGTGGCCCGCTATGCCGACAGCAAGGGCTATGTCTTCACGGCCGAACCTCGGTACCCGTATTCATACACCTATCGTGACTACGTGGTCGATGCATTCAATGCGGATAAGCCGTTCGATCAGTTTGTGACCGAGCAACTGGCGGCCGACGCGGTTGTCGAGTCTGCGGCCAATGATCCTCGGTTGGCGGCCTTGGGCTTCTTGACCGTAGGAAGGCGATACCTGAACAACACTCAGGACATCATCGACGATCGAATCGATGTTGTCTCTCGCGGTTTACTGGGACTGACGGTTGGCTGTGCGCGATGCCACGATCACAAGTTCGATCCCGTGCCGACGGACGACTATTACTCATTGTACGGCGTGTTCGCCTCGTCAATGGAACCGGAAGAGCTGCCGATTATCGGCACCCCCAAAGAAGCTTCGGCGTTTGTCGAGTTTGAAAAGGAACTTGCCAATCGCGAGCGTGCTCTTGCCGACTATGAACACGAAGCGATGGGCAAGGTGATGGACGAATTGCGATCGCGAGCGGGCGATTGCCTGATCGTCGTCGCTCGTGAAAATCAGAATTGGCAGAATGTTCCCGCCGTTTTTAGTGAGAAGAACGAGCCGCGGAAGCAACTGGTCGAACGCTGGAAACGTTATCTCGACGAGAAGGCCAAGCCCGAAAATCGGGTCTTCGGTCCCTGGCAGCAGCTTTCCAAGCACGGCGTCGAAGAATTTACGGGGCAAGTTGCTCAACTGGTAGAACGCTGGAAGTCACCCGACGGAGCCGAGGATGCTGGAAAGGTGAATGCCCTGGTACGGCAGGCGATTATCACTGCGCCACCGCAGACATTGCCGGATCTAGCCAAGGTCTATGGCGGAGTGTTCAACGATGTCCAATCGAAGTGGCAGGCGCTGCGAAAGGAATCTGCGGATGCTAAGTCGTTACCCGACGAAGCCGCCGAGGAATTGCGAGTCGTCCTGTACGGCGAGGGATCTCCCTGCATCGTGAAGATGGAGGAGAGCCGAGGGCTGGTCGGTCGTGACGTTCGGGACAAAGTTACACAACTGAAACGCAACGTTGATAGTCTCAAGGTGACATCGCCGGGTGCTCCGCCGCGCGCCATGGTGATGCGAGACGGTCAGCTCCAGAATTCGCCGGTGTTCATCCGCGGCAATCCCGGTCGACACGGCAAGCAAGTCCCGCGTCAGTTCCTGCAAGTCGTGGCGGGGCTGGAACGCAAGCCGTTTACCAAGGGGAGCGGCCGTTTGGAGTTGGCTCAGGCGATCGTCGACGCCAAAAATCCGCTCACATCTCGAGTCATCGTCAACCGGATTTGGCAGCATCACTTTGGAACGGGATTGGTAGGAACCCCCAGCGACTTTGGGACGCGCGGCATGCCTCCCACGAATCCGGAATTGCTCGACTGGCTGTCATTGAAGTTGATGGATGGTGGTTGGAGCCTGAAGCAGATGCAGCGGCTGATTTTGACATCCGATGTGTATCGCCAGTCGTCGGCCGAGAACGAGGCGGCTCGTGCGGTGGATCCTGAAAATCGTTTGTTGTGGCGGATGCCGAGATTGCGAGTCGACTTTGAAGAGATGCGGGATTCGATGCTGGCGGTGGCCGGGCGATTGGACCAGTCGGTTGGCGGTCGGCCATTTGAAGATGTCATGAACCCGAATAATTCGCGTCGCACGATTTATGCGTTTGTGAATCGGAACGATTTGCCAGGTGTCTTGCGGGCGTTTGATTTCGCCGATGTCGACTCCAGTGCTCCAGAACGCCCAAACACGACGGTGCCTCAGCAGGCACTGTTCGCATTGAATTCGCCATTCGTCATCGAGCAGGCACGACGAGTTGCGGCCGAGAGCCAGGTTGGCGCGAACGACGATGGCGTGAGGCTAGCGCAGATGTATCGCCGGGTTTTGTCTCGCGAGCCTTCATCGGAAGAGCGAGAACTGGCGCTGCGATTTGTGGCCGAAGCACAGACGACGCCGACGGAGAAGCAGTCGCCCTGGGATCGATTGGCCCAAACGTTACTGCTGACGAATGAGTTCTGGTTTGCGGATTAATTGGACAGTCTAAGGCTGAAGTCGAAATAATTGGCAGGAATATCTCCTGCCAGAAAGACTTGAAAACGGGCCGAGAAAGCAGAGACGACGATGAACCTTCACCAATATCTCACTCTTCCAGCGACACGACGTGAGTTCTTGAACCGGGCCGGGACCGGCCTCGGCAGCCTGGGATTGGCGAGCTTACTCGGGCAGGGGGCTGAAGCGGCGCCGGGATCGACCTCGCCGATGACGCCGCGACCTGCTCAGTATGGCGGGAAGGCGAAGCATGTCATTCATATCTTTCTCAACGGTGGTCCGTCGCACGTAGACACGTTCGATCCGAAGCCGTCGCTCACCAAATACAATGGCCAGAGCCTGCCGACTTCGAATCTGCCGACCGAACGTAAGACTGGGGCGGCACTGGCGTCGCCGTTTAAGTTTTCAAAGTATGGCCAGAGTGGCATCGAAGTCAGTGAGCTGTTTCATCACACGGCTCAGCACATCGATGACATCTGTGTCATCCGGTCGATGCATGCCGAAGTTCCGAATCACGAACCGTCGCTGATGTTGATGAATTGTGGTGACGGCCGATTGCCGCGCCCGAGCTTTGGTTCGTGGGTCACCTATGGCATGGGGACGGAAAACCAGAATCTTCCCGGCTTCATCGCGATGTGCCCGAATGGGCTGCCTATCACGGGAGCTCAGAATTGGCGATCATCGTTCTTGCCGGGCGTCTATCAAGGGACGTATATCGATACCCGGCACCAGCAGATCGAAAAGCTGATTGAGAATATCAAGAACGATCAGATTGGCAGTGGCGAGCAACGTCGGCAACTGAATCTGTTGCAGGAGTTGAACCGCCGACACTCCGAGCAACGGGGCAACGAATCGGCTCTAGAATCGAGAATCCACTCGTTCGAACTCGCGTACCGGATGCAGATGGAAGCGACGGACGCCTTCAATATCCAGGCCGAGCCCAAGCATGTTCAGGAAGCGTATGGGACCAGCGTCCAGGCGCGACAACTTCTCATCGCACGCCGATTGATTGAACGCGGCGTTCGCTTTGTGCAGCTCTGGCACGGGGAAGGGCAGCCGTGGGATAACCATGATGACTTGGAAGTGAATCATCGTCGTCTGGCGGGTGAATGCGATCAGGCGATCGGGGCGCTACTGACCGACCTGAAGGAACGCGGCCTGCTTGATGAAACGCTGGTGCTGTGGGGAGGCGAATTTGGTCGAACGCCGGTGGTCGAACTTCCGACTCCCGGCGCGAACGCCGGCAAGATCAACGGTCGCGACCACAACCATCACGGTTTCACTTGTTGGATGGCAGGTGGCGGCGTCAAAGGGGGCTACGTACACGGTGCCACTGACGAATTCGGATTTAAAGCGGTCGAAAAGAAAGTCGGCGTCCACGACCTTCACGCCACGATGCTGCATCTGCTCGGCTTCGATCACGAAAAGCTGACTTATCGTTACGCGGGTCGCGATTTCCGGCTGACGGACGTGCATGGCGAAGTGGTAAAAGATCTGCTGGCATAACGAGTTTTCTGCTCTGAACCCAGTTGGCTCGCGCGAGTCACGATTGTGACGGTTCTACTGGCTCGGTCGATTTTTCAGGCCCGTAATTTATGAGTCGAAAAAACCGCGTCTGGCGAGCAGAAGGCCCATACAGTTTGCCGTGGTTGCCTATCTAGAATGCATGATGCCAGTTGGTGGGCTGCACGCGGGCCGCGTGATCCACTTGCTGCGCGAGGTCATCGTGCAAAGCAACCAGCAAAGAATCGGAGTCGTCTTAGCCTCGCTCACCAGCGGGCTACTTCCGTTCTTTGAACAGGAAATGCATCACGCCTACGGGCCGAACTGGGAAGAAACTGCGCGCACTTCGTTTCGCGGCCATTCCACGACCGCGATGCTAAGCGGCAAGTGGGATGCTCAGGCGCTATTGACCGTGATGTGGGACCAGTGGAATTCCGTCTTTCGCAACAAACTTGGGTTGGCCGAACGCAGCCTGGTCAGTGAATTGCGAGAATTTCGCAATCGCTGGGCCCATCAGGATCAATTTAACGACGACGACAGCTATCGCGTGCATGACAGTGCACAGAGATTGTTGAGGGCCGTGGGTGCAAGCACCGCCGCGAAATCGATCGAAGATCATAAGATCGAAGTCCTAAGAAATATCTTGGGGCGACGCCTGAACGATGACTTGGCTGCCGCGCAATACAATCGCGCCCGGATGACGGATGTCGCTCTCTATTCGATCTGCTGCGTATCGATCATCGTGACATTGTTCGTGCTGTTCGGAGCTCACCAGCTTGCCCCGACGGTGATCATGGCTGCCTTCACGATCTTTGTCTTCGGATTCTTCATCCACAAACGCGTCGCCACCGAGATGCCCGTGTATGGGGTTCATGAATGCGCGAAGTGCAGTAAGGTGATCTACAGCGAAGTCTGTCCTTACTGCGACCCTCCCCGAGCACTGTCGGTCATGCGCAGCGAATCGTCATCGGGATTCACTGCGATCGCGGAGCAGCATGTGCGCGCGAGTTCTTAGTGCGGGTCGCACTTTCGTGTCGGGTTGAAGCATGGGTTAGACACAGTGGGCTTTCGCTCGCGAGACGCCACAGTTAGGTGGGATACGCTCTAGAATTTGCGGAAGCAACTAACGCGTCCAAGCCAGCCATTTACTGAACAATGACTTCACGAGCGGTGTCAGCCGAGTCTTGTTATAGCTGTCGCCGCATTTACGAATGGCTTCTGCGACCGTGGGGTAGGGGTGGATGGTGCTCGCCAAACGCTTCAGGCCAATATGGTTGGACATCGCTAGAACAATTTCGCCGATCATTTCTCCGGCGTGCTCAGCGACGATGGTCGCTCCAACGATCTTGTCAGTCCCGGCCTTGACGTGAATCTTCACGAACCCCTCGGTGGCTCCTTCCAGGATGGCGCGATCGACCTGTTCCAACGATTGTTTAAACGTCTGTATCGCGATGCCGTGCTGATAAGCGGTCTGTTCGGTCAGGCCGACCTGAGCCAGTTCGGGACTGGTATAGGTACACCAGGGAATCGTCAACGCGCTGGCTTTGGCCTGTCCGCGAAAGAGGGCATTTTGAACCACAATTCGCGCCATGAAATCAGCGGCATGAGTGAATTTGAACGGCGAACAGACATCGCCTGCGGCAAATATCGTTGGATTAGTCGTACGCAATTGATCGTTAACGGTGACTCCGTGACGGGCATCGAACGCGACGCCAACGGCCGCTAAATTTAGCCCTTCGACATTCGGTGTTCGACCCGCTCCGACGAGGATTTGGTCGACGGTGACGCTCAGCTTCACGACCGCGGTTTCTGGATGTATCAGTTCCAGTGTTCGGTCCAGCTTTGATTCCCCCCGATGGACTTGATTCACTGCGGTTTCGATAAGAACTCGAACGCCGTCTCGTTCCAGGGCGGCTTGAATGATCGTGGCGGCGGCGCCGTCTTCTCGACCAAGCAACTGGTCTGTTCGCTCGATGAGGGTCACCTGCGAGCCCAGTCGAGCGAATGCCTGTGCCATCTCACAACCGATTGGTCCGCCACCGATGACGGCCAGCCGTTTCGGAAGGTCGGTCAACGAAAAGACCGTCTCATTGGTGAGATACCCGACGTCGGCGAGGCCGGGAATCTCTGGCTTCGTCGCTCGGGCCCCGGTGGCAATGACAGCTCGCTTGAATCTCAAGGTCTGGCCACCGACTTCGATGGAGTCCGGCCCCGAGAACTTGCCGCTTCCCAGAAAGACGTCGACTCCCAAACCCGTAAATCGAGCGACCGAATCGTCGCGAGCGATCTCGGATCGTAATCGTCGTAGCCGCTGCATAATCGCGGCAAAGTCTGGTTCGGGCGGAGTCGTGTGAATGCCGAATTGGGCCGCTTGCCGGACGGCCGCGGCGGCGCGGGCAGCCGCAATCAGCGCTTTCGAGGGAACGCAGCCGACGTTCAGGCAGTCGCCCCCCATCAAATCGCGTTCGATCAAGGCAACTTTTGCACCGCACTCCGCGGCCCGGGCGGCTGTCAGCAAGCCTGCCGGTCCCGCTCCGACCACAACGAGGTGATAGCGACCGGTCGGTGTCGGATTCGTCCAATTCGAGGGAGCGACTAATTCGGTCAGACGGGCATTGGCTTCATCGTCGGGAAGCAGGGCAGGGTGCGTCATCGGCGATTGTCATTCCTGAGTGCGAGTCGTTTCGGGTACTGTTCGAGGAAACAGCACGTTGTCGGTCTTCTTCACCAGCAGTGGAAAGCGCGACAGGGAGATGACGCACAGACCAACGACCGGCAGACAATCAGTCATTTCTGGTTTTGTGTGCCCGGTCCCTCAGGCCACGTGGGCCCCTCCGCTTTGATTTCTGCATGCAGCAGTCGCATCTTGGCGGCCAATTCGTCCAGTTTTGCGGGTTCGCTTGCGGCCCGGTTGCGGGTTTCGGAGAAATCTGTCTTGAGGTTGTAGAGCTCGAACTTTGACAGGCCCGCGTCGGCCAGCAACTTCCAGTCGCCGTCACGCAAGGCAACGCGGTTCGGCCCTCCGATCGCGCGGTCGTATTGCCAGTACAGCGGCTTAGCACGATTGACGGGTTCTCCGTTCAACAATGGTAGCAGGCTACTTCCATCTAATGCTCGATCTACGGGGGGTGTGACTCCAGCGATTGCACAGAAAGTCGGTAGCAGATCATAGCTGGCGACAGGTTCGTGAGATGTCTGTCCTGGTTTGATCCGTTGTGGCCATCGCACAATGCCAGGAACGCGGATGCCGCCTTCGTACAGATGCAGCTTCACCCCGCGCAGCGGCTGACGCGAGCCATAGCTGCGTTCGGACCCCTTGTAACGATTGAGCGTTTCCGGTCCGTTGTCACTGCTGAAGAACACCAGTGAGTTCTCTCGTAGGCCGCCGTCATCCAGTGATTTCAGCAGGCGTCCCACTTCGTGATCGACTTGCGAGACGTTGCCAAAATACTCGGCTTGCTCCGCAGTTTCCGCCGCGGCCAGATAAGGTTCGACGAACGAACTGGCGGTCGCAATTGTTTCATGCGGGGAATGCAACCAGACCATCAGCAGAAACGGCTTCGATTGATCGCGTTGAGTCAGCCATGACATTGCTTCATCGACGATGACCTGACTGGAGTAGCCGTCGGTCGGTCCGACACGTTTGCCATTGCGAACAAAGTTCGTCGGGTTCTTATGCGTCGGGGCCGCGTTGTTTTGCGTCGCGAACCAGTGATCGTAGCCGTGGTCGCCGGGCTGTGGTTGCTCGGCCGAATTAAACATTCCATTGCAGTGCCACTTGCCGACGTGGCAGGTCTGGTAGCCGGCCTGCTTCAATAGCGTCGCCACAGTGACTTCGCTGGCTCGTAGATGCATTGGGCTTTTCTGCGGGATCCAATCGTAAATGCCAACGCGGTTTGGGATCCGACCGGTCAACAATCCGGCGCGTGAAGGTGAGCAAACTGGCGCACCGGCATAGCAATCGGTTAGCCGCATCCCGTCAGTAGCCAGCTTATCAAGGTGAGGTGTCTTGATTTTGGGGTGGCCGAAACATCCCAAGTCACTGTAACCAAGATCATCGCACAGGATCACAACGAAGTTGGTCTTGTCTGGCTCTGCGGCGCGAAGTGTCGTCGTCGCGAGGAACAAAAGGCCATAGAACGCCAGCAACCACGAGCGCGACATGATTGTTGCCTTGTAGTGAAGTGAACGGGATTCCTCATGATCGCAGTATGTTCGGCGAGTCGATACGTCGCAACATCGCCATCGAAATGTAAAAGGCACACTCTGTGTGCCGAGGCTGCTGTCTACTTTGAAGAGACTTATGGCAAACAGCGCCAGTTAGTCGTAAACTTCGGAGACACGTTCAAACGCACACTTCTGTGGAGTTACACGATGTTGCCAGGTCGAATTGCGTTCATGTTCCTGTTGGCCGTCGCTGCGGTTCTGTCCGCTTCAAGCTGGGCAGCCGATGATGATGGATTTCGATCGCTGTTCAACGGCAAAGATCTGGAAGGCTGGGATGGCGATACCACGCTGTGGAAAGTCGCAGACAACCACATTGTCGGTGATTCACCCGGAATCAAGCACAACCAATTCCTCTGCACCAAGGAAGAGTTCGGCGACTTCGAGTTGAAGCTCGAATTTCGCATGAAGGATGGCGTCGGTAACTCGGGCGTGCAGTTCCGCACGAAGAAAGTTCCGAACAGCACGGAAGTTTCGGGCTATCAAGCGGATCTGGGCGAAAACTATTGGGGATGCCTGTACGACGAATCGCGTCGCAACAAGATTCTTGTCAAAGCTCCAGCAGAGTTCGAAGGAACGCTCAAGAAAGGCGACTGGAATCAGTACACGATTCGCGCCGAAGGCGATCATCTTATTCTGAAGATGAATGGCGTCACCACGGTCGATTATCGTGAACCGGATGCCGAGATCGCTCGTTCTGGAATTATCGCTCTGCAAGTTCATAGCGGAGGACCGATGAAGGTCGAATTTCGGAACATTCGAATCAAGCCACTGAAGTAGGATCAGGCAGGAAACGAAGGAGTGGCTGCGTCGTCATTCCTTTCATCCCCTCCGCGATCCATGCAGGTGACCATCGTGACCGGGCCAGCCAAACGTCAACGACGACCTTCCGTAGAGGAAGGTCCCACGATCTACAAGTGCGACCAGTTGCGTCAAATGCTGGAGGCGGCGCTTCGAAATCGATCGAAACGAAATGCCAGCACGGATCTCGTAAAGTTCCTGGGTGGGCATCTTCCCGTTCGGACCGATGCCAATGGCAAGTCGCGATTGACGGGCGATGACGACGAAAACCCCAGCACCGCGCGATTCCATTCGTTCTGCAAGCAACTGGCCGAGGCGCTGGGTGTCAGCAAGGAATTCGTGCAGGAGCGAATCACGCAAGGATTGCTGCACGACGAAGCACAGCTCAAAGAACTGTGTGATCATTTGACCGCCGCCAGCGAGCACTACGGATTGGCGATGTCACTGATCAAGGACGAGCCGCTCAATCGCCCGGTGACGATCCGCATCGGGACGACGAACCTGATCAACATGCGAGTGCTGCCACTCGTGCTGGAAGCCGTGCGCCAGAAGTTCCGCACGCAGTTTCCGGATGTCCAACTTCGGTTCGTCCAGACAATCATGGATTCGGACGAGCTGCTGTTTGGCAATCAGCCGCTGGCAGGCGTGGATGCCGTCGTGGCGTGTTGCTTAAAAGGTCGAGTCGCCAAGATTCCGGCTGCGGAACTCGCGGCGAGCATGCCGCTGCGATGTTGTCTGTTGCGATCACGGACTGATATCGCGGCTCCGCTGGCGGCCCGTGCCCTGAATCATTGGGACGAGCTGCGCGGGACAGACATGGTCGCCCTGGCATCGCGCCGCAAATACTTCGATGTGCCATGGGCAGATGTCGAAGCCACCATCGACACGATGGAAGAGGTTCCGACATTGCTGGAAGCTCACGCTCGAGTCGCCGCGAGCGACGCCTGGACGTTATCGTACCGTGAACTGATGGACGATGTCGACGAGCAACGATTGGAGGTGCTCGATCTGCCGCCGGATAGCGAGCGTCAAGGTCCGATGATTGTCGCTGTACTCCCGCAAGCGAAGCGCCTGTCTTCGAAGAGTGTGGAAAAATCTGAGGGCATTGGACTCGAAAAGAATGCGGCTCTGTCCATGTTCAAAGAATGTCTGCAGCTCGCGTTTCAGCAGCGGCTGACTACTCAGAGAGATGCCGAGGAACTGACGAGTTGGCTGTCCCGATTTCCGTATAGCTATCACGTCAGTGACTATACCCCGCAGGGTACTTCGGGTAGCGAGCGGACATGGATTGCCGGGCGGGCACACCTGGAATGCACTTCCAATGGGAATCTCACAGGGTTTCTCGGGCTAGGAATTCCTGTTGCCGATCCGCTGCAAATGCGCGTATTTGGTCGACCCATCCGCCATCAGGATGGAACCGTCTGGCACCTGCAATGGCGTACCGTCGATCAAGTTGCTCAGAGCGGAACGACGAACCTGGTTGTCTCAAAAGCCGCTCTGAAAGAAGGATCCGTGTTGGTCGGAAGCTGGATGGGACGAAGCTCGTGGCTGCCTGATGAGATCCGTCCTTCGGGCGGGCCATTTGTGTTGCACACGCAACCGGATCTGACCGCTCGCGAGTTAAAGAAAATCGTCGAGTCTCACCGAGATCTGTGCATTCCCAATCTGCGTGAAGTGGCGACGGAAGTTGTCCCATTCGCTGTCGAGACTGTCACCGCATCGCACAAATCAGCGGCGAAACGAAAGGCCAGTCCGGGTAAGCCTCGGTAACTTCGATTCTTCATCACGTCGGCCCTGCCGCTCGTTCATGAGAAGCTGGCTGAAAACAAACTTGTTTTTCACGCTGACAGAGTCGTCAATCTCCGCAAGGTGCAGTTGCTCGCATTCACATCCCGATGGGTGTTAATGTTTCTTCATCGTTTGACTGCAGTGAACGAGATCGAGCGTGCGGCGAGTCCTTCCCGATGCAAGCTCGAATGAACGCCGTGACGTGGAACGCGGCCAACATGATGCGGGCCAGCAACAACTCACGTCGGATTGCGAAGGGCGCGGATGCCAGAGACTGCCGGTTGGAACTTGCGTTCCGGTCAGCAAATCTTCGACGGCCCGCAAGAAGTGGTCATGCCCTGTGATTGGAGCCCTGTCGGCTCATCTTTCTTCATTCGATGTTCGGTCGTTTTCTCTTTGTTCCGCTTGCGATACGCAAGCAACAGTCACGAAAGGACTGCGCCAATGATCGCTGCTGCTCTCAAGGACGACTCCGTCTCACCGGTTTCAACGAGCGACGAGATTCTGCTGGGGTATCAACGCGCCATGCGACGATCCATCGGTTTCTCATCGCACGTTCAGCCTCCCCCTAAACGAATTGATCCCACCTACTATGATGGCCCGCATCTGCTGACATGCGCACCAACGGGTAGCGGGAAAGGGCGATGTTGTGCGGTGCCAACATTGCTGGAATATCCGGGTCAAGTTGTTGCAATCGACATCAAAGGGGAACTCTACCAATGTACTCACCGGCGGCGTCGCGAGATGGGTCAGCAGGTGATCAAGCTGGATCCGTTTCGAGTGGTGGACAAGTCCACCGACGGATTCAATCCACTGGAGATGTTTCAGCTTCCGACGGCCGACTTCGACACCGATTCGCAGATGGTGGCGTCGATGCTGTCGGAAGGAAACAAATTTGGTCGTGATCCGTTCTGGGATACGACAGCCAGCGGGTTGCATAGTGCGATCATCAACTATCTCGTCACGATGCAGCCGCCCGAGAAGCAGAACTTCAACGAGATGCGACGACTGCTTTGCGGAGATGATGTGGTTTATAACCTGGCGGTGATCATGGATACCGTTGGCAAACAGTTGCGCGAACTGGCCCGCCAGGAATTTGCATCGTTCCTGCAATTGGCGGAGCGAGAAACTCGACCGAGCGTGCTGGCGACCGCTCAGTCGTATATCAAGACCTTCAACAGCGAGCGGGTCTCTGAAATGCTGGAAAGATCGAGTTTTTCGCTGCAGGATTTCGCCAACGGCAAGCCGATGTCGATCTATATCATCATCCCGCCGGAACGATTGGAGAGCCATAAGCCGCTGTTGCGGATCATCCTGGCATCGCTGTTCACGGCGGTGTTCTCGCGTCGACGGATGCCCGATCCGAGGACGTTATTCCTGATCGATGAAGCGGGCAGCCTGGGATCGTTTCCCGTGATGACCGCGGCCATGACCTTGTGTCGCGGATTCGGAGCCCGAATCTGGACCTTCTGGCAGGACATGCAGCAGATCCAGCATTCCTATCCCACCAGTTGGAAGACATTCATCAACAACTCCGGCGCATTGCAGCTATTCGGGCTGAAGACGAGCCTGATGGCGAAGGAGTGGGCCGAGATCCTGGGGTGCACTCCAGAAAAGCTGCTGGGTATGAAGCCCGATGAACAATTCCTGCTATTGCAAGATCAAGGTGAGTGCATCAGCCGTCGGTTAGACTACCTGACTGATCCTCGTTACGACGGTCACTACGACGACAACCAGTTCTATTCGTGATCCTTCTGTCCGTCTGTTTGAACGAGGTCGCCCTGTCTCAAAAGGCAGGGCGACCTTTTTTCAATTAGCTCGTTACGAACGATTCGAAGTGGGGAGGGGCGGAATGTATCGGTTCGCCATTTCGGCGTAATCCTCGCGGACCGGACTGAAGACATCGAGGACTCGCGCCGGCCCTCCCACTGCGACCGCGCGATGAGGCACGTTTGGCGGTATCAGGAAGAGCGAACCCGCTTCGACGATGCGAGTCTCATCGCCGATCGTCAGTTGCACGCGGCCCGAGATCAGGATTCCACCTTGTTCGTGCGGGTGATGATGCAGGGGGACTTCGGCGCCGTCGTCCATTTCCAGGTACGACAGCATCAGGTTCTGACCAAACGGAGTCCGCATGCGGCAGCCAGGCACGGGCGAAATAGGTTCATATTCGCTGAGATCGATAAATCCCATGGTGTTCCTTTCGAGTGATCGCATAGTCCCGGATCGCTGAACGCCAACTATCGGAGAGCATGTTCTGCAGCAAATCTGTTGGATGTCCCTTAGATTTTGGCTGCGAACGGGCCGAATGGGAAGACGGAGCGACTTTTCTCGATAAACGTTTAGCACCAAACCGGAGATCCCGAACCCTTCCGCCTTCCGGGCGGTCCGTTTACAGTACGGGTTCGAGATTTTTTCTGAACAGTCCGATTGTGTGGTGGTCTGAACATGCTTGTCAGTTGGGATTGGTTGAAGCAGTACGTGGCAGTCGACGTTTCGGCCGAAGTGTTGGCCGACCGCCTGACGATGACCGGTTTGAATCTCGAAGAATGCCGCGATGTCGACGGTGATACTTGCATCGACTTCGAAGTCACCAGCAATCGACCTGATTGCCTGGGGCATCTTGGGATCGCTCGCGAAGCGGCCGTTGTCTATGACGTGCCGATGACGGTTCCGGCGGCGGCACCCAAGACGAACAAGACTCCAGTCGCTTCGGTCACATCGGTCGCTATCGAGTGCCCGGACCTCTGCTCGCAGTATCACGCTCGCGTCATTCGCGGAGTGAAAGTGGGACCGAGCCCCGCGTGGATACAGCGCCGCCTGCAGACGGTTGGTATCGCCTGTGTCAACAACATCGTTGATATCACCAACTATGTGCTAATGGAGTGCGGTCAGCCGCTGCATGCGTTTGACATGGATCGGCTGCATGGCCAGCGAATCGTCGTCCGACGCTCCAAAGCTGGCGAGAAGCTGCAGGCGATCGATCACAAGGAATATGTGCTGGCGACGGACACGTGTGTCATCGCCGACGCCGATCATCCTGTCGCACTGGCCGGAGTGATGGGTGGCGCGGAAACCGAGATCACGACATCTACGAAGAACGTCTTGATTGAAGCCGCGTTGTTCGCTCCGCTTTCGATTCGTAATACGTCGCGCCGATTGAAACTGCATAGTGACGCCTCGTACCGGTTCGAACGAGCTCTCGATCCGCTGGGGCCAGAGTGGGCCAGCCGCCGCTGCTGTGAGTTGATTTTGGAATTGGCCGGGGGTGAACTGCTGGACGGCGTTGTCTCGGCGGGGGTTCAACCCACGGCAAACACGACACCGATCACGCTGCGATTCGCACAGATTGAACGTGTCTTGGGCATCAAGATACCGAGCGACGAAGCGATCCGGATCTTACTGGCCCTGGGTTTGAAGCAAGTTGAAAATACGACTGCTGAAACGGCTTCGTTCATTGCTCCTTCAAATCGACGCGACTTGTCTCGCGAAATCGACTTGATTGAAGAAGTGGCTCGTATCCACGGATATGATAACCTCCCGTCCGACACCAATGTCCCGCTGTGCCTCAGCCACAAATCGCATCGCGATCGCGTTGTTGATCGCGTGCGGAGTACGCTGACCGGGGCAGGGTACTACGAAGCAATCACTGTCTCCCTAGTGAGCGAACGTGAGCACGGCTTGTTCCGCCCGCGTGGCGATGTCGCGCCGCTGGCGATTGATCATTCCGATTTCCGCGAGACAAGTCTGTTGCGACAAACGCTGATCCCCAGCCTGCTGGGGTCACGGCGGTCGAATGAACGGCGAGGAACTTTCGGAGCGCAGTTGTTCGAGATCGCGACGGTGCATTTGTCCGCAGACAAGACGCTGCCACAAGTGCAGTCGGAACCGACCATGATCGGCTTCGTGAGCGGAAAGTCATTCGCAGAAGTGAAGGGGGTTGTGGAAGAACTGGCGGCGCGAGTGAATCCCTCGGCCACCGTTCACGCTCGCCCGTCATCAATCGCGCAGTTCACCGCGGGGCGTGGTGCGGAATTGCTGTTGAACGGCCAGTTCTGGGGTTGGCTGGGGGAACTTGATCGGGCGGTTGGCAACCAACTGGACCTGCGAGATCCGGTGACAGTGGCTGAACTTGATCTGTCGGTATTGGAATCCGTCGCCGACATGGTTCCGAAATTCAAGCCGTTACCACAGTATCAAGGATCAGCTCGCGATCTGAACTTTGTGCTGGACGACCCAGTGACCTGGAATGATCTGGATGCTGTTGTCCGCAAAGCGGCCGGGCCCTTGTTGGAGTCGATTGGTTTCGGCGGACAGTACCGCGGGAAACAGATTCCGGAAGGAAAGAAAAGTTACCTGGTGACGCTGATGTATCGATCGCCGGAACGAACGCTGACCAGCGAAGAAGTGGAAGCGGCCCAGCAATCGGTCATCGCCGCCTGTCAGAGTACGCTGGGGGCGACCTTAAGGGCCTAGGTCATGGCGGCCTATCATAGGTCCCATTCGTCGTGTTTGTCCCATTTCGATAGGACTTGTAGGACGAATGGGACCTATGCGATTTCACTGGTCGACGCCAAACGTTGAAAACTCAGCCGCTGGCACGTGATTGGGATATTCCCAGCGACCGACGTTGTCGCGGACCCATTCGTAATAGAAGCGAATACCGCGATCATTGGGGCCGGTTCCGTAGCCGCCCATTTCAGCATGCGGTGCTGTTCCGCTGTAGCCCGTGATTCCCTGGACATAACCCGAATGCAACATGAAGACCGCGTGCGGGGCGTCCAGGTAGTTGCGACAATTCGTGAAGATCGTTTCGATGTTCGTGGCGTTAAAGATGCCGTCGTTGTTGAAATAGTCCTCGCGAATCGGCTCAGCGTTGACCACGAAACCTTCCTTGGGAATCGCCATTCCTTTTTGGATGATGCGCACATCCATGCCAGGATAGGTGTCACCGGTGCCTGACTTCCAGTGAGGCCCTATCCCAGCTTCGATATCCGGTGCGATCGCCTTGAACCAACCCGTGATCATCGCCTTCTTTTTTTCGCCCTCAGGTTCGCGAACCATTAACTTGTCGGCTCGAAGGGGATGGTTAAATTCGTCGCACAGGTTGACGAAGATGTTGTGTAGTTTCTTCTCTTTCAGGAACTGTGCAGTCTGTTCGACGGCATTCTTCAGGTCTTCTTCGGCGTAGAAGTCCTGATCTTTGCGCGGAGCCATCACGCCGATCATCACGACCATGCCGCGTTTGTCGGCTTCTCGCACGAACCATTCGATTCGCCGCTTCATCTCGGGCAGGATGTCGCCGTGACGAGTGAAACCATTCAACCCGGCATCACCGTCAGGATAGCCTGCATTCACACCTTGGATAAAAGCACCCACCATGTTGATGCCGTGTGCGTTCATGTTATCGAAGTTGCGAATGAACCGTTCCGTCACGGCATCGCTAAAGAACGCATTGCCGCAGCGCAGGCCCCATAGATCGACTTCGTGTCCACCGAGATAGGGGCGATTCCCTTTGATCTCAAACTCTTTAGTTTCTTGTGGCGGTTCAGTTGGTTTCGGAATGATCGTCTCGCCCTTCGCCGTCAGATCATCGAAATACGTCTGAGCGTCAGACTTGCACCAGAGACCGACTCGTCCGTAACCACGGATCGAGTTGTCCTCAGCCTCCATCTGCAATTTGTCGTCCAGCGTGCAGACGATTTTGTTCGCCTTCATGGTGACCTTCAGGGTATGCCACTCGGTGTCGCCAGTGACTTTGACACTGCCCAATTGGAATCGCTTGCCGTCGACAACCTTGTACACGCGGAAGGAATCTTCCAACGGGTTGTAGCGAGCGATATAGTAGGTTTTCACATTCTTGGCCCGCCAGATGACGCCGCCACCCTGGTCGACGATCCCCTTGTTCGCTTTCAGCCGGACGCTCAGTTCGACATCGGAATACAGGATGTCCGTCCGCAGAATGACGTTGAACACGGCGTCTGCATTCTCCGCCGTCTGGGCGAGCACTCGATTCTTACCATCCTGGGCGACGGTCCACTTGCCGACGGCAGTACGAAAGCCGCTTGCAGGTTGACCGGCGGTCTCCGTTTCGAAATCCCATTTTCGTTCGCTCGTTTTCTCTGCCGACTGAGCAAGGCTCGCGGTGAGACAGAACATGAGCAAAAAGAAAGTCGGCCTCACGCAGGGGCATAAAGTTCGCGGAGATGCAGAATTGACTGTGATCGATGCGAGCTTGGCGCCTCTGCGTGAGGCCACTTGTTCAACTGCGTCTGCACAAATCATGTTGTTCCTCAATTGTCGCTGCGCTGCACGGTGATGGGATCGAGTCCGACTTGAAAGGTGACGGTCTTTTGAAGCGGCTTTCCCTGCCTGTCGATCAGATTGACCTGAACCGGCACGTCACGGAAGCTCTGGATCACTTGGTTCGGGTTGACCAGTTGATAGCCGACCAGTTGCCAACCGGCCATGTAGTCGTCGTCCTGAAATCGGATCGGTGGAGTCTGCGCTGATAAAGTGTGGGCTTGTCCCGTCTTCCAAGCCTCCAGAACGCTGATCAGAACACGCTGGGATTGCTCCACTTCTTCTTCAGAGAGTTTCGATCCGGCCAGCCAGCCACAACCGACCAGCGCGATCAGGGCGATACACATCACAGTGATCAGCTTGGCCCACATCGGCAACTCGCTTTCTCAGTACGAGGCGACTTCACCGCCGGCAACCGTTCCCAGGCTGCGCCACAGGAAACCGTCGATATTCGTGGAAACGAACCGCACGGTGCCGTCACCGAACAGCGAATGAACTCCGCCGAAGTGATAGCTGCGCGAGGTGACGGCCGCGTAGGTCGGTCCGCCGATTCGCTCGCGCTGACTGTTTAGATCCACGTCAGGAGTCGTCATGCCTGGTCCGCCAGGAGTGACCTTGTTAGGTGGCCAGGCGGTGGTGAAGCCGTTGTGATGCACGGTCAATTCGGCCCATTGGGAATGGGCGTTCAACAGGAATGTGCAACCCGAGGAATTGTACTCGGGCGCGACGCTCAACGGATCGGCGGTTGGAGGCGGAATGGTATTCGGATCGTGAATACTCGATAGCGAACCACAATCGCGAATGTAGGGTTGATAATTCTTGACCTCAGACATTAGCAAGGTGTTGCTGAGTCCATCCGTGAAATCGCCCATCCGGCGGCTAAGGTTCACTCCGAACGCGGATCCAGTCAGGGGACCGCCGTTCGGACCCGCCCATACATACCAATCGCCCATGCTGAACCCGTAGTTGACGCCACCGATTGTTCCGAATGACGCATTCAGCACGGGCATCGTCTGCGGTTCACTGGGACACAAGAACAGTCCCGTGACATGCGACACAGAAGGAAGATTGGCCAAGTCTCCATAGGCCAGGTTGACGTTGATCGCATTGTAAGTATTGCCCTGATCGAGATAAGGGAGAATGCGACCGTGCGGCCCCAGATAGCTCGTCCACAGCGAGCCGTCCGCCTGCTTGATCACAACCGCGGTCGGTGGGAGATTTCCCATCGTCGCTTCGTAGTTGTGAATCGCCAGCCCAAGTTGTTTGAGCTGATTCTTGCACTGCGTTCGCCGAGCGGCTTCGCGAGCCTGTTGCACCGCGGGAAGCAGTAACGCGATCAGGACCGCAATGATGGCAATGACCACCAGCAACTCAATAAGAGCGAATGCCGATCGAGGCCTGCGGTGAGTCGATCGTGACATGATCGTGTCTTTCGCCAGGGGAGAACAATCTGACTTTGATCAGAACGAGACAAGTTGACTTTTGTGAGACCGAATGTCAACGGTGCTAGTTTGTTGGCACTGAACGCAGTCACTGCGTTTCGGATCATCCCGATTTTCCGTTTCCGACTGGAGTTGAATTCCTGTCGGCATGGTGCCATTCTTTTGCGGCCTAGTGAGTCATTCGAAAGAGGGCAGTCATGGTTCGATCGCAACAAACAACTCCATCCGCGACGCGAAGTGCGTTTACACTGATCGAATTGCTAGTCGTCATCGCCATCATCGCGTTGCTTGTCGCACTACTGCTGCCAGCGGTGCAGCAGGCTCGAGAAGCCGCACGGCGCATGGATTGTCTATCTCATCTGCGCCAAATCGGACTGGCGGTGCATCAGTATTATGAAGTGAACAATGGGAAGTTTTTCCTGCATCACCCTTACGATGCTGATGTGATCGCCTTCAGTGGTTCAGCAGATTCATTTGCCGAGATCTACTGGGCTGACAAGCTGATGCCGTTTGTCGGCAGTGCGGCGGAGTCTGACGAAAGTGTTGCACATGGCGGAGTCAACGTCGCCAGCAATGCGATTTATCGGTGTCTGACCGATACGTCATCCGTTGCTCCGTTTGTAGATCCCGACTCGGGAGATATCGCTGGCGTTTCGCATCGGACCAGTTACCTGATGAATTCGCTGCTCAGTCATAAGTCGCGGCGCTACGGCTTCTGGACGTTTCCGCGATTTCAGGTCGAAGTCGGTCTGTCGAACATCATCTGCTTCTCCGAAAGACATGCCGCGGCGTTCACTCCGCCCACGGGCGACGACCCTCGACAGGATGACTATGACATCTGGCTGGGGACCGGGATCATCAAGCCGTGGATGGCATTCGGTCGCCACAATGGAGCGGCCAACTATCTGTACATGGACGGGCATGCGAAGGCGATGAGTTTCGATGCCGCGATCATCGACACGTATCCCGACAAGCAGGTGCTGACCACCGACGGCAGCTATCCTTATTGAACTTCGCAGCCGAGTATCTCGATGCGGAAGGAAGCCTTACCTGCGGCAGTGACCTCGGTCTCTTCGAGGTTCAGCGATTTCAGATTTGTCAGTCGCACGAGAGTTTCCAGGCCGCGATCCGTCACGCCAGTGCGGCTGAGGTCGAGGATTGCCAACTCTTTTAGATCGACCAGTGGAATTAACCCGGCATCGGTGATTGCGGTCTTACTCAGATCCAGACGTTTCAGTCTTGTCAGGTACTGCAGGCTTTGCATTCCGTCAGTCGACACACCTGTCTGAGCCAATCCCAGCCGCTCCAGATTTTTCAGGCCGCGAATGTGTGCGAGCCCCGCATTCGTAATTGAAGTGTTGTCGAGTGTCAGCAACCGGAGTTGCGTCAACCGTGCGAGGTGCGTCAGCCCGGCATCGGTGATTGGCGTATCATTGAGTGCCAACCACTCCAGATGACTGAGTCGGCTCAGTTGACTCAGTTCGGCATCAGTGACACGAGTATGATCCAGGTACAACCGCTCCAAGTTCGGCAGCGACCACAGTAGTGCGATCAAATCAGCATTGATTTCCCGCCCCGAAAGCCGAACCGCTTGAATGCGGTAGCCAAGGGGAATGGCCTTCCGCACGAATTCTGGAATCCAGTTTGGTCCCCGCTCCGCAAATTCGACTTTCCCACCGTAAGTTTCCAGCGAACTGGTGATCCGTCGTTCACGCCAGTAAGGCGGAACAGTAAGGCCCAGCACACAAATCAGCACGAGTTGACTGGTCACCCCGACAATCCACAGCCAAGTTCTGCGAGTTCGCGGCGGCGTGATTGCTGATTCGCTGTGACTCGCGTCCATCGTCTTGGCTGACCTTCCGCTCCGAACCGTCCCATTCCGAGTTGGCGATCATGAACTGGTGAGATGGTCTTGTCCAGCCCGTTCGTGACCGCATGATCGAGATGACTTTGGAGGAGTCATTTTGATGAAGACGTAATCGCTGCAGAACTTCGGAGGGAACGGCCGTCTTCATCCGTCCGCGGACGACGCACCGCAGGACGAAAAATGAGGTCTTTGCGATTCTCGATCGAGGGTCGCTGAGTGCAATCGATCGATCGGATCGTGGTGCGAAGCGCCGCTGGGCTGAGCACTGCCGAAATTGAAGCAGATGCAATGGCTTAGGGACAGGGGCCGTTCGAGCGGTCCCTGCCCCTGAAGCGGAAGGCAGGCGAGTGACGAGGGGCGGTTTAGAAGTCGCCAACGACTTCGCCACCGTTCTTTGTTCCCAAGGCACCCCAGACACCATGCGGGCTCTTGCCACCCAGTGTGTTGGCGACGCCTAAATTACCGGTGTCAACGTTGTCCGAGATAAAACGGACGGCACCGTCAGCCATTAGTGCGTGTACGCCACCGGTGTGGTAGCTGCTGGCCGATAGCAAATTGATATCGCCGTCGGAGTTTGTGTCACCGTTGCTGATGCAGGACGGGCCATTCGGTGCGAGCACGGCAAGGAACGCAACGTTTTCGGGCTGGCCGTCACACCAGGTCGAACTGAATTTTCCCTTGATATTGGCACCCGTGGTGTAGCGACTGCCGCTCCGCAGTCCGGCGGCGGTTGCCAGGCATGATCCAGGATTGGTCTGAATCGATGCGACGGACAGAATCGTTCCTTCGCGAACATCAGGAGTTGATTTTCCACCGACGCCAAAACTTGCCTGAACTCGTTCGCTGAACGCGAGCGTGTTGCTGGTTCCGTCTACGACATCACGGACACCGTAGCACGTGTTCGCAGCAAACAACCCGTTCACGTTGGTCGCATCGCGATTGGACGCACCGACATAGTCACCCATGCTGAACGCGTAGTTGCAGCTACCTTTTGTGACTTGAATACCGGGGTCTGTCGGGCACCGGAAGGCAACAATTGACTGGTTGTATCCAGCCCAGCCACTCCAGGGAGCCGCCCCGCCACGTGGAACATTGGGGGCTGTCGTTGTGTCGCCACCATCAATCTTCTGATACAGCGGCGCCTGATCGATGTATGGCAACAACGAGACAAGCCCGGATCGGCGGTTGTAATTTCCGTCTAGACGTGTTGGGTCGCCACCGCCGGTGGTGCCGCCCTTTCGGTATACGAAAAAATTGGTTCATCCGACTATTTGGGGGGATGAGTTGAAAAAAGCGGACATGCTGGTCACCCCTGGAGTTGTGTTTAGCGGCACGACATTCCAGAGGAGAGTTCAGCATGTCCACAGACTCATTGTATCGTGAGATGGGGTTGCG
>CAIMFH010000096.1 GCA_903840265.1 uncultured Schlesneria sp. | reverse complement strand
CGCTCCGGCTGGTGACACAACCCCCGCTCCGGCTGGTGACACAACCCCCGCTCCGGCTGGTGACACAACCCCCGCTCCGGCTGGTGACACAACCCCCGCTCCGGCTGGTGACACAACCTCCGCTGCGGGTGGTGACACAACCCCCGCTGCGGGTGGTGACACAACCTCCGCTGCGGGTGGTGACACAACCTCCGCTGCGGGTGGTGACACAACCTCTCATTCTACTGAGAGTGAAGTAGTCGCAGATTGGTGTTCCGTTGTCAAAGAACAATCGGACTTGGTGGGTCGGATCGTGAGGTGTCTGGCGATTGGAGCCAAAGCGGCGTCGAGCTACCGCACTCCAAGGTCGCTGATGATCGGCGTTGAATTGTGAAAGAACAATCGCGCCTGGCGGGCTTCAAACGCAGGTAATTCTGCATCGGCCAAGCCTCACTTGATGAGGTCTAACTGGCACGCTGGTTGTGGCTCTCTTGTGCCATAAACAGGTGACTCAACCAAGCCCCTATTTCATCGATTTTGAGAAATTAGTTCATTTTTTTTTGCCGCGACGGCCGCGTTAAACTTGAAACGCGGAGACACGAGGGTCGCGGAGAAGACGGAAGGCGCGGAACCAAGGAACACACGGAAGGCACGAAATAAAGAAAGAGAGAAAGAGAGGGATCACGAATCGGACGAATTCGCACGAATTAAGGAAGTAGACGAAGTTGTTTGGGAGGGCTCGTCGCGATGTTAGTGATGTCCGTTCCCGGAACTGGTCGCGATGCGAGCCTGCAATAAGGTCGTCGACAAGTCGGGCAGAGTCTCTGTGATCGCAATTGTGCCGCCGTACTCCAGCACGATCTCGCCGCCGACGACTTGTGATGGCGTGTAGGGAGCCCCTTTGGCGAGGACATGCGGACGAACTGAATTGAGAATCCGGTGCGGAGTATCGTCGTTCATCAGGATGACATGATCGACGCATGACAAGGCAGCCACGATCGCCAGTCGCTGTTCCTGCGGAATGATGGGGCGTCCTGATCCCTTCAGGCGAGAAATACTGCTGTCGTCGTTCACGGCCACGAACAGGATATCGCCGTGACTTCCTGCTTGTTCCAGACTATGCAGATGTCCCGCATGAAAGAGATCGAAGCAGCCATTCGTGAACGCGATCTTTCGACCTTCCTGGCGGTATCGGTCTGCGAGTTCACCTGCGAACTCGCACGTCACGACCTTTTGATGAGTCGTCCGACTTCTGGCGGCTCGAAGTGACGCGGCAATTTCTTCGCGACTGATCTGCGTGACGCCGACTCGTTCGACTTCCAGGCCCGCCGCGATGTTGGCGACTTCGGCGGCGTCTGACAGCGACCAGCCATTCGCCAGACACAGGCCAAGAACTGCCAGCACCATGTCCCCTGCCCCGGTCACGTCACAGACCGTTCGAGGAACCGTCTGGACGACCTGCGGAGGCTCGGTGCCATGGCAGATCACCAGACCTTCGCGGTCGAGCTTCAGAAGTACCGTGTCGATATCGAGATCTTGGCAAAGCTTGCGGCCGGCGTTTGCGGCATCAGTCGAAGTGTGAATCTTGGTTCCTGTCGCCGCACTCGCTTCGGTCCGATTTGGAGTCAGGATTGAGGCGTTTCGATAGCGATCGTAAGAGACATTTTTCGCCGGATCGACCGCGACAGGAATCCCGTGACGCTTGGCGACATCAAAGATCGTTCTCAGTAGCTCGGGAGTGCAGCACCCCTTGCCATAGTCAGACACCAGAACCATTGACGCTTGCGGAATGGCAGCCGTGATTGAGTCAATCAACGTCTGTTGGAGATCGCCGTCAACGGGACGAGTGCATTCGCGATCAAGCCGCAGCAGTTGGTGAGGCTGTCGCTGATTGGTGCTGCCCAGAATTCGAGTCTTTTTCGTCGTCGGTCGGCTCGCATCGACCAAGATAGGGCTGGCATCAACCCCCAGCTCAGCAACCAAAGTCTTGACGCGCCGCCCCTCAACATCATCCCCCACAATCCCAATCAGCGAGACATCGCATTCCAGCCCTCGCAACAGAGACGCGACACTCGCCGCCCCGCCGAGGCGATCTTCCTCACCCTCAGATCGCAGCACCAGCACGGGAGCTTCAGGGCTGATCCGCTCGGCCGCCCCCCAGTGATAGCAATCCAGAATCAGATCGCCGATCACGCAAACACGTGGGCGACCAACGGAATTCCAGCGATCGATCAGCGGTATCATCAGTTGGCCCTGCTGCAAATACTGCTCGCGAACCTGCTCGTGATTGAGTAGGTTATGTACCAGCATAACATGTCGATCAGCGTTTTGGTGATCATGAAGGCTGGACGACGTGACAGCCCCTATTGGCCCTGCTGCCCTAGCTCATTGTCGGGGAGCCAAGGACATAATGGAGTTCGCGAGGCGATATGGTGTGTTGGTACTGGCCAGCCAACTTGACTACCCAGCCGCTCGCGGTTGACGGTGCTGGCTTGTTGATTGCAGGCGCGTTGTTGCGGGTGAGTTACCTGGACGTTAGGCAGATCAGATGATTGCGGCATCAAAGCGCTGGCGTGCGATTGCAATCGTTTACTCCGTGTTTTCAACAATCGGATGCATTCTATCCATTCTTGTTGCGTATTTTCTTCCTGCGGGGGTAGTCGGCCTCTCTGATGACGCTTTCGGAATTGTTTTGGCCGCGCTCTGTGACATTGCATTAATTGTGGCGATTACCAATTGCGTTGTGGCGGGGATCGCAACGTACCACGTTCCAAAGCTCACTTCGGCGTTACTCATAATCAGACTTATTCAACTCTTTGTTGTATTTTTCTTCTACCCGGCCATTCAATCAGCCTGACGAGTCTGCAGTCCGTTCTGTGAAGTCCCCGTTGCCCGTAGACTCTAGGCAGGAGTTCGATCAATGCGTGACTTCTTCCACGGCTGGCGACGAAAGGCGGGGGTCATCTCGCTGGTGACCGCGTGCGTGCTGATGGGGTTGTGGTTTCGCAGCCGCCATATGAGAGATTCGTTGCAAGTGCGAGTTGCTGACAATGTCGCGTACTTATTCATTTCCAATGAATCCGAGTTGGTCTGGCAAAGCCTGCGTCACGAGCCGACAGAAACGATTCAACTTCGACGATTCGCCGTGATGAAGCGTACCGTTTCAGAGAATCGGAATTATCTCTATGACAGACGGCGAAGTGTCACCACAAAAGAGGACTACCTCCACTCAGTCTCGTTCAAGACGATTGGCGGCTCTTGGACGGTAAATGATGCCAAACTTGCCGCATGGAAAATTCCCGACTGGTGCGTCGTGCTTCCACTGACGCTGCTCTCCGGTTACCTGATTCTCTGGAAGCCACGGAGGCAGGCGTGTGCAAATTAGCTGATCAGTACCCTCGATCGGGTCCGCGTGCTGACGCAGCGCGGCTCGCCAGGGATTGGGTTGAGGTTTGTTGTCGTACTTGGTTTCGGACTTCTTCAATGATGCGTGTATTGCTCGTCTGCTGGCTGATGATGAACAGTGTGGCCTTTGCCGCCGATGTTGCTCGGCCGAATGTTTTGTTTATTGCGATTGATGACCAGAACGATTGGGTTGGGGCTTTGGGTGGGCATCCGCTGGCGAAGACTCCGCAGATTGATAGGTTGGCGGCGTCGGGGACGGTGTTTCTGAATGCTCATTGTCAGGCACCGCTGTGCAATTCATCGCGGACCAGTTTGATGTTGGGGGTGCGGCCGACGACGACCGGGGTGTATGGGTTGGCGCCTTGGTTCAGATCGCTCGATGAGTGGAAAGATCGCGCCACGCTGCCGCAGTACTTTCATGAGCAGGGGTACCGCACGCTGACGGTGGGGAAGATTCATCATGGCGGGGTCGGGGGGCCGCAGGAACGGGCACGTGAGTTTGATGTCTGGGGCTCGGCGGGTGGGATCGGTGTGAAGCCGGATCAGAAGCTGATTCCGCCGACTCCGATGGGGAACCATCCCCTGATGGACTGGGGCGTGTTTCCTCATCGCGATGAGGACAAGGGCGACTATCAGGTGGCGAGTTGGGCGGTCGATCAGATCGAGAAGGGACCGCGGGATCAGCCGTTTTTCTTGAGCGTCGGGTTCTTCCTGCCGCATGTTCCGTGTTATGCGACGCAGAAGTGGTTTGATTTGTATCCCGATGACGACAGCGTGTTGCCGTTGATCAAAGCGGACGATCGCGGTGATACGCCGCGGTTCTCGTGGTACTTGCACTGGAACCTGCCGGAGCCGCGGTTGAAGTGGGTGGCTGAGAATAAGGAGTGGCGGAATCTGGTTCGGTCTTATCTCGCCTGCACCAGTTTTGTGGATGCTCAGGTGGGCCGATTGACCGAGGCGCTGACGAAGGCGGGAATTGCAGACAATACGATCATCGTGCTGTGGGGTGATCATGGCTTTCATCTGGGTGAGAAAGGGATCACTGGTAAGAACACGTTGTGGGAGCGGTCGACTCGTGTGCCGCTGATCTTCGCCGGGCCGGGTGTCAGTGCCAAGGGGCGGTGTACTCAACCCGTGGAGTTGCTCGACATGTATCCGACCTTGTGCGAATTGTGTCATCTGCCGCCGCGAACGGATCTGGAGGGAATCAGCCTGGTTCCGCAGTTGAAGGCCGCAGAGACATGGCGCGAGCGACCGGCGATCACGTCGCATAACCAAGGTAACCATGCCGTTCGCAGTCACCAGTGGCGATACATTCGGTATGCGGACGGCAGCGAAGAGCTTTACGACATGAAGGCCGATCCGCGCGAGTGGACGAATCTGGCTGCGATGCCGGAGTACAAGAAGATTGTTGCGGAGCATCTTCGGTGGCTTCCCAAGGTCGATGTCGCACCGGCGAAGGGGAGTGCTCAGCGCGTCTTGACTTATGATCCGGAGACGGATGTGGCGACTTGGGAAGGTCAGCCGATATTGAGATCCGATCCGGTGCCGGAGTGATGGCGTGTACTTGGGTCACCCGGTGAGTTGATCCGCGTCGTGTGGATTGCCCTCAAATAAAGTGACGGCCCTACAGGCCTTCAAAGAGTCTTTTGAGCACCAATTCCAGGGCCGAGGGGCCCTGGCTGGGAAAAGGTCCGGCCCCTTGGGCCTTCGGCATCGTGATCTGGACCGCATTTGTCGTCCTGTCGTCAGCAGCTTGAAAGAGTGCGCGTGCTGACCGGAGCGGCTCGCCTGGGGAATCAGGTAGGCGTCTTCGTCGTGTCTTTACTGCTTCAGGATCGGAACCACTTGACGCTGAAGTTCTCCGGCGGTGACGTGGACTTTTCCTTGCAGGTCGACGTAGACATCGACTTCGCTGCGGACGCCGAATTCGGCTTGGTAGATGCCTGGTTCGACTGAGAAGCAAGCGCCGGGCAGGACACGGCGCGTTTCGTGTGTTTCCAGGTTGTCCATGTTGGCTCCGTTGCCATGGACTTCCTGGCCGATGCTGTGGCCGGTGCGGTGGACGAAGTACTGGCCGTAGCCTGCTTTCTCGATGACGGCTCGGCAAGCGTCGTCGACTTCGTAGCCTTGCAGAGGCTGTTTCGCGGCGAAACGATCCGTCACCAGTTTGATGGCGGCATCGCGGGCGGCGGCGACAATCTGGAAGATCGATTCGTATTTCTCGGGAACGGTCTCGCCGACAAAGCCAACTCGAGTGAGGTCGCTGTAGACGGCTCGCGGCTTGTCGAGCTTGGCCCAGAGGTCGACGAGCACGAAATCACCCTTGCGAATGGGAGCGGTGCCGGTTTCGTAGTGCGGGTCGCCGCTGTTGGCATTCACACCCACGATCGGGGGATGGTAGGTTGTCAGGCCGTGCTTGGCGAAGTGATCCATGATGACATCACGGACGGCGGCTTCGGTCGTTTCGCCGTACTGATGAACCTGATCGGCGATGAACTTCCAGGCGGCGGCATAGGCAGAATCGGTATGCACGCCGGCGGCCTGATGCATGGCCCACTGCTCTTCGTCCCACACCGCTTCGAACATCTGGACGAGGTCGCCGGAGGGGTAGATCTCGGCTCCGTTTGAGCGAACGAGTTCAATCGTGCCGGCGTCGACTCGCGAGATATACGGGTTGGCATTGCGTGGCGAGTATTCCATCGCGATGGATTTCAAGCCGGTTGTCAGGCTGGCGACGCCTGCTTCGAATTCTTGCCACTTCAGGTAGACTGTCTTGTCACCCGGCAAGTGATCGAGGGCACCGGATTCGATTCGATGGACCAGCTTGCGTGGAGTTCCCGATGCCGGAATGAAGTACATGCAACGTCGCGATCCCATCGCCCCGTCGGCAAACTGCAGGATTCGCCGCGCCAGGATGTTGCTGCCTCGGAAGTCGTATAGCAGCCAGCCATCGAGGTTCAGAGCACGAATCGCAGATTGAATTGCGTTCAAATCGAACATGAGGCTAAAGTCCAGGACAAGGATACCGATCGCGGCGCGTCTTCAAGAGACTGTCGCAGGGTAATCGTGGGCTTGGCCGAAATTCAACCGCAGCGGCGTCTTTTATGAAGATAGCCCGTGTCGGCACCGAACAGAACCAGGCAACGTCGCGTCTAACCGACGGAGCGGCAAATGCCGAAGACGTGGCACAGGCAACAGCAACCATCGATCCGTTTGTGAGTACCGCAAAAATCGCAAAGTTCTGCATCGGATGTCAGGTTGGGTTGTCGCCAGTCAAATTCGAGGGGATATCGTCGAAAGGCCTGCGCCGGAAAAAAGTTCCAATCGGAATTGGCAAATCCTGTCCAACGAGTATACTTCCCACCTCATCAGCTTCCCGCCGACGAGTTTCGGCGTTGGAAGTCACCCTGCCTGGTAGTGTAATGGTAGCACGAGTGACTCTGAATCACTTAGTAAAGGTTCGAATCCTTTCCGGGCAATTTTCTCCTCACTGAAACTTTCGCTTTTCAGCTCGCGCCGGCAACGGGCATTGGTGAAGCGGGCAGCGTGTAGTCTTGTTCGACTGCCGCCCGAATCAGCGATCGGCTTTCTTGAGGCGTGGCCTCCAGGCCTTCGATGCGCTTGGCGACCGCAGCCAGGTTGTCGTCTTTGATGCAGTCCTGGAACCAGCGGGAATAGTCCCCTCCCTTTAGATGGAAGTCCCACGTTTCATCGTCGACACCGTCGGCCAATTGCAGGAAGAGCATGAGATTCTGAGCTCGTAGATTCATTTTGCCATCGGGGCCGCGGAAGTAAAAACTGCGATCGGGCGGAAGTTCTCCCGCGGCGTACTTGCGGCTGTGTCGCTGGCGTTCCATTTGGCACGGGTGGACCTGGACGACGGTGGGCGGTTCGCCGGTACCGCGTCGCCACATCAGAAGTTCGCCCTGCTTCAATTCCTGATGATCATAGTCGGGGACCTCCTGTTCGACGGCTTTCGAATAGGCTTCCAACGTTTCTTGCGCAGTCATCCCCAGGATCATCACGGTGTTGAGTCGCGACAACAGCGTTGGCGCGAGTAATTCGGGGTGGACGGTGATCAAGAGAAAGTTGTGGAGTTCGCCCGGCAGCGTTCCGTCCGCAGGTCGCCACTCGGCCGGCATCAGGTGATGCGCTTCGTCGAGCACAATCCAATGAGGGCGGCCGGTTCGGGATCGCATTTGTAGTAGTTGCGACAGCAGGTCGAGGAACAGCGCCGGCCGATCGGAGATCTGCATGCCGCTCATCCCGACAACGGCGTTCGCCTGCGGATCCTCTAACAGTCGCAACACTTCGTCGACGGCCGGAGGGGACTGAGGCCCACCGAATACGACGGCCCCTTCCAGGTTCTGATAGTCTCCTTCTGGGTCGATCAGGCAGAACTGATAATTATGCTCTTGAAATGACTCGATCAGGCGCGAGGCAACGGTCGACTTGCCGCTGGCCGATGGTCCACAGATGAGAACGCTGCGTCCATACGGCGAGATCCCGATCTCTTCGTCGCCCTGTTTTCCCAAGGCGAGGAAGTGCCGTTTCAAGTTTTGATTCAAGCCATCGAGATCATCATCGATGATGCGATCGATCAACTGGACGACACCCGCTCCGCGATCCGCCCCGGTGACAAAATCTGCCGTGTCCTTCACCGCAGGCAACGCGTTTGAGACAGCAACCGAGACTTCGCACAGTCGCAAAAACGCGTGATCGTTTTCCGCATCGCCGACCCCGACCGTGTTATGAGGTGACGCCCCCATCTCACGCAGAGCGGCTTCCAGTCCGGATGCTTTGTTGACGCCGGGGGGCAGCACCATGACTGACCCCTTGTTGAAAATTACCTGCAACTCCAGACCGAGGTCGCGGATGACCTCGAGCACGGTCTTTTCGTGTGGTTCGAACGTCGCGACGATCACTTCGCCCACTGACAGTGGCGAGACCTCGTGGTCACGCAGTGACTGGACGAATTTCTCGGATGGCGCTTCTGCGAGCCGTTTGGTTTCCTTGGTTGAGGGGCGGTAGAGGAGGCCACCGTTCTCGGCCACGATCCATTCGAAGAGTTCCGGGTGAGGAAACACTTCGAGCAGTTCTGGCAGTTCGCGGCCTGTGATCATCAGCAGCCGACGACCGGTGGCGAGGAACCGTTTTAAGGCCGCAATCGTCTGGTCATCGACGGAGCCATCCTTTGCCAGAGTCCCGTCATAGTCGGTCGCCAACACTTGATAGCGCATTTTGATTTCCTGCAGGGTGGTTGGCAGCATTCCGATCTTGAATGCCTTGATCGCGAATCGTGTGCCGAGAGCAGGAGTTGTGAATGGCGGAAATGACTGCGAAGCCCGCAGGCGGCGACATGATCACTCGGCATTTGTTGTGCCTACGTCCGATTCGATCAGGTGGAGAGATGGTCGCAGATGCGGGCCAAGCTTGATGGACGCCAATCTTCCAGGTTGGTCGCGAGTCGAGCAATTGCTGCGAGCGTGACTGATTAGAACGTGACTTAACGATCGCCTCTTGTGCATCTGCCCGACGAAAGCACGCTGATACGCGATTTCTCGCTCGCAGGCGCGTTCTGAATGACCAATCCGCTGACGCTGCTCGCGACAGAATACAGTGATCGCCAAATTCAGCGTCTTGAAACCCCAGACCACGAGGCACGTTGTTCAGCTGGCCAGCAACAACGACGACGGCTGAATGAATCTACCGTTGTTCCGAGGCATCCGACTTGCGACGGACTCAACGCTACAGCTCGGCCCAACTATTTCTGATCGTGCGAAGTCTCATCGGTCAGCTGTTTCAAAGGTTCTTCGTGTTCTAACTTGGGAAGCTCCGGTTCCTTTGCTTCTGGAGTCCCGACTGGCTTTGCCGGACCGCCGAAGCCGCGGATCGTGTAATAGAACACCGGGGTGAGGAAGAGACCGAAGATTGTCACGCCGAGCATCCCGCTAAACACGGCCAAGCCTAAGGCTCGTCGCATTTCGGCACCTGCTCCGTATGCGATCACAAGCGGAACCACGCCCAAAATGAACGCGAGCGATGTCATCAGAATGGGCCGCAGTCGCAGGCGACTGGCTTCGAGAACCGCCTCGCGCCGGGACTTGCCGTGTTCTTCCTGCTGCTTGGCAAACTCGACGATCAGGATTGCGTTCTTGCTCGCCAGACCGACGAGCACCACGAACCCGATCTGCGTGAAGATGTTGACTTCCATGTGGGCCATGCTGATCCCGGCGATTGAGCACAAGAGGCACATCGGCACGACCAGGATGACCGCGAGTGGCAGCGACCAACTTTCGTACTGAGCGGCCAGTACCAGAAAGACGAAGACGACAGATAAGGCGAAGACGGCGATTGCGGCGTTGCCCACCTGCAATTGCAAGTAGGTCAGCTCGGTCCAGTCATAGGCCATCGAACGAGGCAACCGCTTGGCGGCGATCTGCTGCATCGTATCGACCGCTTGGCCAGAACTGAGATCCGGTGTCGTGTCACCGATGATCGTCGTGGCTGAATAAAGGTTGTAACGCATGACCATGACAGGACCGGAGGTGTCGCGGATGTCGACCAAAGTGCCAAGGCGAATCATCTGCCCCTGCATGTTGCGAACTTGCAATTGACGCAGGTCACTCGCCTGACTTCGAAATCGCTGATCGGCTTGGATGTTGACCTGCCAAGTGCGGCCGAATTCGTTGAAGTTGTTGACGTAGTACGACCCGAAGTAGATCTGCAACGTGTCGAAGATGTCGCTCACCAGAACGCCCAAAGCCATGCATTTCGTACGATCGATCTCCAGATACAACCAAGGGGTATCGGCTCGTGAACTATTGAACAGCCCCTGCAACCCTTTGGTCTGGTTCCCATCGGCAACGATCTGATCGCTGACCTTTTGCAGTTCGGCTGGCCCCAGATTGCCGCGATCTTCGATCACAATTTTGAAGCCACCTGTGGTGCCGAGACCGTCAACGGGCGGTGGACTGAAGGTCGTGACGACCGCCTCACTCACTTCACGCTGGCACTGGTCTCGTAGTGATGTCGCGATGACATCCGACGTCAATTTGCCTTTACGACGATCTTTGAAATCTTTGAAGAGGACATACATCGATCCAAAGTTCGGGGCGCTGGCGTTCAGGATCAGCGACTGGCCGGAAATGCCGACAGTGTGGTCTACACCATCGGTCTTGAGAGCGAGGGCCTCGATGCGCCCCATCACCTCTTGCGTCCGCTCAACGGATGCGGAATCTGGCAATTGCACATTTAACAGCAAATAACCCTTGTCCTGCTGCGGAATGAAGCCAGTCGGGGCCTGCCTGAACTCCCAATACGTCAGCACAAGCAGGCCGCCGTAAACCAGCATCACGACAAAGCTGACTCGCAGTAAGGCGCCGACGAGACTTGTATACATCGACGTGCTCGCGGCGAAGGCCGAGTTAAATAGCTTAAAGAACCAGCCAAAGACCAGGTTCAGCGCCCAGTTCAGCATGTCAGGTTTCGTCCCACGCGGCTTCAGCAGAATCGCGGCGAGGGCTGGGCTGAGTGTCATCGAATTGAATGCCGAGATCACTGTCGAGACAGCGATTGTGACTGCAAACTGGCGGAAGAACTGGCCGGTGATCCCGCCCAAAAACATGCACGGAATAAACACGGCGATCAGCACCAGCGCGACGGCGATGACAGGACCCGTCACTTCATCCATCGCTTTGCGAGCTGCCTCGCGGGGCTCGGCCCCTTCGTCGAGCCAGCGTTCCACATTTTCGACGACGACGATCGCGTCATCGACCACGATCCCGATCGCGAGCACCAAGCCGAACAGCGACAGGTTGTTTAACGAGAATCCAAACGCCGCCATGACTGCGAACGTTCCGACAATGGCGACGGGAACCGCAATCAGCGGAATGACCGCCGCGCGCCAGTTTTGCAGGAACACCAGCACCACGATCGCGACCAGAATGATCGCGTCTCGCAATGTCGCAAAGACTTCGTTCACGGATTCACGGATAAAGGGGGTCGTGTCGTAGACGATCTCGTAGTCCAGACCCTCGGGGAATCGGTTCTTCAGTTCTCTCATCTTCGCGTAGACGCCATCGGCTGTGCTGAGGGCGTTGGAGCCGGGAAGCTGAAAGATCGAAAGGGCCACCGACGGGCGGCCATCAAGGGTGCAGGACTGATTGTATTGTTGCGACCCGAGGCTGACGGTTCCGACATCACGCAGACGAACGATACTGGTCGACTGCTGTGTCCCGCCGTTGGACGTGTTGGAGCTCAATTGGCCGCCCGAACCGGCCGACGAATTTCCCGCCGAAGGAGCTGCAGTGGCGTCACCTGATCCGCTTGAGGTCGACTGCATGTCCGCCATGCTGGGGCCAGCCTTCAGGATGATATCTGCGAATTGTTCCGGTTCGGTCAGTCGCCCCAACGTATTGATGGCGAGCTGGAATTGTTGTCCTTGCGGAACCGGCTGCTGACCAATTTGCCCGGCGGCAACTTGCAAGTTCTGCTGGTTGATCGCGTTCGACACATCTTTCGCGGTGAGGTTCATCGACGCGAGTTTGTCGGGATCCAACCAAGCTCGCAGACTGTAATCGCGCTGGCCGAGATACGTGATGCCCGCCACACCCGGCAGGCGGCCGATTTCGTCCTTCAGATAGATCGTCGCATAGTTGCTTAAAAAGATGCTGTCGTATCGATCGTCGGGAGAAACGAGGTTGACGATCATCAAGGTGTTTGGCGACATCTTCTTGACGTTGATTCCCTCGTTCTGAACGAGCAGCGGAATCACGGGGAGCGCCAGCGAAACTCGGTTCTGCACCAGAACCTGTGCCATGTCCGAATCCATCCCCATCCGGAACGTCACGGTCAGGGTGTAGACGCCATCGTTGGTCGATTGAGAGGACATGTACATCATCCCCTCGACGCCACTGACTTGTTCTTCGATGGGGGCGGCGACGGTGTCGCGAACCGTCAGTGCATTGGCACCGGGATACAGCGCCGTCACGACGACGGTCGGCGGTGTCACATCGGGATACTGTGCCACCGGAAGCGAGAAGACCGAGACGGCCCCCGCCAGCACGAAGACGATCGACAGCACGGATGCGAAGATCGGACGATCGATAAAAAAACGAGAAATCACTTCTGCTCTTCCTTCGATGTCGACGAATCGCCGTGGTGCTGCTGACGCAAGTTGCGGATCAGCACGACGGCTGGGACGCCCAGAACTGCGACCATCAATGTCGTAAACTGAACCCCCTTGGAAATCTTCAAAGGAGGAATACCAAACGCCGGGATTCCAAATGTCGCCAGCGCGAGGACCGCCACGGGAACGATGACGGCCGCACACAAGCCAATCCGCTGGGCGGTCTGGGATGAGAAGAATCGAGTCTCACCCACTCCTTGGATGACGTAAAAGAAGACTGGCGTCAGGAAGATGCCGAACAGGGTGACACCGATCATCCCGCTGAAGACAGCAGTTCCCAGCGACTGACGCATCTCGGCACCGGCTCCCTGCGCGATTACCAACGGAAAGACACCGAGAATGAACGCGAATGAAGTCATCAAGATCGGCCGCAATCGCCGCTTGGACGCTTCCTGAGTGGCGTCGAACCGTGATTTCCCCTGCTGATGCAACTGTTTCGCGAACTCCACGATCAGGATCGCGTTTTTACACGCCAGTCCTACCAGGACGACCAGGCCGATCTGCACGAAGATATTGACGGATGATCCCGTGAGCAGGACTCCCGTTACCGAACACAACAAGCAAAGTGGGACGACAAGAATCACCGCTAATGGGAGCGACCAGCTCTCATAAAGCGCCGACAGAGCTAGAAAGACGCAGAGAATGGCCAGCAGAAACACATAAATTGCCGTGTCCCCTGCGCGGATCTGCATGAACATCAACTCGGTCCATTCCGTCTTCATCGACAGTGGCAACGATTCCCCCGCGAGTTTCTCTGTCTCTGCGATGGCTTCGCCGGTACTGATCCCGGGACGCAGACTCCCTGTGACGGGGGCCGCGGGAGACAGGTTGTAGCGCGTGACGAAGACGGGGCCGCCGATCTCGCGCATGTTGATCAGGGTACTCAGCGGCACCATCTGGCCGCTGCTGCTGCGGACTTTGAACAGGCTGAGCTGTTCCAACCGAGCTCGGTAGGCACCATCGGCTTGAATCGTGACCTGCCAATGCCGCCCGAATCGGTTGAAACTGTTGACGTACAGGGAGCCAAGATACATACCCAACGACTGATTCACATCCTCTACCGAGATTCCCAGGGACGTGACTTTCTCGCGATCGATGTCCATGAAGAGTTGCGGCGTATTCGAGCGGAATTGCGTCGACACACCAATTAGTGCCGGCTGCTTCTGCAGCTTCTGAATTAATCCGTCCGTCTGTTGCTGGAGGGATTCCAATCCGATTCCACCACGATCTTCGACGAGTAATTTGAATCCACCCGCCACGCTCAAGCCCGGAACTGGGGGAGCTCCGAAGACCATGACCTGCGCATCTTTGATGTGCTGGGCGCATTCTTTTCGCAGGCGGGCCATGATCGCCGTATCGTGCAGGTTCGCACTACGTCGCTTTTCGAACGGGTCGAGCACAATGAACATCGACGCAAAGTTAGAACTGTTCGCGGACAGCACGAACGACATTCCGGAAATCGAAATCGTGTGCGCCACCCCAGGCGTCTCACGCGCGATCTTGTCGATCATGGCGACGACTTCTTGCGTCCGCTGCAGAGATGATGAATCGGGCAGTTGAACGTTGGCGATGACTCGTCCTTGATCTTGATCGGGGACGAAGCCTGTGGGGGCGACTTTGAAGACGATGTATGTCAGAACCAAGAGCCCACCATAGGCGAGCAACACGACGAAACTCAGCCGCAGCAGCTTGCCAACCGCCCACGCGTAGCCTTCGGTGCTCCATTCGAAAAACGAATTGAACCCTCTGAATAGCCAACCAAGAGTCTTATCTAACAGCGATTGCAACCAATCTTTCTTGTGTTCCCTTGGTCGGAGCAGAATGGCTGCCAAGGCTGGACTAAGCGTTAGCGAATTGATGGCGGAGAAGACGGTCGACGCGGCGATCGTCACCGCGAATTGCAGGAAAAACCGCCCCGTGATTCCGCTGATAAAGGCACAAGGCACAAAGACCGCACACAAGACGAGTGCCACGGCGACCACTGGACCGGTGACTTCTTCCATCGCCTTGCGAGCCGCATCACGAGCTGACAGCCCTTCATCCAGCCAACGTTCCACGTTTTCGACAACAACAATCGCATCGTCGACGACGATCCCGATCGCCAACACCAGGCCGAACAAGGAGATATTGTTCAGGCTGAAATTGCAGGCCGCCATCACAGCGAAGGTACCGATAATAGCTACGGGAACTGCCGCGAGAGGTATCAAAACCGCTCGCCAGTTCTGCAGGAAGAGGAGTACAACCAAGGCGACGAGCACAATCGCTTCCAGAAGTGTGCGAATGACATCCGCAACCGATTCGCGCACGAAGGGAGTGATGTCGTAGGCGATCGTGTATTCGATCCCTTCCGGAAATCGCGACTTCAGTTCTTCCATTTTCTTCTTGGCGCGGTCAGCGACATCGAGCGCGTTGGTGTTAGGTAGCTGAAAGACCGCCAAGCCGACCGAAGGACGACCGTCGAACGTGCAGAATTGATTGTAGTTCTGCGCCCCCATCTCGACAGTCGCGACATCTTTTAATCGGACGACTCCGACCGTCGGAGGATTGCCGCGAAGCGTGGCACTGGTGCCGCTGGTAATGGAGGTGCTGCCGAGGCTGCTGGCTGGCGAGGTGACTGGCAAACTGGTCGTCGATGAAGTACTGCTGCCTGGAGACGCCCCGCCGCTCACCGTGGCACCTCCGGATGTTGAAGCTCCGCCGGCACTGGAGGCACCGCCACCCGTAGAAGCACCACCTTGAGCACCCGATGTCGGCGACGTCAAGGACGTCATCGCGGGATCGACTGGTTGCTGCGAAGAAGAATTACCGCTTGCAGACGATGAAGTTGCAGTACCCGGATTGGTTGGCAGGATGGCCAGATCGCTCGGCAGGCCGCTCGTCGTCGTGCTCGTTCCCGGCCAATCGTCCATCGACATCGTATTCATCGCCGGGGGCGGCTTGGAGGAACTGGCCTGATTCGATGTGGATTGTTTTCTGGCGGGCGCTCCGCTCGTTTTGACAATGATCTGCTCGAACTCTTCGGGATCGCTCAAACGCCCCAGGGTGTCGACGGGCATCTGAAACGCCTGCCCCTTCGGAGCAGTCGGTTGGCCCACCTGCCCCACCGGGGCATCAAGATTCTGCGTGCGAATCGCGGCAGCCACATCCATCGCGGTCATGTCATGCGAAGCCAACTTCTGAGGATCGAGCCAGGCCCTGACGCTGTAGTCACGCTGGCCGAGCACGACGATGTCCGAGACACCGTCAATCCGCAATAGTTCATCCTTCAGATTGATCGTGGCGTAGTTGCTGAGATAAATGTTGTCGTAGCGGTCGTCAGGGGAGTAGAAGTTGATCACCATCAGGATGTCAGGGGTCTTCTTGCGAATCGTGATTCCCTGGTTCTGGACCGAAGATGGCAACTGCGGCATCGCCAATGACACGCGGTTCTGCACCATCACGAGTGCCGTGTTCAGATCCGTACCGATGTCGAATGTCACGGTCAGCGAGTATGAGCCGTCGTTGCCCATTTGCGACGACATGTACAGCATCCCCTCGACGCCATTCACTTGCTGTTCGATGGGGGCGGCGACGGTATCGGCGACGACTTGAGCGTTCGCGCCGGGATAGCTGATCGAAACTTGAATTGCCGGAGGCGTGATCTGTGGGTACTGGGCAATCGGCAGAAAGAGGGCCGCGATGGCTCCGGTCAGTACGATCAAGATCGAGACCACTGCTGCAAAGATCGGTCGATCGATGAAGAAGTGGGAAATCACGACGTTAGACTCCGAACAAGTGAGGACATAGCGCTACTTTTCCTGCGGCTTGTTGGCACTCGAATCGTCTTTGGGCTTGTCCGCAGGCTGTTTCTCGTCAGGTTTGTCGCCGTATTGTCCTTTTCCCTTGGTGATCGTCGGCATTGGAGTCGTGTCTGGCTTGATCTCCATTTTCGGACGCAATTGCTGCAGACCACCCACGACAACGACTTCTTTCGGCTTGAGTCCGTCGGTGACGACTCGCAGGCCATCTTCCTGCAGCGCGCCAGTTGTGATCCGCCGATATTCAATTTTGTTGTCCTTGTCCACCACGTAGACGTATTTCAACCCTTGGTCTGATCCAATCGCTCGATCGATCACCAGCAAAGCGGGATGAGGTTTGCCAATTGGCAAACGCACGCGGACAAACATCCCCGGCGAGAGGACGCGCGTGACGCCCGACTCGGGAATCGGATTGGGGAAGACGCCGCGTACCAGAATGCTGCCGGTCGCAGGATTCACTTGGTTATTGACGAAGTCCAGCATCCCCTCATGTTGATAGCCTTCTTCGCCTTGCAGTCCCATATAAACCGGGAGTTTCCCCTGTTGATAACGCTCAATTTTGCCTTCGTTAATCGCTTTGCGGACTCGCAGAACCGTCGGCTCGTCAACGTCGAAATAGGAATAGATGGGATCCTCTGAGACGACCGTCGTGAGTAGCGTCTGATCCTGATTCACGAGGTTTCCCAGTGTCAGGTAGTAGCGGCTGACATGGCCATCAATCGGCGACTTGACTTGAGTAAACTCCAGGTTCAATTTGTAGACTTCAATGTTGGCCTGGTAGGCTTCCAATCTGGCGGCGGCTTCATCAACCGAGGCCTGATCTTGATCGACCTGTTGCTGGGTGATCGCACCGGGCGTCGACTTGGCGACGATTTCGTCGCGGTGCAGCGTCGCTTGAGCCAGCTTCAACTGCGCTTCGTACAGCTTGATCTGAGCGGTCGCCTGGTCGAGCTGAGCTTGATAGGGTCGCGGATCAACTTCGAAGAGCAGATCCCCCTGCTTCACTTCCGATCCTTCCCGGAACGGCATCTTCATCAAGTAGCCAGTGACTCGGGCGCGAATGTCAACGACGTGCACCGCTTCGGTCCGCCCCGTGAAGTCGACGAAGTCCGTCACTTCTCGTTCTACGAGCTCGCTTGTCGGAATTGCGGGAGGTGGGGGTGCGGTCGCCTTCTGTTGAGGCCGCGAGCAGCCTGCTACGAACAGCAACACCGCACATACGAACCAGCCTGACAGCCGATCTCTCACGTGATTTTTTCCACACTGTTAAGACTTTGACCCCCGCGGGCAATTTCCGCCTGGGGATTCGTTTGCGAAATCCATGCCGGATTGTATCGCTGGCCGATTCGCAATTGCGACCTGAATTAGTCGCAAGCAACATCGCCCCGTGGACATTGCCGAAAGTCATGCAACCACGGACAAGATCACTCCATGCTTGATTTCGTGTGTCTGCTCATATCAAAGCAACTGCGAATATTCCTGAACTCACTGGTTTCAATGAGAGCGAGTTGAAGTGAATCAGTTGAGCACACGACGAGAAGCCATCGGGAGATTGTGATTGGTCTGGTCGATTATCATTCACCATGCGTAACGATCCGCCGCGTGCGGGATCGGTGGTCCGAATTATGATTTGTGATGTGAGCGCACAGCTGACAAGTCACTCACCTTCGGATATCCGCGAATACGTTCATCGCAAGGTCAGCCCGATCGCGATCGTCGGTTGTGTTTGACCGTGGGACCAGTGCCGTCACATCAGCAAACGGCACCAACTTTGTTCGAATGCGGCCCATTGCGGTTCTTGGCCAACTGGTCGGGCAACTCTTTACTTTCAGCCGCCGGGCAACCTCCGGTGGGGAGGGCGAGGCTCCTGCCGAGCCGTGCAAGTTATTGTGGGACCATCGACATGCGCGCCTCGGCAGGAGCCTCGCCCTCCCAAAGGCGCTGGCATTCCACGAGCTCAACTGCGAATTGATCTAAGGAATTCTAGAGCCAGACCTGTGCTTGGCCACATATCGCGATCTATCTCCGGCATTCAGTTTGCGACGGCATGACCAAAACGTGTCAGTGTGGATGCCGCCTGAAATCAGGCCAAGAGAAAGCCTCCACCTCAAGTTGTCCATTTTTGTTCAACGCGAAGACACGAGGGTCTTGATTGAGGAGTTGAAATGGCTGTCCAAGTTTCACCATCGCTTCGTATTGATGAATTGACATCTGAAAACCACGAATCGAACAGCAGGCAGTGGGCGGACAGCGACCAGATTTCCGGGATCGCGAAGCAGCTTGCCGAACAAGACGTAATCGCTCCAAAAATGAAAGGCGACGCGAATATCCTTCTCAAGCGGTGTCGTGAAGATTGTCGTGCTCTCGAAACGGCAGCCTCAAAATGGACCGGCGATGATCACGCCGCCGCATCGTTGCGTGAGATGTGGCTCTCAGAACGGGCCAGCACGGTACTGACCTTGATTAGTCAGGTTCGAGAACAGCTTCCCAAAACGTTTGTTGCGGATCTTCCGTACGTGCGAAGCGGCGCTCCGCGAGCCTATGCCGTCGCCGCGGCGATGCATCGACAGCTTGTCGATCTCACCGACGAAGCGCGAATTGCTCAATTCCTCAAGTCGTATCAAACCATCTCGCCGCTCACGATTGCCGAGATCTGGGCTTTGCCGGCCATGTTGTGCATCGCGATGGTCGAAGAGCTACGGCGGTTGGTGACCGAGTTCACGGTTCCGCATCGAACCGATTCGGCGTCGAACGGCGATCTCCCCTCACCCGTGAACGCAGCAGTGGCCCTCGACATTCTCCTTCCGAGCTTGCGAACACTGACCACCATGAATTGGTCAGAGATGTTTGAGAAGGTCAGCCTGGTCGAAGCCATTCTGAACGAGGAGCCAGATCAAATCTACGGCCAGATGGACCTGGAGACGAAGGAACGCTATCGGCGTGAAATCCAACAACTTTCGAGACGGACAGGCGAACCCGAGGCCGAGGTGGCTCGCCGCGTGGTCGAACTCGCCGAAAAAGGTCGTGTGGCGAACGATGGGCGTCAGACCCATATCGGCTATTACCTGATTGATTGCGGTCGTCAACAACTTGAGAAGGCAATCGGATACTCGCCAAAATATGGTGAAGCAGTAGGTCGATTCGTATTAAAGCGCGGCGCCACCGTGTATCTCGGGAGCATCGCCGCACTGACAGCGATCGGAGTTGCGGCCGCGATTGGCATCTCCCTCGTTGCTGGCGGCTCTCCGTTCATGTGCGTTCTGGCCGCATTGCTCGCCTTGATCCCCGCCAGCGAGCTGGCGATGGGGATTGTGAACTATTGGGTCACGCGTAGCCTGCCAATGCACACGCTGCCGAAGATGGAGTTGCGGACAGGCATTCCGACCGGCAGTGAAGCCATCGTCGTGATCCCCACGATGCTGCTGAACGAGCAGCAGATCACAGGAATGGTGGAAACGCTGGAATCGCACTTTCTAGCGAATCCCGAACGAAACCTGACGTTTGCTTTGCTGACGGATTTTGGTGACGCACCAGAAGCTCGCATGCCGGAAGACGACGACCTGTTGGCCGCGGCAATGAACAGCATTCGCCGACTCAATGAACGATATGCACTCGTCAACAGCGAACCGGGCGTCTCCCACGATCGCTTCTTCCTGTTCCAACGCGCGCGTCAATTAAATGACGCCGACGGAGTGTGGATGGGATGGGAGCGGAAACGAGGCAAACTGATCGAATTCAATCGCTTCTTGCTGGGCGACGCGAAGACTTCCTATTTACCGGTCACGGCGGAAGTCGCGCAGCGATTGTCAAAAACCAAGTACGTGATCACGCTCGATTCCGACACGATCCTGCCGCATCAGGCCGCGCGTCGTTTGGTGGGGACGTTGTCGCATCCATTGAATCGGCCTCTACTGGCAAAAACCGAGTCGGGACATTGTGTCACCGCGGGCTACGCGATGCTGCAGCCACGCATCCGGATCAGTCTCGCGGCAGCACATCGGTCTCCGTATTCCTGGATGAACGTCTGCGGCGCGGGCCTCAATCCTTATGTGACCGGGGCCTCCGATGTCTATCAGGATCTGTTTCAGGAGGGGAGCTTCATCGGTAAGGGGATCTACGATGTCGCTGCTTTCCAAGCGACGTTGGATCAAGCGTTTCCTGCCAACTACGTCCTGAGCCACGACTTGATCGAAGGCTGTCACGCTCGCGCGGGATTGGTGACGGACGTCGAACTCGTCGATGGGTTCCCCGCTCGCTACGACGCCGACGCGCGTAGACAACATCGCTGGACGCGCGGCGACTGGCAACTGCTGCCGTGGCTGTTACCGAATGTCCCTACTGCCTCGGGACGACGGTCGAATCCACTGTCGCTCATGTCTCGGTGGAAAGTCCTCGATAACATGCGGCGCAGCCTGGTGCCGACCGCACTGCTAATTCTGCTGATTGCCGGCTGGACGTTCCTGCCGGGATCGCCGGTCGCATGGACTGTGTTTGCCTTGCTAGTCCCCGCCCTGCCCCTCTTTTGGGATTCAGCGCGAGTTTTAGGACAACGTCGTCCAGGTGCGACATGGTCTGAACGATTGCGCAACCTGAGGGATCAAGTCGGAAAGATATTCGCGCAAACTGTGGTGTCGATAGCGATGCTGCCGCACCGTGCTCAAATGTTCACAGACGCGACCGTGCGAGCGCTAGTGCGGATGCTGGTGACACGTCGCCAACTGCTCGAATGGGAAACGGCCGCGGCCGCCGAACACCGGCTGAGTAGCCGCGAATGGGCCATCTTCGCCGAGATGTGGTTTCCACCGCTGTTCGCAATCGGAATGGCTCTCGTCGCAATCAATGGTGGGCTGAAGCCTGCGGCGTTGCTGCCGGCGATTCCGTTGCTCGTACTCTGGTTTGTCTCGCCACTCATGGCCCATTGGATCAGTCAACCGACTCGTAGGAAGGATACAAGCTTGTCTGCCGATCAACGACAATGGTTGTGGGAAGTGGCTCGAAAGACGTGGGCGTATTTTCACACGTATGTCGGTCCCGAAGATCACTATTTGCCACCCGATAACATCCAGGACACGACAGAGATTAAGGTGGCTCATCGAATCTCTCCAACAAACGAAGGCTTGTTCCTGGTGTCGGCGCTCGCAGCGCACGACCTGGGCCTAATCGAACTGCAGCCGCTAGCGGATCTGGTGACTGCGAACCTCGATACCTGGGAGAAGTTGCCTCAACATCGCGGCCACCATTTCAACTGGTATGACACTCAAACCTTGCAACCGCTGACGCCGCGATACGTGTCGACAGTCGACAGCGGTAACTTGCTGGCGTGCCTGTTGACGGTGCAGCAGGGCTTTAAGGACTTGGCTGCGCGAAAGCGCGGGCCGCTGCGCGAGCAGTTGCAGCAGATCTCAAAGCGCTGCGGACATATGGCGCAGTCCATGGAATTTCGCTTCCTGTTCAACCCAAAGCGCAAATTGTTCCATATCGGCCTGAACTTCGAAAAGCAGAAGCTGGATGCCGCTCACTACGATTTGCTCGCCTCGGAAGCGCGGCTGGCGAGCTACGTCGCGATCGCAAAGGGGAACGTCGATCACCACCATTGGTTCCAACTGGGCCGTCGCATGACGAAAGTCGGCGATCAACCCTGCCTGCGATCATGGAGTGGCAGCATGTTCGAATACCTGATGCCAACGCTGTTCATCCCGACGATTGAGAACTCGATGTTAGACGGCACCTGTCGGGCCGCAGTGAAGTGCCAAATTGAATACGGTCGTGAGCATGGTGTCCCTTGGGGAATCTCCGAATCATCGTTCGCCGAGTTCAACGACAGCGGCGACTTCGGCTATCAGGCGTTCGGTGTCCCATCACTGGGAACGCAGGCGGGACTTGATCGCGACCTGGTCATTGCGCCATACGCCTCTGCACTCGCGCTGGGAGTCGATGCGAGCGAAGCAGCCAAGAACCTGCAGGAATTGGCAGAGATCGGAGCCTTGGGCCGCTGGGGGTTTGTCGATGCCGTCGACTACACCCCGCGACGCCAACGCGATGGGCAGAAGTTCAGCATCGTCCCGTGTTACATGGCTCATCATCAGGGGATGACGATGGCGGCCCTGGCCAATTGTCTACGTGACAATTGCATGGTTCAGCGTTTTCGATCTCACCCCTCTGTGCATGCCGTGGAACTAATCCTGGAAGAACGCATTCCGGACGAAGTCCCCGCGGAACCCGATGTGGCCGAGGCACCGGCGGCCGAACCTGTCGCTGCTCCCACCGAGACCGCGCCTGCTGAACACAACAGCGATCAAACGCAGGAACCCCTCGCCCCCGCGTTGAATCCGGAGACGATGCCAGCCATGGCAAATAGTCTGGCGATGCGTTCGGCGATTTCGTCCGACGACGTGCTGCGCAATTCGGCTGAATGAATTCACGTGACAGGGCTACGATATGAACAGCACTACTGCTGAAGCCCCAGAGTCTTTCTGGAGCGAACTGGTTGTGATCTGCCGCCGCATGGGTCAGGTCTGGAACCTGCTGCCGACAGGTCAACGCTGGCCTCTGGTCGTGGCGGTGCTGCTGATGTTCGTCGGCGGGGCCTCCAATACGATCATCCCCGTCCTGATGGGCCGGATGGTCAACGTCGTGAAAGATGCTTCACCACACGACAGCGGCGCTGCAGCCCCTGATCTGAGTCACATCGCGACCATGACCGGTTGGTATCTCGGCCTGATCGGACTGGCCTATGTCCTGCGGGAAGCACTGCAGATTGGACGACGTTATCTCGTCGAACAGACCTGTACCAAGTTACAACAGCATCTATTCATCGATGTCGTGTCGCATCTGCTGATGGCGGACTTGGCCACGACATCGCAAGACAAGGTCGGGGCTATCCACGGCCGCATGCAGCGTAGCGTCGGCGGCAGCGTCCGCTTCCTGCGAGTCGGCTTCCTCGACTTTCTGCCGGCGATCTTCAGCGGCGGCCTCGCCTTGGCAACGGTGACGGCTCAACAGCCTTGGCTCGGACTGGCGATGGCCGGGATCATTCCGATTTCGCTATTCATCACAATCCGACAGTTGGCGTCGCAAAAAGGGGTGCGACTTGAGTTGTTCCGGTGCCAGGAAGACATGGACGGAACCGTCGTCGAGCAACTCAGTGGGATCGACGACATTCGCGCCGCGAATACTCACGAACGCGAAATCCGACGAGTCACCAAGGCGGCGGAAACCTTGCGGAGTAAGGAAATCCACCATCATTTCGTGATGTCGCTGTTCGGGTCGAGCAAAGCGATCAGCGAAGGGGTGTTTCATATTCTGGTGCTTGGGCTCTCTGTCTATCTGGCGGCGATGGGGCGAATCAGTTTTGGCGACATTCTGACCTATTCCATGCTGTTCCTCAGCGTGATGGCCCCTGTCAACGAAGTTCATCGCGTCATCGACGAAGGTCACGAAAGCAGCCTGCTGGTTGGCGAACTGATGAAAATGATGGCCGAATTGCCGGATCGATCCTACTTGACGAAAGATCCTCGCACGCCCGAGCTGAACGCTGAAGATGCCATTCGCATCGAGGATCTACGCGTCAACTATCTTCGGTCTGACGGCAGCTACAAAACGGCGCTCAACGGCCTGACATTATCGATCAAACGCGGCGAAACAATCGGCATCGCAGGGCGCTCCGGATGCGGCAAAACGACCTTACTGCGAGCCCTGTTGCGGCTGGTCCACGCCGACGAAGGCAACGTCCTACTGGGCGACGTCCCGCTGGATTCGGTTTCTCGCGCGGACATCGCGAAGCTGATCGGCTACGTGGGACAATCGCCGTTCGTGTTCTCGGGCACCATCGCCGAAAACATCGCCTATGAATGTCCTGAAGCCAGCGAACAGGACGTTCGCCGCGCGGCCGAACTGGCCTGCTTATCCGAAGAAATTGAGCAAATGGCGGGTGGCTATCAAGCCGTGGTTGCTGAACGAGGTCACAACCTCTCTGGGGGCCAGAAGCAACGGCTGGCGCTCGCCCGGATCTTCCTGAAGAACCCACCGATCCTGATTTTCGATGAAGCAACCTCGGCTCTCGATACGATTAGCGAACGAGCGATCACGGAAGCGCTGGTCGAACTGCAGGCGAACCGGACGATGATCCTGGTCGCGCATCGGCTGTCAACGCTGTTGACGACCGATCGCATCCTGCTGATCGACGAAGGAGCCGTCGCCGAATCCGGAACCTACGACGAACTGGTTGCCCAGGGCGGCCTGTTCGCCGACCTTGTGGAGAGCGCCGAGGCCGGCAATCATTCCCCAAGCCCTGTCGCCGCGAATTAGACCAATGTAGAAGGCACACACCGTGTGCCGTTTCCTCTGACTTGGGCGAGCCTATGCTGCGTGAGTAAACCTGCAGTGGTTACCGGACCGCAGTCTCAGTGACTTCTTGTTCAGCCACTTCGAATTCGATATGCGGCCCGATGCAAATCCACAATCGAGGATTGGTCGACTCGTTGTCGATTTCGGCATCGGCGTTTTTGAACGCTTTCAACGCGTACGTCGTCTTACCGAATTCGTGAACTTCGGTCGCCTGCTTAATTGCGGCGGCGACGTCGACGCAGGCGGCGTCCGAAACCCATTTCGTGCCGTCATCGCCCAGTTGCAGGGTCTGGCAGATGATCTTGAGTTCTCGTTCGCGAGCTTCTTTTTGTTTCGCAGTTAAACCGGCAGGACGGTGCAGTCGTAACGTGGCCCGCTCGATCCCTGTGCGAGTTCCCGTCAACTGCAGCACCAGCTTCGCCGCTTTGCTTTCATACTGAGTCAGCACGCCGTCCTGATCGACGACATACGTGAAACGCGCGCCACCCAGCAATTTCTGCAGCCGGTCTTCCATCGATCGCCGACCGTAGTCGTACGTATGGCCCTTACGGATCAATCGAGACTGGTGGGTTGGGAGTTGAAATCCAACAACATTGGAAGGACCGGTCGAAGAATGTCGAGACGAACACCCCCAGCCACCGATCAGCAGGCACGCGAAAAGCATCCAAATTCGCGTCACAATGTTGCCTTGGAAATGAAGAAATGGAAATGGGCACGGAATAGAACCGGCCATCCCTCGGTATTCAGGCTCAAACCGAGGTCCACGCAGGCTTCCGTACCTATTCGTCACCACAAACACGATTGCCGTTGGGGAGACAACACACTCCGGCAGCGAGTGCCGGTCCCGTCCAATGGGATCTAGCTGTAGATAATCACTAGATCGGCGCAAACAGGCTTGAACCTGTAGAACATTACTTCCGCCGCCCCTGAACAGATTTGTTGTTCAGGTCACCTCTTGGTCCATATTGAATTGTGACTGGCCCTGTGCGCAGTCCGATCTTGTTGATGTACCTGTTTCGCTGCTAGATGTTCGACGCACACGACGCTCGCGAGGAATCATGCACACTTCTCGTCGACCAATCGGCAGCTTTTGCGGCAGTGGTTTGTCTGCTTATCGCAGCGACATTGGTTGATCCAATTGACGCCAGTCAGAAGATACCGACATTGAATGTCAGCGATTCTGAACCGAGTCAAGCGGTCCTCGCATCAGAACTGCTTGAACGCGATATGCCTCGTGACGAAGCCGAAGCCATTTTGAGGCAGCTCGGATTTCGCGGCGGGATCTGGAATCTGAATTGTGGTTCCGCTCATGGTCTTTACAACTTGCCAGAGTCCGGCGGCGAAGCGATAGCACTGTCCTTTGGAATTGCTGACGCAGAGGGGATGCGGCATCTTGAGCATTGGCGCATTTCGAGCGGTGGTGCACGCTTTGTTGAACCACCTGCTTTTCGCAGAATGCTCTCATTCAAATTCGAAGATCTGAGTGTGCCCGATCAATGGCTGTCGAATTTTACCGTCTACTCAGAAAGCGGATGTCTTCCGCCAATCAAAGTTGACAGGTCAGTTGATATTCCGCTGTTGACGACACGATGAAGGCTGGGGCACCCCGGATCTGCATCCATCCACGATCGATGGCTCCGTGAATTGCATCGGAGATGCGGTCGTCGGGGCGGCAGTGGAAAGACCGCCTCCCCGCAATTGAACCGCACTTCATTGTTCCAGTCTGGTTCGGCTCTTTTCCAGCACGGCTTTGGTAAACCACGCAGGAAGCTGGTCGACCTTAATTTCTAGAGTGAGCCCATCGGTAATTTCGGCCAACCATGTGCGCTCCTGATTGTGGCCTGAGTTATCGAAGACATACGATCTGTTCGAGTGATGAATCGCATCGATCAACAAGTCCAGGGAGCGATGGTATCGCTGGACGATCTTATCCTCGGGAACTGAATGGCCACCCTGTCTTACTCGGTTCTGGACGCGCGAAATGTTAATTGCCGGATCGTCGGTCGCGATGAAATACAGGTAAGTTCGATAGCCGAGTTGCTGCCCCTGTTCTAGCAGCCTGACTTTGTCTGGTGAAGACATTACCGTCTCTAGCGTGAATGACACCTTCTGTTTCAAGAGTTCCTGACGCAGAAAATCTGCAACGACGGACGCGAAATACGAATTGACTGTGACATGAGAAAAATCGATCTGGCCATCCACCACCCTCAATTTCAATGCTTCCGCTGTTAGCCCCGCCTCATGGAGGAACTTCGATCGATTAAAAAAGGCGAATGCCTGGGCATCGATGTGGGCATTGGGAGTAACACCATAGTCCGTGATGGACAGAAGCCCCTGCTGTCGTATCTGGGATTCGATTTCATCTGGGTTGAGATAGATGCCGAGAAGTTCTGCTGGAAGCACGGATTTCAGCGTGCTTTTTCCAGAGCCGTTCGGTCCAGCAAACATCCGCAGTCGAGGCGTCACTGGAGTGTCAGCTTTCGGCCCGGCTGAGCCGGCGAGGGCGGAGTGATGGTTTTGACGAGCCTGCGTTTTCCGTCCGGGAAAACCTCATAAATCGCTCCGTTGTCAGAAACAACGACACTCAGTCCTGCCTTGATCGCAAGATCGTAGGCTTTGGAAAACGCGACTCCAGACGCTTCAGGAAACGACGATTCCAATTCCTCGATTCGCTGGTCGTCGGAGGTAATAGGAATATGCAACATGGCTCTCCTTTCGGTTCAACCGCATCTGACAGGTTCTATCATAGCAGTTGAACAGGATTATTAGCTTTGACAACCTGTCCGTGAACTCTTTTTCTGTCGCGTCGATCGCGCATCGGAGGTCGCGCCGGACCAGATGAGCCGATGTCTAGGGCCCAGTGTGCGCCCAGAACCTCGACGAATTGATGAAGCCGGTAACGGTAGAGAGGGGATTAAGCAAAGCCTGCCGAAGAGCCGTGCGACCCGGCAGATGGCTATCGCTTATCGATGGAATGAGTTCTGCAATCTGAACCCGTCCGTCGCAGCGCGTGAAAAAGTGGCCAGGGCCGGGATCGAACCGGCGACACCAGGATTTTCAGTCCTGTGCTCTACCAACTGAGCTACCTGGCCAAATCAACTTTCACACCCTGAGGAGAGCTCGCAGCACGCTGCGAAGGCGTCTCGTTGGGGGAGGGGGAGTGTCGCCGATTCTACCCGCAACGTCAAGCGTACGGGCGGAATGCGTCCGATGACGGATGCGGATTATTGCATTCGCTTGTCGATCGTATCGGATATGCCTGACTTGAATTACGCTCGCGGTCATCGCAGTGCACTCAGGAGGTCATAACACTAGTCTCTGTCTCGAGATGGGCTTACGCCCGTCGAAGAGGCCAGCGGACTTACGTCCCCCGCTCAGAATGCACGAGAAAGACTGCGGTCGCACCGATCGTTTCAAGCGGACCGCAGTCTGATGTTGATCGAATCACATTTACTTCTTGGCGAGGTATGCCTCCAGTTGATCGAACGAGCCTCCCCAGCCTTGTTGCATGGAACTGTGCATGGTGGCGAAGAACTTGCGCTCGGATTCAGTGGCGTTGAACGGGGTCCATTCGACTCGGACGACGACTCCTTTGCCGAGGCCCGCGTGTTCGGCGAAGGTGACGTGGGAGAGGATTTCGACTGGCCATGCTCCTTCGAAAGGAACGGGCTTTAAGTCGCCCGTGGCGTCGGAGAAGGAGTGGATGCTTTCGATTTTTGTTTGCGGGTTGATCTGGCGGTAGACCCAGCGGGCCCACATTTCGCTGCCGTCGGCCGATTGCATGCAGTATAGGAACTTGCCGCCGACTCGCAGATCGACTTCGCAGTGAGTGATCTGGGAGTCCTTCGGGCCGAACCAGTGTCGCAGGTGTTCGCTTTCGGTCCAGGCCTTCCAGATCAGGTCGTGGGGAGCGCGGAAGACTCGCGTGGTGACGAAGGGGATATCCGAGGGGCCGCCCCCCTGCTTAAGCGATTGAATGTGTTCGGCCAAGCGTTCCATCGTCTGCTTGCCACCCTCGATGGCGTTGTACGTGTTAACCACGTAGTCCTTCGCCTGCTTCGAGGGGAAGACCAGTCGCATTACCAGCTTGGTTTTGTCCAAGGCGTCCCCTTCATCGGCGAACGTGACCGTCACTTGAAAGTTGATCGGTTCCGTGTCTCCCGCGCCGCCCTGCTTGTACGACAATCGTTCGTGCTCGACGACCTCCAGAAACGTCATCAGGTTTTGGTAGTCGGTACCGTCGGGGCCGTGCATCACATACTTCCAGACCCCGCCGGGGACGCATTCACGCTTTTCGGTCGTCGTCGTGAACCCGCGCGGACCCCACCAATTGGAAAGATGCTCCAACTGCGTCCAGACTTTCCAGACGAGTGACCGGGGTGCGTCGAGGACTCGAGTCATGATGATTTCGCGATCGGTCTGGTGGTCGTCGGCGGGAAGCATGAGCCGTTCCTTTCTCGGGGTGTTATCCAAACAGGGCTCATTGAAGTGAACCCACAGGTTAATTAACTGAATGGTAAAATATATTCGGCGGCGGAACGCGTCAACCGTCAACGGAAGCGCGCCAATCGATTCGTTTCAAGTGTCGCTCACCGCATTATCGATACAAACCGATGACAACGGATAGTCGGCAGTCGAAGCCACCGGGGGGAGGCGAGGATGCGGTCTCGATGGATAGTGCTGGGGCTTTGCCTGGCAATGGTTTGCGGTTTCCAGACTGCCACCGTTCGCGCTTGCCCATACTGCAAGGCCGACGCGGCGGGGCTGGCAACCTGCGAAGCCCCACCGGCAGACGATGCCGCTTCTCTGCCCGTCATGTTCTCAGGCGGGGTCGACTTTGCGTCCTCTTATTACTTTCGCGGCTACCTGCAGGCCGACCACGGCCCGATCATGCAGCCGTATCTGAACGTCTTCACATCCAAAACGATCAACGAAGACCTGATCATTCGCCCGTACGTATCGCTGTTCAACAGCACTCACTTCGCCCCCAACAACCGCATGGCGGACATGTCCGATGTGATGATTGGGACCGTGACCAGCTGGAACGGCTTCCTGATCGATTCGCGATACGCCTACTACAACATGAGTCCCCTGATGCGAACTCCGCTGCACGAAATCGGAGCCAAAGTCAGCTATGACGTGTTGAACTTCTGGGAAGGGAACGACGCTCTGAAGCCGTTCAGCCTGAAACCGTTCGTCGCCGCCTATGGCGAATTCATTCCCGAACAGGGACAGAGTCAGTTGTTTGCCAACGTCGGATTTGAACCGACATGGCGATTCGAACTGGCCAAGACCAAAGTCGGCCTGGGACTGCCGATCGACTGGGGCTTGGGTGGCAACGGCTATTACTTCAACAGCAACGGCAGCAACGCGGCCCTCGGTTACTTTTCGACTGCACTCACCGCCAGCGTCGCGATCCCGGTTCCAGAACAGTACGGCAAATGGTTCTTAAACACCTCGATCCAGTACCTGCATCTGGTTGCGGATAGCGTGCAGGTCGCGGGCGAAGGTCGAGATAACGTCGCAATCGCCAAGATCGGACTGTCGTTCATTTTCTAAATGAACGACGAGATCCGACATCCAAATCAAGAAACGTCGGTCAATGGCAATCCGATGACGTATTCGCATGGAGGCGGTTTCAACGCAAAGGCGCGAAGTCGCAAAGAAGAACAGAGGGCATTCAGTTTCTGCTCTTTGGATCTCCCTTTGCGTTGAAAACGCCGCCACGCAGAAACGAGCTCCCATTCATTTGCTGAGTGTCGACGCGACTTCACTCGGTGTCGCCGTCGTTCTTGGCTGATGCGACGCCGAGCATTGTGCTCCCAGCAGCCGCGTCACCAGAGCGGTCCAGCCAGTCTGATGACTGGCCCCCATGCCGCGACCCGTATCGCCATGGAAGTACTCATAGAATAGCACCAGATCTCGCCAATGCGGATCGGTCGCAAATCGTTCGTCGCCACCGTGGCACGGGCGCTGCCCTTGTCCGTCGGGCAGGAACAACGTACTGAGGCGCTGGCTGAGTTCGTGTGCGACCTGTTGCAGCGTCATCAACTGTCCTGATCCGGTCGGGCATTCCACTTTGAACGCATCGCCATAGAAATGGTGATAGCGTTCCAGGGCTTCGATCAACAGGTAGTTGACCGGAAACCAGATCGGCCCTCGCCAGTTCGAATTGCCGCCGAACATACTCGTGGTGGATTCGCCGGGGACATAATCGACTCGATATTCTTCGCTGCCGCAGTGCAGGGTGAACGGATGGTCGGCGTGGAATCGCGACATCGAACGGATTCCGTGTGGCGACAGGAATTCGTTTTCGTCCAGCACATAGCGCAAGACTCGCTGGAGTCGTTCTTGGGACGGGATGGCCAGCAGACGATGCGCGTGCTTGTCGCCGTCGTGCTCGTGTTCCAGATAAGAGATCTGCTGAGCCAAGTCGCGGCGATGCTTCAGGAACCATTCCATCCGCTTCCGGAATCCTGGCAGGGACTGCAGGAAGTCGTCTTCCAGCACTTCGACTGCGAACAGCGGAATGACGCCGACGATCGAGCGGATTTTCATCCGCTGCATCTGTCCGTTCGTCCGCATTTGATCGTAGTAGAAGCCGTCCTCTTCGTCCCACAGACCGTCATCGCCCAGGCAATTCATCGCGTCGGTGATCTGCACAAAGTGCTCGAAGAATTTCGAAGCCACGTCTTCGTAGGTCGGGTCGCCTTGCGCGAGTTCCAAGGCTATCGACAGCATGGTCGCACAGTAGAACGCCATCCAGGCCGTTCCGTCCGCTTGTTCCAATTGGCCGCCATCAGGCAACGGCTTGGATCGATCGAAGACACCGACATTATCCAGACCCAGGAATCCGCCCGAGAACAGATGCTTGCCGTTGATGTCCTTGCGATTGATCCACCAGGTGAAATTGATCAGCAACTTCTGGAACGCGCGAGCCAGAAAATCGCGGTCGCGCATGCCGCACGGACCGGTCATCTTGTAGACACGCCAGCAGGACCAGGCATGCACAGGGGGGTTCACGTCCGAAAAGCCGAATTCATATGCCGGGATCTGCCCGTTGGGGTGCATGTACCATTCGCGCAGCATCAGCAGCAGTTGCGACTTCGCAAACTCGGGGTCGATCGTCGCCATCGGGATCATGTGAAAGGCCAAGTCCCAGGCGGCGTACCAAGGATATTCCCATTTATCCGGCATCGAAATCACATCGCGATTGAACAGATGCGTCCAATCGTGATTGCGTCCTTCGAAACGGCTGGCCGGAGGGACTGGCTGCTCGGGGTCGCCTTCCAGCCAGGCTTCGACCGCATAGTGATAGAACTGTTTGCTCCACAACAAGCCCGCGTAAGCTTGTCGCGCGACCGTGCGTTCGGAGTCTTGCGTGGACTCCGGAATCTTCGAGTCATAAAACAGATTCGCTTCGGCGATGCGATCCGTGAAGATCTTTTCGAAGCGATCGTCGAACGGATCGCCATCGACCAGTTCGTCCGCTAGCAGCCGTAGCCGGATACTCACTTCGCCGTTGGCGGGAATCGTGAAGACCAAATGCGGTGCCGCCTTCGTCCCATGATTGCCCGTACTGACCGCCGCGGCATTCCCGTCGATCACGTAATCGTGAAAGGCATCTTTGGAAGGATGAGTCCCATTCGTGAGGCCAAACAGCCGAGCGGAATTCGTTTCATTCTCGGTGATCAGCATCGCTGGGGCTTCTGGCAGCGACTGATGATCATAGAAGAATCGGAATCGCTCTAGACTCGCGTGGTCGGCCACGAGCGATCCGTCGTCCTGCTTCGTGATGACGGGCTTCCGCTCGCAGCCTTCATGATCGCAGCCCCAGGACCACGTATTGCGAAACCACAATGTCGGCAACAGATGAATGGTCGCCGCTTCGCTGGCGCGGTTAGCGACCGTGATTCGAATCAATAGGTCGTCAGGAGCGGCTTTCGCATATTCGGCATAAACATCGAAATAGCGGTTCTCGTTAAAGATGCCGGTGTCTTCGAGTTCAAATTCGGGATCGTGTCGAGTTCGCCGCTGATTCTCGCTGACCAGAGATTCATATGGAAACTCGGTCTGCGGGTACTTGTACAACGCCTTCATGTACGAGTGCGTCGGGGTCGAATCGAGGTAGAAGTACATCTCTTTGACGTCTTCGCCGTGATTCCCCTCGGGCCCGGTCAACCCGAACAGACGCTCTTTCAAAATCGTATCGCGACCGTTCCACAGAGCCAGACCAAAACAAAGTCGGCACTCGCGATCGCAGATCCCCAGCAGACCGTCCTCGCCCCAGCGATAGGCACGGCTGCGAGCTTGATCGTGAGGGAAGTAGTGCCAGGAATCACCGTTCGCCGAATAATCTTCGCGAACCGTTCCCCATTGCCGTTCGGAAAGATACGGTCCCCAGCGGTGCCAGTTGGCCTGACGTTGATACGACTGCTGCAAACGCAACTCTTCAGCGAGCACAGAATTCTCCGAGGCATCAGCGCGAGATGATCAACAGCGAGCCAAAGAGTATTCCATGCCCCTCGAAATTCAACAAGCGCCGAACGAAAGGAACAAGATTCTAAGTGACTGAACGCAGAGATGATTGCTTTCGCTTTTGGATTGGGTACCACGATCTAACCGTCTTCGGGGTGGCCGTGTCTTCGAAGAAAGCCACGGCCATGTCGCCGACTCCAAGTCCGTGGCACCGCAAACGTGCTCCCGCAGCGTGGCTCACCGGGGCTGATTTTGCGTCGATCACACTTCCGACAAGAGCGAGGCCAATTTGTCATAGCTTTCGGCCGCGCCGTGTTCCATACCGGACATGATCACGAGGTCGCGGATCTCTTCTGATGGATAGCGGACGGTCGCCGTAAGAGTCGTTTTGCCGTCGGCCTCCGTCAGAACGGTCGTCACCGTCGATTCGCCGGGGTAGTCATCAAATGCCTCGGTATGGACCGAGCCCGTGGGTGCGTTGATCTCACGATAGACGCCCCCCATTCCCATGCGAGCTCCGTCAGGTCCAACCATGACGAAGCGAAATTTCCCGCCGACTTTCAGATCGACTTCGCAAACGTCCAGCGACCAGCCATGCGGTCCGAACCAGCGTTTCAGCAGCTCCGGCTTGGTAAACGCGTCAAACACCAGTTTTTGCGGCGCATTAAACACGCGCGTCATCACGATTTCGTTGTCGTTGGGCGTGGTGATCTTTAAGGTTCCGGTGTTTTTCATGGCTGCTGGTCCTTATCAGAGGTCGGGTCAGGGTTTGGTGGTGGCGATTGCAATTCGTCGAGGAGCGAATCGAGGCGCTGAAAGCTGCCCTCCCAGAACTGGCGGTAGCGTTCCAGCCATTCGTTAGCTTCGGCGAGCGGCCGGGCCTCAATCCGACACGGTCGCCGCTGGGCATCCCTGCCGCGTGAGATCAAGCCCGCTCGCTCTAACACTCGAAGATGTTTGGAGATAGCGGGTTGAGTCATCGCGAACGGCTTAGCCAGCTCCATCACACCCGCTTCTCCAGAGGCGAGGCGAGCGAGGATGGCTCGCCGAGTCGGATCGGCCAGGGCAGCGAACACAGCGTCGAGTCGGTTGAGATCCATCAATCACCTAAAGGTTATATAACCGCCAGGATATTATTTCGGCAGTTGTTCGTCAAGGACGCGAGAGTTTTTTTCCGCTTCGTCGCGGCAGTGGCGATTCGTGGCGCAGTCCTGTATTTCAGTGCGATCTCGAATCACATCCACATCGACGAGTTGCTCCATGACCCAAATCCGTTTAGGCATCACACGCGACTTCCTGAACGCCGAGGGAGAGTTGGGGTTTGGGGACATTGGTTTAGAAGAGCTTCGCCGCGATCCCCGCATCCAGGCCGAATTTCTCCCCGACTTTGGCTCGGAGTTGCCGCCGTCCGTCGCCAACGACTTCGACGCGTTGCTGGTGCTGGCTCCGAAAGTAACGGTGGCGACGGTCGCGGGTGGTCAACGTTTAACAATCATCGCGCGATTCGGAGTGGGGTACGACAATGTGGATGTCTCCGCCTGCACTCAACACGACGTACTGCTGACGATCACTCCATCGGGTGTGCGGCGTCCGGTGGCAGTATCCGCATTGAGCTTATTGCTGGCACTGTCGCATCAGTTGCTGGTCAAAGACCGACTGACTCGCGAGGGACGCTGGAGCGAAAAGCTGAACCACATGGGTGTCGGCCTGACGGGTCGAACGCTGGGGTTGATCGGCCTCGGTAACATTGGCAACGAGATCCTGCGCGTGGTGGCTCCGCTCGAGATGCGGCACGTCGCGTTCGACCCATTCGTCTCGCCCGACGCAGCTAAGCAATCCGGTGTGGAATTGATGGGGCTCGAATCGCTGTTGGAGCAGTCGGACTTTGTCATCGTCTGCTGTGCTCTGACTCCAGAAACCCATCACCTTCTGAATGCGGCTCAATTAGCGCGAATGAAGCCAACGGCGTTCCTGATCAACGTGGCCCGCGGACCGATCGTCGATCAGGCTGCATTGACGACGCTGCTGCAGCAACGAAAGATCGGTGGCGCGGGATTGGATGTCTTTGAGAAAGAGCCAATCGATCCGGCGGACTCATTACTGAAGCTGGATAACGTGATTCTATCGCCGCATGCGGTCTGCTGGACGGACGAACTGTTCCGGGGAATCGGCCAGGCGGCGTGCCAAAGCATTGTGGAAGTGGCGGCCGGTCGAGTTCCGCCAGATGTCGTCAATCGCGACGTCATTGGCCGGCCGGGACTGAAGCAGAAGCTGTCAGAGTTGGCCTCGCGATAAATCTTCGTAGTCTGGTTGGGAGGGCGAGGCTCCTGCCCAGCCGTGCCTGTTATTGTGAGTCCATCGACATGCGCGGCTCGGCAGGAGCCTCGCCCTCCCAAAATACGACTGCTCCGCCAGGTAAGCTCCAACTTATCTCTGTGAGAGACAACCCTGTACAAGCGAGACGAATGCGATGAAGGTCAATCACGTTAAGCAAAAACTTCTTGATGGTGGCCGTTCGATCGGCACGTTCGTGTTTGAGTTCGATACCACGGGGATCGGGCGACTGGCCGCGAATGCCGGGGCCGAGTTCATCGTCTATGACATGGAGCACACTGGCTGGAGTATCGAGACGATTCGAATGCTGATGGCGACGACGATGGCCACCAGTGCAATTCCGCTCGTGCGAATCCCCGCCATGGAATATCACTTTGTCGCTCGCGTGCTGGATGTCGGGGCCATGGGAATCATGATCCCGATGTGCGAAAGCGCGGCCCAGGCGCGGACGCTCGTCGCATCAGCGAAGTATCCTCCCGTCGGTCGACGTGGCGCCGCGTTCACAATCGCCCACGATGACTATCTGGGTGGTGATATCGTCGAGAAGATGCAGTCCGCCAATCGCGAAACGATGCTGATTGCCCTCATCGAGACTGTCGAAGGCGTTCGCAACGTGCAGGAAATCGCCGCCGTCGACGGGATCGACGTGCTCTGGATCGGCCATTTCGACCTCTCCAATTCGCTCGGCATCCCGACTCAGTTCGATCATCCGCTCTTCAAGGATGCGGTCGCTCAGATTGTGGCAGCCTGCCGCCAGCACGGTAAAGTCGCCGCAATGATGACCGCCGATGTTGCTGGAGGACAGAAGTTGCTCGACCAGGGATTCCGCATGCTGGCGTACGGCGGCGACCTGTGGCTGTACCAGTCAGCCCTGCGCGATGGGGTTGGCAAGCTGCTGAGTGACTGCCAGTAAGGCTGCACTCGAAAATCCGAGTCGCAACGGGTCAGGCCTTCTGCGTCAATTCCTTGTAGACGTGCTCGATGTTTTCGACTCGTTCTTTGACATCGACGCCCGTCCAAGTCTTGAACCAAGGCATGTCGAGAGACTTCTTAATCTCTTCGAGCGACTTGCCGGCGTTGATCCCTTCCTGAATCGCTTGTCGCAGTTCGACGAAGTATCGACGCTGTTGTTCGATCAACAGGTTGTCGCTTTGATCGCCATGACCGGGGCAGACGATCTTCACGGGCAACTTCGCCATTTCAGTCAGGACCGCAATCCAATTCGCAGTATTGCTTTCGCCCGTGTAGTTGAACGGCCCGTTGATGCAGCTATCCCCGGTAAACAGAATCCCCTGCTTCGGTAGCCACGCCACGGCATCACCGGCGGTATGGCCATGTCCGAAGTGGATCAGCTCAACTCGCTGCTTCGAGTCTTCAATCACCATCTTCTTGGGGAAGTACAGCGACGGGACGCCGTAATTCAACTTGCCGTACTCGGCGGGCTTTTCCTGCTTCTGCTTCTCGTAGGATGGAATGCCTTTCTGCAGGAACTGCTCGCGAGCCTGCTCGGATGCAATGGCACTCGCCCCTTCAGCGATCAAAATCGGATTGCCGTCCGCATGGTCGCCATGCCAGTGCGTATCGAAGACAAACTTGATCGGTTTGTCGGTCGTCTTGCGAATCTCTTTGATCAGTTCTGCGGCCTGGTTCGGAAAGCTGGCTTCGATGACGAGCACAAAGTCATCGAAGATAATCCAGCCCTGATTGCATCCGATGAAGTTCGGCTGCCATTCCATCTTGCGAAAGAAGACGCCCGGCGCGAGTTCGGTGACAGTCGTTTCGGTCGGCTTGAACACTCCCAACGCGTGACTGCCGACGCCTGTTATCACAGCCAACGTCAATGCCGCCACGATCAGGGATCGGCTTCGCGATGAAATCAACGAGCGAGCCGCGGTCGGGACAGAAGGATGCGCTTCGGTCATGCTAATAGTTCCGAGGAGATGCGGAGTGGTTTCAAGCCGTCGAGGCGGCGGTCACTCTACTACGCTCCGCATCGAATTCGCAATCGCATGAAACTAAGCCCGGCCCCTACAAAACAGCAAGCCCTCGAACCGATTGCTCGGTGTCGAGGGCTTGTTGCCAGAAAGGACTCATCAAAATTCGGTCGGTGTGTTCAGTGCGCGGTACTTCTCAGGACCCTTCGGCCGTGGGAGCGGTGCTGGTGATGCCGTGGCCAGTGTCGCAGAAATCGCTGCCGTCGTTGGAAGTCGCGCCGTTGGACTGTCCGCTTTGTCCGGTTAGACCCTGGTAGCGAAAGCCCTGGTTGACGACCCCGAAGGCGTAGGCAACATCGTCCAGTTCCTGGTTCACCGCCAGCGAGATCTCGCCCAGTCCGACGACCATGGCCAGGACGGCGATGCTCGAGATCAGAACCAGTTCGGCTGAAACAATGAAGCCAGCTTCGTCGTTCCAAAGTGCGTGAATCAAAGTCTGCATGATGCGGTCCTGAGCCGGTTGTACCGGTTGTAGGTCTTTGCTGGGCCAACTCAGAGGGCCCGTGGGCCACTCGAACGATGTTGGCGTATTAACTATTGCTCACCACCGTTGGGGCTGACGCTGCTAATTCCTTTTCCGTCGCAGAAATCGCTTTGATCTCCGTGGCTGCTACCACTGTTCTGGCCACCATGGCCGCTCATGCCATTGGCTTTGAAACTTTGGTTCATGGCTCCGAAGGCCGAAGCGACGTCTTCGAGTTCGTGATTGATGTTGATCGCGACTTCCGACAGGCCGACGACCATGGCGAGTACTGCGATCGATCCGATCAGGACGAGTTCTGCAGAGACAATGAAACCGGCTTCGTCGTTGATCAGGGTGTTAACAAGAGCATTCATAGTGAAGGTCCTTTCTGGAGGCCTTGGTGTCTGGGTCGATGGTGACCTGTAAAGCAGACTGAATGCCAACTCGTAAAACTTGTTCAATTTTCTTGACACATCCCCCAGAAACGAACGTGCAAAGGACATGGCATCAATGAGTTACGCAGAATTGCAATTCTGTCGGATTCGTAAAAACGATGAGGCGCGACGAATGCCGCCACGTTGCCAGAACGCCACGCGAACGTTGAGTCGTTCGGGGTCAATCCGCGCACAACTCAATGCTGGAAAGCAAGTTAAGAGAATTGCGGCCGTGATGCCTCAATGAGGCGATGCCGGAACACAACATCAACTGCGTGTTCGCACGGTCAGATCATCACGGCTGGGCCAGCCAGGATGGCGCGTTGATCCCTGTGCGGGGGCTTCCATCCTCAAGTCACACCCGCAGTCCGCAAACAGACCGGATTATGACTGCGCTTGTCGCTTGCGATTCCGGCGAAGGAGTATTTGGTAAGACAGCCCCCCCTGCACGCGCATCAGCAGGCCGCCAAATTCCATCAGCACACCGCGGATCCCTAGGCTGATAAAGTGACGCATGGCAATCGCTCCTCTGGGATGCTGGCGGTTTCCAACGAGATCTGTTCGAGATCGCTCTCGACATTCAGACGATTTCCGAGGTGATCGAACAGTCCGGAGCGAGCCGCGAAGGCGGCGGGGGTCGCTCCTCCGAGATGCGGAATACGCACCTGGCAGGGACCGCACTGGTTCGAGAAGGCGACGTTGATTTCCAGGTCTCGAGCGATCCGTGACGGAAGTTCACCCGCCAGCGACCAGCTTGGTTCCAGCATCCAGCCCACACGAAACGCCGTCTGAGGAGTTCGCCGTGGCCAAGCCGCAGAGATAATTGCCAGATCAATCTTGCCACGATACTCGGACCAGATATGGTGGTAGATCATGTCCGCACAAATGGCGAACCCGATCCGGCCCAATTCCGTTTCGACGATCAGCGGATCCTGACCATGTCGGAAGTAGAAATGCTCCCAGAATATCAGGTGCCGCTTGCGATAAATCGACGCTTTGCCATCCGGCGACGTGAAGCTCAGCGAGTTATAAACATGCCCGTCGTGACGTTCGACGAATCCGGCAGCCAGGTAAACACCGTACCGACGACTAAGTTTGGTCAACGCATTGACGATCGGGCCATCGGCCTCTTCCGTCAGTTTGTGCAGATCGGTGTGCTCGACGTAGCCCGTGCAGGCCAGTTCCGGGAACACGACCAGCTTGGCACCCATCGCATGAGCCTCAGCAACTTTGGCCGAGATCCGTTCGAGGTTGGCGGCTGGGTTGAGCGGCTGCGGAGCGAATTGAACAACAGCAATCGGCATGGTTGGAGCGCGCATGCTATCCCCTACTGTCACGAGGGTTCGTGAAGTCTATTGCCGTTGCGGGGCGTGAGTCCATTTTACGCAGTGCCAGTCAACTCGGCGCGCAACGGTGATTGATATCCGAATTCATCGGTCGTTCGGACAATGCGGGCTAGCTCAGCGATCACAATCGGATCGCTGGCGAAGCTCGTTACTGCTCATCGCGTTACGACCGTTCAAGGCCATTCCAACTCTCTAAAAACGTGGAAAGCGGGATGCCAGAAGTTCCAGTTGATTGGGTTGCGTCTGATCTACGAATTGGAGCAGGAATGTCGGTTTAGCGGGTCGTGCCGAATGTGACGGGGCTGGCCAGTTAGCTGCCCGCAGGATTAGAGAGAGCCCGTCGAAGCTCTGCCAGGTGTTGGGAGTGCTCCTCGGCCGTTAAAACCGGGACGAGGCTGTCGGTGACCAATTCCCTTTCCAGATCAACCCAACTTCGGCAACCGGCGAAGTGCGGCGATTCAGGTAACAGAACAGGCTGCGGAAGCGAATACACTCGTACCAGCAGCGCGAACAGGAATGGATTCCGATAGTGAAACCGAGCCTGAATCATCGACGCCGACCAGACATGCAAGCCAGCAAGCCGTGGCAGAATGGACTCGTCCCGTATCTCAACCACCTCGTCGATGGTGACATAGCGCTGAATCGAGATTGAGCCCTTGGCGGGCTGCTGCAATCGGGCTTGCTCCAAATGCAGACGCCCCTGCTCCGCCAAAACGGCCGGCTCCTGATGAAACTCGGTCGGATATAGCCAGAACTCCGCATGGTCGACGCGAAATCCGTCGCGACCTTCGTGGATTCCCCCTTTGCGCAAGATCACGGACTGCTGACCGCTCGCCAACGCCTGGCAGACGGCCGCCCACTCCTTAAAGGCGTACTGGTTTCTCGCGTGCATTGGGGCTCCCTGCGAATCGACCGGATTTTGTTCGATGTCCAGACACGGTATTGAGTTACTCAACAAAAGTCCCTATACCACGCTAGGGAAATGAATGTGGCTCGCACCCTCGGTGCGCTGTCGGCCGCACGTTGTCGTGGTCGGCACTGCCAATGGTGGGCTATTTCCCATAGGTGCGATCAAGAGGATAGCGCATGAGACTGCTTGTCGGATGCTTCTGCTCGGCATTTTTAGGAAGCCTGCTGACAATCTGGATGACCAGCCCTGCCGGCAAGACTGCGGTCGTTGCCCAGGATCGCGCTGGTACGGAACAATTGACGCCCATTGAACGTGTCAGCCCGACCATCAAACGCATCTTCAACAGTGAGGGGCATACTCCCGAAGAGGCCGTCACGGTCGCCGTTTACGAAGCGGTCAATCGTAGCGTCGTCAACATTACCGCCAAATCCGTCCAGAACGATCGATCCTTGTGGGCCGGACGGATCTCCGAAGGGAGTGGTTCGGGGGCCGTGATCGATCTCGAAGGGAATATTCTCACGAATCATCACGTCGTCGGGGGAGCGAAAGAAATCGCGGTCACCCTGTACAACGGCGAAACCTACGATGCTGTGTCTGTCGGCTCAGATCCGCTGAATGACCTGGCGGTGATCCGAGTGGAAGTTGCGCCCGAAGAACTGTTTCCCGTGACGTTTGGCGATTCGAAATCGCTGCGAGTCGGGATGAACGTTTTCGCACTCGGGAATCCATTCGGCTTGGAACGAACACTCACCACCGGGATCATTTCCAGCTTGAATCGGTCGCTGCAGATCCACGGAAACTGGAAGATCAAATCCATCATCCAGATCGATGCCGCCATCAACCCCGGCAGTTCGGGCGGGCCGCTGTTGGATTCCCACGGCCGCTTGATCGGGATTAACACAGCGATTGCCACCACGTCTGGTCAAAGCTCGGGGGTCGGCTTCGCAATTCCAGTCAGCTTGATCAGTCGAGTCGTCCCGCAACTGCTGAAGCACCACCGTGTGATCAGACCCGAAAGCGGCATCGATAAGGTGTATCAAACGGACAAGGGCTTGTTGATTGCAGAGCTCCGTCCGAACGGGCCCGCCGAAAAAGCAGGTTTGCGTGGACCCAAGATGGTCAAATCACGACGCGGACCGCTCACTTTCAATCGCGAAGATCGTTCTGCGGCTGACCTGATTGTCGGCTTGGACGATCAAAAGATCGCCAGCGCCGAAGATTTTCTCGGCTACATTGAAGGCAAAAGCCCCGGTGATCAGGTCATGCTGACCGTGGTCCGCGATGGGCGCAAAGTTCAAGTCGCCTTGAACCTGGGCAGCACAGATCCGGCCGAGCGGCCCGAATAGCGGCGACTCGTTTGACGAGGCTGCGATTCGCTTCCCACGATTCGCCGCCCCGTGGCGTAGTCAGCGCGACGGAAGGATCGCGAAGTCACATTCTCGGGTTTTCAACATGATCTGGTCACGCACTGCGGCTGTGCTGCTTGCCGTAAACTCTTTGCTCCTTTGCGGCTGCCCAAACAAACCTGCCGCGAACAACAAGTCGAACGTGGCCTCGTTCCGCGGTCAAGAGGTCGAACTGGTTGCCCCCGCCAGCTTCCAACTCCCCGCAGTCTGGGAGGTCGCGCTCCAAGAGTGGATGAACCAATCCGGAGCAACGGTCCGCTGGACCGAATACGATCCGCAAAGCGATTCGCTGGTCCAGAAACTGGCAGACCCGATTCCAGTGGGTGGTCGAGTCATCCTGTTTCCGTTGCGAGAGCTAAGCGTAATCGATCGTCACCTGGCTCCCCTTCCATCAGGGGCCGGAATCGATTTCAACGACCTGTTCAAGGGCCTGCGTGATCGAGTCATCTCGCGGAACAGATCTCCTGTCGCGATCCCGATCGCAGCGCCCGAGTTCCTCTGCTACTACCGAGCCGACCTGCTCCGCAAAGCAGGCCTGAAACCTCCTGAGACCTGGGACGACTACCAAGTCCTGTTGGATTCATTGGACAAGTGGGCGCCGGGGCTCACAGCGGTCGAGCCACTAGCCGCAGATTCACGCGCCGCCCTGCTCTTTGCCAGATCGCTCGCCTACGTAAAGCATCCCGAGAATTATTCTGTCTGGTTCGATCTCGAATCGGGGCAGCCGGTTCTCGAAACACCTGGATTCCAAGCGGCCGTGGAATCGGCCAGCCACGCCTGGAAGAAGATGCCGCCATCGATCTCGGAACTTACCCCGCTTCAAGCGCGTCATCAAATCCTGGAAGGCAAAGCCGCGCTGGCGATCGGTGCTGAACCGACCATGGCAGCCAAAGACATTGTCAGAGCTGAATCCATCGAAATCGGTGTTTGTCGCCTGCCTGGGTCACGGCGCGTCTACAACACGAATTCGAAACGATGGGACAGCATCCCCGCGTCGGGCGTGCATGGCCCCACGCTGAGCGGTTTCGATGGCTGGGCCATCGGAGTCGGCTCGACTGACAGTGGCAAGAGTGCCGACGCGGCTTTGAATCTGCTCGGCAGTTTGGCGGGAGATCAATTCGAATCGAACTGGGCCTCCCTGCCGAAGACGCCATGCCGCGAAAGTCAGGTGACCACGGCCGCCAGTTGGCATGAATCGGGTCTGACGCTAGAAGAAGCCAGCAAATCCGTCGACGCAGCAGCTCTCACGTTAAGAGACAACCAAGTTGTCGCCGACTTGCCCATCCCCAAGTCAGCTCAGTTCCGACAGGCGACGAACGAAGTCATCGCTCGATTGCTCAAAGATGAACTCGATGCGACAGCGGCAGTCCACCAGTTGCAAGTCGACTTTACTGCGATCGTTAAAGAAATCGGAGCGGACACCATTCGAGCCAACTATCGTCGCGGGCTGGGATTGCCGGCATTGAACTCGCCTGAAATCACGAAGTAAGCAACCATCACTTCGCAACTTTTGGGTGGCACTGGCGACTGCTTTGCGTTGCCAGTGTCTTAGCGAAGTGGCAGTCAGCCGACAACGCAGACTGACGTTGATTGTTACACAGCCATCCCACGCGAGAAGTGGCAAAAAGTGTACAGCAACTGTATCGTCCAGTTGCTACCTCACGGATCGCTACTCAAGGACTCGAGCCATGTCTGCCGCGGATTTTCCCATCGATTGGTGTCGCGATCAGTTTCCCGCGCTTAAGAGAACTGTGGGAGATCACCCCGTCGCCTTCTTCGATGGTCCCGGCGGAAGCCAGGTTCCACAACGTGTCATCGATGCCGTCAGTGGCTATCTGGGAAACACGAATGCCAATCGCGGTGGCCGTTATGCGACGGCGTTCGAGAGCGACGAACTGCTGGAAGCCGCGCACGTCAATCTGGCGGAATTCATCGGTACGCCTGATCCCGAAGCGATCGTCTTCGGTGCCAACATGACCACGCTGACGTTCGCCCTTAGTCGGGCCATCGGTCGCACGTGGCAGACGGGAGACGAAGTAATTGTCACTCGATTGGATCACGACGGAAATGTCACCCCCTGGGTGCTGGCCGCGCATGATGCTGGTGCAGTCGTTCACTACGTCGATTTCCACGAGTCCGACTGCACGCTGAATCTCGATGATTTCAAAGCGAAACTATCGTCGAAGACGCGGTTTGTTGCGGTCGGTTGCGCCTCCAATATTGTGGGGAGCATCAATCCCGTTCATGAAATCTGCCGACTGGCTCATCTAGTCGAGGCCGAAGTCTTCTTGGATGCCGTCCACTACGCGCCGCATGGGCTACCCGATTTCACGGGCTGGGATTGTGACTGGCTGGCTTGTTCCGCCTACAAATTCTTCGGGCCTCACGTCGGTATCCTTTGCGGTCGCCCCGAATTATTGAAGTTGCTGGCACCGTACAAGCTTCGCCCCGTGACCGAAGAGCTTCCCGGTCGTTGGATGACGGGCACCCAAAACTTTGAAGGGATCGCCGGGGCAAATGCCGCGATCGAATATCTCATTGACCTCGGGAAGCAGGTCGGATCGCTATCGAACACGATGCGGCCTCTGTTGTCCGCGGCTTATGCAGCAATCGCCGACTATGAGAGAGGGCTTGCTGCGGCGCTGCTGACTGGTCTATTGGCGATCCCGCAGATCAAAGTGCTGGGACTGACTGATCTCGATCGCCTGCAAGATCGCACGCCAACGGTTAGCTTCGTCCATGAGAAGCTGACCGCCGTCGAGATTGCCGAACAGCTTGGGCAGTTGGGCTTGTTTGTCGGTCACGGCAACTTCTACGCGTTGCAACTGACCGAAAGATTAGGACTCGAACCGCAAGGTGTGACTCGCGTCGGACTCATGCATTACAACACGCGAACGGAAGTGGATCGTCTGTTGCACGCGCTGCGAAGCCTTTAGTGCAGTTGCCAACTGGCGTCATGCTGCCTGCAGTTGTTCATTCGGAAAATACTGTTGAGGGCCAACGAGATCGTGATGTCCCGAGTATTTTCCGTTAGCAACCCTCACTGAGTCCGTCATCCCGAACTCTCCGACGAGTTGATGACGTCGTGTCAGCCACTCAATGAGTGGCGAGAACTGTCGTCGCAGCGCAGAATCGTCGTGCAATCAACGTGTGCTCAGATTGCCTTCGCTGAGTGTTTACCCAAGTTCAGGAGTTGTACGGATGCCGGGTTCGATTCGTTCTAGTCGCCGTGTGTTTCTGAAGCAGGCTGTCGCCACCGCATTTGCGGCTCCGGCGTTTATTCGCAACCTCAGTGCGGCCCCGCCCAGCGAAGTAGTGCGTCATGCCAGCTTCGGTGCATCCGGGATGGCGGGTGCCGATCTGGGCGCGATTGCGAGTCATCCCAAAGTGAAGCTGGTTTGTGTCGCCGATGTCGACCTGCCTCGGGCCGAAGCGTTGAAGAAAAAGTTCCCCGAGCTACGCGTTTATCAGGACTGGCGACAACTACTCGACAAGGAAGCCAAGAACCTGGACTCGGTGAACGTCTCAACGCCCGACCACATGCACGCGCCGATCGGGATGGGGGCCATGCATCATGGCCTGCACGTCTACGGACAAAAACCACTGACGCACGATGTTTATGAATCCCGCCAGTTGGCCAAAGTCGCTGCTGAAAAGAAGCTGGTGACTCAGATGGGGATCCAGATTCACTCCAGTTCCGAATACCGGACCGCTGTCGCCATGATCCAATCAGGGATGATCGGCAAGGTGAAGGAGGTTCATTCCTGGAGCAGCAAGAAATGGGGCGACTCCGAACCGTTGCCGGGCCGAGAAGATGTCGTGCCAGAAGGTCTCGACTGGGATCAGTGGCTGGGTGTCTGCAAAGTCCGGCCCTTTATCGGCGGAGGCTATTATCATCCCGGCAACTGGCGCAAACGGTTGGACTTTGGAACGGGGACCTTCGGCGACATGGGCTGCCACATCTTCGATCCCGTGTTCAAGGCTCTCGATCTGACTGCTCCGCTCACGGCGCACTCCACAGGTCCGGCACCATCGGCCACGAACTGGGCCAACGATGCCGTCGTCCACTTTACGTTTCCCGAAACGAAGTATGCGGTCGGACCAACGTTTCCAATCACCTGGTACGACGGTGATCAGCGTCCTTCCAAAGAGATCACCGGTCCCGTCCTGGGAAATCGCCCGCTGCCCGATCAAGGATCGCTGTTCATCGGCGAAAAGGGAGCTCTCCTGCTGCCCCATATCGCTCCCCCAATCCTGTTACCCGAAAACCGATTTGAAGGTGTGGAGCGTCCTCAAATCGCCGGCAGCAATCACTGGCATCAGTTCATCGATGCCGTGATGGGCAATGGGACCACGCTGGCCCCGTTCAGCTATGCCGGACCTCTGACGGAAAGCGTACTGCTCGGCGGAGTCGCGACTCACTTTCCCAACCAAAAGCTGGAATGGGACGCGGCCAACTTGAAATTTGCGAATCAGCCTGACGCGGCACGCCTAATCCGACGTCCCTATCGCAGCGGCTGGGAGGTCACTGGCCTGAGCGAGATTTGATCGATCTGAATGCGAAGCGCGCGAAGCCGGCAACCTGAAGTTGCCGGCTTTTTTTGTTTGAAGTCGTCCGGCGATCGCCCATCTGGCCCAAATATCGAGCTGCAAGACTTTTCCCCACAATATGTTGTGACGAGCCCTCTCTCCGTCGCGGTATTCTTCGACGTGTTGGTATCAAT
>CAIMFH010000095.1 GCA_903840265.1 uncultured Schlesneria sp. | reverse complement strand
CCGTTGAAACGGTGGGCTATTATCGATCGTCCCGCTGGGACTTGAGGCCAAACACAATGCGTGATTGGCGCGATTCGGTCACAGCCTCTCAGTGCGCGGAGTCACGCCAGCGGTTGCCAGCGCCCACCCGAATCGGCAAGACTGGCGGCACACGGAGCTCGCGTGAGTTTTCAATTCACGGTTGTAGCAATAGCTTCAGCGTCGGCTGAGTCGAGGCTCGTTCGAATGCTGCAATGCCGTCGGCGATTGAGTAGGTCGCGTCGATGAGCGGTTCGACTTGAATCCGCTGGTCCTGCAGGGCTGCCAGTGCTGGCTGGAAGGGGCCGCACCGTGAACCCACAACGGTGATTTCGTCGATGACCAATGGTGCCAGTGACAGGGTCTGCGTTCCGGCTACCGTTGTCTTCAAGACCAGTGTGCCGCGTGGCTTCAGCAATCGTAGCGCTGATTCGAACCCGCTGGGTGATCCGGTGCAGTCGACGACGATGTCGGCTTCGCGTCGATGCTCGAAGTCGTTGATTGTTGCTGTCTCGATCCCGAGCTTCGAAATCAACTGCAGCTTGCGATCATGCTTGCCGACGACGGTCAGTCGACAGCCGGCGGCGGCGATGACCTGCGCGCACAGATTTCCCAACCGTCCGTCGCCCAGCACGATCACTCGTTGTGATGGACGGAGCGGCACTTGGGCTGGGATCTGGAAGGCGGCGGCGAGTGGTTCGGTGAAGACCGCTCGATCGTCCGTGACATTGTTGGGAACTCGGTGCAGATTCCCTGCGGGGACAGCGATGAATTCGGCGAATGCGCCGTCGTGGTTTAGGATCCCGAGCACACTGCGATGAGGGCAATGTGTCTGCAGTCCGGCCTGACAGTAGTCACACTGCTCACAGGCACAATTGATTTCGCCGACCACTCGCTGTCCCTGCAGCGAACCTGACTGAGCGATTCCGACGAATTCGTGGCCGAGGATTCCGCGGAACCCCATGTAGCCGCGAACTAGCTGCAAATCTGTCTCGCAGATTCCGGCCTTGAGCACGCGGACGAGTACCTCGCCCGGCATTGGGGTCGGGACAGCAACTTCGGTCACTTTGAGGCCTGTTTCGTCAAGAACGACCGCTTGCATAGTGCTCCTTTGGAACTGGGATGATGTATAGATCGTATCGTAAATCTGAAGAGATGATGACTGTGCGCGATTCTGGTTGCGAAATCGTGTTTGTGAATGGAAGGGCGAGGCGCCTGCTGAGTCTTCATTTGGGTATTGCCCCGTGTGGTGAATCCGGAACGCGTACATCGACACGAGCAGCTCGGCAGGAGCCTTGCCCCTCGCCCTCTCGAGTCCAATAGCGTGACCATGAGCGGCAGGTCTGGATGAGGGGCGTTGCTCTCGTGTTCACAGTCGGCTGAGATCGACGTGAAGCGGAGCTTCGAAGACTGGCGTTCCCAAGCGGGAGCTTGGGAACGAGAAAAAGGTCTTGGCGACGTTGGCTACGAAACCCGCAACAGACTCGCTTTCCAATTCTTCTGTTCTATCATTGGAGGGACCTCAGGAGTATCCACGATGACTGACGATTTGGATCTGTTCCGTCTGGATGATTTGCTTTCGCCGGAAGACATGGCTTTGCGAGGTCGTATTCGAGATTGGGTGACGACCAGGTTTAATCCCGAAGTCAATCGCTGTTGGAACGACGCCACGTTTCCCTTGGAACTGGTTCCTGAGATTGCTGCGCTCGGTTTGTTCGGTGGCAATATCCAGGGCTATGGCTGTGCCGGATGGAACGCGTTGACTTACGGGGTGGCGCTCCAGGAATTGGAACGTGGCGATTCGGGACTGCGCACCATGGCGTCGGTGCAAGGAGCACTCGCCATGAACGCGATCCATATGTTCGGCAGCGAAGAACAAAAGAAGCTTTGGCTGCCAGCGATGGCTCGCGGCGAAAAGCTGGGCTGTTTTGGACTGACTGAGCCCAATCATGGATCAAATCCTGGCGGCATGGAAACGCGCGCCGTGGTAACGCACGACGGATATGAACTGACCGGTTCCAAGATGTGGATCGGCAGCGGTACGGTGGCCGATGTTGCGGTGGTCTGGGCCAAAGTTGATGGAGTACCGGATCTTGATGCGAACTCTCCGGCGGCGGTCCGAGGTTTCCTCGTCGAACGCGGGACTCCGGGATTTCAGGCGTCGGTCATTGAAGGGAAGTACTCGCTACGCATTGGCATCACGTGCCGTCTGGAATTTCAACAATGCCGCATCACGCATACGGCCCTACTGCCGGGCACCAATGGACTGAAATCGCCGCTGCAGTGTTTGAATCACGCTCGCTACGGGATCGCGTGGGGCGTCCTTGGTGCGGCGCAGGCCTGCTTTGCAGAGGCCCGCGACTATGCTCTGCAGCGCCAGCAATTCGGCAAGCCGCTCGCTTCGTTCCAACTCGTGCAGCAGAAACTGGCGCAGATGGCGACCGAGATCACCAATGCTCAACTGCTGGCTTATCGCCTGGCACAGCTCAAAGATGCTGGAAAAGCCACGCACGTTCAGATCTCAATCGCCAAGCGTCACAATGTGGCGGTGGCCTTGGGTGTCGCGCGAACGGCTCGCGAAATCCTGGGCGGAGTCGGAATCCTGGATCAGCACGTCGCCTTCCGTCATCTGTGCAACCTCGAAAGTGTGCAGACATACGAAGGAACCGACGACATGCACCAACTGATCCTGGGCGAGCACCTGACGGGGATTTCGGCGTTTGCATGAGGCATGAATCGCAGACAGGGCTCTCCTGTGACTTGGAGCCAAAGCGGTGTCCAGCCACCGCACTCCAAAGTATCGGTCCCGTCAGCCGACCTAGGCAGATAACGTGCCCTGCAGTCGCTAGCGATCTCACTATTCGGAGGATTTCAGGAAATACAGTCGTGATTTGCATATTTGGAGAGGGGCAACGCTATCATGAACTGCTCTCCGCTCGGCGGAGCATCCATTGGCGTTAATCCGGCTCAGGCAGGTTGGATCGCCCGGCGTTAAGAGAATCTGCCCGGGAACTCCCGATGCGACTTGCTGATTTCATACTTGCGAATGTCGAGCCGATCCTGGCCGGGTGGGAAGTCTTCGCGCGAAGCATCGGGGCCGGCGAGCATCTGGATCAGCTGGCCCTGCGTGACCATGCCCCCCAAATTCTGCAGGCCACCGCGCGGGATATGAAGTCGCCTCAGACCGCTGCCGAGCGGGTGAATAAGTCTGAAGGCCGATCGCACACGGGGGAAGATAGTGAGGCTCTTGACGGCGCGTCCACTGCGCACGCGGTTGAACGCCTGGGCCTGGGGTTTGACATGCTGGAGGTGATGAGCGAGTACCGCGCGCTGCGCGCCAGTGTGCTGCAGCTTTGGCACGCCAGTTCGCCCGCTGCCCACGAGCGCGATGTGGATGATCTGACCCGATTCAACGAATCGATCGACCAGTCGTTGTCGAAAGCCGTCGCCAGTTATACTCAGCGCGTCGATCAGGCGCGCGATATGTTCCTCGCCATTCTCAGTCACGACTTACGCAATCCCCTGGGCGCGATTGCGATGTCCGCACACGTCCTGCCGATGGTGAGCAATGACAAGGCCGAGATTGTGGAGTGCGGCTTGAGAATCACCCGCAGCGCCTCGGTGATGGAGCGGATGATCAGCGACCTGCTCGACTACACTCGCACCCGGTTGGGTGCTGGCATGCCTGTGAATCCTGCCCCGATGGACCTGGCTGTGCTGGGCCGTGAACTGATTGAAGAGTTCCGCGCGGCCCACCCGAAACGCATGATCGAGTTCCACACTGAGGGTGAATTGAAGGGGCGGTGGGATTCCGACCGCATCCGCCAGGCGATCTCGAACCTCGTGGGCAACGCGATCCAACACGGCTCGGCTGATTTCCCCGTGACGCTTTCCATCAGCGGCACAAGATCGGAGGTCGTCATCGGTGTTCATAGCGGCGGCAATCCGATTCCGCCCGGCGAACTCCCCAAAATCTTCGACCCCCTGATTCGAGGTTCCAGCGCCGATCATCCTCAAAAAAACCGCCCTGGCAGCATTGGGATGGGCCTTTACATCGCCCGCGAAGTCGCCAAATCGCATGGCGGACGAATCGACGTGACCTCGACCGTTAAAGACGGCACCACGTTTACGATCCGTGTTCCGTATGAATCCGCGCCGCGGGCCGGACAGCCGATTCTTGATGTCGAGCATATCGCAAAGATGTGAGGGACCATGATACTGATTGTTGACGACCAGAAGGATATGGGTGCCGGCCTTGAACGTCTGCTGCGCTACGCCGGGCACGAATCCGTCTCGGTCACCGGTGGTGCCGAAGCACTGGCGATGCTGCACCTCCGCAAGCCGTCGCTGCTAGTGCTCGATGTCAATATGCCCGAAATGGACGGGCTGACCGTTCTGAAAACGATCAAGGAGCACGCTGAACTGAAGGACGTGCGGATTGTGATGTATTCGACCGATACGCACCCCGAAACCATCACCGAAGCCAAGCGGCTGGGCGCCGTGGACTTTCTAATCAAAGGCTCGATCGGTTTCGAAAAGCTCGTGGACCGGATTTGCGAGTTGGCTGGTGAACCTAAAACAGCTGACTGACTGGCGGTTCAGTCAATGACGCGCAGTTGCGAAGACGTTTTCAGCGACCATTCACGGATCGTGCCGTCGTAGCTGCCAGAATAGAGTCGCATCGAATCTGGTGAGAATTGCATGGTGTGAACGATTTGACCATGACCCTTCAAATGTCCGATGGGCTGCGCGGCCTCGAAGTCCCAGAGATAGATTTCACATGACTTCGGTGCCGACACGGCGATCCGCAGGCCATCGGGCGAGATCGCTGCGATACAGCCGTCCGTAAATTGTTGCACCTTATCATCCAGCTGCCTTTGGTGCAGGACGCGTCCCGTGGCCACCTCGTAGATGCGAATCTGCGAATCGACTGTCACGACTGCGAAGTGGCGTTCATCACGGCTCCAGGCGAAGGCCACGCATTCGACTCCCACGTTCAAAGTCGTTTCGTCACGATCAGGTGATTCGAGATTCCGGAAAGAGACAATTCCGCCGCCTTTCGCGAAAAACAGTCGACGACCGGTGGAATTCAATCCAATTCGCAAGACCACGGAATTCGAGGCCAAGTTAAAAGCGAAATCTTGGATCTCGCCCCCCTGCTCTTGCCATCCGCGGAATTGACCACTTTCTGTGGCTGTGATTGCCACGGCACCGTCATCAGATATGGCGGCGTCGATGCCCGAGTCAGGAAATAAGTTGTGTGCTTTTGCTTCCTGTCCATCGCGGAACAAGACAAGGGTTCCGTCGGCACCACACAGCAACGCGCTGGAGTGATCGCGACTGTGTGCGACCGCGGAAAGTTGCACTCCGGGTAATGAAACTGATTGCTCCACAGCACCCGACATCAGGTTGATGCGGACCAGATCTTCTCGAAATCGATAGACCCACATGTGCCGTTCGTCGGGTTCGACGGAGATACTGTAAACCGGACGTACCGCAACACGGAGGGCTGCTTTGGAATCGTCGTGGACACCAGTCACCGCCCGACTGATCATCCACAGGCCGATCGGAACGACCAGGATCAGCAACAGTTCGCGAATGGCCACGACACCTGAACGGCGCGCGGAAGGGTCGCTGTGTACGTAATTTCGGCGCAGAGAGTGCATTTCAGATCACTATCTCAGTTGGAACTCGGCGGCCCGGATGGTCAATTTTGTCAGGGTCACTTCACCGGATCCTTCCAGATCTTCGGCGCGCAATCCCAAGACGACCAACTTGAACAATCCCACTTCGATCGGGCGGCAACTGGTCGTAGTCCATTTCTCCGTCCCAAGGGGTGCTGTCTGATAAAACATCGAGCTCCCCTGGCGGATCAATCGCAATCGGCCGCTATCTCGCGTGACCGGCAATTCGGTCGACCGCCAGACGAGTGTGCCTGCAGGGCCTTTGTCTCCCTGCATTGAAGTCACACAGCGGCTGGAATCAATGGCGCGACGGTGAGCAATTCCCAGAACGTGGGCTGGTTGCGCCGGATCATCTACCGAAAAGACCTGTCCACTGATGTCGATCCGCGGGACGCGCCAGTCCGGGCTGACGGCCTGCGACTTGAAGTCGCGGTAGTCCAAGGTGATTTCGAAGTCATTTGCCAGATCGCCGCTGATTTCAAAACCGACGGCAAATTCGGATTCGTCCGCCATGGCTCGACGCGACAGTTTCATTCCGCCGGCGACCGGTTCGATCGAGCCCGTGCGTCTGGTTCCCCAACTGGCGAGGAAGTTCGGAGACTCACCCTGAAAGTCCCAGCTGACTTCGACCGGAAGATCGTTGCTGCTGAACGGGACCGGATCGGGCGGGGAGGTTGGACTTCTCTTGGCTGGCACCGTTTCGCTAACAGTGGTGGGATCTTGCTGCGGATGCCCAGTCAACGTTTGAACTGCCCGTTGTGATTCGCCTGGGCGAGAGATCATCAGGACGAAAACGAATGCCGCCGCGAAGAGACCGACCACCAGAGCGATTCGAGCAAATGGAGATTTGGTGAAACGCGGTCGAACTGGTGCCGGCGCTGGCTCGGCTGATTGCAACGGGACCAGTGTCTCAATCGGCAATCGATTGACAGTCGGTTGCTGGACGTGAGCAAGGCATTGTTCGAGCAGTTTCACCAGTTCCGCAGCGCTCTGGAATCTGCGGTCCGACGATTTGTCGAGAAGACGCGCGATGATCTGTTCCAGCCAATCCGGGATCTGCGGATTGATCTCACGCAGCGAGCAAGCCTGCGCATCGGAGATCATCCGCAACACGGCCACGGCCGTTTCCGCGCGAAACGGCGGACGGCCGGCACACATCGCATACATTACACTGCCCAGGCTGAACAGATCGGAACGCGAATCGACGGGTTCGCCACGGGACTGTTCCGGAGACATGTAGAGGGGCGTGCCCGTCACAACTCCGGTGCGTGTCAGGGTGGCGTCGTCCACGGCCTGGGCCAGGCCGAAGTCGGTCAAGAAAACTCGATCGACACCTGTTTCCAGCAAGATGTTGGCTGGTTTCACATCGCGATGAACCAGTCCTTGCGCATGTGACGCTGCCAACCCCTGAGCCGTCTGCAGACTGATCCGCAGGATCTCGGGGACATCCAGTTGCCCTCGCTGATCGATTCGTTCCTGCAGCGATTCACAAGCGACAAACGGCATGACCAGGTACGGCAGGCGAGAGGTCGTACAGACCGAATGAATCGGCATCACGTGTGGATGAACGATCGCCGCTGCTGCTCGTGCTTCGCGCACAAAGCGTTGCCGGGCCGATCCACTGGCGGCCAGATGCGGCGTCATCACCTTCACGGCGACGAACCGTCCCAGTTCGCGCTGAAAGCCCTTCAGCACGACACCCATTCCACCACGACCGATGACCGCGACGATTTCGTATTCTCCCAACCGCCCGAGTGCTTCGGGTTGATCGCAGGGCTCCAGAAAATCGACGACAAAGTCGGCCGAGAATGGATCGTAGGCACCAAGCTCTTCATCGGGGACCGACGAGTCTGGTCCGAATTTGGCTGCGACCGCTGCATGAGAGCGAAGGAACGATTCCACTTCGGACCACCAGCCTGCATCTGCGGCAATCGTTTCCAATGCTCGCTGGCATTCGGAACAGTTCGCAACATGCTCCGTGACTTCGGATAGCAATCGGTCTGGAAGCTGATCTGTCAATAACAGCCGCAGCCGATCGGTGTCGCACGCAGTTGTTGGCCGGGATGGCATGTTGGGCACCGAAGGGAATGGAATCGAATTGTGGAATGTGAAGGTCACTAAGCGACGGCACACGGAGTGTGCCTACTACATTGTGCGACTCGTTACTCTTCTGCCTGCATCTGACTGACCCGCGTTCGCAGTCGCGCCATGATCCTGCTGCGGGCGACGTACACATTGCCCATGCTCATCCCCAGTTCCTTGGCGACTTCCGCGACGGGCCGACCATCGACGCACGTTTGCCAGAAGGCCTGCCAGGTGGCATCGCGAAACTCGCTGCGAACCTGTCCAATCGCACACAGCAGTAAGTGCTGGTGGTAATCCTGTTCACTGTCGTCAGATAGTGGTTCATGCAGGTCCGGTTGCGCCGCCATCATCTCTTGAGCGTCGGTTCCTCCCAGGGCAATTGTTCCTAGCCGCGGCCGGCCCAGGAAACTGGTGACACGATTGCGAGTAATTTGAAACAGCCAACGTCGGAACGAAGCGGCCGCACCATCCGGCTTCCAGCGTTCGATATCGCGAATCACAGCTGCCAGAACCTGCTGGCAAACATCTTGTGCATCGCAATCCTGCAGACCATTCTTGCGCAGCAGCCCTAATACGAGCGGCTCGTAAACAATGAGAAATTCAGCCCACGCCGCTTCATCGCGGGCAGTTTGCAATCGCACGATCAGGCTGAGCTGCGTTTCGGGCGATGATGGCATCCGCATCCTTTCCTGCAATAAAGCTCCGCTCGCGCCAAAATCTTACACGGAAAATCCGGGAATTTTCTGTCTGGTGCTAAGTTGTTTTAGACGTTTTCTTTTTAAGATTCGCCTGTCTAGTGGATCAGAGCTCCTGTGAGATAGGTTCGCCAAGGTGTTGAATTCCTGCAAGTAGTCGAGCAATGCCACTCCAGAACTCAGAGCGAAAGCGTTTCATGTCCGATTTTCATCCGACGGCGTCGTTGACGACGTTGCGTCACCGAGCGTTGTTGCTGAAGGCGATACGCCGATTCTTTGATGATGCTGGCTACTTCGAAGTCGAGACGCCGCTGCTGTCGCAAGATATTGTTGTCGATGCTTGGTTGGAGCCGTTCGTGGCTGCATTCTTGCCGAGGGCCGAAGATTGGCAGCGACCGACTGATTTTCGATATCTGCAGACTTCTCCCGAGTTTGCGATGAAGCGTTTGCTGGCGGCCGGGGCGACGGCGATCTATCAGTTGGGGAAAGTGTTTCGCAACGGCGAAGTTGGTCAGCGGCACAATCCTGAATTCACGATGCTGGAATGGTATCGCGTCGGCGATGACCATGATGATCAGATGCGTTTGACGGAAGAGTTGGTGCGCTGTGTGGCCGAGGTCGCCGCGGTATTCCCTGAGAGCGAGATCTTGGAGGAGTGGCGTTTGCGTCGTAGCCAGTTCGGGACTCGCGTGCTTTCGTCGCAGCCGTTTGAGCGTCTGGCCTATGATGACGCCTTTCAACGGTATGCCGGGAGGTGGGTGCTGGGGGCGTCGACGAGTGAGTTGAAGGATCTAGCCGTGAAACATCAGCTTGTTGCGCCGCCGTCTCTGACGGATGAGGACTGCGACGGCTGGTTGAACTGGTTGTTGGCGGAACTGGTCGAACCGGAATTGGGTCGCGAACGGCCGACGTTCTTACACGGCTATCCGCCGAGCCAAGCTGCGTTGGCTCGTACATCGGCGGAGGCGCCTGGTGAGACGAGTGTGGCGGAGCGGTTTGAGCTGTATATCGATGGTGTCGAGCTCTGTAATGGCTATCACGAGCTGACGGATGCGGCGGTGCTTCGGCAGCGGATTCAGGAGCAGCTTGATGTCAGGGTGGCGGCTGGTTTGCGACCGTTGCCGGCGGAGAGTCGGTTGCTCGACGCGATGGAGGCTGGGTTGCCGCCCTGTGCCGGAAATGCACTGGGTGTGGATCGCTTGATCATGCTGGCGTTAGGGGCGACGCACTTGTCGGAGGTGATTGCGTTTCCGTTTGATCGGGCGTGAGAGTGAAGAGAGAAGACACGGTTTTGTCGAAGACTCCAAAACCGTGGTGTCCGTGATGAAATGTTATGCTGAAGCATAACCTACGAGATCAGTCGATGTTGTTGGGCTGAGCCGCGATTAACTCGGTTCCTGCTGTCGCGATGGCGGTCATTCCGAGCGAACTGAGTTCGTTGAGTGCCAGCAGCGGGTCGCGGTGTTGATTGCCCAATTCGGCGAGCAGTTTGCGGATGACTTGTTCGGCTTCGGCCTTTTCCTGCATCCAGCGGTCTCGGGCGGCCTGCCAGGCGCTGTCGCGCATCGAGGCGTCACTTGCTTCTAATCGCAAACGCTCTTCGCCGATCTTGAGTTCCTGATCGCGAGTCGAGATCCATTCCATCAGCTTCTGGCGTTCATCATGGAACTCGGCGCGAAGTCGTTCGAATTTCGTCTGCGAATCCAAGTGTTCGCGACGTTGTTCGACGATCCCTTCGTGCAGTTGCCGGTAGTAGCCGACCAGCGTATTCCGGACTTGTTCCACTCGTTCGCGAGCCACGTCCTGCCCTGCTTTTTGCGTCAGTTCGACCCAGGCTTCTTCGACGGCCAGCCGCATTTCGAGCGTCGAACGGTGTGTATCTTCTAACTCTGTTCGCAGTCGTTCGAGGCGAATGCGGCGGCTTTCCAGATTTTCGGCGTGCGAGGTGAACAGCTCTTGCTGACGCAGCAATTCTGACTGTTGGACCTGCCGCTCGGTTTGCCAAGCGTTTTGTTCGCGCTGCAGGTTCATGCGGTCAATGTCGGAATTGCTCGAGAAGGCGCGGCGTGATTTTTCCAGCACATCGCGCTCGCGTTCCAGCGACTTTTCACGTTCATCGATCGAAGCGCGGTAGAGATCGATTTGTCGCATGCGTCGGACGACCTGACGGCTGTCATCTTCGATGCGTTGGCGTTCGATCTGTCGTTCACGGCGATGCTCGTTCTGAGATCGTTCGAGATCGGATCGCAATTTTTCGAGGTGTTCTTGTTGAAAGCGAATGCGGTTCTCGATGACGGCGCGTTCGCCCTGCAATTCGTTCAATTGAAGTGACCGAGTCTTATTCCACTCGTCGGTGGCGGCTTGCAGATCGGCGTGTTGCTGCTTGTAGGCGAGTTCCCATTCTTCACGCTCGGCCTGGATGCGCTGAATGATCTGGTCGCGTTCGTTTTGCAACGCACCGATTTGTTCTTCGCGAAGGGCCTGCAGTTCGCTTTCTTGAGCTAAGCGAGCTTGGGAGAAGTCGGCTTCGGCATTGCGAACGGCGGCTTCGTAGAACGCCTTCTCACGCTCGATCTCGACCTTTTCGGCATCAACTGTCACCAGCCAGGCGTCGTGTTCGCTTTGGAATTGGGCGCGGCGTTCTTCCCATTCCGTGATCAGGACCTGCCAAAGTCGTTCACGTTCGGACTGAACGAGTCGCTCGGCTTCGATGGTCGCTTCGTGAAGCTTCTGTTCCAGGGTTGCACCCAGGCTCTGCACGCGTGCGACTTCGGTATCCAGTTGCTGACGCGTGGTGTCCACGGCGTCGCGATCCTGCTGCAATTCGGCGAGCAACTCGTTTCGCAGGGCTGCTCGCTGTCGTTCCACGTCGGCTCGTTCTTGCTTCAACGCAATTCGAGCGGACTCGATCTGCAGCAGAATGTCCTGCGCGTCGGCCAGGCGTTCCGCGAGTTCGGATTCGTCGTCTGCGAGCTTTAGTCGTCTTTCTTCGAGAGCGGCTTCGTGTTCCAGTTGCTCGGCGAGGAATTGCCGCTGTTCAATTTCAAAGGCGGCGATCCGGTCTTCCATCAGGGCCTGACGCTGGAACAGATCGGCGTCCTGCTGCTGTAATTGCTCAAGAATCTTGACGGATTCGAGCAGTAACTGCGAATTGGCGCGTGCCGGCGCGGCCGGAATTTGGGCTGGAGAGCTGCCGAGAGTCGTCGGAAGATGGGGCGAGTCGATCCGTAACTCGCTGCCATTTAAGGAGAACGAACGTGATTCCGGGTGAGGATGCTCAGCAGGCGTACCGATGCGCTGCGGCGAGATGCCGGTCTTCCGCTCTTCCATGAGAGGGATCCTTCCAAGTTTGACACGCGAGTCCTTGCGTGCCTGATCAGATCGCGAAACGATCGGCTCGGCGTACTGGCCGAGCTGACCCTAACTTCAAATTACAGCAAGCCTTCCAGCGCTTGTGCCAATTTCGGCTTTTGCGTCAAGCCGACGAAACGCTGCACTTCCCGGCCACCTTTGAACAGGATGACCGTTGGGATGCCGCTGATTCGGTATTCGGTTGGAACGCCTGGGTTGTCGTCCGTATTTACCTTGCCGATGCGAACACGACCAGAGTAATCGTTGGCCAGCTCTTCGATGGCGGGGGCAATCATCTTGCAAGGACCGCACCAGGGAGCCCAGAAGTCAACCAACACAGGGTCTTGTGAGCTAAGTACTTCCGTCTGAAAATTGGCGTCCGTGAATTCCAACACCTTGCCGGCCATGTCATGTCCTTTGCTGTCAAACAACGACTCTTCGATCCTTCCGACTGCGTATGGCACGTGAAGGCGAAGTTCAATAAGTGCTTCAGATTATAGAGATAGGTCAAATAGTGTCAATTCGGGTAGGCTAAGGAAGGGCTGGAGTCCCGATTCGTTACCACTTTTGTGCGGTGGATTTACGGCTGACCTGAAGGAATGATTCGGCGTCATTCGGCCCCCTCACTGGCCACGTTGGAGGCGGGCAGTCGGAGCGGCTTCCTCTAGACGTGTGGCGGCGTGATTGTCACAGTATCTACTGATGCCCTGTCGAGTTAGTGCGGGTCGCACTCACCTGTCGCGTTGAAACATGGGTTAGACTCAGCGATTTTTGCTCGCGGGACGCCACAGCTAGGTGGGATGCGCTCTAAATCTGGAGGTCGAGCAACGTCATGGATGGGTTTTCTGCCCCGTCGGGATCACGGCGATGGATTTCGATCCGCGCCTGGTGCTTTCTGTTGATCGCCGTCGTTGCGGTGAGCGCGGTCGGGTTTGCGATTGCGGCTCAACTGAAGCGAAGCGAACCTCCGACGGCTGGTTTCAAAGTCGTTGCCGAATACGCACACGATCCCAAAGCGTTCACTCAGGGCCTGGTGGTTGTCGACAATGTGCTGTATGAGGGGACGGGGATGCAGGGAGAATCGACCCTGCGCAAGGTCGAACTGAAGACCGGTCGCGTGATGACGTATATCCCGCTGGATGCAACTTACTTCGGCGAGGGGATCACGGTCCTGAACGATCGGATCTACCAGCTGACGTGGCAGAACCGGACGGGATTTGTCTACGACGTGAAGACGATGAAATATCTCTCGACGTTTCACTACACGGGTGACGGGTGGGGGCTGACCCATGACGGCAAGCGGCTGATCCTGAGCGACGGCACATCGATGTTGCGATTCCTGGATCCGAAGACGTTCGAAGTCGTCAAGCGATTGCGAGTTCGCAGTTCGAGTGGTCAGGTCGACAAGTTGAATGAGCTGGAATATGTGAAGGGCGAGATCTTCGCCAATATCTGGCATTCCGATCGGATCGCTCGCATCTCGCCCGAGACAGGTGAAGTTGTGGGCTGGATCGACCTGTCGACGCTGTATCCTTTGAAGACGCGGGCGACCAAAGAAGATGTGCTGAATGGGATCGCCTACGATGAGGCGAAGAACCGCTTGTTTGTCACGGGTAAGAACTGGCCGAAGCTGTATGAGATTGAATTGGTGCCTGGGTTGTAATTCGCTGCATGAGAGGCGCTGTTATTCCAAGGGGCTCTTGTGAGGCTGACCAGCCTCTTCCCTGACGTATCTTGGCACGGCGTAGGCCGGCAAACGTTTGCGCAATTGTTTGATGAGGCTCAGGCCGAATGCTTCGTCGACCTCAAAGTGGGCGGCTCCTTGGACTCGATCGAGTTGATGTAGGTAGTAAGGGATCACGCCGAGGTTGATCAGTCGCTCGCTTAACTCTTGGAGGAGATCGACGGAGTCGTTGACGCCACGGAGGAGGACCGATTGGTTCAGTGTGGTGACGCCAGAGCGAACGAGCGTTCGCAAGGCGTCGGCGCAGTCGCGTTGAATCTCGTGCGGATGATTGGCGTGGACGACCATGATCGGGGTGAGTCGCGATTCCGTCAGGAGGCTGATCAGGTCGGGGCCGACTCGGTTGGGGAGCACGATCGGTAGTCGACTGTGGATTCGCAGACGCTGCAAGTGGGGGATCTGCTCCAGGCTTCGGATCAGGTCGCTCAGGCGGCGATCGGGCACGATCAATGGGTCGCCGCCGCTTAACAGCACTTCGTGAATCGACTCGTCTGCGGCGAGTGCGTCTAAGGCGGGTTGCCAGTCTTCCAGTCGGCGCGGTTCTTCGTTGTAGGGGTAGTGGCGGCGAAAGCAATAGCGACAATGAATGGCGCAGGCTCCGGTCACGATCATCAATGCTCGGCCCGCGTACTTCTTGAGCAGGCCTGGGGCGATTCGGGCGGATTGATCATCGACGGCGTCGGCGATAAACCCCGGTACGTCGAGAAGCTCGTCACCAAGTGGTAGAACCTGTCGCAGCAATGGGTCGTTCAGGTCGCCCGGCTGCATTCGTTGCAGATAACTTTCGGGGACCATAACGCTGAACTGTTTCGCGGCGCGTGTTGTCTGAGGTAGCAGCGTGAGCGGCAATCCGAGTCGCTGGAGTAAGACCTGGGGGTCTCGAATCGCCGCTGCCAATGATTCGTGCCAAGTCGGTTCGGGCTGCGTCAGATCGTGACTGTGGTCGGCCTGATCGAGGGCTGGAATCAACAGGTAATCCTTTGGCGGTGGACTCACGTGGCGACGCGAGAAAGTCTTGTCCCGCAAGACTTTAGTAACCAGAATTCCAACCCTGCAGCGGTTTTGGTATGCTGCGGTGCTCAAAAACCAGCGAAATCGGCTCGCGAACCGCTTGGGTTCGTCTGCTCAATGTATCGAAAGGCGAAAAGAAAGACTAATGTCTCAGTTGAACACCAGTGACTTCCGTAAGGGTTCCAAAGTGATTTTGGATGGCGAGCCCTTCGATATGCTGGAGGTGAATTTTGTGAAGCCCGGCAAAGGGCAGGCGCTTTACAAATGCCGCATGAAGAACCTGATCAAAGGGACGATGCTCGATCGCACCTACAAGAGCGGTGATAGTCTGGAAGCGGCGGACGTTCGCACCGGCGAAGGTGAGTTCCTGTACAAAGATCCATCGGGTCTGGTCTTCATGGACCAGGAGTCGTTCGAGCAGTTTACGATTGCGACTGATGTGGCTGGCGACCAGGCGCGGTTCCTGCAAGACAATGCGGTTTGCGTCGTGCTGTTTTGGGGTGAAGTGCCAATTGGGATGACCGCACCCGGTCAGGCGGTGATGAAAGTGACCTACACCGAATCGGTTGCTCGTGGTAACACGACGAGCAATCTGACGAAGCCAGCCACCGTCGAAAACGGTGAAACCGTGCAGGTGCCGGCCTTCGTCGAAATGGGTGAACTGATCCGAATTAATGCTCAAACTGGCGAGTACATCGAACGCGCTCGCTAACCAATATTGAATCGAAGCTCGCAAATTCCTGACTCGATCTGGCTGCAATTATGACGACTCCTCACAACGGCAAACTGTTTATTGAAACTGTTGGCTGCCAGATGAATATGCTGGACAGCGAACTGGTTGTGGGTGCCTTGCGCAAGCAGGGTTACAACCTGACCGACGATATTCGCGAAGCGGACACCGTGCTGTTCAACACGTGCAGCGTTCGCGAACACGCTGAACATAAGATCTACTCGGCACTGGGGCGCCTCAAGTACAGCAAGCAGACTCGCCCGAACCAGGTGATTGGTGTGCTGGGCTGTATGGCTCAGAAGGATCAGGAACTGGTCTTTCAACGTGCGCCTCACGTCGATCTGGTTGTGGGAACCGGGCAATTGGCCGAAGTTCCGACTTTGATCAACGCGGCTCGAGAACATCGCGAACGTTCCCTGGCGGTCAGCTTGGATCGCAAAGAAGGGACTCGCGCGACGGTCAGCGACAGCTTCCAAAGTTACGATCCCACGCGTGAGCCCGAGATGCGTCCTTCGCCTTACCAGGCGTTTGTTCGGATCGTGATCGGCTGCGACAAGTTCTGTACGTACTGCGTGGTGCCGATGACTCGCGGTCCCGAGCAAAGTCGACCGCCGCGTGATATCCGTCACGAAGTGCAGGTGCTGGCTGACCAGGGTGTGAAGGAAGTGACGCTGCTGGGTCAGACCGTGAACAGCTACAAGCATACGCAGGACGGACGCCTGTTCCGGCTGTCGGACCTGCTGGAATACATCCACGACGTCGAAGGCATTCTGCGAATTAAGTTCGTCACGAATTTTCCGAAAGATATGTCGGACGATCTGCTGCGAGCCGTTCGCGACTTGCCGAAGTGTGCTCAATATCTGCACGTGCCGGCTCAGTCGGGTTGCAACGAAATGCTGAAGCGGATGAAGCGCGGCTATACCGTCGAAGACTATCGCGAGATGTATTCGCGCATTCGCACGACGTTGCCGAATGCCGCCGTTTCCAGCGACTTCATCGTCGGCTTCTGCGGTGAAACCGAAGAGGCTCATCAGAAGAGTCTCGATCTGATCCGCGAGTTCCGGTTCAAGAACAGCTTCATCTTCAAGTACAGCCCGCGCCCCGGGACCAAAGCCCACGAGATGTACGAGGACGATATCCCCGAAGATGTGAAGAAACGCCGCAACAACGAAATGCTGGACCTGCAGAACCAGATCAGTGCCGAAGACAACGCTCAGTTCATCGGCAAGGACGTGGAAGTGCTGGTCGAAGGCCTGAGCAAGTCCGAGATCAAGCGCGGCGATGCATCTCCAACGTCTGGACCACTGCAACTGACCGGTCGCACCAGCTGCGATCGAATCGTGGTGTTCGAAGGGAATCCTCGCCTGGCGGGAACGCTGGCTCAGATCCAGGTCGACGACTGTACTCCGACGACGTTGATCGGACAGATCGTGACGCGCGAGATTCAACACGGATCGACTTCGCTGCTGCCAATTCTGGTGTGAGAAATTCGCTGATCGTAGTCTTCTCGGCTTCCGTTGGGCTCGCCCCAGCGAAAACCTTCCTGTGTGCTAGAAGAAGCAGCTCTTAACTTTGACATGTGGACTGTTTGATCATCTATAGTTTCAATGCATCGCAGATGATCATTTTCGCGCTCGCAAGATCACGCGCGCGAGCATGCTTTGAAATGGTGCCTTCCGCACGGTCGATGCGGAATCGGTAGTGCATGATTGGAATGCCATTTTCGAGCGGGCCATAGTCCGGCCAATCGACCGTGATTCTGATGCTATCCCTACGTTTGCCGAAGAATGGCCGGGCCGCATCAACCAGTTCGTTTCCCCATGACTGTGGATCTGGATGTGACGCGCGCCACTCTTCCAGGAATATCTCGAACTCTCGGTCGCGCTCTGGATCAGGCGGGGAAGGCTTCGAGAGATGTAATTCCTTAAGCAGGATGGCAGCGTCGATATTGCAGTCAGGCTCACTCGACTGAAGAAAGTCAATGAGTTCCAAAAGCTTCTGCCAAGAGGCAGCTTCGATTGGATTTGGTGACTTCACTAACTCTCTCAACGCAAACGCAGCATCGCATTGTAACAGGTCGTCGTTGAGCATTGTGATGCGCATGTCGCCCCTTGCTCAGGTTGCCACGCTGGCCTCAGAGTATCTCTCAGGCCCGTCGACAAGCCAGTTCGCTGCCTGGTGGCGTTCCTGCGCGGCACTTTGGGCTGTTGAGAACGCGTCACGCGGGGCCTTGTCGATTCGCTCGCCCCGTAAAGCCAAGTCCCCACCTACCAGTGGAAATCCGCTAATATCGAGCGGTCCAAACCAACAGGTCTTGGCGTATTCGGTGAAGTCTATGACGGCGGGATGCAGGTGATAGTTGCGCAATCGCCAATGCAGCGCGAATAGTCGCTTTTGCAGCGTCTCAATCTCGCTTCTCGGCCGCAGTGTTGGATTCGATAACAGGTCTTCGGCTTCCTCGGCGTCGAAAACACTCAGACTATTCCAGAGAGAATTGGTGTCGACCAGTTCATCGTGCGGCGGGATTTCGAAGAGGCCTAGTGACCATGCGAGAACGACCAAACTCTCCAACCGCCAGCAGGCATTCACTTGATCCTGTGCATTCAGTTTCCCAAGAGGACGCTGCAAGACAGCCCATTCGTCAGGCTCAATTTCATCCTGAATGCCGCATTCTTCGATCCACTCCAGCAAGTCACCATAGGTGTCGCCAACCGTGGGATTCTCCAGTTCCATCTCCAACATGCCTCGAACTGTGACCGCAGCCAGCACCAATGCTCTTCGGGCTACTCGCTCGGGACTCGGAGGGTCTGGCGGCAATTCTTCCTCTTCGAGCATGTCATCGACCGATACTTCGGCCGCGACTCGAGGCCAGACTGCATCGGGGTCTTCGTTGTCCTCACCATCTGCACTTAACAGGATCCGACCGTGAGCATCCCGCAGTGACGATGGCGTGAACAAGACTCCATCCAATACCTCAGCGATGGAATACAGTAAGTCCAGTCGAGGATCACCGCTAGCAGCCCGTGGTGAAAGTCGGGATTGACCGTTGACGCATGAAAAATTAGCGCTACCCTATGGCCGCCGTTTGTGGTCGGGTTCATAGGGAGGT
>CAIMFH010000094.1 GCA_903840265.1 uncultured Schlesneria sp. | reverse complement strand
GCGGCCACTGCAATCGGTTCTTGGACCAGTTGCTTCTCAAGAATCTCTTCGCGATGCGTCATCAATGCCTGCTCCACTGCCAATCCAAACGACCGTATCAATCGACTGAGCGTTCTGGCTCGTGAAGCGAGTGCCGGCGCCTGCACCGGTACGGTGGGCAACACAAATCGGCGCGACACTTCTTCGGTAACGAACTTCCCAAGAAGAGATAGGTTTTTGAAAGGCAGCGAATCCCAAATCGTCTTCAAACGTTCACCCGGTTCGCGCATCCCGACCAGAGCGATGAACGAAGTCAACACTTCGTTGGCCCCCTCCCCGATCTGATTGATTCGCGCATCGCGCAGGATCCGTTCCAGCGGATTGTCGCAGAAATAAGCGGCCCCACCGTGAATCTGGAAGGCGTCGTTGACGATCGTCCAGAGCGCTTCGGTGCTGTAAACCTTCAACATCGCGGTTTCCAGCATATAGTCTTCCAGCCCGCGATCGATCAGCCCTGCGGTCACGCTGGTCATCGCTTCCATCGCATAGGTCCATCCAGCCATGCGCGTCAGTTTCTGTCGGACCAGATCAAACTCGCCGAGCGGCCGACCGAATTGAATCCTCGTCTTTGCATGTTCTGTCGCCAGTCGCAAACAGGTCTTCGCCGCCCCGGTGCAACAGGCACCGAATGTCGTACGGCCAAAATCGAGAACCGTGAGCGCAACTCTGAGCCCCTTCCCCAGCGGTCCGAGGATGTTTTCTTTGGGGACCGACATGTTTTCGAACGCGAGTTTCGCGGTCGCCGTTCCGCGGATGCCAACCTTCTCCATCCGCGGTTCAACCACTCGAAAACCAGGCAAATCCGGCGTCACCAGGAATGCGGTGACAGCCGTATCAGCACGACCGGGGACCGCCGTGCGAGCCATCACCGTCAAGACATCGGCAATTCCTCCGTTTGTGATATATCGCTTCTGCCCGTTCAAGACGTAGTGCGTCCCATCTTCCGACAATGTCGCGGTCGTTTGCACATTACTGGCATCAGAACCAGCGGCAACTTCCGTCAATGCGAATGCTGCCAGCTTGCGGCCGTGAATCAGATCGGGCAACCACTGCTGCTTCTGCGGCTCAGTCCCAAATAGCAACAGGGCTCGCATCCCGATCGAATGATGCGCATTGACGAAGATCGAGGTGGAACTGCAGCGACCGCCGAGTTCTTCCAAGATCCGGCAATAGGCCAGTTGAGAAAACCCCCGGCCTCCCATGGCTTCGGGGGCCGTCATTCCTAAGACTCCCAAGTCGGCCAGCCCGTCAATCACGCTGCGTGGAATATCCGCATTGCGATCAATCGCATCGGGATCAAGGTGCTCGTCGCAAAAGGCCTTCAATTCTCGCAAAGATGCGTCGACCTGATTCTGTTCAGTCGGTGTCAGACGCGGGTAGGGTTGCACCAACCCTGCGGCGAATCGGCCATGAAACAATTCTTTGGCAACACTGCGGTGAGCCGGTCCCGCGAACAGCAGTTCTTCCGCCTGCCGAACCTGCTTGTCGCGTTCCAATTCTCGAGCCGATTTAGTCTCGGTAGTCATGGCATGCCTTATTCTCGAAGAGCAATCGAAAACAACTCACTGTGCCTGGCCAACTTAGTCGCTGAATTCTATGAAGATGACCACCGCGGGTCACGACGTTCAAGAAAAGCTTTCAGCCCTTCGTTCGCTTCTTCACTTTGGCGAATGCGTGTATGAACCGCCAAGGCGTGTGAGATCCTCTGCGAAGGATCTGTCAGTCGCAGATCACGCAACAAACTCTTCGTTTCTCGAACCGCATCAGGTCCTCCGTTCAGTATCTTGGAGGCGAGCAATCGCGCTTCGCTCAGAAGCTGATCGGTGGCGACAACGTGGTGCAGCAGCCCCATCGATTGAGCTCGTGCCGCACCGATTGGCTCGGCGATCAGAAACAACTCGTTCAAGTCGCGTTGATGCAGACGATCAGCGAGCACAACCGCCACCAGTGCCGGAATCAGACCACGTCGTACCTCGGGGAAGCCAATCTTCAGGTCGTCCGTGCCGATGGCGAAGTCGCAGCAAGCCAACAGTCCTGCTCCGCCCGCGAATGCCGCTCCTTGCGCCATCGCGATGGTGATTAACGGACTGGCACGGACGACTTGGAACAATCGCGCGACCCAGCTCGCGCTCTCTTCGGCTACCGACATGTCCGCCGCTTCTTGCAGATCGAGTCCCGAACAGAAGGCCACACCAGCTCCCTGGATCAGCACCACACGCCGCTGCGGCTCATTCGCGATCGCCTCGAACGCCGCACACACCGCTTGCATCAATTCAATCGTCAGCGCGTTGCGTCGTTCTGGCCTATTCAAGGTCAATAGTACAGTTGCGGCATCCAGCGATTCGATCTGTAGTACGGGCGAGTTACTCACGAAGGTCCCTTCTCAATGATCTGATACTTCGCCTCACGTCACATCTGCAACAGGCCTGTCCGGAACTCTCCTTTTGTCATCCCCTCGGGAATCGCATTTAGTGCCATCGCCAGCCAATCGCGAGTTGCATCCGGAGCAATAATCGCATCGACCCAACCTCGAGCCGCCCCGTACCGAATATCCGTCTGCTGAATGTATTGCTGGCGGATTTCGTCGCGCAGTCGCTTTCGATCTTCGTCCGACAATGTTCGCCCACCACGCTCGGCTTCGCGTACTCGCAGTGACAGCAACGTATCTGCCGCTTGATCCGCTCCCATCACAGCATAGCGAGCCCCCGGCCAAGCCAGCATGAGCCACGGATCATAGGCTTTGCCGCACAGGGCGTAGTTCCCCGCCCCAAACGAGCCACCGATCACGACGGTCAATTTGGGAACAACGCTATTGCTGACGACGTTCACCAACTTCGCACCGGAGCGAATGATTCCCGACTGCTCCGACTGTCGCCCGACCATGAAGCCCTGAACATTCTGCAGGAAGATCAGCGGCAATGCCGACTGATTGCATTCCATCACGAACCGAGCCCCCTTCTCTGCTGAATCCGCATATAAGACGCCGCCAATCTGCAGTTCGCCGGTCGCCGATTTACATCGCTTCGATTGGTTCGCCACGATGCCGACAGACCGACCCGCGATCTTCGCAAACAGGGTTACCAGGGTCGTCCCATAATCGGCGCGAAATTCCTGGACCGAGTTTGCGTCCACAATGCAATTGATGACATCGCGAACATCGTATTCCGCTCGATCAGAGCCAACAATCTGATCAATGTCCGCCGGATCGCGGCTGGGCCCGCTATCTCCTGAACCGCCCTTGGGCGACGGCAGAAAGTCGATCAGTGAGCGTAGTCGCTTTAAGCATGCCGGGTCATCGGCTTCGCGATAGTCAGCCGTGCCGCTGATCTCAGCATGCATTTTGGCGCCGCCAAGTTCTTCGGGGTCTGCCGTTTGACCAATCGCCGCCTTCACCAACGCCGGACCAGCCAGATAGAGCTGACTTCCTTCGGTCATCAGCAAAGTATCAGACAGCACGGGCAGGTACGCTCCCCCGGCCACACAGTTCCCCATCACGGCCGAGTACTGCGGAATCCCCATCGCGGACAACACGGCGTTATTGCGAAAGATTCGTCCAAAGTCATCCTCATCAGGAAAGATCTCATCCTGCAGCGGCAGGAACACTCCGGCGGAATCAACGAGGTAGATCAGGGGCAGTCGGAATTCCATCGCAATCCGCTGAGCACGCAGCACCTTTTTGACCGACTGCGGAAACATCGAACCCGCTTTGACGGTCGCATCATTCGCGATGACGAGCACACGGCGGCCTTGGACCGATCCAATTCCGGCAATCACTCCCGCCGCAGGGATTTCGCCCCATTCGGGATACATCCCCCACGCCGACCAGAGTCCGAGTTCGAAAAACGGAGCGTCCTTGTCGAGTAACTCGGTCATTCGCTCGCGCGCGGTCAGGCGACCCAATCGTCGCTGGCGCTCCAGCCCAGCCGGGCCGCCACCCTGGCGCAGAATGACTTCCTGCTCTTGTATTTGCCGAGTCACTTCCGTCAGCGTCGTCATGATGAGTCTCGTCGTCGGGCGCGTCGAGGGACCGTCGTGTTCCGAACTCCATTCTACGCCAAAACTTCGCTGACAACAGCGAGTTGAATCATAAGACTGACACGTTCGATATGAAAAAGAACTGTGCCATGGACAATCATCCGCATAGAATGAGGTAGTTGCAGTCGTCCGCCTGCCGGTCGACACATATTTGATGGAAGGCCTGCGCGATGCCAACCTCAATCAAGTCAGACGGACGTGTCGCTGGCCAATATGGTCCAGACGAACTGGCGACAGTCATCTTTGAGCGGGACATCGGCGAAGCCGGCCACTATCCGTTTACCCGCGGCGTTCACGCAGACATGTATCGCGGCCGGCTGTGGACCATGCGTCAGTTCGCAGGCTTTGGCACGGCACACGAAACCAACAAGCGATTCCGCTTTCTGCTCGATCAGGGTCAGTCCGGGCTGAGTACCGCCTTCGATCTTCCGACTCTCATGGGACTCGACAGTGATGACCCACGCTCGATGGGAGAAGTTGGCAGACTGGGCGTTGCCGTCGATACCGTCGACGATTTTCATACTTTGTTTGAAACGATTGATCTGGAACAGATCTCGGTCTCGATGACGATCAATGCTCCAGCAGCGATCGTCATGGCGTTCTATCTGGCTGCCGCTCAGGAACGTAGTCTCGACTGGACGAAACTCCGCGGAACGATCCAAAACGACATCCTCAAAGAGTTCCATGCTCAAAACGAAATCGTGTTTCCGCCGGAGCCATCCGTTCGCCTTGTCGCCGATCTCATCGAATTCTGCGCTCGCCACGTGCCCCAATGGAACACAGTTTCGATCAGCGGATACCACATTCGCGAAGCTGGCTCGACCGCCGTTCAGGAGTTGGCGTTCACACTCGCGGACGGTCTGCACTACGTTGACGAAACATTGCGACGTGGCCTGCCTGTCGACTCGTTCGCGCCACGCCTCAGTTTTTTCTTCAACGCTCACAACGATCTCTTTGAAGAGATCGCCAAGTACCGCGCCGCACGGCGACTGTGGGCGGAATTGATGCGGGACACCTATGGAGCCACTGACCCCGCTTCGTGGAAACTGCGATTCCACGCGCAGACAGCAGGCTGCTCGCTGCAGGAGCGGCAACCGGAAGTCAATCTGATTCGTGTCGCCTATCAGGCCTTGGCCGCCGTCCTCGGGGGATGTCAATCGCTGCACACCAACAGTATGGACGAAACTCTTGCGTTGCCGACCGAGCATGCGGTCACGCTGGCTCTGCGCACACAGCAAGTCCTGGCCTATGAGACCGGGGTCACGAAGACCGTCGATCCCGTCGGTGGCAGCTATTTCGTCGAATCGTTGACGCAGCAAATGCATGATGATGCCGAACTCTACTTCGAACGGATTCGGTCATACGGCGGGATGCTTGGGGCGATTAATGCGGGATTCTTCCGCCGCGAGATCGCCGAATCCGCCTATCAATATCAACGGTCGGTCGACCAGGATGACAACGTGATTGTGGGAATCAATCGATTCGTCCAACCGGACGAAGCCCGCGTCGAAACGCTGCAAGTCGACGCAAGTGTGGAGAACATCCAGGTCGAATCATTGCGACGTATCAAATCGACTCGCAGTGCTAGTGACGTACTGCGATCGTTGGCCGAAGTTCGCCAAGTAGCGAAGGCTGGTGGCAATACATTCCCAGCATTGATTGAAGCCGCCAAAGCGCGCGCGACGATCGGTGAACTGGTCAAAGCCTTGGCCGACGTCTTCGGGCGACACACCCTGCACGAACCATGACCTTCGTTTAACCGCGTGGGCATCGCCCCGCGCGACTGCGGTGAGACGATGACCACAACAACCGACAGCCCAACCACGACGCCCACCACCGATGACAAATCCGCCAGTCACGTTCGTATTGTGCTAGCTAAGGTCGGCCTCGACGGACATGACCGCGGCATCAAGGTTGTCGCCCGTGGGTTGCGCGATGCCGGCTTCCATGTGATCTACGGCGGCATTTGGCAATCGCCCGCTGCAGTGGCTCAAGCCGTTCTCGACGAAGACGCTAAGTGGCTTGGCATCAGCCTGTTGAACGGAGCCCACCTGACGCTGATCCCGCAAGTGATTGAAGCTCTTCGACAACGAGGACTTCCCGACGTTCGCCTGGTTCTAGGAGGTATCGTTCCTCCGAGAGACATCCCCGCGCTGACAGAGATTGGTGTGACGGCGATCTTCGGACCAGGAACATCCGTTGCAGAAATCGCAGCCAGCTTGCAATCAACTTCGGCGAGAATCACGAACGTCGCAGAACTTCTCTCGAAACTTCAGCAACGCGACCGCCGATCGTTGTCGCGTCTGCTGACAATGATCGCAGAAAGACAGCAGTTGGGTGACATCCGCGATTGGCTCAACGCGAACCGCTCTGCGAATGACACCTCGGCGCACAACAAGTTCCGCACGATCGCGTTGACCGGCAACGGTGGCGTCGGCAAAAGTTCGTTGATCGCACGTTTGGTGGCGGAACTCCGTTCGCAAGGGCAGACTGTCGCTGTTCTCTCATGTGATCCGCAAAGCCCGCTTACTGGAGGAGCACTCCTTGGCGATCGGATTCGCATGTCCGATTGCCTGCCTGACGAGGGCGTTTTCATCCGCAGCCTACCGGTCGCAAGCGGATCTCAGGGAATCGCCAGCAATCTGGATCTGATGTCGCAGGCATTGGAGAGATTTGGATTTGATATCGTGTTGATTGAGACCGCCGGCACTGGCCAGGGAGATATCGCTGTCCGCAACTTCGCCGACG
>CAIMFH010000093.1 GCA_903840265.1 uncultured Schlesneria sp. | reverse complement strand
GCAGAATTGCCTGCAACACCAGCGTCGCACTGCCGGCGGTGCCGATTGCAAAGTGATAGTTGCCGGGAACGACTTCGCCGGGATGGAAGGTGAAAGACGACGAACCAATCGTGTGGCCGGTGACAGTCGCCTGACAAATCTCTTGTGCCGCTCGTAATGCAGTCAGATGTTGTCGCTTCAACCCGGGCTTTGCACGACCAGCACGAACTCGGTCGATCGTCACTGGTCGGCCTGTCACCATCGACAAGGCGAGCGACGAGCGGACAATCTGCCCGCCTCCTTCCCCCTGCGAACCATCGATGATGATCGGATCAACCACTTTCGTTTTCCATCAATCGGCGTTGCGGCTTTTAATTTGTGAGTGACATGACTTGCGTTCAGAAGGTTCGCCTCGTTACGAATCCAGGAACTGCCTACGCGCAAACTGAACTGATTCCTGAGAGGTTACCTTGTCTATTCCAGAGCTGCTTCAGCGTACCGAACAATTCATCCGCGAACGATTGGCTGGAGACAGTTCTGGCCACGACTGGTGGCACATCGATCGAGTCCGCCGAAACGCGCTGCATATCGCTCGCGAAGAGCGGGCTGATTTGCACGTCGTCGAACTCGCCGCATTGCTGCATGATGTCGCCGACTGGAAATTTCATGGCGGCGACGACACCGCGGGACCGCGGGCCGCTCGCGAGTGGCTGCTGAGCAACGCTGTTGATGCGAAGACCATCGATCAAGTCTGTGACATCATCGCTCACGTTTCCTTTAAGGGAGCGGGTGTTGCCACCGAAATGGCCACGATCGAAGGCAAGTGCGTTCAAGACGGAGATCGCCTGGATGCGATCGGAGCTGTGGGGATCGCTCGTGCGTTTGCTTTCGGGGGCCACTTCGGCCGGGCCATGTACGATCCTGAAGTGTCGCCGCAACAGCATCAGTCATTCGCCGAGTACAAATCCAAGGGAGGGCCGACGATTAACCACTTCTACGAGAAACTGCTGCTGCTGAAGGACCGCATGCAGACGGCGTCCGGTCGCCGACTGGCAACCGAACGGCATCGATTCATGGAACAGTATCTCAAACAGTTCTATGCCGAGTGGAATGGAGAGTCCTGACTGCGTCAGTCGTCAGTGCGAACAGCCGCATCCACCACCATCACCACCTCCGCTCCCACATCCACCGCCTGATGGGGCAATCTGGATTGGACCTTCCGCCGAGACTGGTTGAACTTCGATGATCCCCAGTCCAGCCGCAGCAGCTTGCAGCGCCAGCTTGGTGCTATCAGGGCCGCGTTCGCACAGGACGTATAGGATCAGCTTCTGACGGTCTAAGGTCCATTCAAGGTCAATCAGTTCCAGTTGCAGTTTCCACTGTGAGATGCGCGTACACCACGCGGCAAATGCATCTTCGCATTCACGGACAAGTGTCTGGTGATCTGCCAAGTCCGTGGCACTCGCCACCCGATCAATTCGGGAATCAAGGTCCGCTGGATCGATCTTGGTGGACGGCTTCAGACGCTCTAAGACCGTCCCCAGTTGCAGTCCACGGTGACTATCGATGACGGCGCGGTCACCTCGTGAGAATGAGTCGTCGCCTTGATAGGCGAACCGGGCCACCTCGGGAACGGTTCCATAGCGAACCAGATAGACCTGAGTCGGTACGACGGCAGCGGCTTCGAGTTGGGGAACGGCTTCAATCATGGCAATATCAACTTTACTGGGCTAAATGATCGATTATTCAACTTGTTGACGTTGGGCTGCTTCTTGTTGTTTCTGACGTTCCTGGCGACGTTGTTGTCCGTTGAATGCGCCAGATTCGATTCCCTTCGTGAAGCCACGTCCCATCAACGCGATATAGCCTTCTTCAAACTCGACACGCAGGCGAACGCCACTGTCGGTCGGTCGAATAAGGACCTGCATCGCATCGTTTTCGGACTTGAATGACGCTCGTGCCTGCTCATTGAATTCGGCGGCACGTGGTTGTTCGTCACTGGCTACGGTCAGCCAGTTGCTGGCATGAGTGACAAACATGAACGGAATGCGGTTGCGACCTTGCTGAGGATCTTGCGGCAGAGCAACCTGGGCTACGGCATCACGCAGATTGTCCATCGCCGAATCGCCGCCAAAGGCGAACCACAGAGCCTGAGGTGACGCATAGAAATAGAGGTGAGCGGTTTCGCCGAACATGCGTTGACCCGGCTTGTCGGGCGGATTGATTTCCAGACGATGGACGGGCAATGAATCGATTTCATTCGCCCCGATTTCCAACTTCGATAATAGATCGTTGTCGCTCTCGTTATCCTTCACAAACTGCAACAGATCGGTGATCTGATTTGGCAGGTTACGGCTTCCGATCACTCGTGCCCCGGCAACCAGAGCAAACTTCTGCGGTTCGGTCCCGACCAGTTGGGCAATCAGGTCCACATGCCCCGTATCTGCAGAAGCCAGCAAGACCTTGAACAGCGGATCGAGGAGTTTATTGATCGCCTGTTTATTATTTTTCTCCGTTTCTTTAGCGATGTCTTTCTTCGCCGCTTCGAAAAAGCTGGTCAGAAGAGGTCGCTGCTTCTCGCTAAGCAGCCATGATGCCGACATCGTGAATGTCGATGGATTGGTCAACAGGTTGCCGAAGTGCGTTCGCTTGCCCGCCATATCTTGGAAGAACTTGGCCAGTTTGCTGTCCGAAGTCCCGGAGATTTCGAAGTCGACGTGAGCCTTGCGGGTTCCGCCGTCCATCTTGCTGCCGAGAGTGATCTCTTCCCCTTGAGTCAGAATGCGATCGGCCAGTTCCAGCCATGTGTCACCATTTGCCCGACGCAGACGGTACGCCGATTCCGGTTCGCCATCTCGCTGCTGAAGTTCAGCCTGCGACGACATCTTCAGGTACTCAATAAAGACCGATTTGATCGTGGGAGGGACGTTCTTGATCTGCAGCGAGACGGCAAAGTCATACTGGCTGGCCAGCCGACTGGTCAGCTTCACTGGGTCGGGAAAGATCTTATCGAGCGTATCGTCTTCGCCATCGGGCCCGACCATGAACAAATAGCCGCCCACCTGGCGAGTCCGGATCTTGAAGTTTTCACCGTAGCGGATGTCGTTGTATTTCCCTTTCCCATCGACCGGCGATACGGTTCCCGTTCCGTATGCCAGTGTCTCCAGCGCATCGTCCAGATTGGTAATGGGAACGTACGAGATTCCAATCGGCGCACCGATGAATCCGGAGCGAAGATACAGCATCATTCCAAACGGCCGCGTCCGGTCAAAGCCCTTCAGCTCTTTCAACGTGTTGGCCGTCCAGCGTTGAACCACTTCGACCATGTCGGGCCGCTCGGCCGCTTCAAACATGACACGAGCACTGTCCTGCAACCTGTTGACGCTGGCAGCGTTAATTACCACCAGCGGATAGTCGATCGATGTCGATTCTTCCGCCCCCATCGCGAAGCGACCAGCCGACAGCGAGACGACAACGCAGAACCAGAAACGCATTAGCGAGGAAACCTGAAAACGAAGCCTGTTTCGGCAACAAGGCGATGTCGGCATGGGAGATCTCACGGTGAAGGGAAGCGAGTCACGACAACAGGGCGTCGGATTCGGTACTCGCCCCCACTCGATTGGGTTTCAAAGTCGTCAGGATCAATCACTGTACCGAACCGGAGTCCGCATGCAAACGGCCATCCGAAGACATCACTGCGGTGTGGTGAATTCGCAGCCATTTTGACTGCGGAATGTCGAATCCCGCCCATTTCAATGACGGATCTCGCCAATTCCGGAAAGTGGGCCGCTGTTGGGACGGTTTTTTCGCATCTCGGTTGCCCACCGCCAAATCCACAGGCAAAAGGCGTGATGTCCGCACCACGCCCTCGACTGACAGAACCCACTCAACCAATAGACAATTAGGTCGTTGAGTTACTTGACTCGAAGGAGCTTCATCAGGCGACCGGCGACGTTCCAGTCCTGGACATACAGGTTGCCTTCTTTATCCCAGTACGATCCGTGCGTGCCGTTGAAGATTCCTTCGATCCACTGATCTTGTGGAACATTGAAGTTCGCTCGTTTGCCGGGTTCGGGAGTGTCGCCCAGCACAGCCGCGATCTTGTTGTCCTTGCCGAGGATCACGACACGACCAAACAGGTCGGGAACGCTGACATAGTCGCCCTGAACAGCCGCTGATGTTGGCATTCCCAAGCCGGTGATCACTTCGTCGATGTACTCGCCATCGAGGGAATAGTGCAGCAGGCGACCATTCGGTTCGTGATTGCGGTCACAGATCAGCAGGCGGTTCGGCTCGTAACGGGTGTCCAGGACCATCCCGTGAGCCGTATTGAATTCTTTCAGGTCGTTCCCTTTGGTACCAAAGTGTTTAAGATACTTGCCGGCCTTATCGAACTTGAAGATGTGATTGCTGGCATAGCCGTCGGACAAGAAGATATCTCCGTTTGGAGCCACCGTGATCGCCGTCGGGCTGAACTGCTTCAGCTTCAACCCGGACTCTTCAGGGAATGGCAGCTTCAGGACAACGTCGCCAGTGTCAGCTTTGAACTTGATCCCTTCCGCGTTCGCATTGCGGGCACCGTAGATAAATTCGCCATCCGCTTCGTCACGAATTTTCATATCG
>CAIMFH010000092.1 GCA_903840265.1 uncultured Schlesneria sp. | reverse complement strand
GGCACCTTTGCCACTCGGCCAAGGGCACGCGACTTCCGTGTTGCCACGGAAGTCGAGAGAGTAGAGGGGAGAAAGTAGAGAGTAGAAAAAACATTCTTATCACCTCTGCTCGACTCCCTACTTTCTCGCCTCTACTCTCTGCGTCCAAATCGCCTTGCGATTAGGACGCACGGAAGCCGTGGGACTCGAACCCACAACGAGCGTCGCTCGCATCTGCTTTCGAGGCAGGTTCCTCATCCAGTCGGATGACTTCCAAATTCACTCGTGATCCACATTCACACCGATTGCGTACTGATACACAGGAAGGAACTTGTTGCAGGTCGAACAATGAACGAACTCTTGATTGCCCGCGTCGGTTTTGATCTTTCATCCGGAGCAGGCTGGATTGTCCCCGTGATCAAACGAGCCGATTGGCCCTTGGCACGACTTGTTGTGACTGAGCAGGGCATCACAATCCAAAGCACTTTCTTGCGTGACACCGTGCTTGCCTGGACCGAAATGACTTCGCTGCAAGCGACATGGACCGGACTCACCATCTGCTATGAAGTTGAAGGAACGCCGCACGAACTGAGCATCGCTGCGCCATTTCTCGCGAGGCGACTTCGAATCGCGGCAAGCAAACATTCACTCCCCATTCCTGGCTGGTAGACGAATTACCCGCCTCAATCCGATGACGAACACCATCAAGCTGCGGCGACAGGAATCGAACCTGTGAAAGGGCGGTTAACAGCCGCCTGCCCGTACCAACACGGACTCCACCGCAACGACTTCCGTGTTGCCACGGAAGCCGAGAGAGTAGGTAGGAGAAAGTAGAGAGTAGAAAAACGTTGTGCATCACCGTCTTCTCCACTCTCTACTTTCTCCCCTCCACTCTCTGCGTCCTAATCGCAAAGCGATTTGGACGCAGGGGACCAGACGGACTTGAACCGTCACCTGCTCGGTTAAGAGCCGAGTGTGCTGCCGCTAACACCTTGATCCCGGCATTGCTTCGTCGTTTGAAATACGCCAAGTCGAGTCATACGAGAAACGAAAAAAGCCCAGTGTCCTTTGCGTGACACCGGGCTTTTTCAAGCTTCCGTTTGGCTTTTGGCCGATGTCACGTGCGCAGACGATAGAGGGACTTCGCGCTCTGCGAACTGGTTGACCCCTGATTCCCGGCTTGTTGATTTCGGGAGAGAGACAATGCAGATCGCGCGGCGAGACGACTTGCTGCTCGGGCAAGCTCACTCTTTAATTCGCTGCGGGACATCAGCTGTGAAAACAACATGATCTACGAAACTTTGCTGAATGATTGGTCGTGACTGCGACCTGTTCTGCTGATTGAATGACCGTCGCAATACAGATGCGCGAGGATGCAAATAAGTTCGCGAGAATTCTCGCGATTCTGCTCTTTTCGCGAACAGACCAGCGCGGCCTATTTCTTGACGGCGTCGCAGACGAGTTGGAAGTACTCGGCAATGTTATGCCCTTTGGCGGGCTCCAAATCCGACTGACGGATCACAACCAGATCGAGGCTGGGAACAATCAGGATGTTGTTGTCCCAGCGACCGAGTGCAGCGTAGGCATCTTTCGGAACATTGGGCCACTTGTTCGTGGTGTTGTTCCACCAGAGATACCCGTAAGACTTGTTCAGGTCCTGCGAAGCTGCGATCGATTCCTTCAGCCAGGCAGCCGGGACAAGTTGCTTGTCATTCCACTTTCCGTCGTGCAACACCAATAGTCCGATTCGCCCCAGTGACTGAGCGTTAGTATGCCACCCGGAATATGGCAATGAAAGTTCTTCGCGGCGTTCCCAAGTCCAATCGCTGGAGGTAATGCCAATCGGCAGAAAGACCCGCTCGTTCAAGACCTCATCGATCTGCTGTCCCGTCGCTTTCTTGAAGACGGGGCTCAGTAAGGCCAATCCAGTATTGTTGTAGTCCCACTTCGCGCCCGGTTCGTGATCCATCGCGACCGTCTTGGTCGCATAGCTGAACAGATCCTGATGTTGTCCGAAATTCGGATCGTTATGAACGCCGGATGTCATGCTGAGCAACTGTTTGACGGTGACTGCTCGTTTCGTTTCGGGACTGGCATCAGGAATGTACCTCCCGACGGTTTGATCCAGAGCCAGTTTGCCGTCGGCGATCGCCAAGCCAGTCGCCATACTCGACAGGGACTTCGAGGTGGAATAAGCGGCAAACTTTGACTTCTGGTCCGCCCCGCCAAAATACCACTCGCTCACGATCCGGCCGTGCCGAATAACGATGCCCGATTTGCTGTTGTGCAATTCCAGCCAGGCTTTGGCATTTTCCAGGGCCGTCCCGTCCAGTCCCTGACTGGCGGGCGAGGCAACTTCCCAATTCTCAGTGGGCCAAACCGTCTGCGCCAGTGCTTGTTGACTACACAGGCCGACGAACAACAGCGCATACGCCAAACGATATCGCATTCCAAACCCCTCCGCTAGAAGTTCTGTGTTGGTCACTGACTGACCGTCGCACCTGGGCCGGTCCGATCAAGTCAGCCGTCACTTTTAACATTCCGCGCCCTGAATTGCTGCCAAGACGTTCATTCCCAGCGACTGACGGCGTAAGGTTTCAAGTGGGACTTGCAATTCCGTCAGCGGAAAATCGTGTGGTGACGGTTGTAGCGGCCATGCCATACGTACGAAGTGACCATCTGCGGAATTGATCCGGTGGTGCGGGAATGTCCGAATCTATGGGTCAGACCAAGCGGCACAACGAACATTCAGCCGGTGGCGGAATTGATCCGACCCCTACAGTAGTTAAGGACTGCGATTCAGGGAGGAATCCGTTCAATGCGTTGGCTCATCATTCTCATTGTCATCGGTACCTCAACGTTCTCACGAGCCGATGAAGTTCCACCCGCTCCGGACGAAACCATTCCGGGCATGACGCTCGACGAGTGCATCGCCTGGGCTCAGATGCGTCACCCCCGCCTGGCGGAAGCCAGCTTCCAGATCGATGAAGCTCGTGGCGACGCCCTGCAGGCAGGCCTCTATCCGAATCCGCGCATCGACAGCGGTAACCCTCAGACTATCGGTCCCCAGAAGACGACCATTCTGACGACCGGTTTGACACAACGAATCGTGACCGCCGGCAAGTTGAAATTAGATCAAGCCGCCGCCACTGAAGCCGCACGCCAAGCCGAATGGAATCGCGTTCGTGCTCGCTATGAAGTTCTCACTCAGGTACGACAGGAATTCTTTACCACGCTGGCGGCCCAACGGCGGCAATCGTTGTCAGAAAAGCTGCTGCTGCTCGCAGAACAGTCAGAGAAAACTGGATCGAATCTATTCAAGGCCGAGCAAGTCAGCGAAACTGACGTCCTGCTGCTGCGTGTCGAACGCCGTCGCGCCGAACTGGCTTTGCGATCAAACGAGATCGCCGTACGGGCCCAAAAACGACAATTGGCGGCGACGATGGGCGTGACGGATCTGACGATTAACTCCGTGGCGGGAAGCCTGTCGGTTCCGCTGCAACAATTTGATTCCGAGCAGGCACTCCTGCAGATCGTGACCGGCAATTCTGCCGTTCAAATCGCCCTGCTCGACATCAGTCGGACGCAGTTCTTACTGAGACGAGCTGAAGTGCAACCGATCCCCGATGTGACCGTGCAGGGGGGCGTTCAATATCAATATGCCACCAATAACAGCCAGGGTTTGGTCGGTGTCTACATCGACGTTCCCATCTGGGATCGAAACCAGGGGAATATCGCTGCGGCACAGGCGGCTATCTTCCGCGCCCACGCCAACCGCGAGTCCGTGCAGTTGGATTTGACCAAGCAATTGGTCGAGGCTCTGCAGAACTATCAGATTGCGGAAGTGACTGTGAAAAGCCTCGAAGAGGGAATTCTTCCGGACGCCATGCGAACCCTGGAACTGGTTCAGAAGGCGTATGCCAGAGGCCAGTTCGATATCACACGATTGCTGCAGACGCAGCGGTCCGTGTTCGAAGCCAATCTGGACTATGTCTCCGCTCTGGAAAATCGTCTACGAGCCGCCGCCGTCATCGCAGGGTTGTTGCAAATGGATCAGTTTCCTTGATCCGGCCGGATTGAATGCTGACGGCCTCAATCAGTGACCGACATCTGCTACTGCCGGTGGCGTTCGATGGCCGTAGAAGCTGTAGAGCGCCGGAATGAGATTGACCATCAGCATGATGGCGATCATGCCGCCGACAACAACGATGGCGAGTGGACGCTGGGTTTCGGAACCAATTTCCGTGGACACCGCTGCCGGCAGTAGTCCGAACACGGCCGTCAGAGCCGTCATTGTCAATGGCCGGATTCGCTTCTCCATTCCATCAGTCAGTGCGTCTCTCAACGGAATATCATGCGATCGAGCTTTGTTGAATGACGAGACCAGCAGCAGGCCGTTCATAACTCCCACGCCAAGGACCGAGATAAACCCGACACCGGCGGAGATGTTGAAGTGCTCACCAGTCAGGAACAGGGCCCAGATCCCGCCCACGCTCATGACGAGCACATTTGTAAGAACGACTGCGGCGTCGAGTAGCGATCGAAGAGCCATATAGAGAAGCACAATGATCAGCACCAATGCCAGCGACGACGCAATGACCAGCCGATGAACGGCTTCTTGCATCTCCTGGAATTCACCGCTCCATTCAGCGGTGTAACCATGCTGCAAGAGGGCCTTGGTCTTTTCTTGGGCTTCGGCGACCGCTCCGGCCAAGTCTCGGCCGCGGACACTGAATTTCACTGCGATCAATCGGCTCGCCTTTTCGCGATAGACGGTTGAAGCACCAGATCGAACAAATGTCCCGTCCGCCTCATGGTCACCATCCTGGGCCAAAGGGGTCAGAAGATCGCGCAAACGGCGACGTGGCACGCTGGCGGGATCGGTGTAGCTCATGTTTTCGCGACTTCCTGTCGTGACAAGATCCGACACCCGGCCACCGGCAAAATCGATCTGCCCAGCACTACCTCCCGACGAGCCACTCCTGTCGGCGACAACGCGATTGCTGACGACCTCTACGGGAATGTCCAGGATCGTTTCCTCGTTGTAGCGCAGCCTTTCCGGCCAACGAAGTGTGACATCGAATTTGCGCTCGCCTTCCACAATCTGCGTTAACGCCTTGCCACCGACAGCGGTGGAGAGAACGTTTTGAACATCTGCGACGCTGACATTCCACAGGGCGCACTTCGAACGATCGATCGCAAAATCGAGATTCGATTGGCCCTTGATTCGGAAGATTCCAACGTTCACGATGCCGGGGACATCTTTGCTAAGGGTCGCCTTCACCTTCTCTGCGATCTCCTCAAGTTTGTCCAAGTCAGGCCCAAAGATCTTGACGGCGTTTTCGCCTTTCACACCAGAGAGTGTCTCGAGCACGTTGTCGCGAATGTACTGTGAAAAGTTCCAATCCACTCCTGGAATCGACGCATTCAATTCGTCGTTCATCTCGTCGATAAGTTCGTCCTTACTGCGTGCTCGCACGGGGCCATGCAGCCAGCGGCTCACGCCCTTGCGGTTGACGACCTTCGGCCAATCATCATGAGTCTTCAGGGGCACCGAGAATTCACAGTTGTAGAAACCTGTCGGGTCTGTGCCATCGCCAGGGCGGCCCATCTGGTTCAGAATCAGTTGTGTTTCGGGATATTTTTGCAGGATCTTACGAGCAGTCGCGGCTTTGTCGGCAACCTCATCTAATGAGGCGTTCACGGGAAATGTTCCGCGGACATAGACGTTCCCTTCTTCGAGCTCTGGCATGAATTCGGCACCCAGATGCGGAAGCATGATACCGGTCATCACAAGCAACACGATAAATCCACCGACGGTCAGCAAGCGGAATCGCAGGAGGAGTTTCAGCTGTCCGATATAGAATCCCTTGAGACAGCGAACGAGCAAGTTGTCACGAGCCGGTTTCAAGTTCGCGAAGAGCGATCGGCACAGGACTGGTGAAAGGGTCAACGCCAGAATCAAAGCACCGCCCAGCGCGAAAGCATACGTGTCAGCCATGGGGCCAAAGATCTGGCCTTCGGGGCCCTGCATGGTGAACAGGGGTAACAGTGCGAACACCATGATGATCGTCGAATAGAACAATCCGCGTTCGACATCGGCTGACGCGCGCAGAATTCGGTCCTTGAGGTCCAGATCGGCGCGTTCGCCGGCACTCAGTGAACGATAAATCGCCTCGACCATGATCACTGAGGAATCGACAATGATCCCAAAGTCGACGGCTCCCAGCGACAAGAGATTAGCGCTCATGCCCCGGAAATACAGCACGGACATCGCGAACAGTAAGGCCAGGGGAATGTTGATTGCGACAATGATTGCGCTCTGAACGTGGTTCAAGAACAAGAGCAGGATTGCGGTGACAAGGATGATTCCCAGGATCACGTTCTCGCGGACCGTATGCGTCGTCAGATCGACAAGTCGTGTGCGGTCATAGATCGTTTCAAGTTGAACACCGGGCAGCAGGCGATTCGTCGATGAGTTCAACTCGTCAACTTTTGCTTTCACATCTTTCAATGCCGGCAAAGATTGCTCGCCTTTTCGTAGCAGCACGATCCCCTGAACAACATCGGGGCGATCGGTCCAGACTCGACCCTTCGTATCGGCAGCATCTTCGCCCTCGGTGGTCGGCCTGCTGACGGCGACACGACCTTGCGCCGGGTGTGAACCGATAATCACTCCGCGTCGGCCGGCCTGCGTATCCGACGAGTAGGTTCCGCCGTCGACGACATCACCGACTCGAATTGGGACGTTATTCGTCGCAGCCAGCACAATGCTGCGCAATTCGCGAAGACGTCGATCTTCACCCTTGCGCAGGTGCAGAGCTGCTTCCGTCGGAGTGGCTCCGGTTGGATAGGTTGTCGCAGGGTCAATTCCAAGCCCCAGCAGCCCGAGTCCACGAACGGCCTGAACGGTCGGCCCGGCAGTCACAAAGTCGCCGCCGACATTGGAATTGTTTTCTTCGATCGCCTTCTGAAGCTGCTCCAAGCTGATTCCGTAGGCTTTTAGACGCTCTGGAGAGGGCTGAATTTCATAACGTTTTACGGCACCGCCGAACGACACCACGTCAGCGATGCGTGGGATACGGCGAAACTCACGTTCCAGAACCCAGTCTTGAAGAGACTTCAGGTCGGCAGGGGTGTAGATGTCATGACCTAAAGCGTCAGTTGGGCCTTTCAAGATGTAACGATAGATTTCGCCCGTGGGCGTTGTGTTCGCCAGTGTCGGCTGAATGCCGGCCGGCAGTCCCGCAGTGTAGATGCGGTTCAAGACTTCGATTCTCGCACGGAAAAAATCGGTCTGATAAGAGAACTGGTTTCGAACGTGTGACAAGCCAAACAGGGATTTACTGCGCATCGATTGCAGCCCCGGCATGCCGGATAGCGCAATTTCCAATGGGATTGTGACTTCGCGTTCCACTTCTTCCGCCGAGGCACCCGGATATTGAGTCACCACTTCGACGATGGCCGGCGCAGGATCCGGATAGGCTTCAACGTTGAGGTGAATCAGCGAATAGCTGCCAACCCCGATCAGTGCGATAGTCAACAGGATGACCACTAATCGATTGTCGAGAGCCCAGCGAATTAATCGATAGATCATGGCGAGAGATAAACCTTATGCCAGCGACACTTCTTCACAAAACGTCGACTGACTATTTCAGGGAGACTTGGCTGCGGTCGTTGTCGTTGATTGGTCCTGCAGGACACCAAACAACTCCAGATTTCCGGAAGTCACGACAAATTCCCCCTCCCGCAATGCGTCGCCTTCAGGTGACTTTCCGACGGCCGCTTTACGGACCAGCGCGAAATCTCGCCCACGCCGAATCACTGTCACATGACGAGCCGACACTTCCGAACGCGAGGCGTCCGAGGCAACGAAAACAGTTGCAGAATCACCCTGATCGATAACCGCTGAGTTTGGGATGAGAACCACATTGGTGGGGCCAGGGATGTCCACGGTAGCGGTGATGAACTGGCCCGTTCGAAATCGCAGATCAGGGTTGTGGATCCAGCCAACGACGGCGGCCGTGTGCTGTCCCGGATCGATGACATGGCCAATGACTTCGAAGGCACCCTCAATCGGTTCTGATTCTGGCTCAGCCTTAAGCCGAATTCGCCACTGCCGATGATCAGGACCCAATGCCGTGAGCTTCGCAATGTCTTCTTCGTAAATATTTGCGAGCACACCCATACGGCTGATGTCCGCAATCTTGAACATGTCGAAGCCAGTATCGACGATTTCGCCGATCGAAATATTACGCTCCAAGACGACGCCATCGAGCGGAGAGCGAATTTCGACGTTGGCCCACGTCTCACGAACGCGAGAATCCTTCTGATTCTCTCCGCGAACGATCCGTTCGGCCTCAGCATAGACCTCGGCGATTTCCTCTTCAGTCTCTTTCCAAGATCGCAACGTTCGCTCGGCGCGATCGACCGCGATTAAATCGGATTCGTATTGCCGACGAGCGTCGCGAACGACTTGACCCGAGACACTCCCCTTTTCCAAATCCTCTAATCGTTGCAGCGTGGCTTTGGATGCATTGCGACGCGACAGGGCTTCCATCAGGTCGCTCTTCTTCTCCCCGATTTCCTTGCTCCACACGACGGCGATAATGTCGTTCTTCTTCACAAAATCGCCTGCCCGAACCTGACGTGTTTTGGAGTTGGACTCTTGAGGATTGACTTCCGCCACATCACCAACGCGCACGACCTCTCCCGTAAAACGAGTGTGAACAACGGCCAGATGGCTTGAATCAAGAAATAGTGACCCAGCCAGCACCAGAGGTTCTGTTTTCGGGGCTTCGCGAGCCGCCGCGACCTGAATGTTGAGCGATTTGACGACGTCCGGGTTAAGACGCAATTGCCCAGGCTCTTGGCCGAGTTCGACGCCCGTGAGTTGCCGGCGGGATGTCTCCGCGTGATGAGCTTGAGCTTCGTGCGCATCGAACTTTTTCAGTTCTTCCGCGCGCGATCCAATCACATAGCCCCCCCCAAATCCGGCGACGATCAAGAGCAGGATGAAGCCGAAGAATTTCAAGCGTTGCATGCCTGGCCCGTTTCCTTCCAAAATGGCAATCAAGAGATGTGAGTGTGGATATAGATTATGCTTTGTGGGAGCGCGGCAATAGGTGGATTTCACCTGTGATTAGCTTAACAACACCGTCGCCAGCCTCCCGGTCTGACCCGGTTGCGCATGACTGATTGTAGTTGCAAACAATTTGCTGTAAAGGGTTTAACGCGACTTTACAGAGCGACCTGGCAACTCTTCCTCGATTATCAACACAGCTGCACCTGTTGCAACGAACTTTCCATTTTTGACAATATCCGGGACTCGACACGTTAATTCGCGCTCATCGACGACAATACGAAACCTCGAAGCGGCGGCCAACGCCTTGTCAATGAAGGTGGATTGTCCTGAATTGATCTCGATTTCAAATTCCCAGCCAACGAGACGCCAGATCGCGAAAAACATGGCCCAGTCTTGACTTCTGTCGATTGATCCCCATACTGGTCCGCTCGATCAAAAAGCCGTTCGCGGCTCCTGCAGAGACGAGAAGCTACCCCTTGCTGCGGCGGGGTCGTGTGAACCGGGTCAGGCCTTAACCGGAGCAGCCCTAAGCATCAGATTTCGGGTGCGGTCGGGGGTAGCTTCCCGTCTCTGCGGTAGAGTCTTCAGCGATTTCTATCGATCTCTGGCGGCGACTCGTTTTTCTTACTCGCCCTCGCGCCGTATTCTGCGGTCTTCGTCTCCGACGTAGATCTCCCCGCGCGGAATCTCCCATGATCTGCTCCCGCCCATTCAGCTGCGTTCTTGTGATAGCCGCGATTCTGACGAACTTCTCGTTCGGTCAGGGACCGGCAACCACAAGCGCCTATCTTCTCAGTCCCTCCAAAGGGCAGATCCCCAACGACACAGGCTCGGACGGCCAAACGAAAATGACGGTCGAGAAATCCGCCGAGATTGGCGGGAACGCGCTGAAGGTCGTGTTTGCGACCGGAGACAGCTTTGGGGACCGCACTTCACGAGTCAAGAATTGGCAGCCACACGCCCGAATTCGATTTCGAGTGTTCAATCCGAATCAGGAAGCTGTGGGGCTGGATTTCAACATCAATCACAAACGGACATTCAACTATCAGACCAGGGTTGTCTATCCACTCAAGATCAAAGCTGGCCTGAATACCTTCGACATCGAACTGAACGGGCTGTTGAACGTCGACGGTTCGAAGCCAGATCTGGCCAACATCGTCAAGTGGTACATCAACTGCGATGAAGGGACTTCGCCCACGCTCTATTTCGGCGACATCACTCTCGAGTCCGCGGCCACTGAAGAAGCGAAGCCGAGCGTCGCGAAATCGAAGGGAATGACTCCGGCTGGTGCATTTCGAGTCCGCGGAACAATCGGTGACGCCAAGGTCGATCTGGTTGTCACTCCGTTCGAGTCCGAAAACGCGACGACTTCGAACTCTGCAATCGTCACCGGCGATCCTGCTCGCCTGGCTCGTATTCGCGCCACCAAGATGCCGAAGGTCGATAAGGTCATCTCGTTCGATACTCCCGAAGCGGACGCCGTGCTCGCCGCGATGGAGATCTATCCACCGAATAACCCTTGGAACCTGATCATCAACGACTGGCCCGTTCATCCAGACTCCAAAGCCATGGTCGCGAGTGTCGGGGCCGACAAAGTCTTGCGAGTGAATGACGACATGTGCTTCCTGATCGTCCCGCCGAATCAACGCCTGGTCTATGTGAAGTTGGCTGGCTATCCGGATGAATCCGATCCAGGACCATTTCCGGTGCCTGACAACTTGCCGATCGAAGGCTGGCCGAAGATTCGTACCGAAGATGGGAAGAAGCTGACTCTCGCCGAAGCTCAGCGCCGACCTGCCAAATACGAAGGGGATCGTCACGCGATCATCGTCGACCCGGTTGCCGGTAAGCTGTACGAATTCTTTGTAATGGGGATGACTACCGAAGGCTGGACTGCCGATCAATCATCACTCTTCCACCTCAAGAGCAACCGCTTGCGGCCGGATGGTTGGACCTCCGCCGATGCCGCTGGCCTGCCGATCTTTCCAGCAATCATTCGCTACGACGAATTGCAACGCGGCGAGATCGAACATGCGATGCGATTTACCATCAGCCGCAGCCGCAAAGCATACGTGTATCCAGCGACGCACCATGCCGGCCACGGCACGGATGAGTCATTGCCCCGCATGGGCGAACGTTTCCGACTGCGACAAGACTTCGACACCACCCGGTTCTCGCCGCACGTGAAGACGATCCTGAAAGGTCTGAAGAAGTATGGCATGTTCGTCGCCGATAATGGTCTCGACTGGTCGCTGTCGATGGCCCCCGACCCGCGCATCCCGGACATTCACGAAGAGTTGCGGAAGGTGAAGGGCGAGGATTTTGAAGTCGTCAACGCACCGGAAGGCTATCAGCCACCAGTTGAATGACCAAGCGAATCCAACACCTCTTGCAGCGATTCGATCACCACGTGGCATAGTTGACGGACCAGTTCCGCTGGCATCGCAGGGGCAGGCATCAGCACGATCGTGTCACCAATGTTGCGCAGAATGACTCCGCGATGTCGGCAGGCCAACGTGACTTGATGACCGATTCGTTCCGAAGCCGCAAACGGCGTTTGCGTTGAGCGATCTTGAACAAGCTCAATCCCAACCATCACACCCCGCTGCCTGACGACGATATGCTGTTGAATCGCGGATGCCTGCGTATTGCCAGGGTCGGTCAGCACGCCCAATTCGCGTCGCAGAACCAACTCCAGTTCCTGCACATTCTCCAGGATCCGGTTCTCATCAAATAATTGAAGCGATGCCAAAGCGGCAGCACAGGCGAGAGGATTGCCGGTGTACGTGTGGCCATGTTGAAACGTGCGGCCCTCCCACGGATCACCCAGGAATGCGCTCTCGATCTCGTCAGTGACCAAGGTCGCCGCCAGCGGTAAATAACCGCCGGTCAGTCCCTTCGATAGGATCAGCACGTCAGGACAGACATCTTCGTGTTCACATGCGAACAGCTTCCCGGTCCTTCCAAAGCCGACTGCGATTTCATCAGCGATGAGCAGAATCCCGTATTTGCGAGTGAGTTCGCGAACGATCTTCAGGTAGCCCGGCGGATGCACGAGTATCCCCGCTGCCGCCTGCACCAGCGGTTCGATCACGAATCCCGCCAACTGATCCGCATGCTCTGCCAGCAAACGTTCGAGTGCCTCCACATCAATCGGTTCGTTCTCTGATGGAGTGGGGATCCGCAGCGCCGGAAACATCAGCGAACCAAACAGACTATGGAACCGATCAATCCCACCCAGACTGATCGTCCCGACGGTATCCCCGTGATAAGCCCGCCCCAGGCAAGCAAACAGATTCCGCTCTTCCGGTCCCATCGCTTTCTGGCGGTGATACTGAAACGCCATCTTCAGCGCGACTTCCACGCCAGCCGCTCCGCAATCCGCATAGAAGACCTTGTTGAGGCCCGCCGGAGCCCGGCGCACCAGTTCCGCAGCCAGCTCAATCGTCGGCTGATTCGACAGCCCGAGCAGAGTCGTATGGGCGACCCGATCAAGCTGCGCGCGAATCGCGGTATCGATGGCGGGAACTCGATGACCGTGAATGTTGCACCACAGCGATGAATGCCCGTCCAGATACCGTCGCCCGGTCGAATCGATCAGGAAAAAGCCCTCGGCATCCCCAATGATCGGCGCATCTTCATCACGATACGCCGACATCGCCGTAAACGGATGCCAGACGTGATCATTGTCGAGTTGACGCAGCCGATCGGTCATTGCGCAGTTCCTACCGGCACCAAGATGAGACAAACCCGGGAAATGAATTTCCCGGGTTCATCATCTGTCTTCTTAATTTACTGTCCATCACGACTACGGCAACAGATCCTTCACGGTATCGCGTTCCTGCTTCAATTCGTTGACCGTCTTATCGATCTGGCTGCGGCTGAAGTCGTCGACTTGGAAGCCGGGAACGACTCGCCAGGTGTGGCCATCGGTCGACAGCGGCAAGCCAGTTACCAAGCCGGGTTCGACGCCGTAGCCGTTGCCGTCGGACCAGACGGCCGCGCTGAAGCACGATCCGGCTGGCGTGGGAGTGATGATGCTCTTCACGGTATCCAGAGCGGCGTTCGCGGCACTGGCGGCGCTGGAAGCGCCACGAGCCTTGATCACGGCGGCTCCGCGTTGTTGAACGGTGCTGATGAAGTCACCCTTCAACCAGGCATGATCGGTGATCACTTGTGGAACCGGCTTGCCATCGATCTTCGCGTTGACGAAGTCGGGGAACTGAGTCGCCGAGTGATTACCCCAGATCGCGACGTTCGAAACGGCAGCTACTGGCTTGCCGGCCTTTTGGGCCAACTGAGCCGCAGCGCGGTTCTGATCCAGTCGCGTCATCGCAAACCACTGATTACGTGGCACGTCTGGAGCGTGCGACATCGCGATCAGGCAGTTGGTGTTGCAAGGGTTGCCCACGACAACCACTCGCACGTCCTTCGCGGCAGCCGCTTGGATTGCCTTACCGGTGTTCGTGAAGATCGGGCCGTTGATACGGATCAAATCGGCTCGTTCCATTCCCTGTTTACGAGGAATACTGCCGACCAGAATCACGAAATTGCAGTCACGGAAGCCCTCTTCGAGGTGGTCGCTATCGTGCTTCTGCACTCCAGCCAGAGTTGGGAACGCACAATCATCGAGTTCCATCTGGATTCCGTCGAGGGCAGCCATGACGGGTGGAACTTCAATCAGGTGCAGCACAACGGGGCGGTGAGCACCAAAGATTTCGCCCGAGGCCAGGCGGAACAGGGTCGCATAACCAATTTGGCCGGCAGCACCGGTAACGGCAACATGAATCGGGGCGGTCATTCAAGCAAACTCCTACGTGACGAGATTCCAGCGAACCGAGTCGGAGCGTAACGTCTCCATTACTTAACGGCAACCGTTTTGACGCCAACTGCGGACACTCGCAATTGTCCTTCCGGACACGTAAGCTTCGCAGTGTCAGGGAGTTGGCTGGTCCCGCCACCACTTCTTGGCGCATCCGTCCAAGCCAATGATTTCGCAGCTAGATACTTGAAACTCGAGTACCAACACGCATGACGGCACGACGCATTCTTGTCACCTCGGCCCTCCCGTATGCCAATGGACACATCCATTTGGGGCATCTGGTCGAGTACATCCAGACTGACATCTGGGTTCGCTTCCAAAAACTGCGCGGCAATCGCTGCATTTACATCTGTGCTGATGATACTCACGGCACCGCCATCATGATCCGGGCGAAGCAGGAAGGGCGCAGCGAAGAAGCCTTGATCGCGGATATGAGGGAATCTCATCTGCGCGATTTCGGCGGCTTCGACATCGCCTTCGACAACTATGGCAGCACACATAGCGAGTACAACCGCCAGCTTTGCTATGAGATCTGGGGATCGCTCCGCTCTGCGAACCTGATCGTTGAACGCGACGTGACTCAGTTGTTTGACCCCAAGGCCAATACGTTTCTCGCGGATCGCTTCGTCAAGGGAACGTGCCCAAGATGCAAGTCGCCAGATCAGTACGGCGACAACTGTGACAAGTGCGGCTCGACCTATAGTCCTGCCGATCTCATCGATCCCATCAGCACCCTGTCGGGAGCGACTCCAGAAGTCCGGTCTGCCAAGCACTTGTTCGTCCAGATCGAGAAGCTTCATGAGTGGTTGACCGAGTGGACGCAATCGGGAGAGCACCTTCAGGACGAGATTGCCAACTATCTGAAGGGGCATTTCCTGGGTGAGCCATTGCGCGATTGGGATATCTCGCGTCCGGCACCTTACTTCGGCTTCGAGATCCCGGACAGTCCCGGCGACTACTGGTACGTCTGGTTCGATGCCCCGATTGGCTACATTGGTTCGACCGCCGAATGGTGTGAGAAGCACGGCGAGAAACTGGAAAATTGGTGGAGGCCAACGGGGACACCTGCGGAGATCCATCACTTCATCGGCAAGGACATCACCTATTTCCACACGCTGTTCTGGCCAGCCATGCTCAAGACCGCCGGATTGCGGCTTCCCGAGAAGGTGCATATCCACGGCTTCTTGACCGTCAACGGCGAGAAGATGTCCAAGACCAAGGGGACTTTTGTCCAGGCCTCGACGTATTTGAAGCACCTCGATCCGAATGGGCTGCGTTACTACTATGCGACGAAGCTCGGCTCGCGTTTGGATGATCTCGATCTCAACCTGGAAGAGTTTACCACCAAGGTAAACACCGACCTGGTTGGGAAGGTGATCAACCTGGCGAGTCGAACCGCTCGGTTCGTGGAGCAGACCGGTCTCTCCAACGCCTATCCCGATGATGGAGGATTGTTCCGTGATGCGGCTGGTCAGGCCGAGGCCATCGCGGCAGCGTATGAAGCCTGCGACTTCAATGGAGCCATGAGAACCATCATGGCGTTGGCCGATCGCGCCAATCGCTATGTCGACGAAAAGGCTCCGTGGACGCTCCGCAAAGATCCAAGCAAAGCCACCGAAGTGCAGGATGCCTGCACGGTCACACTGAATCTGTTTCGTCAGATTGCCATCTATCTGGCTCCCGTGTTGCCGCGATTGGCAGCACAGGTCGGCCAGCTCTTTCAGCAGCCAATCGAAAAATGGGAAGATGCCCAGACGCCGCTCGTGGGAACGCGCGTCACCAAGTTCGAACACCTCATGAAGCGAATTGAACTCGCACAGGTCCATGCCATGATTGAAGAAGGTGAACAAGCCGCCGCTGCTCTGGAAGCCACGGCCGCCCCTGCGTCCCAGTGGAACGATGGTCCTGAGCCGGTTGCGGCCGAGCCATTGGTCGTCGAGCACTGCACGATCGACGATTTCGTCAAAGTCGATCTGCGCGTCGCTCGAGTCGTAGCCGCGAACGAAGTCGCTGGGGCGGACAAGTTGTTGCAGTTGACACTGAGCCTCGGTGGCGAGGGAACTCGCAACGTCTTCGCCGGGATCAAGAGTGCCTATAAGCCGGAAGATCTGGTCGGACGACTGGTGATCCTGTGCGCGAACCTGGCCCCTCGCAAGATGAAGTTTGGCATCAGCGAAGGAATGGTCTTAGCAGCCGGAGCGGGAGGCAAGGAAATCTTCCTGCTGAATCCCGACACCGGGGCGAAGCCAGGCCATCGCGTGCATTAGAGGTGTCTTTCGAACCGCGGGGCGTAAGCCCAATCACATGTTTTCCTGAGCGGGGGGCGTGAGCCCCCGGGCCCAGTTAACGCTCAACCTTCCCCACCAACTCAGTCCAATCGCGTCTCTCGATTTCACCAAGCCTCGCGTTGCCTGGGCAGCGTTCAGCCTCGACGGGCCAGGGGACTTACGTCCCCCGCTCAGAGGACTAGGCGAGGATGCCCTTCACCACTTCACCGTGCACATCCGTCAAACGGTAATCACGGCCTTGGAATCGATAGGTTAGCTTCGTGTGATCGAAGCCCAGCAGATGCATGATCGTCGCTTGCAGGTCATGCACATGCACCTTGTCATGCGCAATTGAGAATCCAAGCTCATCGGATTCGCCGTGCATTAGACCACCTTTGACGCCGCCCCCCGCGAGCCACATCGAATAGCAATCGGGGAAGTGGTCGCGGCCCAGGTTCGCGCTGGCGGCGGTCCGGCCTTCACGGAATGGCGTGCGACCAAACTCGCCACCGCAAATGATCAGTGTGTCCTTCAGCATGTCGCGTTGTTTCAAGTCTTTGATCAACGCGGCGACCGGCTTGTCCATGGTCGCGCATTTGTTCGTCAGACCATCCGTTAACGCTTCGCCCGGCCCGGTGCCGTGGAAGTCCCAGCCCCAATCGAAGAGCTGAACGAAGCGGACACCCTGCTCGCACAGGCGTCGGGCGAGTAAACAGTTGTTTGCAAAGCTGGACCCGCCGGGCATTGCCCCGTAAGACTCCAGTGTCTCCTTGGTCTCCTTAGTGATGTCCATTACTTCGGGAACGGACATCTGCATCCGGAAGGCAAGTTCATACTGAGCAATACGAGTCAGCGTCTCCGGGTGGCCCAGTTCCTGAGCCTGCAGTTCGTTCAGATCATGCAGCGCGTCGAGTGTTTGCCGTCGCAATTCGCGATTCATGCCCGGAGGATCGGACGCGTACAGCACCGGATCACCCTTCGACCGGCATTGCACCCCTTGAAAGACCGATGGCAGAAATCCGCTGCCGTAGGAATTCTTGCCGCCGTTGGGCTGCACACCGCTGGAGATGAGGACCACGAATCCCGGCAGATTTTCGTTCTCCGAGCCCAATCCGTACGTCGCCCACGACCCCATCGACGGTCGGCCTGATCGAGCCGAGCCGGTGTAGAGCAACAGCTCCGCCGGAGCGTGATTGAACTGCTCGGTGAACATCGACCGGATCACGCACATCTCGTCTGCGACCGAATGCAGGTTTGGAATCGCATCCGAGAGCCAGACACCTCCCTGTCCGTGCTGGGCGAACTTGCGTGGGGTTCCCAGCAGCTTCGGCGTGCCCGACGTGAAGGCGAATCGCTTTCCCTTGATGAACGAATCAGGAGCGTCCTGGCCGCTCAGCCGCACCAGTTCGGGCTTATAGTCGTACAAGTCCAAGTGTGGCGGCGATCCCGTTAGATGCAGGTAGATCACTCGCTTCGCTTTGGGGGCGAAGTGCGGAGTCCGCGCCGCCAACGGGTTCACAACCGACGACTCGGCCGCGGCATTGGTGCCGAGTAGCGAAGAGAGCGCCAACCCACCCAGGCCGACTTGAGTTGTCTGCAGGAACTGACGGCGAGTTTGCAGTTGCAGATTGGTGACATGCGGATTCATCAGCGGACCTCGCGAACATGATTCAATCGTTTAACCGCGTGGGCAACGCCCCGCGCGTGATGGCGGTAAGACTCGATCTATTCATTACAGGCGAATCGGAGAATTTCAACTGTCGCTCCGCAACGCGCGGGGCGTTGCCCACGCGGTTAAACTAGAGGCACTTCACGGTGTCGTCGCACACGTCGCTACCTTTTCATGAGGGTCTCATCCAAGTTGAGCAGCACGTTGCCGACAACGGTCCATGCCGCCAGTTCATCAGGTTTCATCCCTTCGGGGACAGGCCCGAGCGGATCCGTTGCCATGCGTTTCGCATCGTCTGCGTTCTGCGAATACTTCGCGAGCGATTGATCGTACAGCTTCACCAGTCGCACGAGTTCTGCCTCTTGCGGTGGTCGCGACAATGTCAGGCGGAAGCCGTAGCGAACTCGATCTGCCGTCTCGCCCTCGCTCTTGGCGATTCGCCGAGCCAACGCTTGAGCCGCTTCGATGTAGACCGGATCATTCAGCGTGACGAGTGCTTGCAAGGGCGTATTCGTGCGACCACGCCGAACGGTACAGACCTCTCGATTTGGAGCATCAAACGTTGCCATCGATGGATACGGGTTCGAACGTCGCCAGGTGGTGTAGAGACCACGTCGATATTTGTCTTCACCCGCACTCGTCTGCCAATCGATTCCTGATCCGAAGGCGGCACTTAGACCGCTCGTCGGTTGAGATGGTTTCACAGGGGCACCGTACATTTTCGGGCTGAGTAGCCCGCTGACCATCATTGCCTGATCGCGTAGCACTTCGGCAGACAAACGGAATCGAGGGCCACGCGCCAGCAGGCGATTGTCGGGATCGCGATGCTGCAGTTCGGGTGTCACCTTGGACGACTGTTGATAGGCGGCTGACATCACCAATGTCTTTAGCAGTGCCTTGGTATCCCACTTCAACCGAATTAATTCGGTCGCCAGCCAGTCGAGCAGTTCAGGATGAAACGGCTGATCACCCTGCGTGCCAAACTCTTCACTCGTGGCGACGATGCCCGTCCCGAAGATTTGTTCCCAATAACGGTTCACGATCACTCGCGCGGTCAGCGGATTATTTTCGTCGATAAGCCACTTGGCTAACGCCAAACGGTTTCGCGGGGCGTCGGCGGGCAAAGGGGGGAAGACCGCAGGGGTTCCTTCCGTTACTGCCGCGCCCAAGTCCTCGAAGTTGCCGCGAATCTGGATCTTGCTGACGCGTCGATTCGCGTCCATCTCTTTCATGATCGGCACCGTTTCCGGCTTCAGATCGGCGAGTTGCTTTTGTAGACCCGCGATCTGTGCTCTAGTCGGATCGAGTGCAGGAGCAATACTCAAATAGTGCTGCGTAATGCTTTCGACTTGCTGTGGTGTTCGACTGGCGGCGGGAACTCGCAGAGCATCGATGACGGCCGCGGGCGTCCTGGCCCATTGTTCGACTTGCGGCTCGTCTGTCGCCGACAAACGGAAGTGGCCGAGCGTATGGTTGGCGTGGTTCGATTGCTGCTCGACCGAGACAGTTAGTACCGAACCGGCAGGGACGTCGACGGGTGTCTTGGCAACCAGAGTGAGTGCATGTGGCTGACCGATTCCGCCTCCCACGGCCCAGCCTTTGGTTTTGGGATCCTTATTGTTGAGGACATTCGCTGCTTCGAACGAGGGTTGCGAGTAATCTGCCAAGGCGACCTGAAACTCGATCGCTCGCTGACCGTTCACTGAGAATTCGGCACTGGGATTCGGATGAGTCTTCGCCTCGGTCTGCCAGATCGGTTCGTGTTTGTCATTCAGTACGATCAGCTTGAAATTCACCAACCGGTCGCCCGCTCCGTCGGTTCGATTCCAGATCGCGATGCGATCGATCTTTTGTTCGGACTTGAGATCGACTTCCCACCAGGGATTGTCTCCCGCAGCGGTGTGCGTGGTGGACTTAGCGTCGTAGTAGTGGCCGTTCGTGTTGCCATCGATCGCCAGCTTGGCGGGCCCGTCATAGTCCACGCTAATCTGCTTGGCCTCGCCATGTGGCGCGATGTTGTCAGCCCCTTGGAAGACCTGGACTTCGGCGAGCGAAAGATATTTGCTCTTACCCGGCAATTCCACACGGACAAACCGTCCATTCAGGGCTGTCCCGGTCGGCGGCGTGATCAGTGCTGAGACTTTGGTGATCACAAAGTTCCCCCCCGCGTGGCCGGGGCCTTTGCCGGGCAATAAGTCGTGGGGGACGGTTTCCAAACGGATTGCTCGAATGGTCGAGCCATCCAGTGGCGCGTCAACCGCGTAGTTGTCGTTCTTGGCGGAAGTGGCGACGTACACGGCCCCAGCATCATCGATCTTCGCTTCCAGTCCCGCCTCCGATTTGTTTGCGGTCGGTTTCAGTGCGCGCCAGGACAGGTTCAGCGGGAACGCTTCCTGCCATGTTGTCTGAGCCGCTTGCAGTTCGGGCGTGACCGTCTTCAGGATCGGTTCGAGTTTGGCGAGTTCCTCTTTCCAGGTCGCCTGCTGCTGTTTCTGCGAATCGGTGTAGATCGACAGCAGCGGCGATTCGTCGCCACGGTCCGCATCGCCGGTGTTGTTGAAGAACGCGAACAGCTTGTAGAACTCTTCGTGCGTAATCGGATCGTACTTGTGGCTGTGACACTGTGCACAGTTGATGGTCGTTCCCATCCATACCGCCATCGTGGTGTTGACTCGATCGACGACCGCGACGTTGCGGAACTCCTCGTCGTTCGTCCCCCCTTCGTTGTTGGTCAACGTGTTGCGGTGGAACGCGGTCGCGATCAGTTGGTCTTCCGTAGGTTCAGGGAGCAGGTCGCCCGCGATCTGTTCGATGGTGAACTGATCGAACGGCTTGTTCGCATTCAGCGAGCGAATCACATAGTCGCGAAACAGCCAGATTTTCCGCGCAGGATCATCGGCGTACCCGGCCGAATCGGCATAGCGCGACAGGTCGAGCCACATTTGAGCCCAATGTTCGCCGAAGGTCGGCTTGGCCAGCAGGCGATCGACCAGTTTTTCATAAGCCTTGGGATCTTGATCGTTGACGAAGGCATCGACTTCTTCAATGGTCGGTGGCAGACCGATCAGGTCAAGTGAAGCGCGACGAATGAGGGCGTACTTGTCAGCCGGAACAGATGGTCGCAGCCCCTCTTTCTCCAGTCGGGCCAGCAGGAACTGATCGACCTCATTACGTGGCCAGGCGGCATCCTGGACCTTGGGAAGTTCCGGTCGTACAGGTTTGGTGTAGGACCAGTGGCCCTCATACTTTGCCCCTTGCTTGATCCAGCTCTCCAGCAGTCCGATTTCTTCGGCCGTCAGCTTTTTGGGAGACGACTTGGGGGGCATCACCAGATCTGGATCGGTCGAACTGACCCGATGCAACAGAACGGACAGTTCAGGCTTCCCAGGAACGACCGCTTGCTTGCCGTTACCTAGATCCACCGTCATTCCATCGGAGGTATCAAGTCGCAGTCCATCCAGTCCCCCTTTGCGTTCTTTTTCGTCGGGGCCGTGACAGAAGATGCAATTGTTCGACAGGATCGGACGGATGTCGCGCCGGAAGTCGATCGTACGATCAGCCGCTCGACTGGTTTGTTCGTTCCCGACGATGATCACAATGGCGAGTAATGTCAGGTCACGGAACCAAGTCGACATCATTGCGCGGGGCCTCAACGGGATGACTGGGGGCGGGAGTTCGGCTGGATTTTGAAGCGTGTCTCCACCATGAGAATCAACGCGAGTTGATCTGTCCAGTGGAATCAGTGGATTCGATCGGATTAGAATCCCGTCGTCTCGACCGCGTGGATCCTGAACACTCTCGTAGCTAAGGTCGCCAAGACCTTGGGCGAAGTCGTCGTGAAGTCATTCGCTCACTCCGGCTTGCTACCAACAACAGGCAGCTCAACCGTACTCGACGCGACATTTCGCGTGATCCGGATGGCATATCGAGAAATAGCTCCAAGCGGAGAAGCCCCGACCAAAGTGTCGGGCTACGGGTTTGGCGAAATCTCACACTCTGGCAGTGCTTTTCGAAGCGTCTCGCGGCCAGTAGGAGTGGTCTTGGTCTTGGTAAGACTCAGCAAGGTCAGTTTCGATTGATGCTTCAATGAGTCCAACCCCGCATCCGTAATTTGCGTATCGGCCGCGTCGAGTTCTATGAGCGGCATGCCCTTGAGGTAGGCAAGTCCCGCATCGGTGATTTTTGTTGACCGGATGATCAGTCGTTTGACGTTGGTCAGAGACTGCAGCTTAGCGAATCCGTCGTCGGTGATGGACGTGCCGCCCAGATCCAGTCGGTCGACCTCTCGCAGTGTGCCGATCTTGGTCAGCAGATCATCGGGGATGTCTGGCTCGATGAGATGGACATTGCAGACGCGGACCGTTCCGGGAAGATAGGGCCGGACGTTCTCGCCAATCCATTTGGGACCGAGGTATCGAAAGTCGGCGGTCCCTTTCGCAGCCATGATGTCTTTGGCAATTCGATTATTGTTTCGGTCCTGCAGAATGAGCCAGGTCACGATACCACCGATGGCAATCAGCGGGACGGCGATTAGTGCCAGCAACGTGTATCGGTTCATCTTCCGGGATTCGAGTTTCGGATGAGCAAGTTCCATAACGACCTTGAGGGATAGCGGATTCGGGCCTGAGTGAGATCGAGTCGAAGTCACATGCTGAAGCATCACTTCCAAGTCTTCAAGTCCATCGCCCCGACGAACTGGGGTGCGGTCCGTGGAGCGCAGAGGATTACGTTTTTGCTCCAGTTGTGTGATTCTCGGCCAACCGAATGGTCGGCTCAATCGGCACGATCGCGCTATGCCGGATCGTCGCGTTGAACAACACCGCTAGAGTTGCGGTCCACCACGTCATTAACACGGCATCGATATTGCATCTAAATGAGGTAGGACTACGAGCCGAGCGTTCAATTCGGTCACAGGAGGCCTTATGTCAAGCACTACTCACGACGGTACTGAAATCGAAACAATCAGCTTCAAGAGACGGTTTCTGCTCGCCTATGCAATGCATCAGTCGCAGCCGACGTTTTCAGGCTTCGGTTACTGGAATCATTCGCTCGGACTCTGGGTTTCTGAAGCCAAGGATGCCACGTCGTTTGATACTCAAGCGGGAGCCCTCGTTTATCGACGAGGCAACCTGCGACGGATGCAACTAGCGATGGATAGCCATGAAGCATGACCGCAGCAGACGTGGGTAACGGGCAGTCGCGATCTCGTGAAGGGTGATCGCCAATAGTCAGCCGCACCGGCGAGGCGAATCCCCTCCGAACGAGCCAGTTTTCCTGGACGCGCCTAGAATGGTAGCGGCGGCTGGTTCTTGATCTGTGCGCACTCGCGGCATTCGACGAGGATTCGGCGTCCCCTCATGGATGGAGGTTCCGATGTCTCGTACGATAGTTGCCGGATTGCTGGCCGTTCTGCTGGTGAAGGAAGCCGCGGCACAGTCACCAATCGCACCGCCCTTTTCCTGGCGGCAGGCGATCGAGGACGAATTAGCCATGAAAACGATGGGCGGACGACAGTTCTGGGGTGATGTCCAGTTTTTCCAGGGCTGGCGGATTCAGCAGAATGTCTTCACCAAGCACTTTCGGTTGCTCGATGCCGACGATCATCGGCACGCGTCGGGGACGCTGGAAGATTGCCAAAAGATCCTGGCCGACATCCGAAAACGCGACAGCCTGCCCCCCATGACCGGCAAGGTGGTCATCCTAATCCACGGCATCCTGCGATCGTCGAAATGCATGTCGTCCATGGCCAGCGCGGCGACCGCCGCAGGCTACCAACCGATTCTGTTCGACTATCCCAGCACGCAAGTCTCCATCCCTGCTGCAGCCGAATTCCTGCATAGCACGATCGAGTCCCTCGATGGGATCGAAGAGATCCACATCGTGTCGCACAGTATGGGCGGTCTGGTCGCCAGAGCCTACTTTGCCGAACATACCGATCCCCGTATCAAACGGATCGTGATGGTGGGCACTCCCAACCACGGGGCGGAACTGGCCGACCTGCTGCATCAGAATTACCTCGTCCGAGCCGCATCGGGCCCGGGAGGCCGCCAACTGGTAACGAACCGCCAAGGCCTGATTCCCTCGTTGCCCACGCCCCCCTGCGACTTCGCTGTGATTGCCGGAGCCCGCGGCAACACCGCCGGTTGGAACCCATTCATCCCTGGCGACGATGACGGCACGGTCACGGTCGAAAGCACTCGCCTGGCCGGAGCCGTCGACTTTTCGACCGTGAAGGCAACTCACACCTTGATGCTGGGCAATCCGGAAATCATCCAGCAGGCGATGCATTTCCTGCAAGAAGGTCGACTTGTCGCCGATCGCCCCTGCGAACCAATCTCCGCGACCCCTGCCGACGCGACCGACCCCGTCACCCCATAGACTCTCCAGGCGAATCGCGCTGCGTCAGCAGACGCTCTGCGATTCCAGCTTGTTAAGCCTGCGGCGCGATCGGTGGTGTCTGTCCCATTCGTTTGGTCAGAAAAGCCGGCTGAAGTTCGGCGGCTAATCCTGTTGAGCTGAAACTATCTCTCGACTCTCAAAAACTGATCCACCTTCTCCCTCGTCGGCATCGCCGGCTGAGCCCCAAACACAGTGCAAGCCATCGTCCCCGCCGCACAACCCAACTTTGTTGCCTCGGCTAGCGTTCGTCCTTCAGCCAGCCCCACCGCCAACCCCGCCGTAAAGGCGTCCCCCGCCGCAGTCGTGTCGACAATCTCCGTTGAAACCGCCGCAATGTGCTCGCCCTTTCCGTCGGAATAAATCAACGCGCCGAGTTCTCCCAGCTTCATCACGACATGCCTGGCACCGCGATCACACAACACTTTCGCCGCGCGTTCAGCAGATGCCAGGTCGTAGACAACGATTCCCGTCAGCGCTTCGGCCTCAGACTGATTCGGACTGATGTAGTCCACGCTCTGCAGCTCCGCAGGCAGAGGACTTGATGGAGCGGGAGCCGGATCGAGGATCGTGCGCACGTTAAATTTGCGAGCCGTCCGAATCGCCGTTATCACTGTTTCGACTGGCGTCTCTAACTGCACAACCACGACATCGGCCGACGCAATCACGCTCGCACAGTTCGCCACATCGTCCGCGGTCAGTCGACCATTCGCCCCAGCAATCACCACGATTGCGTTCGCACCGCTCGCTTCAACGTTAATCACTGCCACGCCGCTCGGGTAGTTTGCAGTCTTCTGTACGTACTGAGTCCCCACGCCGTATAGTTCGAGAGACCGCAGCAGTTCACCGCCGAACGCATCGTCACCCACGCGGCCGATCATCGTCACCTGCGCACCCAACCGAGCCGCGGCGACCGCTTGATTGGCTCCCTTTCCACCGGGGATGGTCTGGAAATCATCCCCATGCAAAGTCTCACCCGGTCGCGGCAAGCGCGACATCCGGGCAACGAGGTCCATATTGATCGAACCGACAACAACTATCTGTGGCGCGCGCATCGTCATCATCCCGTAACATCACTTCGGGGGCTGGCTGCTGAGTTGCACCAGTGCTTCGACAACGCGAGCCTTCTGAGTCTCGGTCAGTTTCAAATACTTGTGCTTGCCATCGGCGGTGGGCTCGAACTTGGTAAACCCATCCTTTTCAACAATGACTCGACCCGGTTCCGACAGATCGAAGTAACCGCGATCAGGATGGACCGCATACAGCACGCTGGTCAGATCCCACGTCGGCCGGTTGTGTGGCGGAGGCGAATACAGCCGATACGCTTCCGCGACCGGATGATCAGCGACATAGCCATAATCCTTCACAATGCTTTCCGATGGATACGGGACCGCGATCCCAATCTCAAAGCCGCTCCAGACCACGGCCGTCGGCCACTCGTCCGCCAGCTTGCGGCAGTTTTCAATATCCTGCACGACGTTGTATTCGCAGTAATGCTTGTTGTCGCCAATCGAAGTGAACGCCCCCGCCATGATCGACAGCACTTTCACTTTCTTACGGATCAAATCCATCCCCGACAGATCCGAAGCGGCATCCGGTTTGGAATCGATCAGTCGAGCAAGATTCGTCGAGAACCCCACCTGAGCAATACTGACCGAGCCATCCGGCTGAGCCGCCAGCGTCTTCCGCAGTAACCCCACCGCTTCAGGAGCGTCTTTATTGCTCAGCAAGTCATGCGGATACCGAAATGCGTCGCCTCGCTTCTCGCCGGCCAGTGGCAAAAACTTACCAGGCTCAGGCGTCTTACCCGGCCGAACGACGCCAATCGGAGTATCCGGCCGACCATAAAACGTATTGATCGCATCGACAAACGGCCCCGCCAGCTCGCTGTCCTTGGTAATGGTCACCGCCAGCAACTGACAGGCCCCACGCGACTGCATCGCATGAATCATCGCCTGAGCCTGCACATCATCCACGTCGTTGCCAATGTCGGTATCAAAGATTAACCGCACCGGTTCCGCAGCCGACCCAATGATCGGGATGCCAACGACCAGCAGAATCAGCAACGGCTTCAACCAACGGCAAGACATCATGGAAAGTCCTTCATGAGGTGGAATCGAGTCGTCAGTTTATCCACAGGGGGCCCGGAACGTAACCGAGCCAGAGGCTAACTCGGGGTGCCGCGGTTTTGGAGTTTGGAGCGTTCGCCAAAGCCGTGTCCTCGATCTCATGTACGTCCAGTAGGCAATAACAGGACTGCAGAACAGGCCCGATTCACCAAGTGTCTCCACGAATCCAGTTTTCTGCCGGGCATGAGTCGGCATCTGCATCTGCCACCAGCTTTCAGCTGCCAGACCCGGCGTTGACTCAAGTGGGCGGCACCTATTGTTGCTTCTGGGTTTCAATCCGCAGGGCCTGCCTGAGACAAACAAACCAACAGAACCCCAGGGACGGCAAAGTGCAGGCGAGGATCATGACCAGACGCGGCCAGGGCATCGGCGGCGTCGCCATCGCAAAACAGCCGGTCGCGATGACAAATAGCAGCGTCGCTATCCAACAGCCTGTCTGGGGTTTGGCGATCCGCCACGCCAACTGCAAATTCGCCCACGTCATGAAACTGGCCTAGTATTGGAATTCCGCAACGCCATCGCCACGAGTAGTATGCTCCGCTAAGTCTCAATGTGTCGAGGGAGAAACCGAGCCGATGAACAGATGGTGCAACTGCTCTATCGTAGCAAGTGGTTGTTCGCGATTGGCCTGATCTTCATGACATGCCTGATGGCCAGGAACGCCAACACGAATCAGGTTCAAGTTTTCGTGTCATTTCGGTCGCTGTTGATGTATGCTAGGGTTGTTCATCTCAAGATTGGTTGCTTCGGTTCTGCAACCAATTGTTGGGACATCAGTTAGGCATGGAGGGGAATAGCCAGTGCTGCCTCATCAACATCGTGCGGGTTTAGGCCGCCGCGAAGTCCTGCAGGCTGGATTTTCTGGTTTGCTGGGCTTGGGTCTACCCACCGTTCTGGGACGACGTGCTCACGCCGCGCCTGCAACATCAAGTCGTTCGCCCAAGTCGCTGGTCATCGTGTTCTTAACGGGTGCCGCCAGCCACCACGATACTTTTGACATGAAGTTGGACGCGCCGGCGGAGATTCGGGGCGAGTTCCAGCCGATCGCAACGTCCATCCCGGGCTATTCGATCTGCGAGCATCTGCCGCAACTGGCCGCGCGAGCGCACAAGTATTCCATCATCAGGACGTTGTCACACGAAGACAACAACCATTTGATGTCGACCCATCATGTGTTGACGGGTGAAAAGCAGCCTGGTGGGTTCTTCGATAAGGTCGCCTCGCGAGACGACTGGCCCTGCTACTCCAGTGCGTTGGCATACCTTCGCAAACGAGATGACGGGCTGCCGAGTGGCGTCAATTTGCCGACGTTCTTGCGCGAAGGGCCATTAACCTGGCCGGGGCAGCATGCGGGTTTCCTGGGACCCAACTATGATCCCTGGCAGATCACGGGCGATCCGAACAAGCCTGACTTTCGCGTCGACGCTTTGACGCTGGCATCTGGCATGGATGTTGTCCACATGGGACGGCGGCAGGCCCTGCTGGAAGAAGTGAATCGCAAGCAGTCGCAATTTGAAGAAGTGGCCCAGTCCCGGCGACTGCAGAAGGACCAGCAGTTGGCTTTCAACATGCTGACCTCCAGTCGACTGTCTCAAGCGTTCGAGCTACATCGTGAACCAGATGGGGTTCGAGACCGATATGGTCGCACGACGGACGGTCAGTCGTTACTGACGGCTCGGCGGCTAATTGAGTCGGGCGTTCCAATTGTGCAGGTCAATATTGGGCGCGTCCAGAATTGGGATAACCACGGCGACATCTTCAACACGTTGAAGAAACGGTTGCTGCCACCGCTCGATCAAGGGGTGTCAGCATTGCTCGATGACTTCGATTCGCGCGGACTGCTCGAAAACACGATGGTCATGATGCTCGGTGAATTTGGTCGAACACCGAAAATCAACAAAGAACTTGGCCGCGATCACTGGGGGCCGTGCTTCTTCGGCCTATTTGCCGGTGCCGGTGTTCAACCGGGTCAGGTGATTGGTCGCTCTGACGTGACAGGAGCCTATCCTGCCACGCGAGCCTTCTCGCCGAATGATGTCGCGGCGACCGTGTATCACGTTCTCGGCATCCCACCCGAAGTGATTGTCTCCGATCGCTTGGGCCGTCCGGTTCTATTGAACAAGGGCAATGTGATTGAGTCGTTGTTCAACGGGACGAGTGTTTGAACACCCATTGGGTCGGTGGCCTATCGCTTCGTTCCCGTTAAGACGCCGCAATGGATCAGCGTGGGCATGATCTCGGACGGGCTCAATCCAGCGGCGGTCAGCCACTGTCGATATTCGGCTCCGCTGTACGCACGGCCTTCCGTCAACGAGAACAAGGCGGCCGAGTACAACGCAATCGGCAGCGGGCCGTCCAGAGCGTCGTTCAGGAAGACATCGTGAATCAACAGTCGTCCGCTGGTGGGTAGCGCCGTCGCACACTTCGTGACAAGCTGCTGGCATTCAGGGCCGTCCCAGTCATGAAGAATGTTCGACAGCAGAATTGTATCGGCGGTCGGCAGCGGATCGCGGAACATGTCACCAGGACGGCATTCCAGGCGGTCGGCGACGTCGAACTGAACGGCAAACTCGTGGGCGACCTTCAGCACTTCCGGGCGGTCAAACACGATCGCTTTCAGTTTCGGATGCCGCCGCAGGCACGCGACCGAATAGATGCCCGTGCCGCCACCGACATCCAACAATGTTTCCGCTCCAAAGGAAACCCGTTCGGCCAGAACTGGTGCCACATTTTTGGCTCGTCCAGCCAAAGCGAGTGTCAACCGTCTGGCTGACTGCTCGGCTTCCATGGCCGAGTCGATCCCGTCACGATAGATGAACGCGGCGCCCGCGTCAGATTTCGTCGCGTTCGCCAGTTGATTGGTTCGCAGACGATCGGCCATCGCCACAACACCGGGACTTTCGGCGGCTAAACCGACGTAGTCACCGACATAGAATGCGCCGCCGGGAACAAGATGTTCGCGAGCCATTTCTGTCAGGCAGTATTCGTTCTGGCCGTCGACCTCCAACAGCTTCATCGCGCGCAGAGCCGTTGTCAGCACCACGAAAGACCTCGGAGCCAGTTTCAATTCAGAGCACAGACGTTCCTCACTCAGTGGCCTCCCATTGAACAGTCGGAACAGGTTCAAGTGGGCAATCGCAACCGTGAGCAATTCCGTCCCATAGCTTCCTCGAAAGTGTTCGAAGATGGGCGTTGGATCGTTGGCGGGCCCAGGCAATGCGGTCATCAGTTCGACTTTCAGGTTGGCAGATCGAATACAGATGCGGATCGGAAGGCGAGGCAGCAGATTTCAGTGCTCGCTGAAATCCAGTGAATCGTCATCGGACGCAGTGGGAGCCCGCATCGGTACGATCATGTCTGCTCGCCACAGATGGGAAAGTTGTTGGACGATGCCGATGAACTTATCGAAATCGAGCGGTTTGGTAAGAAATGCTTCGACCGGAAGTTCGCAGGTCGCCTCTTCGTCGCCGGTCATGACGACGACTGGTAAATGCTGCAGTTCGCTCTCGGCTCGAATTCTAGCGAGCAGTTCCATGCCTTCGATGCCGGGCAACTTCAAGTCGAGAAGCAGCAAGTCTGGGCGAGGGGCGTTGGCGTACGTTCCCCCGCGCTGCAAGAACTTCCACGCTTCGGCCCCGTCGGTGAGCCAGGTGAGCCGATGCTGGACCTGCCCTTTCCGCAAAGCGTTGATAGCCAGGCGGGCGAACGTCAGGCTGTCTTCAACGAGCAGAATTTCCATCGGGCGCCCGATGGTTTCATGCGCCATGATGACCAATCTCCAGATGCGACACTGCGGTTTTGTAATCGCATTCAAGTCGACATGGTCGAAAATTGCAAACTGAAAGTCGCAATTCTTTTACGCCACTCGACGCCGGACCTGTGCGTCGAACATTCGCTGGTACAGCGGACAGGTCTTGAGAACGATTTCATGCGACCCAAAAGCTACGACTCGTCCGTTTTCCATGACCAGAACGTGCGAGATCTGTTCGAGAAGCACCGGGGTCATCGCGTGCGTCACGATCAATGTCGTGCGTCCGCAGGCGAGATCCTCCAGCGAACCATGAATCAGTTGTTCACTTTGCACATCGACTGCCGCCGTGGCTTCATCCAAAATCAAAATTGCGGGATTCCGAAGGATGGCCCGAGCCAGAGCAACCCGCTGCCGCTGGCCGCCCGACAGTCGATGGCCGCGATCGCCAACCCCCGTATGCAGCCCGTCCGGCATCTGCTGAACAAAATTGAGGACGTGAGCTCGTCGAGCCGCGTCCTGGACTTCGGCTGCCGTCGCCAATGGCTTCCCATAGCGAATGTTGTCTTCAATCGAGCAATCGAACAGCAAGGTGTCCTGCGTCACCATCCCAATCTGCCCACGCAACTGCCGTGGATCCGCTCGCGAAATATCGATGCCGTCGATGCGGACCGTTCCGTGCTGCGGATCGAACAATCGGGGAAGCAGTCCCGCCAAGGTCGATTTCCCGCATCCGTTCCCGCCGACAATCGCGACGGTGGACCCGAATGGGATTGTCAGTGAAACATCGTTCAGGGCCGCAGGGCGGTTTTCGTCCGGGGTGGCTGTCGCGTATCGGAAGGTGACTCGATCAAATTCGATGCTCTGCTGGTGACGTGGTAATTCGACTGTGTCGTGAGCAACATGCAGGAGTGACGTTCGATCCATCCAACCAAACACTCGTTCACATGCCGTCGCCGATTTTTTCAGCTTGGAAAAGATGCTGGCAATCCGCCGTGCCGGATCGAGGACCCCGGCCAACATCGTGTACAACAGCGCCAATTCTGAGCCTTCCATCTGATACGCCGCGAGGCGTATGCCCCAGATCGACGTTTGACCTCGCAGGACGAGGTAGGCCCCGGGTAGAGATCCGATGAACACACCCACCATCGCCAGGAATTCGACGGACGGGCTGGAGAGAGCGTCAATTCGGACGATCTTCATCGCCTTATCGTAGTAATCCTTGCTCTCTCGCGCTAGACGCCGACGATGCAGACGTTCGTTTCGGAACGCGAGAACCGAAGTGAACGACTGCAGTGGTTCAATGAGCGCTCGATAGACGCGCGACATGCTTTCCATTTGGCGAACGCTGGCTCGCTTGAGTCGGCGTCCCAGTTGCCCGAACAGGAGCGCGGCCAAGGGAACGCAGGCGAAGGATAATGCCGTCAACCGCCAGTTGACGCAGAATGCACCGGTGATACAAGCGACGACTTTCAAGGGCTCAACGACTGCCTTACTGCCGAGCAGCGTCAGGCCTGTGGCCAATTGCTGTAAATCGAAGGTAAACCTCGACATTAATGTTGGGGTTGTTTCCAACGCCAACGTCTGATGGTCCAACTTGAGAGTCGCACGAAACAATCGCTCGCGAACCAATTGCATCGTGCGTTCGACAGATGCGCTGACTAAGGTCTCTTGGAAATAAGAGAGGCCGCATTTTAAACCAGTCAGCGCAAGGAGCAGTACCATCACCGCCGCCAGCATTGTGAAACGATCTTTGAATAAATAAGGCAGCAACTGCGTTTGCAGCCATGTGTAGCGCCACTCGCTCCGCAGAGCGTCATTCAGTTCACTCACACAATGCGTTCGAGATGCTTCGGTGCGGGCAATTTGCTCCGCGTCGGCCGTCGCGCGAAGTTGGACGAGTTCCGCGTCGAAAATCCCGAGACGATCGCTCTGCTTCCGAGCTTCCAGTTGGGCCACCTGAATTTTGGTGGCTACATAATCGTCAATGTTCTGATTCTCGAGCATGATCTTGACGACTGGAAAGACGAGCAGAAGCGCGCCGGCCCAGAGGAGTGCGATCACGCATCCCAACGAAATCGAGATCACCATTCGTCGCCGTTGCGGCCAGACGAACGGGATGAGTCGTGCTAAACTATCCACACCGCCGATCCTTCCAAATGGGGCGGGATTAGACACGGAAACGCGGAACCGGTCCAGATGAGTTCCGTGGCCGCTTAGAAACGGGCTTTTCGCTGCGAAAGATACTCCACCAGAGCCCGATCGAACGGCATGCTGGTGTCGAGAGCGACGTAGTCGGCCCCCATATTCAAGCACTCGCGACGGTATTGCTGCCGAAGTTCCTCAATCGCTCCCAGGTAATCGCCTCGAATCCCCGCGGCATCGATCACCAGTCGCTCACCCGTTTCGGGGTCTTCGAAATCGGCCAGTCCATCGAATGGGAAATGAACTTCGGCCTCGTCCAACACATGAAACAGGATCACGTCATGTCCCGCATGTCGCAACATGTGCAGGCTGTCGATGACCGGTTGCGGATCACAAAGCAGATCCGAAAAGATCATCATCAAACTGCGTTGACGGATCATGGCGGCAATTCGGCGCAAGTTGCCGGCAATGTCCGTCATTCCGCTGGGAGCCGCTTTGGATAGCAATGCCAACATGTTTCCGAGTTGGCTGCGTTTGCTGCGTGCAGGGAGGCAAACTCGCAATTGGGTGTCGAACGTCATCAGGCCGACGGGATCCTGCTGATGAATCATCAGGTAAGAAAGCGCAGCGGCCAGACAAGTGCAGTAGTCGAATTTCGTCAATTCCTGGCGATGGGTGTAGCCCATACTTTCTGACAGGTCCATCAGGATATAGCCCGAGATGTTCGTCTCGGCCTGATATTTCTTGATGTAGAAGCGGTCGGTCTTCGCGAACACCAGCCAGTCGATATCCTTGGGATCATCCCCCTGCGAATAGCGGCGATGTTCACTGAATTCGACGCTGAACCCCTGGAAGGGACTCGCGTGCAGACCCGTCAGGAATCCCTCCACAATAAATCGCGCACGTAGATCCAGCCGCGCGACGTGGCGGATGACGGAGGGCTTCAGAAATTGCTCGGCACCGGGCATTGCGAATTTGCTTCTGACGTGTGATCGGAACACGTGTTGATTGCAGCGAGATGCATTAGACTGCCGCGATGCGCTGAAACCAACCCTTTGAACCCAAAACCGTTGTGAGGCCTCAGATCGCTGACCCTCACCGTCACCAATTAGCGAGCGACTCTGTGAAATCGACGAAGACGGCCACACCATTGGATCTGAGCAAACTGAAGGTTCTGCCGCTCGCCGAGCGACACAGCCTGACGACTGCCGATCAGATCTTGATTGATCCGACGACCGTTGCGAAGCCGTGTTCGGAACAGAATACAGATCGCATCAAGGAATGCGCGTCAAAGATTCGGGCGGCGCGAGATCGTGGTGCTTCGGTCATGCTGATCTATGGAGCCCATCTCCTTCGAAACGGAGCGGCGCTGATTCTCGAACAGATGATGGCAAATAACTGGCTTACTCATCTGGCCACGAACGGTGCTGGAACCATTCACGATTGGGAATACGCCTGGTTTGGCGCCTCGACCGAAAGCGTCGAGATGAACGTCAGCAACGGTACATTTGGAACCTGGGATGAAACCGCGACGAACATTCACCGTGCGATCATGGCGGGGGCTCTCGACGGGCTCGGTTACGGTTGCGCCTTGGGAAAAATGATCCATGAGGACGGCGTCACGTTACCGACCCAGCAGCAATTGAAGGATGCCATCGTGGCAGAGCCGGCACATCCGCTGACGGCCGCGCGTGCGGACTTATTGCGCACGATGATCCAGCAGCAGTGGCCCGAAGGTCGTATTGCCGTCGATCATCGCTGGAAACAAGCTTCGATCATTGCTCAGGCGTATCGGCACAACATTCCTGTCACCGTCCATCCAGGGATCGGCTACGACATCATTTCCAATCACCCTGTCTTTTGTGGTGGAGCGATCGGTCGAGCAGCCGAATGGGATTTCAAACTGTTCGGCGGTGCGGTTGATCAGCTCGACGGGGGCGTCGTGTTGTCGGTTGGGTCGGCGATCATGGGGCCGCAGGTGTTCGAGAAGTCGGCCAGTTGTGTGAACAATTTGCGACTGCAAGGGGGTCGCTCCGTCGTTCACGATCACTCGATTTATGTCGTTGATTTGCAGGACGGGGGCGGCTGGGACTGGACCCAGGGGGAACCTCCCAAGACAAACGCCGCGTATTATCTTCGCTTCTGCAAAAGTTATTCGCGAATGGGCGGAGCCATGCATTACCTCCAATGTGACAATGCCGCATTTATTCACAATCTCTTCCAAGAACTGAACTCTCGCTGAAAATATGGAGAAGTACGGTCATCGCTCTGACTGACGGCCATATCACCCATGTCCGATGCTTGCGACTCCGTATCAAACGAGCCTACACTAACGTGCTGATTCGCCTGCCCTCCGCTTGATACCCACCCGCTTCCTTCCAAGGATTGCACCGATGTCTCATCTGTCTCGCCGTCAGTTCCTTGAAAACTCGATGTTGGCCACTGCGGCCGCTGCGTTGGCGGGGCGATCCAAGCTCAGTTTTGCCGACGATAGCGATACTGGTGAGAAGTTGCGGGTGGCAGTAGTCGGGGTCAACGGACGCGGTGGTTCGCATATCGCTGAGTTCGGGGCTCGCAAAGATTGTGAGATCGCGGCGATTGTCGATGCCGACGAAGTGATCGGAAACCGCAAGGCGGACGACATTGAAAAGCGGTTTGGCAAGCGCCCAACCGTGTATCTGGACATGCGAAAGTGCTTTGACGACAAGTCTATTCACATCGCCAGTATCGCGACACCGAACCACTGGCATGCGCTGTCCGCGATCTGGGCGGTGCAGGCTGGCAAAGATGTCTACGTCGAAAAGCCTGTCAGTCACAATGTAACGGAAGGCCGGCGCGCTGTTGAAGCCGCTCGCAAGTACAACAAGATCGTACAGACAGGGACCCAAAGCCGATCGAATCCGGGTATGCGAGAAGCGATCGAATTCATGCACAAAGGGGGCATCGGCGAAGTAAAGCTGGCTCGCGGTCTATGCTACAAACCACGCGGTTCGATCGGCCCTCGCGGGAATTACGATATTCCTGCCAGTGTCGATTATGATTTGTGGTCCGGACCCGCGCAGAAGCAGACGTTGACCCGCCCGAAGCTGAACTATGACTGGCACTGGCAGTGGGAGTATGGCAACGGTGATCTGGGAAATCAGGGGATTCACCAGATGGACATCGCTCGCTGGGGTTTGAACGAGATGAACCTCGGCGAGTCCGTTCTGAGCTATGGAGGTCGATTTGGGTACGAAGACGCAGGAGAAACCGCGAATACCCAGATCTGCATCCACGAATTCAAAGGCGACAAACGCCTGGTGTTTGAAGTTCGCGGCTTAAAGACCGACGCGCTGATGGACGCGAAAGTCGGCGTCATTTTCTACGGCACCGACGGCTATCTGGTCATGCCAAGCTACAACGGCGGCATGGTCTTCGACAAGAACGGAGTGAAAACGGACAAGGTCTTCAATGGTGGTGGTGATTCGCACCACTTTGCCAACTTCGTGAAGGCTGTTCGCAGCCGCAAGCATGAGGACTTAAACGCGGACATCCTGGAGGGGCATCTCTCCAGCGCACTCTGCCACGTCGGCAACATCTCGTATCGGTTAGGCGCGCCATCGACGGCCCAGGAAATCGCCACCAGTCTGGCCAGTGACAAGGAAGCCCTTGAGACGTTGGATCGATTCCAGCAGCATCTGTTGGAGAATAAGGTTTCGCCAGACGCGACGAAGATCACGTTGGGACCAAAGTTGATGCTGGCGGGAACCGAAGAGTTCAGCGGCAGTCACGCCGCTGACGCCAACAAGTATCTGACCAGGGAATATCGGGCTCCGTATATCGTTCCGAAGACTGAAGATCTGTGACCGAAACTGTCTCGGCCGCGGGCGTCCAATCGACGACGTTGCATCTGCTGATGGATCAAACCATCGGACAGGATCCGAGGGCCGTTGAATTTGGATCTGAGCTGACTATTATCCCACCTGTAGTGATGACTGACTCCTTGCAGCAGAAAGTCCCGACGTGAGCGATCTCTCTGAAAAAGTTTCCAAAGCCAAGGCCCAGCTGGACGCCCACACGGTCGAAACCGTGCAATGGCATTTCCATCCATCGACGGGCAGCCCGTTCTGGCTGGAGAAGGCGAAGAGCTATAAGTTTGACCCGCTGACCGAAGTGAAATGCTTTGACGACTTGAAGAAGTTTCCTCACTTCGAAGATGAATGGCTCCGGGGCGGACCCATCAGCCGCTGGATTCCGAAAGGACTCGCCGGAAAGCCCGCATATGTCTTCGAGACAGGTGGCACAACGGGGATCCCGAAGAGTCGCATGGTGATCGAAGATCACTGGATCGACTACGAAAACTTCAGTGACACGTTGCCGGACGAATCCTTCCCACGTGGGTCAAACTGGCTGATGCTGGGCCCATCCGGTCCTCGCCGTTTGCGACTGGCCGTGGAGCACCTGGCACAATATCGCGGCGGTATCTGCTTCTGCGTCGACCTCGATCCGCGCTGGGTGGTGAAACTGCTGAAGAAGGGTGATATCGCAGGGGCGAAGGCCTATGCCGATCACGTCATTGATCAAGCCATCACGGTCCTCTCAGCCGGACACGACATCAAATGCGCCTTTGCGACTCCCAAACTGTTGGAAGCACTGGCACTCAAATTGATGGACAATGGCAGCAGCGTCGAAGAGGCGGGGATCAAGGGAATCTTCGCCGGGGGGACCGAATTTACTCCTCAATGGTATCGCTTCTGTCGCGAAGAATTGCTCGGGCCCAATGTCTACATCACGCCAACCTACGGCAATACACTGATGGGTTTGGCGTGCGGCAAGCCGTTTGATCCTGCCGACAACTTCAAGATTACGTACTACGCTCCGCAACCTCGCGCTGTGATCGAAACAGTCGACTTCAAGGATTACGATCGTGTCGTGGGCTATGGCGAAACGGGCCGCGTGAAGCTGTACACGATGACAAAGGAATTGTTCATCCCCGGTTTCATGGAGCGCGATGAAGGGGAACGCGAACTTCCCCACGACAAGTATCCATGGGACGGCGTCAGCGGGACACGACCGTTCCATGAAATCGCCGCCACGACCACCGTTGGCGTCTACTAACATCCAGTGCATCCGCCCAGTAATGGCCATGACCCCCTCCGATTCCACGCGGTTTCGGAGTGCGGGTTCTTTTGGACAGATGTCGAATCTGTCTGACAAATCTTGATCAACTGCGAAAGTCGAATCATGCTTGAAATTCCCGTCATCCGTTGGGGCCGGCCGTACGAATCCATGGAGAAGCAGCCGGTCGTTCACTTCGAAACGGGTGAGACGTTGGCGAGCATGAATCAGGCTAACGGCGGCTTGATCAAGATGGATATGCGCAAGGCGAGCAAAGCGCGCGACATCTTGCGGCAATTCTCGATCGAGCAGCTCTGCGAGATGTGTTCGAAGGCGGCCGATCTCTATCTGAATGCAACGTTACCACTGGGAAACGGAACACAGACGCCGCAAGAATTCTGCGAGATTCAGTCGGCTACGACCGGCCTGCCGCAGCATATGTGCGCGGCCAACATGCGCAAGAATTCGTATGTTCTGAAGCACATGAAAGAAGTGCTTGAGGCACTGACTCGCGGTCTGCCCTTCGACGTCCTGTCCAAGGGCTACGGCATGGAAAGCCGCGGTATTACCGTTAGTTACCAGGCCCAGACCCCGGTGATGGGAATGGTCCTCCCATCCAACTCACCTGGAGTTCATACGCTGTGGATGCCAGTGCTGCCATTACAGGTCGGACTGGTCCTGAAGCCGGGTTCGCAAGAGCCGTGGACACCGTATCGTGTTTACGAAGCGTTTGCACAAGCGGGCGTCCCTCGCGAAGTGTTTTGCATCTATCCCGGTGCTCACGATTGCGGTGCCGCCGTCACTGAGACCTGCAGCCGAGCCATGATTTTCGGCGGAGCGTCGACGGTCGAACGCTATCACGGCGATCCGCGTATTCAGGCACATGGTCCCGGGTTCTCGAAGATCTTGATCGGCGACGACATGGTTGACGACTGGGAACAGTACATCGACTTGATGGTCGACAGCATCTTCGTCAACAGTGGTCGTTCCTGCATCAACTGTTCGGGAATCTGGGCCAGCCGACATACTGAAGCGATTGCCGAGGCCCTCGCGAAGCGTCTGGGACCAGTCGCTCCGCTACCGATGAACGATCCGAAGTCGTCGCTGGCCGCCTTCACAGTGCCGGGGGCCGCCAAGGCAATTAACGCTCAAATTGAAGAGCTGTTAAAAGCTCCCGGCGTGACCGAAGTGACGGCGAAGTATCGCAACGGTGACCGACACGAACCGCACGATCGTTACGATTTCCTGCGCCCGACGATCATCCATTGCAGCAGTACCGAACCTGCAATTGCCAATACGGAGTACATGTTCCCGTTCGCGTCGGTCGTGCAGTGTCCACAGAACGAGATGATCAAGAAGGTCGGCAGCACATTGGTTGGTTCCTGCCTGACCAAAGATCCAAAATGGTCGCAGGAATTGCTGGATGCCACGAACATTGACCGCTTGAACATCGGAGAAGTTCGGACCAATCAGTTGCACTGGATGCAGCCTCACGAAGGCAACATCATCGACTTCCTGTTCCGGGCGCGGGCCTTCCAGACCAGTCCGCCACCGGCTCATTGATCAGTCCGAACAGGCACTCTACCATCGGTACCGTAAGTCTGGCATCGGAAGAGACCTTAACAGAACTCTTCTAGCGAATTATAAAACTCGTTCTGGCATGTCGCGACGACACCGCCAGCCGCGTTTCCTGCCTGACAATATCAAAGACGGTAGAAAGCGCGCAAATGACCGACGAATTAAAGATCCGGATGCTCAGCGTAGGCCATGGTGACGCTTTGCTGCTCACGGCGCTCGTCGATAGTCAGCCGTGGAGTTGCTTAATTGACGGTGGAAAATCTGCCAAGCAGCTTCAGGATAGCCTCGTAGACGAGAACGTAACATCTTTGGATCTCTTGATCCTCAGCCACTTCGATCACGATCACATCGGGGGGCTGATCGGTCTTACGGATAAGGTTAAAGTAAAAGCGTATTGGGGACCGGCGCTGCCCGCGTTTGATCGCCACTACTGGCTGTTTGGAGATCGGATTCAAAAAGCACTCGACAAAGCAAAGGATCTCGAACAGGAACTGATTGGTGCCGGAGTAGAGATTCTATATCCGCTGGAAGGATACAAATCGGCTCCATTTGAACTAGGTGGGCCGACGTTGCAGGTCCTTTCGCCGCCCGCTCGCCTGATTCGCGAGCTTATCACAAACGATGATATTCGCTCCCTTCATTCAGGCGACGAGATGCCTTTGGGCTGGCTTTTGGATCCTCCTCCAGAGGAGATCGATCAAGCCGGTGACGTAACATCGTTTGACGCAGCCGCGCAGCGCGGCTATCTCGCTACCTCAAATTTTTCGGAGAGGATGCGGCGACGCATTCCGGCATCGGAAGCTTCTCCCGAGTTCTTTGGTAACCCTCTGGTCAATAACACGAGTTTGGTGATTTGGATCGGGATGCGTACTGAGAAAAAAAACCATACACTGCTGCTGACGGGTGATCTTGAGAATTGGACCTATCTCCTCGCCAGCTATCCCCGCGGGCTGCATGCAGATGTGCTGAAGGCAAGTCATCACGGCGGCAAGGTCAAATTGGAAAACGAACTCGCACACAATGAGATGCTGAGTCAAGTTCGACCGCGCGCTGTCCTAGTCAGCGGATGTGGTGAGCATGATCTGCCTCACTCCGACTTCCGCAACGCGGCCATTCGTTGGGGCAGCAGTGTCTTCTGTACCAGCCAAAGGCGGTTGGAAAAAGTGTCGGGAACGAATGCTGAAAGCAAATGCTGCTTTAAGGAACATCATTGCGAGCGACGAGCAGGGTCTGTCGTGCTAGAACTTGATGGGAATGGAGTACGCGCAAACGCGGTCGCCTGCCACAGCGGATATGGCGACGGTCCAGGGCCCGTCATTCAGATGGAACAACACATCATACAGCCCAGTCTCATCGTCAGCAGGCTGTTTGAAGAGGAACTATCGAAGCATCTCAAGTGGATGCAAAGGGAACTTAGGACGCTCCATGAGACTCGCCGCGGATTGCATCGTCCCGAACTGAAGGGAACTCTTGCCGTTGCGGCAGAAACACTATTGAACAAGGCTGATTCATCAAGACAGGATCGACTGGCCCCGCATCTCAGCACGCTGCTAACGGAAGGGATAAGGAGGCGGTCCTTTTGGGTCGACGAAAGCAAAAGGCGGGGCAATGCATCCTATTTGTATGCTCTCCCAACAGACGGTGAGATCTCAGCTTTTTTGAAATTCCTCGGAACAAAGAACCTCCTCGTCTTCGAAAATGGCTGCAAAGACGCCGCTTCACTTGATCCAAGCTCCGTTCTCAATTGCCTTGAGACCTCAGGACTAGCACTGCATGCGAATGTCATCACGTGTTATCCTTATTGTCTATTCCGTGAGGCCATTTGGCCTAGGGTTTCGGCTGAATTCGAGAAGGACTGGCATGGTTTTCTGTTTCGGCAAACTGGCACGATCGCCATTTCGAAAGCAGAAACAATGGAAGATCTTGTCGGTGTTCTTCGTGTATTCTTAAGAGCGAATGAGCACGACAAAATTATTTATTATGAGCCGGGCTACAGTTGGGAGCACGGCGACGTACTTGGTTATGGGCGCTCAAGCTCAAAGGAAGAAAGTCGCCCACTGACCGATCACTACCAAATCGTAGATATAATTTGCGAAAAATCTGCTCCAGATTTTTGTCCAAACTTCCTTTCCCGCATGACTCAACTTTGGTGAAAAACGCCTCCTTCGCTAAAGTGATTCGCACTCAAGCGGTCATTTTCAGGCCGAGCCGTTTCCTTCCCCTCGATCAGGCGGAGATCTCAGGAATTCTGACGATTGAGATTACAAGCACAATCCCAACTAAGAAAGTACTGATGGCTGCGGCAAAGGCGACCAGAGTATAGAAAATCATGATGGCGTGTCGTTCACGAAACTGCGCAAGCGTGATGCCGGTTTTACATGTCGCGACCTAGTGCTATTACCTGCTTGTCCCCTCTTCCGCTCGCCCTTAGAATCCCGTCTGCAGTCACTATCGGTGCGTTCCCCGCTTGAAAATAATCCATGGCAGATCAAGACTTCTATCAAACCCTCGGCATCTCCAAAGGTGCGACAAAAGACGAGCTTCGTAAGGCTTACCGCAAGCTGGCGCGTGAGAACCATCCCGACGCCAATCCTAACAATCCTCAGGCGGCCGAGCGATTTAAACAGGTTCAGGAAGCGTACGACGTTCTAAACGACGAAAAGAAACGGGAACTGTACGATCGGTTCGGCAAAGACTATGAGCACGCCGCTCGAGCCAGCGCGGCAGGAGCGAACCCTTTCGGCGGCGGAGGGGGCGGTTTCACCGGAGGCTCGGGACCAGTCGATCTGGGCGACTTGTTCGGCCAGGGCGGCTTCGATTTCGGCGACCTGTTCGGTGCCGGCGGAGGAGGAGGAGCTCGGCCTCGCGGGAGACGTGGGCCGGCGCGGGGTGCCGACCTCAGGGCGAATGTCAAAGTTCCATTCGAGACCGCGGTCACTGGTGGTCCAGTAGACGTCACGTTTGATCGCAACGGCTCGGCCGAGACTCTGACGGTGAAGGTTCCGGTCGGGGTGAGTGAAGGACAGGTGATCCGCTTGTCCGGCCAAGGGGCTCCGGGAACGAAAAATGGGCCCGCCGGCGATCTGTACTTGACGATTGAAATCCAACCGCATCGCTATTTTCGACGAGAAGGCGCGAACCTCTTGCTGGAGGTGCCTATCACTCCTTCAGAAGCGGCATTGGGGGCCAAGGTTGAAGTCCCCACGCTCAATGAAGGAAATGTGGTCATGACAATTCCTGCCGGGACATCCAGCGGTGCCAAACTGCGATTACGCGGCAAAGGGATTCAGGATCCGCAGACGAATCAGCGGGGGGATCAATTTGTGGTGATTAAGATCGCCGTCCCCAAGGGGCTCAGCGATGCCGACAAGAAGCTCTACGAACAACTGGCTGCCAGCGAAACATCGCCTCGCAGCAGCCTTTGGTGAGTTTGCGAGCAGGGAGGAACGTCCACATGTACGATCCTGAACTCCAATCGAATCTACCGACGCGACTTGGCTGGCGACAACTCCTGGTCAGTCTGGTGATGCTGCTGGCGCTTTGGTCTGTCTTCGGCGAGTCGCTGTGGCAGGGGATGCTTCCGGTGAATGCAGGGGAGCTGGAGGCTGCGGCTCCAGTCAGTGACGATTCGGCAACCGCCGTTGGTCCGAAGCGTCCAAGTGAAAAGCAAATCAAAGCCTATTCGGGTCTGGCGGCCCTCGCTGGAATCGTGATTTGCGGCCTGGCATTGGCTGCACTTACGATCCTCTGGGCGGGTCGATTGCGACGACAAATCCGTCGTCCCTTGCCGAACGGTGTTCGTTCCGAACGCGATTTCTGGTTCTTGAAACCCCCGAAACCAACAGTGACTGAATCGTCTCTGCCTGATGCACACCAGCCGCTCCACGAATCACCCGATCCGCCAGACGAACGCGAGTAAACAACGCGGCTTTCGAGATTGCGTCTAGAACTCAACATGCCCAAGACCCGCTTTTCCATTCACAATCGCATCCGAAGCGGCAGCGACTTCGAACGCGTCTACGCTTTGAAGTGCAAGGGTGCGGATGGCGTCTTGCTGATGTTCGTCGCTCGCAATGCATTCAATACGACGCGGATTGGACTGAGCGTCTCGAAGAAGCATGGCGGAGCTGTCGATCGCAATCGGTTGAAGCGATGGCTGCGAGAAGCGTTTCGCCTGGAGTGTCATCAATATCCCAAGGGAGTCGACCTGATTGCGATTCCGCTGGCTGCGGACCGAGCATCGCTCGACGCCTATCGAAAATCGTTGACGGGGTTGGTTAAGCGACTTAGTCGACGACTCGACCAGACGAATCAACAGGCGGAATTGCCTTCATGAAAATCTTGACTTGGATCTATCAGCTTCCCAGCCTGCTGCTGATCGCGTGCGTTCGTTTTTACCAGCTGTTCATCGGCCCGCTGTTGGGAAAACACTGCCGGTTCGAGCCCTCATGCAGCAACTACTACATTCAGGCTGTTCGAAAATACGGTGCGGTTTCAGGATCGGCCCGTGGGGCCTGGCGAATCTGCCGATGTCATCCGTGGACTCCAGGCGGCTACGATCCACCGTAAAATTGTGCCCCACCGGTTGTTTCCGAAGTTGTCGCCGCGTCGGGCAATTGGCGAATTGCGAAGTGCGTAGTCGAGTTGCACAATAGAGCCTCACGTCGTTCATCTTCGTCACTTTTGCGAGACTGACGCCGATCCGCACTTGCGAAGCGATGGCGTTCGCCAAACAATCGGTGATGAAATCAGTCGTTTTTCGCGGGCATAGCGGAGAGATAGTATGCGAGCGTTCTGGTCGAATGTGATCGCGATGTTGTGCATATCTGCGATGACCGCTTCCGCTGAAGAGGCTTCGAAACCAGGCAAGCCTCCGGCACCGCCTCCACCGACCCAGGCCGATGTCGCATACGGTTCCCACCCAAAACAGGTGCTGCACTTCTGGAAAGCCGAATCCGACAAACCTGCGCCCGTCGTCTTCTTCATTCATGGTGGAGGTTGGCAAGGGGGGAATCGCATGAGTGGTCTGGCGGGAGTACTGCCACAATACTTGAAGAACGGCATCTCCGTCGTCTCGGTTGAATACCGATTCATCCAGGAAGCGATTGTCGACAACGTCAATCCACCGGTGAAGGCCCCCCTGCATGACGCTGCTCGAGCATTGCAGTTTGTTCGCAGCAAGTCGGACGAATGGAACATCGACAAACAAAGAATCGGCGCATCAGGCGGTTCGGCGGGAGCCTGCACCAGTCTGTGGCTTGCATTCCGAGATGATCTGGCTGATCCCAAGAGTGACGATCCCATCTCGCGCGAATCGACGCGATTGCTGTGTGCCGCTGTGAATGGAGCCCAGACGACGCTTGACCCTGAACAGATGAAAGAATGGACTCCCAACAGCAATTACGGGAGTCACGCCTTTGGAATCTTCAAGAAAGTGAACGGAAAAGACGTTCGCGACTTCGACGGGTTTCTGGCACAGCGCGAAAAGATTTTGCCGTGGATCGAGGAGTATTCGCCATACTCACTGGTCACCGAGGACGATCCACCCGTCTATCTCTTCTATAACGCTCCTCCGGCACTCGGCAGAGATCAGAAAGACCCGACTCACACGTCCAATTTTGGCGTTAAGTTGCAAGAGAAGATGAGCAGCGTGAACGTTCCTTGCGAGTTGGTCTACCCAGGCGCTGAAGACGTGAAGCACGCTCAAGTTGTTGACTATCTGATTGACAAACTTGCCTCCAGCAATTGAGCGAGTTCGCGAGATCTCAGCTTTATCACTGGGGGGTTGATCAACTGCGTACAATCCGGTGGCGTTCGCCATCACGTCTGTTCCTCGCGATTCGGCGAGGTTGATTATGAACGACATCACTCGCAGTTACTCGATTTCGCCTCGCTATCTCAGGAACCTCTGGCTGCAGGCCATGTGTGGGGGCGGTGGCATTCTGGTCAGTTGGGGCCTGTTCTTGCTCGTATCACTCTGGATTGTCCCTGCCATTCCACTCGACCAGCTTTGGCAACTGCCGATTCGAATCTTCAATGATTCTCGCCTGTGGATGATGCCTGCCAGTGAAGAGATTCGCGAACTCATTCGCTTCGGGACTGGGCCCGCCATGGCATTCTGTGCCCTGATCAGCGGTCTGGCCGACTTCTCCTCATGGGTGGCAATTCGCTACGAGATCTCGGCTGACAAACTGAGTATGCGGTGGCGGCGATTCACTCGCGAAGTGAGCTGGGATTTGATTCAGACGGTCGACGAACGTCCGCACGCCGATCTGGTTCGCAGCAGCTTAAGAATCACTCAAAGCGAAAAAGGCGTGGTCCTGGTTCGCGGCCTGGACCAGATGACCGAGTTCGTCAACCTGGTTCACTCGCGACTTCCTCGCCATGCAAAGTGGAGTGTCTCGCCCGCTCGCATCGACCTGACGAGCGGACCCACTAATTTTGCCTTGGGGTTCCTGCTGTTTGCCCCCTTCTCGGCGTCGTGGATCGCGTACTATTTCTTTCACTCGAACGCGATCGGACTGTTCTGGTCATTGGTCCTGCTGGTCGCCGCATTTTGGATTTTCTATCGACGTCCTCTTTCGCGGCCTCATATGTGTGTCCGGGAAGTTGAAGTCCTGATGGCAGTGATGATCGCACTGTTGTCGGGAGTCATGACCTTGATCGGCTGGCTCGAATCGCCGCCGCAGCTGGCATTTTCTCGACTGTTCGGCTGGTAGGCAAAGCGAGCTTTCACACGATCTGTTATTGAGGCGTTGCGCACGCGAGCCTACAATTGCGACTTCACTGTTGACGATCTTCGTTGAGCCTTTTGGGTACTCTGCATCATGCGTCGAGTCAAAACCGGTGGTGGCTGGCCTGCCGTTTTCTACACCTTTCGCAAGGCGCGGGAAGCGGGTGGGCTGTGGAAGCTTTGGAAGGCGATGCGGTCGAAGAACGCCTGCAAGACTTGCGCTGTCGGCATGGGCGGTCAACAGGGTGGAATGGTCAACGAACGCGGCGTCTTCCCTGAAGTCTGCAAAAAGTCGCTTCAGGCGATGGTTTCGGACATGCAGGGGGCCATCAAGCCCGACTATTTCAGCACCTATTCCGTTCCCCAACTACAGACGTTTACTCCCCGCGAGCTGGAAACCAGCGGTCGCCTGACCCAGCCGGTGATCTATCGGCGCGGTGAGAACTGCTATCAGCCGATCAGTTGGGACGAAGCGTTCGCGAAGATCATTGCGAAGTTGAAGAAGTTAACCGCTGATGAGACCTTCTGGTACTTCAGCGGTCGCAGTTCCAACGAAGCGGGCTTTCTGCTGCAAATCTTCGCTCGGATGTACGGCACTAACAACGTCAACAACTGCAGCTTCTACTGTCACCAGGCGAGTGGCGTCGGACTGAACAGTGTGCTTGGCACCGGGACCGCAACATTACAGCTGGAAGATGTCGAGCACGCGGACCTGGTCTTCATCATCGGCGGCAATCCCGCCAGCAATCATCCTCGGTTGATGACGACACTGAAGCATATTCGACGCAGTGGCGGCCATGTGGTGGTGATCAATCCGATTGTGGAAACGGGGCTGGTCAGCTTCAGCGTCCCCAGCGATCCCTTGAGCCTGATGTTCGGGACGAAGATCGCCTCACTGTATATTCAGCCTCACATTGGCGGCGATCTGGCGTTGTTGACCGGTGTCGCTAAACGTATTGTCGAAATGAACGCCCATGACGAAGCCTACCTGACGCAGTATTGCGATCATTGGCCTGCACTCAAGCAAAATCTGGCAGAGGCAGACTGGAACGAGATCTACGAGAAGTCAGGCGTCGGAGCTGACGGGATCAATTCGATTGCCACGCGTTACGCCGCTGCGGAAAACGTGGTCTTCACCTGGACGATGGGGATTACGCATCACACTTACGGCGTTGAAAACGTCGAAGCGATTGCCAATCTGGCGCTATTGCGAGGCATGGTCGGCCGGCCGAATGCAGGTTTGTTGCCGATTCGCGGCCATTCCAATGTGCAGGGAATCGGCTCCGTCGGCGTGACCCCGAAACTCAAGGACGCCATTTTCAATAAATTACAGTCCGAGTTCGGGATGACGCTCCCTACAACAGCAGGGCTCGACACGATGGCCTGCATGGAAGCCGCCGAACGTCGCGAGCTGAAGTTTGGTTTCAGTCTGGGTGGGAATCTGTACGGTTCCAATCCCGATGCCAACTATGCGAAGCACTCGCTCGACCAGCTTGAAATGCTGGTCTATCTGAACACCACATTAAATACGGGCCACGCTCATGGATTGGCCGATGAGACAATCATTCTGCCGGTACTGGCTCGTGATGAAGAGCCGCAGGCGACGACTCAGGAATCGATGTTCAACTACATCCGCCTGAGTGACGGCGGTCCGTCTCGGCATGTCGGCCCGAAGAGTGAAATCGAAATCATCGCCACCGTGGCGCAGGGGATCCTGGGTCGCGATGGACCGATCGATTGGCAGTTGATGCAGGACACCAACCGCATTCGTGATGCGATCGCCCGTGTCGTCCCGGGCTTCGATGACATCAAGACGATCGGTGAGACGAAGAAAGAATTCCAACTCGCGGGACGGACGTTTTATACGCCGGAGTTCCCGACGAAAAATGGCCGAGCACAATTGCGAGTCCATTCCTTGCCGGAACTGGCAGGAGAGGGTGACGAACTGCGTCTGATGACGATCCGTAGCGAGGGGCAATTCAACACTGTTGTCTACGAGGACTATGATCTCTACCGCGGGATCGAAGGACGGTTCGTCATGTTGATTCACCCCGACGATATCGCTCGACTTGGATTCGAGCTGGATCAATCCGTCACCGTTTCCAGCGTCACCGGAACCATGCGCGGGATTCAGCTCACGCCGTTTCCGAAGATCCGCCCGGGGAACGTCGCGATGTATTATCCCGAATGCAACGTCCTGGTGCCGCGCTCGTCGGACCCTCGATCAAGAACGCCGGCGTTCAAGTCGATCCCAGTCACGCTTCACGCGTCGGTGCCGTTGCCATTGGTGTCAGCGCCGATTATCCGCTGAAATCACTTGGCTCTTACGTCGACGCAAACAATCTCTTCGTCGTCTCGCAGGTACAATTTGCCGTTCGACAACGCGGGAGCCTGGCGAGTTGCACCGATCACCTTGACGCGTCCGATTTCCTCGAACGCTTTCGGCGAGAGCTTCACTGCGACCAGTTCGCCATTCATGGTTGCGATAAACAACTTGCCGTCTGCGGCGATCATGTTCCCTTTGCCGAAGCGAGTCTTCTGCCAGACGCGTTTGCCCGTCTCCGCGTTGACGCAGGTGAGATGAGTCACAGGTCCTGCCGCTCCAACATTGTCGAATCCATACAGATGACCGTCACTCAAGATAGATGTCTGCCATTCATTTCGCAGGACGCTTTGAGAGCCTTGTGAAGTCCACACCTGGCCGACCTGCGTCTGGTCGCCTGATCCATTGAAGGACAGCATCACACAGCCGTGATTCTCGCCCGACGATATGAAGACCTGATCTTTGTACGCGACGGGAGTGACAATGTTACAGTTGAAGTTGGTTTCGTAAGGGAAACGCCACAGTTGTCGACCCGACTCGGGAATCAATCCGACAGTCGCTTCGCCAGTGAAGACGACCAGTTGTTTGCGGCCGGACAATTCCAGCAGCGCCGGCGACGAATAGCCCGCCGCATCGTCACCTGATTTCCAAGCTTGCTTTCCGGTCTTCGCGTCATAGGCGACAACGGATGCGCCGGGCGCTCCCGCTGTGACCACGACGAGATTGCCGATCACGAGTGGCGAAGAGGCCATTCCATATTCAGCGATGGTTCCCTGCGAATCTTCAATCACATTGTGCGACCAGATGGGCTTGCCATCTGCGAAATTGAGTGCCGTCAAGATTCCTTCACCCGTGAAGACAAACACGGTATCTGCAGCGATTGCTGGTGTAGCACGCGGACCATTCCCCATGCCGTTCTTATAGGCCGGGGCCAGTGGAGTCTGCCATTGGGTCTGACCGGTCTCCGCATCCAGAGAGGTCGCCCATTGTTTACCCTGCTGTTGGACAAGCGTGATCACGCGACCGCGGCTGATAGCCAGTCCCGACATCCCCACACCACCTGGAACTTTCCAGGTGACCTTGGGGCCGTCCTGCGGCCACTCGTTCAGAAGACCGGTCTCGCTGGAGATCCCATTGCGAGCAGGGCCAAGAAACTGCGGCCATTCGTGCTTCACTACTGCGTCTTGCGCGACGGCCGGCGATGAAATCAGCACTCCCAGGATCGCTACGGTCACGAACTGAAATGCTGAACTGTTCCTCAAAAATCCGTTCATGAGTCGCCCTTCAGGTCGTGAAGCCGATAGTCCCGCCATGGAATGCGAAACTATCGTGCTGAATTCGACTCTCAGCGGCAACCAATGCGAGGAAACAGTCTTTGCGATGCGTCAGACGTTCACGCCGGCGCGTTTCAATGCGGCGTCGAGCGAACCGTGCAAATCTGTATGCGGTTCGTGACGAGGCGGCATGCTGCGGACGTTCATCGTGACTTCCTGCTGCGGGAACGGAATGTCGATTCCGGCCGCGCGGAAGCGATCGTGAATCATCGTATTCAGTTCGTGAGTCGCCTTCTGACGATCTTTCAGCGTCGGTAGGAAGGCACGCATCTGGAAGACCAGCGAACTGTCACCCAATTCGTCCAACGATGCGGTCGGAGCCGGATCTTTGAGGAGCGATGGATGCTCTGAAGCGATTTTCAGCAACAGCTCACGCACCTTGTTGGGATCGGATCCATAGGCGACCCCCACTTTCACTGCCACGCGATTGACGCTGTCGCTGAGCGTCCAGTTCAGCAGGTTGCCGGTGATGAACGACTTGTTGGGTACGATCAATTCTTTGCGGTCGCCGTCGACGATTGTTGTGGCCCGGAAGCGAATCCGCGAAACGGTGCCGGTGGTGTCCCCGATCGTAATCACATCGCCAACTCGCATGGGACGTTCAAACAGCAGAATGATCCCAGACACGAAGTTGGCGAAGATTTCTTGCAATCCAAAGCCCAACCCGACCGACGCCGCGGCCACCAGCCATTGAACACTGTTCCAGCCGATCCCGATCTCGTTAAAGGCCAGGACGATACCTGTGGTAAAGATGAAATACCTCACCAGGCATGTCGTGGCGAAACGAACTCCAGAATCGACAGACAGGTGCTCGAGCAAGATCACTTCCACCAAGCCTGGCACATTGCGGCCCGCGATGATGGCGATCGACAGAATTAACGCTGCCAACCCGAGGTTTGCGACTGTAATCGGCACTTGCCGCTTCACGATTTGAACAACATTCTTGTCGCTAGCATCTTTAGACGTGACAACTTCTTCGACTGTCGTCTGCCACAGCGTCAGGTGATCGAGAATATTCAGCGCCGGTGTAACATCGGCCCAAATGAACCACAAACCAACCGCAGCCAGCGTGAGTAGCCCTGTGTCCAACAGGCTGCGGACCTGAGTGACGATCTGAGTCAGATTCAAGCGGAAGTCAGGCCACGTCCAGCGAGGAAACAGGAACGGAGAATGAGCATCCGCGCCAGGATCTCTGCTGGCTCCGACGATCGCCTGCAGTTCCTGAGCCTGCAGCACTGCCATGCGACGGCGTTCAAGTGTGATCCAGCGGCGAACTGTCCCGCGCAACAAAACCAAGGCCAGCACCAGCCAGGCACTCGTTTGAATACGCCAGGTCAGTTGCAGCGCAGTGTAGAAGTAGCCACTCCAACACAGGACTAGCAGCCCCAGCGGAATCGCGACGGTCATAAATGATCCGAAACGCGACACGCGATTGACCCAGACTTCGTCTTCGGTTTCTTGTTTGCGTCGAGGATCCTGATTCACGGGTGGAGCGACCGGTAGATCGGGCGGAGTCACGTCAAATCGCGGGAACGCACGATGGCTGAAGAACGCGAATAGTCCCGCGAAGAGCAGGTAGTCAACGCGTCCAAGTGAATCAAGTCGTTGTTCGTCCGATGTCGCTTCGATCATGCCGACGATCCCGACCAGAGCGATCCCCACTGGAACGAACCAGTGAAGGTGACGACGAAGTCGGACCAATGCGCTCGCTGACCAGTCGAAATGCTTCTCACACAAACCACCGCGAACCACCATCAGCCGCAACAATTCCAGTGAGGCCGCAAAGATGGCCGCTCGACGCAGCCCGAGCGCGACCGCGTGGACAAATCGTGACGGCGAAGCACAGTGGTCCAATCGCCAGCTCAGAAAGCCCAGCGCTGCGGGAACAAAACAGGCCAGCATGACTGTCACGATGAGGGCCTGCAGCGTCGGAAACATGTCACGACAACTTGGATCTGCGGCCCCAAGCCCGACCATGCGTAGGCGACTGTGCAACGTCCATCGAGTCGCGATCCACAGCAGAAATCCGGCCAGCGCGAAGGCGTACGGAAGCGGCTCACGTTGAAAGTTGACTTGCAGGGCGTCAACAACTTTCGCCCAGTTGGCTCGATCGACCAACCACGTCGAATTGGCGACAGCTCGCGAGACTTGTGGTCCTCCGAATATCGAGCCGGTCCGAATCCACAGCACGCGTTCGTCGATGTAGGCCGCATATTTTTCTGTCAGGTCCAGCAGCTTCCGTTCATCATTGTCGAGTAACACCAGCTTTTCAAATGCCGTTCCGTAGTCTGCGTTCAAGCGTTCAATCAGTTCGGTTCGCTGTTCAAGTAACGGCCGAATCTCGACGGCCAGTTTTTCGATCACCGCAGGATTGATCGCCCTAACGCTGGGTTGCGATGAGGTCGATTCATCGCCGATTAACTCGGCGGCAGTCTTCGTCGCCGCGTCGTCCAGGTCTTGCAGAGCTGTCAGTTCGGCTTCGATCTGAAACAATCGCATCCGGGTCTGACGAACCTTGTCGCCGCGTAGGGCCAATCGCGAGTGCAGACTGCGCGTGTCACTGATCTTGGCTCGTTGTTGACGCAGCAGCAGGCCGATCGATTCCGTCAGCCCGACCGCTTTCTCCATCGTTTGCGACTGTTCGAAGTCGGCCTTAAGCGTGTTGTAATTGTCCCGGGCTGCATCAAGTCTCTCGTTCGTGTCGTGCAATTCGTTGGTAAGGTCGTGGCTCTCCTTGGCAAGTTCCAGATTGGTTTCCGCAATCGGTGTGAACGGCTTTTTCGTCTGTGCTACGACCAGTTCTGCCGCATGCACTCGCTGATCGGCTTCGCTGCCACGTCGCTTGTCGACGGCATCCTGAATCAGTTGGACCTCGGCTTCTGCGAGTGCCAGTTCCTTCGTCGCCATCTCACGCTGAGTACGCAGCAATTCGTTGACCGCTTCAGATTCGCACCAGGTCTGCTCAGATCGCAGAGCGGTCCGTTCTTCTGTTGCTCTTAGTTTGCGGACAGTTAGCAACGTGTCCAGTGCGGCAGTCAGTTCACGGGGCTGATCTTGCGGCGGTGAGGCATCGAGTGCTTCCTGAATCGAGGTGAGTCGTTCGTCAATTTCGGCGAGTTCATGAGTAATCTCTTCCAGGCGCGTCTTGCGGGAAGCAAGCTGCCTTTTGATCGTTTCTGCGGTGGCACGCAGGCCGTGATCGGGATCGTCGATCTGTTGGCGACGTTCCGTCAGTTGTCGTTCAAGACTGACGATATCATCGGTCGCTGAAACGGTGAGTGAGGGGGCATCCGGCAATGCGGCCAACATCTGCTTGGCCTGTTGCAAGTCTGCTGCGACCGTATTCATGCGCTGCGAATACGATTTGGCGACCACAGCGGCTTCGTCGGCAATTTCGAATCGCTCGATCGCCGACTGGTATGTTTCAATGACAGTCTGTTTGACCTTCTCGGGTAGATCGGTCTCGGACTGCGCACGCTTCAGTCGCATTTGCAAATCGGCAAGCGTCAACTCGGCGGACTCAGTTTGCCCGGTCGCGCAGTTAATCACCGCAGCCAGAGCCAAGAGTAGCATAGCGCCCAGAGAGACAATCCGTTGTCGTCCACCCATCATCGCATCCCTGCTGAAGATCAATCACTCGTTCGGGGCGAGATATGGCAGAATCTGCCGAAGTGGTCAACAGGTTTCGGCCGCTAGGCTAACTCTTCTTGACCGGGGCCGTGAGTCACAAGTGATTTGGACGACGATTGTTATGCCTATCGGCTTAGAATCCGGTCGTCCCTGTCGTTGATGAAAGCGTTTGCTTTCATCAGCACGGCCTTGTCGAGGACTCCAAAACCGTGGCACCCGTCCTGTCTTCAACCGGCCAGTAGCGTCTCTAAGTGACACGCGACCGACTCGGCCAGGCGTTTCACGTTGTAGCCTCCCTCTAGACAACTGACGATTCGGCCCTTGCAATGCGTGTTCGCCACTTGCTGCACTAGTTTCGTCAGGGTCTGGAAGTCCTCGGTCTGGAGGCCCAGCGATCCGATCGGATCTTCCGCGTGTGCATCGAATCCTGCACTGATCAGGATCAACTGCGGCTTACATTTCGTCGCGGCATCGGTCAGCAACGACTCGAACTGGGTCAAGTAGTCCTTCCGCGATGTCCCGAAGGTCACTGGCAGATTGAACTTCGTCGCCAACCCTTTTCCCGTGCCTGTTTCGTCTTTCGCCCCCGTGCCGGGATAAAACGGAGACCGATGTGCGGATAGGAACCAGACATCCTCACGTTCGTAGAAAATATCCTGGGTCCCGTTGCCGTGATGCACATCCCAATCAACCACCAGCACCCGATCCAGCTTGTGGTGCTTGATGGCATAGTCAGCGGCCACGGCGACGTTGTTGAACAGGCAGAATCCCATCGCGTCGTGAGCGAGTGCGTGATGTCCCGGAGGCCGCACCAGACACAGGGCCGACTTGTCCGGCCCCTTCATCACCGCATCGACCGCGGCCATCCCAGTCCCGGCCGCGCGGCAGGCTACGTCGTAGGATTCGCGTGACATGAACGTGTCCTGCTCAATCCACCCTCCGCCAGCCTTCGCATATTCGTCGACACGACCAATGTACATAACGCCGTGAATGCGAGAGAGTTCTTCGACCGTCGCGACTCGCGTTGCAGCGGGCTTGCACTTTGCTGCGAGGCCGGTGCGGGTCAGTTCGTCGGTGATCGACACCAATCGCTGAGGCCGCTCGTTGTGCGTGCCAGTCTGATGCTGCAGGAAGGCGTCATCCGTGTACAGGATTGTCATGCGAGACTTCCGTTCTCGTGGGCGCGGTCTAATCGTCGATATTGCGGAAAGTCTGGCAGGGCCGCGTTGAATCGACAAGTGACCCCGCACGCTACGAGAAACACGACAGAATCCGCACGCATACTTCACCTTCCGCGACACGCAATCAACAAATCGGCAGATTCCAATCCGATGCCGTGGGGTGAGTGGATAGTCACTTCGGGATAGTGGATAGTGTGCCCCAGAACGACCGCCTGTGCCTTCCAGCTTGACGATTTAGTGGCTTCATCATGGACGCTCAATACACTGTTTTGGCTCGCCGCTTCCGCCCGCAGACTTTTACGGAAGTCGTGGGCCAGGAACGCATTGCTCAAACGCTTCGCAACGCGATTCGCGAGAACCGAGTCGCGCATGCTTATCTGTTTACGGGGGCTCGCGGCGTTGGGAAAACGTCGATGGCGCGGATCTTCGCCAAAGCCCTGAACTGCCCTAATGTGGACGCCGACGGCGTCCCCTGCAACAACTGTGAAATCTGCAATGGCGTCAGCGCCGGGCAGGATGTTGACGTATCAGAAATCGACGGTGCATCCAACCGCGGGATCGACGATATCCGCTCGCTACGAGCGAACGTCGGCGTGAAGTCGATGCGATCGAAGTACAAAGTCTACATCATCGACGAAGTTCACATGCTGACGAAGGAGGCGTTCAACGCCCTCCTGAAGACGTTGGAAGAACCGCCTCCGCTGGTAAAGTTCGTCTTCTGCACGACCGAACCCAATAAGGTTCCCGACACGATTCTGTCGCGTTGCCAGCGGTTCGATTTCGGCACGATTTCGACATATAACATCAAATTGCGACTGGGGCAGTTGGCTGAAGCGGAAGGGTTTGAGGTCGATCCCGACGCGCTGGAGTTGGTCGCACGTCGCGCTGCCGGATCGATGCGAGATAGCCAGTCGCTGTTCGACCAATTGCTCGCATTTGGGTCCGAAAAGATCACTTCGGCCGATGTTCACCGCCTGCTGGGGACGGCTCCAGATGATCGCGTTGTCGGGATCATGAACGCGATGATCGACCGCGATCGCGCGGGAACTCTGCAGCGTTTGGAAGGGGCACTCGACGAAGGGGTGCAACTGGAAGCCCTGACAGATCAGTTCATCGGCTATTTTCGTGATCTAATGGTCACCGCGTGCGGAGCGACGGACGCCCCCTTACTCAGCGTTGGTGCAGATCAACGACCTGCCTTGTTGACCCAAGCATCGAAGTGGGGGCTGCAAACGATCGTCGCGGCAATGCAGATCATGGCCGAAACAAAGGCGCGCATGCAGCGCGTCACGTATGGTCGTGCCCTCGCGGAACTCGCGTTGATCCGAATCTCGATGCTGGAGGATTTGGACCGGATCGACGAATTGGTTGCGAAGCTGAGAGGCGGTTCGGGAGCCAGCCTGCCGCAAACGCCGCCAAGATCCCTGACAGTGGCTCGGGAATTGCCTCCAACCAATGTTGCAGGCGAAAAAAAAAATGACGTAGATCGATCAGATCGGTCTGAAATTGCGCAGGCTGCCGCCGATCCGAACATGACCAATGCGTCAGTTGAAGAGGAGCCTACGGGTGCCGCGCCGTCACAGGCTCCCATCATCGATTGGAAACCCGGTTGCGAGCAAGAGTTGCACGCAGCCCTTCTAATCCGTTTGAACGATATGATCGGCGCGCATCTTAGGCGAGTCGCAAAGACTGCAATTTCTGGGCCAAGTCAGCTGGATTTTTTGTTCCCAGCGAACTATGATCTCGATCGACGACAGTGTGATCGCCCGGAAGTGGTGAATCGACTTGAACAGATTATTTTCGAACTAGTCGGAAAACGTGTTCGAGTTCGCTTCCACCTGACTGAAGCGATTGCTGCGGAACCCAAAGCGGTGGCAACACCAGCAAAGGTTCCCGCGAAATCACGCGTCGTGGAAGAGACGGACGATCCCTATCTTCAAGAAATGATGGATGTGTTTGGAATCAAGGGCTGGAAGATGCAATCCCATGCGGCTGACGAAAAGGCCGGGGCGGAGGGTTAATGCCATGCTAAAAGAATTCGCAGCTGTCGCGTCCATGCTGAAACAGGCACAAGGGATGAGCGGCAAGCTTCAGGAAGTCAAAGATCGGATCGCCAGCCTGAAGAGTGAAGGTCAGGCTGGGGCAGGAATGGTGACGGTCGAAGTCAGCGGCGCGATGAAAGTCTTGAGCTGCCGGATCGATCCGACGCTGTTCCAGTCTGGTGACCGAGAAATGGTAGAAGAGCTCATTTGCTCGGCGACCAATCAAGCCTTCGACAAGATTCGTGAAGCACAGATGAAAGAGATGCAGGCGGTGACAGGAGGGATGGATATCCCGGGGCTGTCTTCCGCGATGTCTGGTCTGGGATTGTAACACTGCAGATGATGAAGTACTGGGTCGGCCCAGTCTCGATGAGGTGAATGACACGGATGGCGAAGTTCGAAGAGTCTACTGCGCACCCCTACGGTAAAGCCGTGGGAAATCTGATTAACCGGTTGGCGTCGCTGCCCGGAATTGGTCGCAAGTCGGCGGAGCGTTTAGCAAACCACTTGCTGTCGTGCCCCGAGGAAGAAGCCAATTCGCTCGCGGAAGCCATTCGGCAAGTCAAAACGCGAGTCCACAGCTGTTCTGTTTGCTTCAACCTGACGGAGAACGATCAGTGCGACATTTGTGCGGACTCACGACGCGACCACCACGCGGTGTGTGTCGTCGAACAGTCGCGCGATTTGTTGGCATTAGAAGCGGCCGGAATCTTCGGCGGGGTTTACCACGTCCTGGGAGGACGTATTTCCCCGCTGAATGGAATCGGTCCTGATGAATTGACGATTAGTGCCTTGGTCAAGCGAGTACGCACCCAGGGAGTTCGAGAGATTGTGATGGCGACAAACCCGACTTTGGAAGGGGATGGAACCGCCCTTTTCATCTCGAACTTGCTGGCCAATGACAATGTGAAGATCACACGGCTTGCTCGCGGGATCGCATCGGGAAGTGTGCTAGAGTTTGCCAATCGAGAGATGCTGGCGGATGCCTTGCGGGGCCGTCAGTCGTTTTGAACACCGCAGTCGAATCAGCAGTGACCTTTTCCGCAGGAGCATGCGGGGACAGGGTAAGCGGATGAAACTGCAAACAACTTGCATCGTCCAACACCTTTGATCCGCAATCAATCATGCATCTGAATTTTTCACAGCAGATGAAGATGAGCCAGCAAATGAAGCTGGCTCCGCGCATGATTCAATCGATGGAAATTCTCCAGTTGCCATTGATGGCGCTGGATGAACGAATCGAACAGGAAATCAGCGAAAATCCTTGTCTGGAACGACTTGCCTCGGACCCCGACGCCCCCGAAGCCGAACACAATCGCGAAGAGGCTCGGGAAGAAGCGGCCGAGAAAAGCGTTGGCGAAGAAATCCTGCAGGTTGATTCGAACAACAACAACGAAGCCGATTTCGAACGCCTGCTGGAGATCTCGCAGGATTGGCCCGAAGACAACTACACTTCCGGCAGCAAGCCGTCCTCCAACCGAATGGAAGACGATTCGGACCGCCAGCACGACATGATCTCGAATGTCTGCGAGAAGCCGCAATCGCTGACCGAATACCTGTTGGAACAGTTCTTCTACTTCAACTCACCGGTCGAAGTCCGAGACTTCGGTGAGTTCCTGATTCAAAACCTGGATCCGAATGGGCGTTTGTCACAGTCGCTGCCCGAACTGATTCAGGTCTACGGTCGACCGATATCTCCCACTGATGCGCAAGCCGCGTTGCAACTGATTCAGCGCCTGGACCCGCCCGGTTGTGGAGCACGCGATTGGCGCGAATGCCTGTTGCTGCAAGTCACCGAAGAGACGCCGCATCGCGATGTTCTAACGACGCTGATCACGTCTCACTTCGAAGATTTGGCGCAGAACCGCCTGCCATTGATCGAACGCAAGACAGGTTATTCGATCGCGACCATCAAAGAGGCATTCGAAGAACTGAAGAAACTGGATCCGTATCCCGGCAAAGGTTTCGAAGCACGCCCGGCTCAGGCAGTTACTCCAGATGTTTTCGTCGACAAGTTGGCCGACGATAAGTGGGTCGTCCGACTGGAAGACGAATACACCCCTCGGTTGCGAATCAGCAAACGCTATCAGGAAATGCTGAAGGCGGGTGTCGATGCCAAGACCAAGGAATATATCAAGCGGAAGATCGACTCGGCCAAATGGCTGATCGAAAGTATCGAACAACGTCACAATACGTTGAAGCGAGTCGCCCAGGCAATCGTCGATCGCCAGAACGGGTTCCTCGAATACGGCCCTGAAGCGATCTCGCCACTCAAGATGCAAGAGATCGCCGATGTGGTCAAAGTCCACGTCACGACAGTTTCGCGAGCGGTCGACGACAAGTGGATCCAGACGCCGCGCGGTCTCTATCCACTGAAGCGATTCTTCGGCGGCGGAACAGTGACCGAAACAGGCGAGGAAGTCGCCTGGGACATCATCCGCATCAAGCTGAAAGAGATCGTCGAGGCGGAAGACAAGAACGATCCGCTCAGCGACGATGCCCTTGTCGAAGAGCTCGCCAAGCACGGCTACAACCTGGCTCGCCGCACTGTCACCAAGTACCGCAAGGCACTCGACATTCCATCATCACGCCAACGCCGAGCCTACTAACTCGAGTTACTCCACCGCTTGGTCATCGCGCACTTCTGTCATTCCCGCGCAGACAGGAATTCGTCGTGTCACAGCGGCACTCCTCAACAATGTCCCGCGACTCACTGGATTCCCGCCTCCGCGGGAATGCCATGAGCAAAAAATAGCCCGCGATAAATTGGCGGGCTGAATTCCACGATGCATCTCCACCTGACCTGTCGGGATCGAGTCTGACTTTCAATTATTTCTTTGGTGGCGGAGCCAACCCCACGAAAATCACGACGCCATCACCACCGGGGTTTGTGGTCACGTCGGTGTTGAAATCTGGCTTCCAGTTATTGACCGCCCAGACATTCCCGGCCTGATCGATCACAACTGATGTCAGGCGCATCATCGGGGTGTAAGCAGGATCAGCACCCGGACCATAGAGCGGATCTCGATTGTGCAGCAACACTTGCTCGCCAGCGTTCGGCACCGTGTATCCCAGGGCAGGCGAAATTGCATCCCCCACTTTGGTGAACGGCGGTCGAGTCAGCGGGTTCGCTCCACAAAGTTTCGAGACTCTTGAGTGTGCATAGACATCGTTCGGTGTTAGCGGGCCAAAATTGGCGACCCAGACATTATCTTCACCATCAATCGCAATACCCCAGGGATAGTAAACCCCACCGATGCCGGTGTACTGGCCGATGATTTTGCCTTGTGGGTTCAACTGGTAAACCGAAGAGTCGCCTTGCGACGCCACCCACGCATTGCCGAACGAGTCGAGTTGCACGGCCTTCAACGACCTGCCCAATGGCGTATTGAACATCTGCTGGATCGTCGTCTTCCCCGTTCTCGGGTCCGTCGCGAGACGATAGCGGGAAACACTGCAAGGCCCCTCACCACTAAAGCCACCTCCATTGGTGAGCCAGGCGGTGCCGTCCGGTGCGACGGTGACATCGAACGGCTTACTATCCCGAGGTTGCGGAAAATTGATTGAGTTCTGATATTTCCCCTTCAGGAACACGACGAGTTGATCGTTGCCGTAACTAGTCAGCCACATATTTCCGCTGCGGTCGCCCTGCAAGCCTTGAACTCGATCGAGACCACCTTGGTATCCGTTCGAACCTGAAAGCGGAGCGCCAGCCAGCGTGAATTGAGATGCGCTACCGTTTCCAGTGGGCGAAGGTTGATACGCCTCTCCACCCCACCCAAAGTTTCCGTACCATACCGTTTGACTGGTCGGGTCGATTGTCACGCCAAATCCAGTCCCCAGCAGGCCACCGCCCGTAAACGGCGATTGTGGTCGCCCATTGCTTCCATCCGACGGCTTCCCATTCGGCTTCAGAACGATGCAGTACGTCGTTGAGTTCGGTGTCCCTTGAATGACGTTATTGGCGATCCAGGCATACCCCTGTGAATCGAATGCGATGTTTCCCGGTCCACCGAACATATTGGCATCATCGCCGGAATCATTGACCTTCACCGTGATCGTCCAGGCGTCGGGCATCTGCATCAATGCGGGCGAATAAACCGAACTGAGCATACTCATGCTGTAGATCATCAGCACGTTCTGGCCCGGATTGCGCGCCAGGTTGGCTAGTGCTTGTGGCATATTTAAGGGGGACAACCCGAGTGGCGACTTGGTCAATTGATAGAACGCCAATGCCTTCAGCGGATTCCGGACGCAGATCGACACCAGGTTCGCCAGCGATCGCGTCGAACACAGTGAATTCGTCTCGTATGAGTTCGGAGTTGTCAGCAGAACTTCCGATGAATGTCCGGTGACAGGCGATACGATGTTGTCATTCATCCCTGCCGCAAGCTGCAATTGAAATGCACTGCCCGCAATCCAGCCAGTGCGATAGAACTGCGCCATTGAATAGGCCGCAGCGACTGTGGTCAATTCATTGATTGTGATGGACGGTGGTAGCGTTGGTCCGATGATGGTGACCATGTCGGTGCCCAAGTCACCGGATGCGACCGCGAAGAAGATGCTGTTGGTTGAGGTCTTCGTCGTCGTAATCGAGAAATGTCCTGCGGCGTCTGTCTTGGCGAACCCCCGGATGATCGGAACGAGTTCCGTGGCCTCATACAGCGACACGAGCACTTTAGAACGAGGTTGCGCGTTCTCGAGTCCGCCGGACTGGACGGTCCCCGTCAGTGTGGCGGCCGCGACGATTGAAGTTTCACTCACCCCAAGAATTGTCGTGGCCAGTACTGCCGCGAATGCTATTGTTCTCATCAAACCGTTTCCTTCAACAACCGTTAAACTCGGCATTGTCGTGGCGGTCTACCGGACACCCACATTCGCCCGATGTTCCTGAACCCGACAAAAACCGCGCATTTCCCAAGACATTCAATCCTAAAGCACGATTGCCACCATTCGCGATTCGCTGTTTTGGCGAAGAGACTTTTCCCCGAAAAAGTCGGAGGGAAATACACGGCAGAGGGATTTTGGCGCGAGTTCGACTGATACAAAACATGCCACAATGCTGGTCGCTTTCAAAGGCATCACGGTGAAGTCATTTTTCTCTAACCGCGTGAGGTGATGCCGTGCGCGCGAATGGGAGCATGGCGGGAGATGTTCCTCATCGGCCGATCAAAGGACTTCGCCTGATTCTTCATCGCGCGCAGGGCGTTGCCCACGTGGTTAAGCTACTGACGGGTTCCAGTGCGCGCGATGAGCAGAGTAGTCAAACGGCTCACTCAGTGACCGAGGGTTTGACGCGAGTCCCTCCGACACCGTATCTTTCGCAAGGCAATTTGCTCTCCGTTACACGTCATCACAACGAAGGATCAATTCAAATGGCGGAAAAAGGAAAAGGCGACAAAAGCAAGAAAGAACCTCAGAAGAAGGCGGTGCTGTCTCTGAAAGAGAAACGCAAGGCCAAGGCCGACAAGAAAAACAGCAAGTGAAGTGTGTTGACCGCGATATGCCACGGGCTGAAAAGAGGCCGCATCGCAGTCTCGTCTGAGCGGGACTGCGGCAGGCCTCGGGCTAATACTCGCATCAGCCTTGGATGTTTTCGGCCGCGGACCGTCCCGCTTGTGACCGAACTGCTGGCAACTTAATTGTCCCTTGAGTTACTTAGACGCCCCTAACATCCAAGCTTCAGACAACAACTCCAGAGCTTCAATCGCCCGATTCCTCTGCACCGTAGCGTCGGTGGAAATCTCCACGCCAAATAGGGCATTCAGACGAGTGACAAACTCATTCAGCTTGCCTACCGCAGGGTGAAAGTCGTCGAGCCTGGCAAGTAATTGCCCTGTAATCGCCATCGCAGCGGCATACGCAGCGTTCGACTCTGTCGATGAATCAGCTTGGATCTGACCGACAAGCTTCTTGAGGCGTGGCAGCGCAAGCGGGGACTGGATCATCTCGTGGCTCGATCAGTGAGGTGATGGAAAGACGTCGTGATATTCTGATCCGTTATGCAGGGCAGTGCAATGAGCGGAGGAGTTCTGAGTAAGCCAATTCACTGCTTCCTCGAGGCACACTGTTCCTAACAGTTTTGTTAACCACCGGCGGATTGTTCCCGTTCATCAACACGGAACTGGAATATGTCCGGGCGGGAATAGTGGCCGACGACGTCCAGATCGAACTTTCCTTTCACGATGTCACTCAGGTCGAGTTCGGCAGTCAGGGTTTGTTCTGATCCATAGATCGGACCGGCTAGCAGATCGCCGAATGGAGAAGCGATGCAGGTTCCGCCACGGATCAGCGGCGCGTCGCTGGAGTCGGACTGGTGTTCATCTCGCAGATACTGACAGGCCGACAGGACGAAGCAGCGTCCTTCGCAGGCGATGTGTCGCATCGTGTGGATCCACATGTCGCGATCGTCGACAGTCGGCGCACAATAGAGTTCAATCCCCTTGGCATACATGGCGGTTCTCAGGAGCGGCATGTAGTTCTCCCAGCAGATAACGGCTCCCAGCTTGCCGTACGGTGTCTGCAGCACCGGCAGAGTAGAACCGTCGCCGCAACCCCACAGAGCCCGTTCCAGTGCCGTTGGCATCACCTTGCGATGCTTTCCCAAGTAAGCGCCCGTCGGATCGAAGAAGACAGCTGTGCAGTACAGTGTGCCGCCACTGCGTTCGATCACGCCGCAAACGAGATAAAGCTGGTTCTCGCGAGCCACGTTCGCCATGAATTCGATTTCTGGCCCTGGAATCTCGATCGCGCTTTCAAAGTAGCGTTGAAACTCCTCGCGACCTTCGGCCGTGCGCCGGCCTAGGCTGATCCCAAATTGTCTTCCCTTCGGGTAGCCGCCAACGAAGGCCTCGGGAAATACGGCCAGTTGAGCCCCTGCCTTGCGCGCCTCAGCCGCAAGGTCCGCGAATTTCTCCAAGGTGCGTGGTGTATCGAACAGGATCGACCCCGTTTGGACAACACTGACTGTCACATGTCGTTCATTGCTCATCATTGCGCGGCTTTCGTTCGTTCCTTGCCCTATAGTCGTCAGCGGATTGTACGCGATGCAATCTGGAAATCCCGCAGTCAGAAAAGGGGGCTCGGCGCAATGGATTTTGGCGCACGGACCCGGAATTAGGCGTGGCAAAGTCGATGAATTCCGCTCTGATTGCAACACTACCTCATCAACAGCCATATTCCAGCCAATTTCCTTAGGCCAACTCGTGATGCAGGAGCTAACGGCAGCCGAGTCGGTTAATATTCTCGTGACAGAGATACGCCTTCCTGGGGATGCCGCCGCCGATGTTCGAATACTTGCAGCGACTGTTTTCGAAACCTCAACAGCCTGCGAAGCCAAAATTGTCTCCGACCTCGACGGCCTCGCTAGAAGCCGTCGTCGAGAGCCAAAACATGGCGGAGGCGGGACTGCTGCAGAGCGAAGAACACTTTGCACAATTGGTGGCCGGGGTCCGAGATTACGCGGTCCTGCTATTGGACCGAAACGGAATCGTCCTGACGTGGAATGCGGGTGCCGAGCGGCTGAAAGGGTATCGTCCTGAGGAAATCATCGGCCAGCACTTCTCTCTCTTTTACCCGCGTGAGTCTGTTTCAGCAGGCTGGCCAACTCACGAATTGAAAGTCGCTGTCGAGACCGGACGCTTTGAAGAAGAAAACTGGCGTCTGCGAAAAGACGGATCGAAATTCTGGGCCAGCGTGGTGATCACCGCTCTGCGAGGTCCAAACCAAGAAGTGCGAGGCTTTCTCAAGATTACGCGCGATCTTACGGACCGCAAACAGACGGAAGAGCGGCTGAAGCTGAGTGAAGAACGATTCCGCCTGCTCGTCGATAGCGTCTCCGACTATGCCGTTTTTATGCTCGACCCGGACGGACGAATCGCAACTTGGAACGTGGGAGCTCAACGTCTGAAGCAATACACTGCCGAAGAAATCATCGGCCAGCACTTTTCGAAGTTCTACACGAAGGCCGACATCGAACGAAACTGGCCGGCCGAGGAACTGAGAATCGCAACTACGGTGGGGCGATTTGAGGACGAAGGATTGCGCGTTCGGAAAGATGGGACGACGTTTTGGGCGAATGTCGTCATTACACCCGTCAAAGACGAGTCTGGAATTCTGCGCGGATATGCGAAGGTAACTCGCGATTTGACCGAGCGAAAAGCGGCCGAAGAAAGTCAGCGCCGGTTGCTAACGGAAGAAGTCGCACGTCGCGCAGCGGAGGAGTGGGCACACGAGATTGATCGGCAACGAGAACAGTTGCAGGTCACGCTCTCCAGCATCGGCGACGCGGTCATCGTGACCGACGGGCAGGGGATTGTCACGTTCCTGAATCCGGTAGCATCCGAACTGACAGGTTGGAATCTCGAAGAGGCGACCGACAAGCCGTTGGAGTCGGTCTTTCGCATCGTCAACGAGACGACAAGTCAACCGATCGCCAATCCGGTGACGTTGGTTTTCCTCGAGGGGAACGTCGTCACTCTGGCCAACGACGCCGCCTTGATCGCCAAGAATGGCAAAACCATTCCTATTGAAGATTCAGCGGCACCGATCCGCAGCAAGAGCGGCGTTATTGAAGGTGCAGTCCTCGTCTTCCGCGATGTGACAGAAATGCGTCGTGCAGTCGAAACGCGTCTACGACTGGCAGCGATCGTCGAATCATCTGACGATGCCATCATTGGCGAGACACTCGATGGCAAGATCTTGAGCTGGAACAAAGGGGCACGACAACTGTATGGCTATTCTGCTGACGAGGCGATCGGGCAGCCACTATCGATTCTGATCCCTCGAGATCATCCCGATGAATTACCAGACCTGATGGAAAGGATTGCGCGAGCGGAGAGTGTTGATCATTTCGAAACCCAGCGTGTTCGCAAGGACGGAAGTCTGGTTGATGTGGCCTTGACGATCTCTCCGATCCTGAACGCATACGGAAAAGTCGTCGGTGCCTCCAAAATTGCACGCGACGTTTCCGCTCGTAAATTGGAAGACAGGCGCAAGAACGAATTCCTTGCGGTCCTGGCCCACGAGTTACGGAACCCACTTGCCTCACTGCGAAACGGCCTGCAGGTATTGCGGCTGGCGGACAATGATCGGGCGGCGCTCGCTCAAGCTCGACCGATGATGGAACGCCAACTCCAGCATCTCGTCAGACTCGTCGACGATCTGCTCGACGTCAGCCGGATCAGCCAGGGCAAGCTCCAACTCCGGAAAGAACGGTTGTCTTTGGGTGCGGTCGTGGCTCACGCTCTCGAGGTCATTGGCCAGCACACCGACCATGGACAGCATGAATTAACTGTCAAGGTGCCCGAAGAACCAACTTACGTGGATGCTGATAAGACGCGATTGGCTCAAGCAATCTCGAACCTCGTCAATAACGCCATCAAGTACAGTGACCCGGGAAGTCAAATCTGGGTGACTGCAGAACATCGTGGCAATGAGGCGGTGATTACGGTCAAGGACAATGGTGTTGGAATCGAGGCCACGATGTTGGGCAAAGTGTTCGACATGTTCACGCAGATCGATCGTTCCCTGGAACAATCGCAGGGCGGTCTCGGTGTCGGCCTGAATATCGTCAAGCAACTGGTCGAAATGCATGGCGGCACTGTGACCGCACACAGCGCGGGATTAGGCAAAGGAAGCGAGTTCTCGATCCACTTGCCAGTCGTTCTCGCTGTACATCAACAACAGGATTCGAGTGGCGATGAACCCGCGGCGACATCAACTCGCCACCGAATCCTGGTCGTCGATGACAATCGCGACGCGGCGAGCAGCATGGCGATGATGCTGCAGATGATGGGCAACGACGTTCGCACTGCGAACGATGGGCTGGCCGGAATTCAAGTTGCGGAGGCATTTTTTCCGGACCTGATCCTACTGGATATCGGTATGCCGAAGCTGAACGGCTTTGACACGTGCCGACGAATCCGGGAACAGCCGTGGGGTAAAAATGTTGTGATCGTGGCCTTAACTGGCTGGGGACAGGACGAAGACAAGCAACGCTCTCAAGAAGCGGGCTTTGATAGTCATGTCGTGAAACCGGTCGACCCTGCAACACTCGAACAATTGCTGGTGGGATTGAAGGCCGCCACCGGCTAATTCCCAATCAACAGGCCGCTGCCGACATTGCGAGCTTAGCGGATCTGGAATAGTTGTCATTTCCAGAACCTGTCTGGATATGTCTCTTGCAGTCGTTCGACGTGATTGGTCAACACGGGGGCAACTTCGAGTTCGGTGTAGAACATCGCACTGGGATCGATGCCCAGACGTTGCTGGTTGGCGATGTGGTCCGCCACAGGTTGCTGCCCACCGATGAAAGGCAGCAACACCAGCCAAATTGTCCCGATCGCGATTGTCGCAGCGGCTAGGCAGGCCCAACGCCGTATTCCTGAGTCTCGCAAAGGTCATGCTCCCCGTAAAATTCGCACGGAACTATCGACCAAGCGTTTGAGCCGCTTGCGGAAACACGATTTCGAACATCACCCAGGCCATGAGCAGCGTCAGCGCCAGATTCAGGGTCTGCCCGCAGACATACAGCGTGATCGCCTTACCGTCTCTCAGGTAGTGCGATAGTTCGCGAAAATTGGTTTCCAGGCCGATACTGACGAACGCCAGACAGAAAAACCAACCGCGCAGGACTTCTCCGGTTCCAATTGTCGTTTCCACCAGTGCACTGCCTGCGATGCCGCTCGTGTGTATTGCAGAGAAAACAATCGAGGCACCGATAAATCCCAACACAAACTTGGGAAAGCGATACCAGATCTCCATCAGTCCCAACCGAGGCCCCTTCTCATCACGCTCCACAAACGTCACCCAATAAACAGCGACACCGAAGGCGACAACTCCAATCAGGATGTTCTGGATCATCTTGATTGTCACGGCCACTTCCAGAGCCACAGGCCCCAGCATTCCTCCCGCCGCAGCCACGGCACCCGTGGAGTCGATCGTTCCCCCCAGCCAGGCACCGGCCAACACCTGATTCATACCCCAGTACTTGATGAACATCGGCATCACCACCATCATGACCGCGGTGAACGCCAGCGAAATACCAATCGCCAGTGACAGCTCTTCCTTTTTTGCTCGACAAGCAGCCCCGGTGGCAATCGCCGCCGAAACTCCACAGACCGACATATCGGCCGAGATCACCATGTTCAGTGACTTCGAAGGAATGCGCAGCACGTACTGTCCAAACATGTAGGTCGTTATCAAAGTGATGGGAGTCACAACCCACGAGACGAAAACTCCCGGTAACCCCAGGGCCAGCAGCCGACTGAGCAGCACTTCCGCTCCCAATAGCACCAGTCCCGTCTTGATGTAAAGTTCGGTACGAATCGCCGGAAGCATGAACTTGGGCGTCCCAATGGTGTTGCTGATGACCATACCGGTCATTAGCGCCCATAACGCATACTCCAGGTTGTAATACTTGATGACGTTTTGCCCCGCGAGCAGATACGAAAGAGTGGCGAGCAGAAAGAGGACGACGAACGCACCAACAAAGGGAATGATTCGCTCACCTCGAAGGGCACTTCCCAGGCTGAAGAGCAGCAATGAAATGACGAAGACGCCAACCAATCCCACAGCAATCGACCGTTTCTTCACCACAAAGGCGTCCATCGGGTTGGTATTCCACGAGCCCACCTTGGCGACGTAGGATTTGAATGGATTGTCGAACAGCCCTGATGAGAGTTTCTTCAACTCTTCTTCCTTGCCCTTCAACTGCTTGCCCGATTCTTCGGTGCGTGGACCTGCGTTGGGTTCGGCCGTTTTCAGCTCCTGCTGAGCCTGTTCGATCGACTTCAATCGCTCTTGATAATCTGGAGCACGAGAAGTGAACGACGCGGCTGCTGTGACGAGCAGCAACAAGCCACCAAGCAACACGGCTAGCCAATCCTCGGATTGGATGATTCCCGTGGCCTTCTTCGCGTCCGGCGCCGCTTCAACTGACATATTCACTGAAGTAATCCCTATGCGATAAGCGTTTGTCGACTATCGAACCACCAATTCCAACGCTCTAGCCGTCGTACAGATTCACATCGACGACCTCAAACGCCGGCACCGCCGTCTGAGCCGCCGCGACCAGGACGAATCCGTCAGCTCGGGAAGCTGCGGAAAGCACCGATGCCCCCGATCCGGGACCATGCTTCACAGGAATAACAAGATTGTCGCGAATAACAACCCGCACGTAGTCCACTCGACCTGCGACAGAAGAAAGTGGCTGCCCCAATGGGAGCGCTACCCGAGGATACGGCATCATCAATGGTTGTGATGCCAGTTGCTGTAACGCCAGGCGAACGAGCAGATCGTAGGCACATAAGCAGGAAAGTGGGTTGCCTGGCAACAGATACACAGGGCGACCATTGACTAGCCCGAATCCGATTGGGCGAGCTGGTCGAATTTGGACGCCATGCACCAGCAACTCTCCGACGTTGCGGAGCGCCATTGGCGCTTCACCTTCGACTCCCAACGACGTACCGCCAGTGACAATGATCAGGTCCGCAGTTGTCGAACACATTTCCTGTTCGATCGTCGACAGATTGTCCGGAAGATATTTCGGCGAATCTGCGATGCCTCCGTCGCGCTCAATCAGAGCCCGCAGCATGGTCGATGAACTGTCGACGATCTGAAATCCAGTCGGTTGTGAACCGCAAGGAAGGACTTCATTGCCGGTCACAAAAATCGAAACACGGGGCCGACGCGTCACTTCGACTTGCGCAATGCCGATTGAAGTCAGGACACCCAGATCCTGCGGGCGCAGGACTCGACCATGCTCAAACAACAGCTCCCCGTTCTTGATATCCTCACCAGCACGGCTGACGTTCGTCCACGGCGTCAGCGATGACGGCAACCTGATCTGGTCGAGATCGACCTTCACCGCCTCTTGCAGCGCAACAGCATCGGCTCCCGCTGGCAATAGGGCTCCCGTTGTGATTTGGACCGCTTCGCCAGGCAGTAGAGCTGGAAGATAGGGATTGTTGGGAAGCGATCGGCCGACAACCGTCAAGCAAATCGGACATCCAATTGTGGCTGTCATCACATCTTCGGACCTAACAGCAAATCCATCCATTGCCGATCGGTCGAATTGTGGGATCGCATAGGACGAGGTGATCGACGAGGCCAGGACGCGATTGCGACCGGAACTCACGGGAATAACCTCAGCGCCCAGCGGCTGAACCCGTGACAGAATCAGATTCTCGGCATCTGCCAGCGTCTTCGGTTGCAGATCATGGCCTGAGTGGTGATTCTCTGATTTTGCGATGACTATCAATCCTTGCTGCAGGTTCAGAGGCAATGCGATGGAGAAAACTGAAGAATACGACCGCATCCTTGCCGACCTTCAGGCAATCATGGAAGGCGAGCGAGACTTGTTGGCCAACTTGTCCAATTGTGCCGCGATTCTGTTCCTGAATCTATCACAGGTCAATTGGTCTGGATTCTATTTATCCAAGGGCAAAGATCTAGTTCTCGGACCGTTTCAGGGGAAGCCCGCCTGTACGCGAATCGGTCCCGGCCGAGGCGTCTGCGGAGCCGCCGCGCTGCGAAAGCAAACCGTCGTGGTGCCGGATGTCCATGATTTTCCCGGCCACATTGCCTGCGATGTCGGATCGAGATCTGAGATCGTGGTTCCACTGATGCATGCCGGTCAAGTGCTGGGAGTTCTCGATGTCGACAGCCCAATTCACTCGCGGTTTGACAATCTCGATGCAGCTCGACTCGAAGATGTTGTGAGTCGGCTGCTGCAGAGTTCAGATATCTAATCTGTTCGAGATAAGACACGCGTTTGTGCCATCAAAGTGACTGGGCAGGATTTCCCCGAGGTTCTCCTGCCCCATTCACCTTGCTTGACTAGTCGTCACGCGACCGGCCGCCCAGAAGTCCCGCGCGAAACAGGTAGTAAACGAGCACCATCAGCGTGCTGAACACCGCCGCCACATAGGTGAGGGCTGCCGCGTTCAAAACACGATCGACTCCTTCGCGTTCGTAAGGCTCGATGATACCCGCTTCGACAACCAGCCGCTTTGCTCGATTGGAAGCATCGAACTCCACGGGCAGCGTGACGATCTGAAACAACAACACCATCGAAAACAGAGCCGCCCCCAGCAGCACGACCCACGGGGACAGGAATAATCCGATCCCCATCATCAGCATCCCAATGTTTGTTCCGATGCCGACCGTCGGAACCAACGCTGAACGCAGTCCCAGCGGCGCGTAGCCGGTCGCATGCTGCAATGCATGACCTGCTTCGTGGCAGGCCACACCGACAGAGGCGATCGAATGGCTGCGATACACGTCACTCGACAAAGCGAGTTGGCGGGTGGAAGGATCGTAGTGATCCGACAATTGCCCCGCGACTTCGACGATGTCGACATCATGCAAACCGGCGTCATCAAGTAGCCGCCGTGCCGCCTGCGCTCCCGTGTACCCACGAGAACTCGGAACTTGCGAGTACTTCGCGAAAGCGGAGCGAACTCGAAAGCTCGCCCACATCGACAACAAGACGCCGGGCAACGCAAACAATAAATAAAGCGGGTCAAAAAACATGGCTCGATCTGTTGATCATCCTCCGTATTCGATGGTGAAATGATTCATTCATTCTTGCGGGCGACTTCGGTCAAACTGGCGTCGCCGTTCCAGACTGCGGCGAGCGTTCTGGCCTATTCGCGCGGCGGCGCGGTCAATCGTGACTGGCCATTCCGCATCCTCGACTTCCGCCACGATGTCACCCAACCCTTTCAGGCGAACGACGATCTGACATGATTTGTCGATCCCGCCCTTGGGACCATTTGTATCAGTCAGATGGACCGCAGCCTTGGTAATCTGCGACCCGAACCGAGACAACGCAAAGTCAAGTCTCCGTTCGACATACTCACGTAGACCATGATCCACATCGACGCCACTGGCATGCATTTCCAACAACATGTGATGTCTCCTCGTTGTGATTGATTTCCAGATTCGTTCATCACTGCACAGCTATTTCTACGCAGGATCGCGCTAGCGGACTAATAGATTGTTTGACTACAATGCATCGGAAAAGCCGATGGATGGAGATTCGCAATGGACTGGCTGAATTATCACCACTTGATGTACTTCTGGGTGGTGGCGCGCGAAGGGAGCGTCGCCAAGGCCTGCAAGCAGCTCCGGCTGGCGCAGCCCACGATCAGCGGCCAGATTCGTGAGCTGGAGAAGTCGCTCAAGACGGCGCTGTTCGAGCGGTCGGGGCGAAACCTCGTGCTGACCGAAATGGGTCGCATGGTCTATCGCTATGCCGACGAAATCTTCTCGCTGGGTCGAGAACTGCAGGACGCCATTCGGACTCAGCCAACGGGACAACCGATTCAAGTGGTCGTGGGGGTCGTCGATGCTCTTCCCAAACTGATGGTACATCGCCTGCTGGAGCCAATTCTTCGGTTGCCGGAAGAGGTCCGGATCACCTGCATCGACGGGGAGCCGGACAGTCTGATGGCGCAACTCGCGTTGCATGAACTCGATCTGGTGCTGAGTGATATTCCCGCCAATCCGCGACTTGGCTTCAAAGCGTTTAATCACCTGCTCGGGGAATGCGGGCTGACATTCTTTGGAACCGAAGACCTGGCCACGCGGTATCGAGCAGGGTTTCCCGAGTCATTGGACGGCGCTCCGTTCCTGTTGCCCAGCGGCAACGCCGCCATGCGACGATCACTGGAGCAGTGGTTTGATGAGCTGGGGATCCGACCGCGCATTCGCGGCGAGTTTGCAGACAGCGCACTGCTCGAAGCGTTCGGTCAGTTTGGTGACGGTTTGTTCGCCGCCCCCAGCGCGGTTGAAGATGATGTGAAACGGATGTATCGCGTAGGAGTCGTCGGACATCAGGCATCTCTACGCGAGCGATTCTATGCGGTCTCGGTCGAAAAGCGCCTGAAGCATCCCGCCGTCGTCGCGATGTCGGAAGCGGCGAGAACGACATTGTTCCGTCCTTGATGCTGAACTGGCAATGCTTTCAGGCACGGAACAAGACGCATGCTTCGCATTCGGCGAAATGGGTGACTAGAATTCCGGCTGCATTTACAACCTTGTCAGTCATCGCCTTAAGGATCAACTGATGTCGCAACCGTTGTCTCGTCGCCATTTCCTGTCTGCGTCCGCTGGATTGATTGCCGCCGGGGCGACGACGTCGTGGAATCCGATTGCGTTTGCCGCCGATCCTCCGGCCAAGGCCCCGTTGTTCAAGATCTCGCTGGCGCAATGGTCGCTCCATCGCCGATTCTTCAATGATAAAGCCGATCCGCGTGAGTTTGCCGCGATGGCAAAGAACGAATTCGGGATTGAGGGGATCGAATACGTCAACCAGTTCTTCAAGGATAAAGCCAAGGATCAGGCGTATCTGGGCGAGTTGAAAAAGCGAGCCGACGACAACGGGGTGACCAGCGTCCTGATCATGTGCGATGGCGAAGGAGCCCTGGGTGATCCTGACGAAGCAAAACGTAAGCAGGCCGTAGAAAATCACCACAAATGGGTCGAAGCCGCGAAGTTTCTGGGGTGTCACTCCATCCGCGTCAACGCCCAGTCGAGTGGCACTTATTGGGAGCAGATGAAGTTGGCCGCCGATGGCCTGCGCAAGCTGACCGAATTCGCGGCGACGCACAACATCAGCGTCATCGTCGAGAACCACGGTGGTCTATCTTCGAACGGGACATGGCTCTCCTCGGTAATTCATACTGTGCAGCATCCCGGCTGCGGCACGCTACCTGATTTCGGCAACTTCCGCGTCGCCGACAAGATCTGGTACGACCGCTACAAGGGAACTGAGGAACTGATGCCGTTTGCCAAGGGCGTCAGTGCGAAGTCGCATGAGTTCGACGAAGCCGGTAACGAAACCAAGACTGACTATCGCAAGATTCTGCCGATCGTGTTGTCCTACGCCTACCGTGGCTGGATCGGCGTCGAATACGAAGGTGGCAAGCACAGCGAAGCCGATGGAATCAAGCTGACCAAGAAGCTCTTGGAAACTGTTCGGGCCGAACTGTCCTGACCGCGATGGCTATCCGTTTCGAGACGCTCAGTCTCTAGAGTCGATTGTTCACTCCCACTTCAATAGGAACCGCCTCATCGTGATTCGTTATCTGCTTGTATTGACCGCGCTATTCGGCCTCGGCCGAACAACTTTTGCTCAAGTCGTTGAGACGCCGCTGGCTCTTGAACCGGTGGTCGCCTTTGGCGATTTGAAATGGACCGGCTGGGAATCCGACAAGGATGGCGTCCCGACACCGCTTCGCCCGATCTTGCTGACCAACGCTGGCGATGGCTCGGGCCGCATTTTTGTGCCGCAGCAGCAGGGGATTGTTCACGTCTTCACTCCCGAGTCGAAAGAGACGAAAATCTTCCTGGATCTGTCCAAGAAAGTTGTCTATGTCGACAAGGAAAACGAAGAGGGATTTCTGGGGATGGCTTTTCATCCCAAGTACAAGACGAACGGCGAGTTCTTCGTGTTCTACACGACGACCAGCCATCCGCACACGACGGTGATTTCGCGATTCAAGGTCTCAAAGGACGATCCCAACAAAGCTGACCCAAGCAGCGAAGAGGAGTTGCTGCGGGTGGAGCATCCTTATTGGAACCACAAGGGCGGAACGATTTGCTTTGGTCCAGACGGCTTTCTGTACATTACCATCGGCGACGGCGGAGCCGGTAATGACCCTCACAACAACGCTCAGAACCTGCAGACGCTGCTGGGCAAGATCCTGCGAATCGATGTCGACAAAAAAGACGGCAACCTGAAGTATGGCATCCCGAAGGACAATCCGTTCATTAACAAGACAGCCGGAAACAAGCCGATCGCATTGCCGGAGATCTACTGCTACGGCCTGCGAAACGTGTGGCGAATGTCGTTCGATCGTCAGACCGGGCAATTGTGGATTGCTGACGTAGGGCAAAACATCTGGGAAGAAATCAATCTCGGAGTGAAAGGTGGCAACTACGGCTGGAACCTGCGAGAAGCCAAGCACGAATTCGCCCCGAACAGCCTGAGCACTTCACAGGCAATGGTCGAGCCGATTTGGGAATACAACCACGACATTGGCAAATCGATCACGGGTGGGAATGTCTATCGTGGCAAGAAGCATCCTGAATTGGCCGGTGCCTACCTGTATGCCGACTACGTGTCGGGAAAGATCTGGGCGTTGAAGTACGACGAAGCCAAGAAAGCCGTCGTTGCCAATCAACCCATCCCTTACACGGGAGCGAACCTGCCCGTGATGAGCTTTGGTGAAGACGAAGCCGGTGAAACGTACTTCATGATTGTCAGCCCCTCAGGCAAGGGGATCTATACGTTTGCGAAGAAGGCTAAGTAAGAAGCCTGTCACAGCGATGAGTTTGCCGCAGAAAGCTGCGGCGACTCACTCGCGGTTGATCCAGCGAGGTTGAGTGTTCCAAATCGATGGACCGGAACTGTTGCCGACTGACAGGTCGACGACTCGCTCTTCAGTTGGCTTTCCGTTCCATCGATTGCGTCTCCAACGGACGACTTGCACGTTATGCAATTGAAGACGACGTTTCAGATCTTTGCCGACAGCGACTTGGAACCTGAACTGCGGATAAATCGGGACATCCAGTTCTTGAAATGACCAGCCGGAAACGTTCGGACGATAGTAAACACCGCTGACCCCATCGATCGTTCTTAGAACTTGATCGCACTCGACGGGTCCACTGGGAGGTGGTTCGTCTGATGTGATCAGGATTTCGAGCTGACCAGTGCGAGCCGAATAAACGGCCCATGCCAGCCAATGATCGCAGCCATCAACAGGCTCCAAGATCGGCCAGAGCATCGCGCCGAGGATGATTCCGGTGGCAACAACATTGCTGCTTCTGCTGATCAATCCCTTGGGTTGAGTTGCTCGTGAACCTGCATCGTCTTCGCTTCGTGGTGTCGAGACGACTCGAAACAGTAACCATGTCTGGCCAGCAAAGAACAGATTCCAAACCAGCACGCCCCATGAATGCTTCAGGCCCAACGGTCCAAGAGACATGAGCAGTGCCCCGTGCATTAAAACCGCCAGCCAGACTGCGAATCGTCGAGTTCGGCGAAGCGACAATAAGATCGCCACAGATAACTCGCCCGAAGCCAAAACGACTGCGGCCCAGACATTGAACGATTCTGTCCATCGATTCATCGTCTGGCGGACGCCGATGGCCTGCTTGAACCCTTCCACCAAGGTCGGTCCTTGATCATGGACAAAGTTGTAGTCGAATTTAGAGACCGCTGACCAGAAATAAATCGAGATCGTCAGCCAGATCCAGCCCCGCCGAACTGTGCTGTTGTCCGCGAGCGAAAGCAGGATCGACAGCAGCAAGAACTGCCACGCCCATGGTTGCAGTCGATGCTGGTCGAGAATGAAGAAGCCTGACAGTGAAATCGCGATCCCCGCACTGGCGATACGACTTGCGAGGCCTCGTCGCCCAACAAATAGCAGCGTTGTGGCAGCCGTGACGAGTGCCGCCAGGCAGACCCAGTCACACCAACCAGGGCAATCACAAGCGACTTGAACGAGCGGTACTTGTGGGAAGACCGTCTGTGGAGTCCACAGCTTCCACGTCACACCCACTAACGCCAACACGCCGATTCCCAACAGTCGTGCGAGGCTGGAAACGACGGGATCGCCGTCGATAACTCGGACCGACGTTCCAATCTGCTGTGACTCGTGACGCATCTAATGTAGTTTTCCAATCCCGACGTGCGTTGCACAGCAATCAAACCAATCGCCAGCGTTTGCGTAGCATCCATTCCGTCGTCAGCAACATGGCGAACACCGACAGAACTTCCCAGCGATTCCATAATGGAATGGGATTGTCGGTCTGCAGCGGAATCGGCGTCCCCAGCGGAACTTCTGCGGGAAGGGTGTCGACATTGTCGAGCGAGTACAACCGACCATTAGATTGCTTCGCTGCCAACTGCAAATCGGCCTTGTCCATGCCCCGACGTTGCAGTTCGCGCAAGGGGGCTTCCACACGGAAGTCCGTTGATGGTGGCGCTTCGTTGAAAGCGGGTTGCGAAATCCAAGCGTGATACGATCCATCGGAGAGGCGAGCTAACTGCCCTTCGAACATCGTTGGTGCTTCACGTAACCGGGTCAGCTTCACCGGTTGACGACCTTCTCCTTTCCGTTCCACCATGACAGTGACGCCACTCGGGTCCGTTGGTAGGAATTTCTCGTCCACGAATCGGACTCGTAATGTCACCGGTTGACCGCGTTGATAGACGAGTTGATCGACACTCAGTTCCGCTGTGCGGTCTTTGCCAATCAGTCGACCGCGACTGAGGTATCGAATCGCCTGGATCCAATATCGTCCGTAATAGAGGTCGCCACGTCGAAACCGCCACCGCCACGATTCATCGGTAGCGTGGTACAGGACTTTTCCGGCTCCCACTTGTTGCAGCATGATGATCGGTAAGCGGCCATTGCTTCCTGACTTCAAAGGATGCTCGGCAAAGACGCGGACGCCCGCCTTCGTTTTGGGGATCTCAACGAACCAGTACAGACTGGGCAAGCTGTTCCAGATTCGCAGGCTATCGGCTTCGCCGTCACCCAATCGGAACAGACTGTTCCCTTTCTGGCCTTCCAACGTCAGCACGGGATGGAAGCTGTCGTATGACGCAGCATCTGGGGCGGGAACGCGGACATCCGCAGGTTCAAAAGGCAGGACCGCCTCCAGCGGGGTTCCATTGAATGCGGCAGGATTCGCTTGGGGCCCTGCGATGAAGACAATGCTGCCCCCCTTCTCCCGCACAAAGTCTCGCAGATTCTCCAGCACCGATGGGCCCAGGACGCCTGGATTTAAGTCTCCGAAAATAATGACGTCGAACTTGGCAAGATCCTCTTTCTTGACTGGGAAGTGCTCCAGTGCAGTCCGGTCTTCCTGCGAATACTCGAGATCTGCATCCTGCAAAAGAGTGCTCAGCTCTGTCGACTTGTCTCGTTCGAACAATTGCTTCAGATAGCGGAACTCATAGCGGGGAACGCCGTCGACCAGCAGGACGCGGATCTTTTCTTCGCGAACGCTGACGTGCCGCATTTCCGCGTTGTTTTGCTTATTGGTTTCGTCGGACTGCGGCACGACTTCCAGGATGAGGTCAAATTCTCCGGGCTTACTGGAGGTGTACGACAACTCAACCTTTAAAGGCTGTCCGTCAGGGGGAGCTTTGATCTCTTGCGTTGCTAGAACTCCTTCTTCGCCTTCTTTTCGCAGGCGCAACGTCAGCTTTTTGCCGGCATAGCCAAAGCTTTTCACTTTGGCGGTGAATGACATTGGGTCTCCGACAAACGCAACCTCGTCGACAAGCGTGTCATAGATCAGAACGTCTTTCGACGCCTCGTCACTACCCAGGCCGACAATGTGCAGTTGTGTTCCCTTGCGACGAGCCGATTCGGCAACGGTCGATAACTTATCAACTTCTGAAACACTGGCGACACCATCGGTGAACAGGATCAACGCTGCGGGTGGCGTCCCCCTTAAGTCCGCCAGCACCTTCTTGACGGACGGGGCCGGTCGAGTTTGCTCTCCATCAGCACGCAACGAAGCGATCTCAGCCAGAGCAGCTTGAAACGGCGGAAGCCGTGGTCTAGTCGAGGCGACAGTCGACCCAGTCTCGATATCAGAGGGTTCGATCTCCGGCGCACTGTCAGTCGCTTCCAAGTTGCCAGAATCCAAGAGCGATGCTGTTTCGGAGAAGCGGTACAGCTTGACCTGGTGGTTGCGCTGCAGATCTTTTAGAAACTCACCACCGTTCCGCGTGAGGACTTCTTGTGTCAGCCCCAAACGGTGTGCGTCGCGACCCGGTTGCAACGAAATCGATTTCGCGATGTTGGCCGCTGCGGAACCGGCGGGATACTGATCCTGAAGCGACATACTGGCGGACGTGTCAATCATGACCGCCACGCTCGGCAACCCCGTCCGTTCGACGGTCAGACTCAATTCCGTGAGCATCGCCAGAATGACGGCAAAGACAAACAGTCGTAACACCGTCAGGGTCAGTCGTTGTCGCAAGTTCAAGGATTCGCCGTCGCGCCTGTAAATCCAGGTGACGCCGATTACTAAGGCGAAGGCGACAATTGCGATGACCCAAGACGGTGCCGGTGATCGCCAATCAAGCCGCCATTGGACTCCTTCTCCCGGTGCCGGAGTTTTCAGACCAAGATACCAAGCCAAGAGATGTTGAATGCGATCCATCAGAATCAATTACAGTCAGTAAGCACGAATTCGATTAATCGAGATTGATGAACACCGCCGAAAGCGGGTCACCACTATTCTCGCACAGGCACACGAGTTGTCACTGACAGGGATGATGGAATTGCGCTCGCCCAGTGTCAAACGACGTGAGCCAAACAAGCTGGGTTCGAGATCGTAAGCTCGGGCAGTTTCACCACTTTCCAAGACAGAGGTTTCGACCTCTTCATTGCTCTACGGTATCGAAACGGACTGCGTGTGCGGTTCCCGCCAGTCGAGGTCACGACCCGAGCCATCACGGCTTTGTCAAAGACTCTCTTCGTCTTTGTTCTTGCGGACAACAACTGCAAAACCACGCTGCTGCCGTGGAAAGCCACGGCAGCGAGAAGATCACAAGTGTCTCATCCGACAATGCTTGTGCCATCGCTAAACCTACCGAGGCCACTTAGAAAAGCGGTAATGATTGCGGCGACTGAAGCAAGTGAGAGCAGCGGACTTCGATGAGTCTTCAGGTCGAGAATCGTTTTCCCCTTTTGTTCAGCGTCGCATCCGCGTGTCCCCCCGTGCGGATGCGACGCTCATTCCTAGGACTCGGCATCAATGGATGACCTCGAAGATATCATCAAGGAATTTCTCGTCGAGAGCTACGAGAACCTCGATCAACTCGACCACGACCTTCTGTCGCTCGAAGACTCGCCCGACGACCGCAATCTTTTGTCTGGCGTGTTTCGCACAATTCACACGATTAAAGGAACCTGCGGCTTCTTGGGCTTTCCAATTCTGGAGCACGTCACACATGTTGGCGAGAGCCTGCTGGTCAAGCTGCGCGACGGTGAACTGCGACTCGACGCCACCAAAACGACGGCGCTCCTGCAGATGGTGGACGCCGTGCGAAAGATGCTGTCCAGCATCGCAAGCACCAACTCCGAAGGCGAAGACCACTATGAGTCACTTGTAGAAGTTCTCGATCAACTAAGCCTCGGGAAGATGGTTCAGCCTGTCGCCGTTGCCGCTGTCCCTGCAGCGACAACAGCCCCGGACAGTCATCGTCCTCAATCAGGCTCTTCAGCTGAAGATCATGGTGTTGAAGCCACGCTCGGCGATCTAGAGTCGATGGTCGCGGACCTCGCGAATAATCCGGAAGCGGTTGTTGTCACAAAGAAGTCCAGGAAGTCAGTCGCTGCCAAGTCTAAGCCCGTCGCGAAAGTGAAGCCGGCACCTAAGTCGAAGGCAGAAGCAAAGCCGAAGGTGGCACCCGCCCCCAAACCCAAGACATCCAGAAAGGCGAAGGCTGTTGCTGCCACAACAACGTTGATGGAAGTGACGCCAGTGCCAGCGGCCGTGGTGACTCAAATGCCATCCCTGCCG